>JAHHIB010000054.1 GCA_019359075.1 Kalymmatonema hyalinum WJT4-NPBG1
ACTGTTTAGAGCTAATGACAATAAGTACCGAAAAAATACGACTTTGGGATAGCGACATAGTAAGCGATCGCATCCGCCAAAGAGATAACGGGAAAAGTCAGGCTGTTTTTCTTGCGCTTACCCTGACATCAATATGCTTTAACACTCAATTAAAAAATTGGCATATTTGAATAGATATGCAGTTTTTATTTAGAGTGCGTATAAATATTGTATATATCCCCTAATTTCTATCAAAAAACGGTCGTTTTTTGATAGGGGTAAAACCTTAACTTTTGCTTCATCATCGATTTCCGAAAACCTTGAAAGAATAAGGTGTTCCCGGCGTGGTCTTTGGGAAGCGCTGGATACCCCATTTTTGACAGGGTTCAGGCTTGTAAATTTTTAGAATTAAATGGACTCCTGTTTAAACAGGATCATTTTTCACTGTTAAAGGTGCCACTTATTAATGAAGAATAAGTGCCAAATAATCCTGAAATTCTTTGAAACATTGGTTTGATAGTGATAGGATGCCACAGCAGTTAGCGATGGGAAAAGCTGGTTTTGACGTCTGCTGAAATAATAAGCGTTCAAACAATTAGGCTATCACTTGTACCATTGATACAGCAGTCAGATGATACAGCAATGTCCCGGTCCGAGTCCCAGTTTCAGCCACTTAAAGACAAATTCCAATGTATCGCCTTTTTAGAAGGTTCGTATTTGCCCAGTGCCGATAACCTACGACAGGGAATCCTGGTACTGGTTGATGGTGTTATATTACCTGCCTATTTGGATAAACAAGCGATCGCGCTACGCGGAATGGGCAAATGGAAAGAAGGAGAAATCACCTGCTTTAATTGTTACCCGCATTCATCCCTTCAACCCCCGTACTATTTCGTTCACCTTAATCGCCCGTCCCCCAATTGTCCATCAGCAACAGCCCATGTATCTGGGGTGGTGCGACAGGTTGACGAGGATTCTTACCTAGTGCTCGTTCATCGCAACGAAAAACCACCAAGTGGGCAAGAGAAAAGCCCCCGCTGGAAGGCGTTTCCAGTGCGTGTTTACCACAGCAAGGTTAATCCAGGCTGGCTCAATCACTTTTGTTATTTTGAGTGCCGCTTTCAACAAGGAAGGTTGGAAGCAATACAGGCTGAAGTGATTAGACAGCCGCTCAAGCCCAAGTCAAAGAAACAACACTTTGCGCCAGCCCCCGTTGGCGTTGCTAGTAATGTAGTACAAAGCACCGTAGAAAAGAAAACAACCATGAACAGCGCTACCAGGCTAGAAGTCACACTCAAAATGAATCAAATTCCTACCCCGCAAGCAACAAAGGATGGAACGCACCTTTTTAAGGTTCAATATGGCGATCGCGTCGTCAGTTTCAGTGTCAAGCAAAAGACCTGGCAGAAAGTTGCGAACTCAGCCAAATCAATGGATTACTTCGTCATCGCGGTTAGCGGTGGCATGGGACCAAACACAGATGACGGATTTGAATTGCTCAACGCTTCTGCCCAATGCTTTCAAGGAAAAGCACCAAAGGAATCCAAAGAAGCCACACAGAACAATGCCCAATCCTGATAAAGGGGAGCCGAAACTGAATGATTGCAAGGTGTTGTTAAGACACCTAATACGCCGTTATTGCTAAAACTCCATCAATTCCGGTTTTTCTCTAAGAAAAAGATGCGTGGGAAAAATTTACAGTCTACTCTCCCTGTTTTGAGCCAGTTGAGCGAAGCGATCTGACTGAGCGCTGCGCGTGTTAGCTGCCAGCAGAACGACTCGCTTTCAACAGCGCTCGGTCAGCAACTGGCATTATACCAAAGCAATTTCATTATGCAGCATTCAAGATGTTACATCTGTGGGGTGATGTGCTGTAATTTCAGTGTAACGGGTAAAGTCATCGATATTAAAAGTCATAATATGGCTAACACCATGAACGTACATGGAAGCCACCATACGGGCATCATGCACTTTAACGCCGGATACCTTATAGTCTACGATTAAACGCCGCCATTCAGTATGAACGGCTTCACTATCCGGTAAGAAAGTAAAGTAACGCTCTATGATTTGCGCTCTAAAGTCTGTTTCCTCAATGGATAAACCAAAGCCGCCTCGTGCTGTTGAGGGGCGGGTGCATACGTTCCAAAATTCTGCTAGGTTTTGCGACGTGTAACAGACTTCCTCTCCCCGGATCAGCAGAGAGTATATAGCATCACGAACGAGAATGTGATTCGGGTCAGATGGGGCAATAAACCGTAATAGGATGTTTGTATCCGCCATGTAAGGCATCAGTCGTGATTCCCATAGATGCTTTCACGGGTGAAGGCTTCTGGCGGTAAAACAGGTATTTCTGACGCTCCCTGAGTAAGTCTTTTCATGTCGGCTGCCCATTGTTTCGGGTCAAAAGGACGCTTTTTCCCTTGAACGGTAAATGTGTGTTTTTGTCTTCCTAACGTACCTTCTGTTGAACGTGGCACGGATGCACCATAAATATCCTGTTCAATCAAATCGCGGACGTATGCGGCTCTGTCACCGCCTTTCTCACGAACCCGTTCATCAATAAGGTTGAGCAGCGGTTCGCTTATTCCCGTTACCGAAATGATGTTATTATCCATGTTGTCTCTTCCCCTTGATCATGCAACGCCTAAATGACAGTCAATTGTACGCGGCATTTTACCTCATTTTTTTATATAGCCTACTTCTGCTGACTGCCTAGCCATAATTTCAGCTTAAGGCACTCCAATGAACCAAAGTGGAATTCTTTGACCTTATAGGGACACCACAGTTTCAGCATCCTGGTTTCCCGCATGACGGGGGCGAAGATGTAAGGTGATTTCCGTATCGAGTCGCTTGAGGAAAGTAAGGAGTTTGCCCTCGCTAAACCGTTGAAACTCTCCTTTCATCAGATGAGAGACTTCTGGCTGTGGGATGCCGAGTAGGTCACTGATTTCGCGCTGTTTCAGGTTACGTTGTTTCAAGAGGCGGAGCACCTGAATCCCTATCTTGCCACGGGTGAAAAGTTCGTCTGCATCCTCTAAATCGAGATCAGCGAAGACGTTGCCACTGCTTTCTTCAAAAACGGGTTCTTCTGTCATGACTGTTCCTCCCTTGCCAGTGCGTCCTTATAGCGTTGTTTAATCAGGTCAACGTCACTTTGTGGGGTTTTAATACCTTTTTTCGATTTCTTTTGAAAAGCGTGCAGAACATAGACTTTCTCCCCAATCTTTACCGCGTAAACCGCCCTGTACGTGTCGGTATCGTAGCGTTTAACAATTTCGTACACGCCACTGCCAACCTGTAGCGATCGCCTACACTGGACCCTCTGCACTATCATACTCCCACCCCCCCTGAAGGTTACAATTAAAGTCTGATATAATCACAACACATTACGATTTAACTATCGCTACAACCAAAAAGCTAAGTAGCAATAGAAGCTAAGCTTGTGGTCGAGCTTAGTTTAGATCTCATTTCTCGATAATGTTTCGAGAAGTAGAGGGTAAAGATAATTGCGAAGTATCCAGAGTCGTCGCGTGTAAATGTTAATCTATTTATAGGGCAGTAAATTATAACATTTCTCTGAAATATCATTGAATTAACTTTAAATTCTTCTTGTAATTTCTATGAACGATAGCCCTGTATTAAAGTCAATCTTGTTGCTAGCAGCAAATCCGAAAGGAATAAAAAGTTTGCGTTTGCAAGAAGAGGAGCGAGATATTAGGGAAAGATTACGTTTAGCCGGATACGGCAAAATACCTATCAATTCCACTGGCGCGACCCGACCAAGAGATATCCAACAAGCAATGTTGGATTTTAAGCCACAGATCGTGCATTTTAGCGGTCATGGGGCAGGGCAAGATGGTTTAGTTTTTGAAGATGCAACGGGACAAGAAAAATTAGTTAGTTCAGAGGCATTAGCAAGCTTATTTAAGCTTTTTTCTAATCGGGTTGAATGTGTTGTTCTCAATGCTTGTTACTCACAATTTCAAGCTGAGGCGATCGCTCAAAATATTGAGTACGTCATTGGTATGGGTCAGGCTATCGGTGATCGTGCTGCAATTGAATTTGCTGTTGGCTTTTATACTGCCTTGGCATCTGAAGAATCAATTGAATTTGCCTATATGTTAGGTTGTAATGCCATCCAACTAGAAGGAATTCCAGAACATTTGACACCTGTACTTTTCAAGAGAGGGAAATTAATTTTATCCCGTCTAGATAATAACAATTCTTTAGAACAGGACGAAGCCAAACGCTTGGAGTTTGATACCTTAGTTGCGGCTTTACGCCTCGATCACCTAGAAACAGAAGGTATGCTTGAGTTATTAGCTAGAAAGTTTGAACAAGCACTACCTCATAACACTACTGTAAATCGAAATATTTCATTACTATCTAATAAACGCTCAATTCAGAAAATTACGCTTCAACTAGATAAACATAACTATGAAATAAGCCGACAATCTAGCGGCATATTTAAAGCTAGGATTATGAAGCTAGTTCGAGGAATTGTAATAAAAACGAATGAAGTTTCTGTTCATGAGTGGATTGGCGAAATTGTTCATGAGCTTATTCGGCTCGCAGCACAGAGTGAAGACATTCGTCTTGCTTTAGATAATTTTCTAGCTAGTTAGGTGAAGTATATGCCGTTTTGGTGGCAAAAGTTTGGAGAGGATAAGCAAAAGAGGGAAGCACGAGCCAAAAGCTTGAAAGTGCTGAAAATGGGTAAAATTCCACTTGAAGCTCAACATCGTATTCAGTTACAGAAGGACGAAAGTAATAACTTTTTTGCCAGTGAACTCACCAATACTGAGCATTTACTAATGCGTGAGGCAGGCTACGAACCAATTGGTTTGGTGACAGGAACTTCTTTTTACAGAGTTAGTCATCAAGATTATTTTCGTAACCTTCTAGGTGGTTCTGCACTATTAAAGCGTGACGTTTTACAAGATCCGCAGGATTTGCAAGGTAGTTCTAACTGTAATTGCCCCAGATGCGTACAAGAATATTGGGGATTTATGGGCGAGATACCGCTTTTAACTCAAATTCAATTAGAGGCGCGGGAATTAGCGATTGATCGCTTACAGCAAGAGGCAGCCTTATTAGGAGCACATGGTGTTATCGGAGTATATCTGAAATCTCAAGAACATGACTGGAGTTCTAAAGCTATTGAATTTACAGCAATTGGTACAGCAATTCGATTACCAAATCGAGCATTAGAGCAACACCCCTTTATTACCAACTTGAGTGGTCAGGAGTTTTGGAAACTTCAGCAAGCAGGGTATTACCCAAAAGGTTTAGTAATCGGTCTTTGTTCTTACTATGTACGCCCTAGTAATCTTACAAATGCCATCATGAATTCACACCTTTTGTTTCAGTCTGCTCAATCTCTTACAAAAGAATTTAGAGAATTTAGCCAACAGGAACTAGACGAATATACAGAAGGTATAAAGTCAGCCTGCCGCCTAGCTAGAAGCCGACTCACCGAAAATACTTACAAATGTGAAGCTGAGGGAGCAGTTGGAGTAAGCGTTGGTACTTATATCAAGGATATAGAGTACGAAAGGGGTGAATTGAAAGCTCGCGATCTTCTAATTCACTGTCTTGCTGTGGGAACTGCTATTGTTTTCGATAAGCAATGTACTCGATCATCAATTAGTTCACCTCTACTGTCCTATAACTTGGCTGCTAGCAAGTTGGAACACTGGAAGTATAGCAAGTTAAGATAGGCAACTTTGCTGTAAGCATATTCATTTAACAGGATAGTGCCATGTTTGATGATTCCAATCAATTAGATGCGAGTACTACCACTCCACATAATATACCTACTCACGGTTTTGAGCGATTGCAAAGTATGCGTGGTGAAGGTGGGCATCCTCGCTTATTCACTAGTGATTTGTCGGTTAATGAATTTTTGCTAATTAAAGAAGCAGGATTTGAGCCTCTAGGGTTAGTTGTTGGCTGCTCGATTTATCATACAGGTTATCAAGTGGCTGGTTGGAATCAAAGTCAGGAAATGACAGTGCTATCCCAAGCAATGTATCACGCTCGTGAACTGGCTATGAGCCGTATGGAAGAAGAAGCTGATGCTCTAGGTGCTGATGGAATCGTAGCAGTACGTCTTACAGCTAAACATACAGAGTGGGGACGGCACTTAATTGAGTTTGTAGCTATTGGCACTGCTGTTTACGCTACTGATCGGCAGGCATCATACCGTACGATACACGGCAAACCTTTTACTAGTGATTTATCTGGTCAAGATTTTTGGACCCTGTTGAAAGCGGGCTACCGACCTGTAGGTATGGTGATGGGAAGCTGCGTGTACCATATTGCCTACCAAGGTTTAAGGCAACGGCTACAGAACTTAACCAAAAATATTGAAATGGCAGACTTTACCCAAGCTCTATATGATGCACGTGAATTAGCAATAGAACGGATGCAACAAGAGGCTATGCACCTGCAGGCAGAAGGAATTGTAGGTGTACAGATTAGTGAAGGAAGCTATAGCTGGGACTCACATATCATTGAATTCTTTGTAGTGGGTACTGCCGTAGTTCCTATGAGGAGCGATCATCATATTCCTCCTCCTCAACTTGTTTTGTCTTTGAATGAATAAGCTTTTGTAGTAAAGGGTTGTAGATGCCAGTGCTGAGTAACTTCCTTGCCCGATCGCACCTGGGCGATTGCAATTGGAGAAAATAAGCCCCGACCGCGCAAGAACGGTACACCGCATTGGCTTCTAAAACCATTGTCATTGCTTAGTTGCGACAAGTGTTAGTAAGAAATTTTCTGCTGAGTTTCTTACTTTGTGCTTTCCTAAAACATTTTTACCTTCAAAATACTATGCCCAAGACAGCCCGTATAGGGACTGCATCTCCTGCCACTTATGCCAAGCCCAGCCTGGCTTGTACTCCAATTATCGGGGGGATAAAGCGGTTGCCGTCGGCAATCGCTTTATCCCCCCGACCCCTTACAATCATTATCATTTTGCATCCTATTCCCAGCTTCAGCCCCCAGAATTCCGAGTCCGGTCACTGTGGGTAGGTCTTGAGTTAGCCTGAACTTTAGGCAGGAGGATTTGCACCTCCATCAAGGGAGAGTTCAGGAAACATATTTCCTGGATGACTTATTACTTATAGCGTTCGGTCATCAACGAATCGCACTCTGGAAGTCTCTTACTTCTCCTTCTTGATGACTGCTAGAAAACGAGCGCGTTCAAGCGCTACTATCACCAATTACTGCCTGCTTTAAAACTTCTGCAATAATAAAGTATTATTATCCGCAATTGCAGCAGTGAAAGTTGACCGTCACGGGAAAGCCAAGGTTCTGACCACCGAAGAGATTCAACGCCTTTTTTCAGAGGGGTTGTTGACGCTACGCGACCGAACTTTGTGCGCGGTCATGCTTTATACGGCTTGCCGGGTCAGGGAAGCTGTCACCCTGAGTATCAGGGATGTCTATGACAGCAAAGGACGAGTTAGACCAGAGCTTATCATTCGCAAGGGGAACACTAAGGGCAAACTGGCTACCCGTACCATTCCAGTGATGGATGATCTGCGGCGGTACCTGGAAGTGTATAAACCTAAACCTTCAGAGGATGGCTACCTGTTCCCTGGCAACTGGGGACGGGGGCATTTGCATGAAGAGTATGCGTCTCTCATCTTTCGGGAAGGGTGCAGGCGTGCGGACATTGAGGGCGCGTCCACCCACAGCTGCCGCCGGACTGCCTTGACCATTATGCACCGGAACAATGTCCCACTAAGGGTGATTCAGGAAATCAGTGGGCATCGCAACTTGGAGCAGTTGCAACGGTATCTGGAGGTGGAACAAGACCAGGTGCGGGGAGCGATCGCCATGTTGAGCATGATCTCGCCCGTGCCAACGGAATTGATAGCAGAAGAGACCTGGAACACGGCTCACCGCCAAAAACTACCCAAAAAGATCAGGAAACAGATTTATACCGATCCAACCCAATCCCCGCCGTTTTAGACCGTCCCAGTTCACCGTAAACCACTCCCTTGCTTCCAGCCAAAGGATGGGCGAACCGGACTGCGCTATCAGTATTCGCTTCGCAAGCAGTTCCACCTCCTGGCGTTGCCACAGCATGAGTTTAATCTCTTGGGCAAGACAGTACCGTTTCACCCGTTCCTTGGCTTTAATGAACGCTTGTACCCTTAAGCTGGCAGCTTGCCGATGCTGTTCCGGGGTGAAGGCACTGGCAGCGGCATCAGCCTCACAACGCTCCGGCAACGGTTTTGCTATCAGCTCTGAAACCACAAGAGGGCGGAGTAAGGCGGAGAAAATGTCTTCCAGAGCCGCTGGCGCATCACCATGTGAATCATCGTCTAGTACAGACAATGGTGTAGAAATAGGTGTAGAAGCCTGTTTAGACGCTGGGGAATACGGGGACAAGACATCTGCTCCACTGCTATCATTTTCGCTATCAATGCTACTCTGGCTAGCACTGCTATCGTCTGGAACAACGGAAGCATCAGGCGTTGGCTCCATTGATAAGGCTGGCTTATCGTTTGTCAGCGCCGCGCCCCCGGACAGCAGGTATTGGTTATGCTTATGTGTTGAAAATTGAAGAAAATTAAAATTTTCAATTTCAATTTCCTTTGCCTGCGGCAAACAAAAAACCTTCATATAGGGGGGGAGCGTGTAAATCGGGTCGCTAATTTCCTGAACTGCTTGTAGTGCAGGAATTTCAGGGTTTGACTCTTGCAACCACGGATCTGGCAATGGGGGGTATTTTTCCGGCTGCTGCGGGGCGCAAACCTGTATCTCATCAGCGTTTACACGCTCTTTTTCATGGTCGGGATGCCAGAGTTTTAGGTAATTAGACTTATGTAAAGTGGTTTGCGATACCCCTACCCCGTATAATACTTTTGAGGTGGCAATAATCGCTTTGGCACGTTCGCTCTTGGTGCTGGGGAATGTCCCTTGCTCCTTCAGTGCTGTCACTACAGCGGTTATACGGGCAAAGGTCTGTTCATGGCGCTGTTGGTTGGGCGAAAAACCGACAATGTTGTTAGCGGCTTCTTGACGCGAGCCAAACTGCTCTTTGTAGGAGCGAAGGCGATTCGGGTAGGAGGGGTAAGGGGTATAGAAACCCTCACAGCACCGTGCCCACTCTGCTGCTCTCTTTTTAATCTCGTGCTGATGATGGCAGTATTGAGCATACCCAGGCAAGGCTCGCGCTGTGGCAGCGATATACTCCACAAGGTCCTGCCCCTGAAGTTTTTGAAAGACAATCCCATAGCACCCAATGTCTTTCAGCAGATAATTCGTTTGGTGAGCGTCGGTGAAACCTTCGCTAATCCGCTCTTCCAAGTCTTGTCTCCACACCTGGGCGGCGTTGCGCTTGCCAGACGACGACCAAAACACCTTCTGTTTCCGCGCCGCCGTGAGCACCTGCTCCAGCATCTCCTCATCCTGTCCGGCTGCTGACCACTCAGCGGCATCGAGGAATTCCGCCAGGTCGTTACTACAAGGCTGCAAGTCATCATCCAACAAGTACGAACCAGTTTGCAAGGGCAGACGGTGCGCTTTGAAATTCGTTGGCTTGTCCAATCCATAGGGTTTGGGATTGGGGAATAGCTCTAACTGCCCGGACTTTACTGTTAGCCCTGCTTCCTTGAGGGCTAACGACACCGCGCAGGCAAGAGAAAAGGAATGTAACGGTTTGTTGAAGAAATAATACAGATGGATGCCGCCACTCTCACTGCTCTGCACGAGGACGGGACGGACTAAGCCGATTCCTTCCAGTACGCCCAACAGTTCTTGAAAACGCTGGGGATTGTTGCGGGGATGGTATTGGCTGCCGAAGTCAATATCCAGCATCAGATAATCCGTCCACTTGCCAAAACTTAAACCCAGCAGCACCGTCGCACTCAGGTACTGTCTCCAGAGATTCCTGGGCTGCAAGGGATAACTATTTTCTGTCACCCACGCTGGGCGCTCTCCTTTTTCAGGGACGGGAGCATAAATAAATCCCCACGGATGATGGAAATGTTCCAGGAAGCGCTGTCCTAAAGGGTCTTCTGGCAGTAAGCTTTGCCCTTCCCTACCCTGGTCATGGTCATGATCATGGTCATCCTGCCATTCTCGCCTGCCTTGCGCTACCATAGGATTTGCCTCCTGAAAATCCTCGTCAGGGCAGGTTTGGTGCTATTTTTGACCGATTTCGTTTTTTTCCTCTTCAGGAAGGAATCCTGGATGAGCTTACAGCACCCTGCTTGAGGTGGCGGCTCATATCCGTATTTTTCCCATACTGCTGTGATCAACATAATTTTTTCCAGGTGAATTCTTCCGCAGCACAGCAGAATTTTTCGCGTTCTGTGCTAGGATGAATCCAGAACGTGAAGGTGGGTATCTGAAATTGCCTTTTCAGACCCATGCTGCGTAATACAAATTACATAGAGTGCAATCAGGCTATGCACTTATCCGGCTTACGCCGTTTTCATGCAAAACAAGCCGTTGGGAAATCTTGGCAGAGATCCCTTCGCTTACACCAATCGGGGTCCTGTTGCCTGATGGGTATCCCAGCAAACAACAAAATCAAAGAGGGTGAATCGACGCTTATCGATTTACCTAACTACACTGTTATGTTTATAAGGATACTCCATTGAGAGCTAATTTTCTCAAGGAGTATTCTTTTTTGTTGTGTTAATCTGTCCCAGGTTAGAATCATTGCTCTTCCTGCTCATAATCGGGACAGTTTTCGTCGCTCCAGCCGTGAGGATGGATGCCGCATATCAGACGGTTCGTGCCGTACCATTGCCCATGATAATTGCGGCAACTCTTGCAGGCAGGTGGTATGGTCAAGTCCCGTTGTTGTTCCTGTTGCGGTCTCTCCTCCTGTTGAGCAAGGTATTGTGTCGCTGCCATACCAGCCCCGGTGCTGATCATTCCATAACCAGTAGACAACAACCCATACACCTGCATCCATGCGAACAGTCGTTCATACGGTTGCAGCTTTTGTTCTGTCGAAATCATCAAGCATCCTGATGTTCCCACCAGGAGAGCTATACCACCGCCAAGGATAGTGAGCGTTCCGGTCAGCTCTAAAAATAGGATAGGGACGTCCCGCCAGTGAACTTTCATCGCGCAACCCTCCGTCCAGTAAAAGGGACTGGGGATTGGGGATTAGGGATTGGGGATTGGGTTATCAAACGAAAAATTATGTCCGGGGCTTTAACCCCTCCCAAATTTTGGGGCATTTTCCCAGTCGCCAGTCCCCAGTACCTAATCCCGGAGCGGCATTCCTCCCCCACCAACGAGTACGTATGGTGGGGGACTCCTTGCCGCGACCAGTTGAACTTTTTTAATAAAAATTCATTAGGTTTTGGGGGTTCCTGGAATTGCCGCACAATGGCATCCGGTATCACCCTTGCCTTTTGGCAGAAGGGCGAGCGGCTACTGCCGCAACGCCAACTTGCTACAAAACTCAAAGCGGTCAGGGCTACACCCAATACAAGGGCTGAAGTCAGGACACGATCTATTTGTGCGCCCAAACTGTCAAAGCGTTTATCCTCCTGCTTCTGCAATTCCACCAAAAGCTCAATGGCATCTGTAATGTTATGCGTTGGCTCATCTGCTTTGACGCGGCGAAATAATTCCGCTTTGAGCAGTTCCAATTTTCTCTCATCAGAAATCAGTCCAAGGGCGATCGCTTCATCCCGATGTTTTTTAAAGTTGGTGGCGATCCGCTCCAACGATGCGCCCAAATTGGTCAATCCAACTTCTAGATGTTGTCCGAAACTCATGCGGCTTCCTCCTGGATTTCTTTGCGTAGCTCCTGCTGTCTGTCTGTGGTCTGCTGCATGGAGTGCAGGCTCACGTCAAAGTGCGTCCTTAAATCCTTGGCAGCTGTAAGACACGCGGCAAAGTCAGTGATTAAGTCTGGATGGGCGGCTGGATTGTGAATGATTTCCAGCCACTCCGGTGATGTTTTGATGGTGTTGAGCTTGGTAAGAATTGCCTCAATAGATTTGCTGAATTTTTGATAAGTCTTCATCGTCGTTTCTCCTAGTGATTACTCTCCGGTCAGTTCCCGATACTCTTCCCGTGCTTTCTGCCACGGCGCATCTTCCCGTCCACTCTTGGTCACACCCCACAACGTTTCGATAATTTTGGTCATGCTGATTTTTCGCAGCTTCATCATGTCAATCAGTGCCAGTATCTGCTCCCGGCTGAGGCTGGCAGGCGTGTATGTCTTTTCCTCTGGCACTGCCTCATCACGGCTGTCACCTTTAGAGGGTAAGGATGCTGGCGTTTCCTCAATAGTGTCCCTGGTGTCGTCACCATAGGCATCAGGGGAAATTTCCGTCTTGTCCTCCTCCCCTGCCCTCTCCTCCGACACCACGTCACGGGCGTCACTATCATCCAAACCCGCATCAGACGGCGGTGTCAGCGGTGCTGAGGGTGGTGTTGGCGGTGCCGCGTTCCAACTGCGGGTAAGATGATCAATGGCTTTCTGCCACAAGTCCACAGGTTCCTCCCTGTTCTCCGGTGCTGGGGTGACGGAAGGGGACTCCGGCTCTGTCTGCTCCTCAGCCCTGTCTGCACTGTCATCTGCTCCACTAAACAGCTGCAGCAGGTACTCAGGATGCATCTTCTGGGGGTAAATCGAGATGCGGGAAAAGTCCATGCTGTCATCGGTCAACCCTGTGATCTCGCCTCGGAACTGCGGTTTGAACTCTCCCGTCTCCGTGTCCCGCGTGTTGAACAGATGAACTTGAATAAGTCCCTCGGACAACGCTTTCTTCGCTCCTTCCACGCCGCCAAGCAGGGCTTGGGTGTTGTTGTGACTCACAAGGATGGGCGCTTCTTTGCCTTTCCGGGCATCGCTGATGCAGCTGAGAATCAGTTCCGGTGCCAGCGTTTTGGTTGGTTTTTTGAGCGAATATTGCGTTACCTCATCAAAAATCGTTGTATACCATGCCTTTTCATCGTCCGCCTCATCGACACGGCGCAGGTATGACTGAATCTGCTGCGCGACGGCGGCATAGTCCTTCTTATGTCCAACCGCTGGAATTCCCAGTTCCAAAAGCGCTTTCCATGCCTTGCGCTGGTTCAGGCTCAGGTGCGGGTCGGCAATTTCCAGGGTGTGTCCCTTGAGAAAATAGCGCAGGAGGGCGAGATACGCCGCAAAGTAACTCTTGAAGCTGCCTTGTCCGCCCCAAATTAGGACAGGACTTTCCAGCAACAGGACAATCCAACCGCGTTCCCAGTTCCTGATGAAATCCCACGTCTCCTTTACAGGGTCTGCTGTCCCATGCTGTCCCGTGTTTCTTGTAGGTGGACGCTGCTGGGTTGGATTGACCTTGTTCTTCGGGCTGGTCAAGTCGTCCAGGGTCTGTCCGGTGAGGGCTGGCTGGTTGTGGTCACTCCCCTGCCCTCCTTCCTTCTCATGATCAGCAGATAACAGGCGGGGGTTTTCGATTTGCGCTTCTAGGCGAGCAATCTGCCGTCTGGTCAAGCCCGTAAAAGTTTCCTTAAGTACCAGCTCAGCTTCTGCCAGATTCCACGCCATTCCCTCCAGAAAGAGGTTAAAAGCTCCTTGTTTCTGCTCACGGTACTGTTTCTCATGGAATTCCAGATCAATTGTTGCTTCCCTGTCTAGCCTGGGCTGCCCGTCTTCCAGCAGATGCAATAGCCAGTAAGCACCAAGGAAACTGACCCCACTCAGTGCTGCTAAAACCCGGCGTAACGTCGCATATCCATCCTGCTGCTGCCATAACTGCAATTGCCAGCCCCGGTATCGAGCCTCAGCAGTGACATCGAGAAACCGCTTCGTGCTGGCGCTGCTGAAAATGTGCTTGGCTTTCTCTGCCGTCAATCCCGCGCCATAGGCAAAACTCTCCCAGCTATCTTCCGCGTCCTCGCTTAGGCGGGTCAATCCTGACTGTAACTCCTCGCCATACAATAGCTGGTCTTGATGCTGCCTCCTACGTGTGCGTGCATTGTGACGTGCAAGCCGACGCTGTTCCAGTTCTTCTGCACGTCTTGCCGCCTGTTCCTGAAAACTCTGGAAAATCCGGCTGTCAACGAAATCTCGTCTTCGACATTCGGTGTCCGGTAAACAGTATTCAGTGATTGGGTTGAAATTAAGATTGAACCCGCCACTCGCGCCAATGCCAAAAAACACTCCAGCAGTGAACAGGATTCCTGCTGCTATGCCGCGTTGCTGCTGGAGTTCCATTGGTCCTCACCTCCTACCTTTCTTCAATAGGCTCCGCCACCAATCATTCCTGCCAAGGTGGCAATGCTGCCAGCGATTGCCTCGGCTTTCCCCTCATTTCCCTTGGATAATAAAGCAACAACGGTTGAGGATCTTAGCCCTATCAGTACCAACCACGCCCAAATTCGGTTATCGTTATCCCGGCTCCACAGGGAGACATTGAGGGCGAGCGCAAACCAGACAGCTATGCCCACGCCTGTTTTGACGGCGCGAATTCTTGTCAGTGTTGCGCTTGCTGGCTGCTGCTCTTCCTGGGCTTCTGCAAAGAAGCCACCAGTATAATCCTCAAAACTGTTGCGCTGCCTGCCGAACATCAGCGACTACCTCCTGAACCCAAAGATACTAGCAACCATGCGTCCGAAGTTGAAATTGCTGGTATTGCCAGGACGGGAGCTTTTGGCTCCGGCATACGCACCAAACCCTTGGGTCATGAGCAGGCGACGGGTAGCTTTCTGCTCTGCTTCCGCCTTCCGCAGGTCACGGTCTTGCAAGGCGGTGTCATGGCTGGCATCAATTTCGTCTTCTCGTGCCGTGAAATCAGCTTGCAGCAGGTACATCTTGTTTTTCGCCTTACGGGCTTCTAGGGACAGTTCACCATACTGCTGGGCTTCGAGATAGCCCATTTCGTTTTGAAGCTGGGCGCTCAAGAGATGCACATTGTTCTCATGCTTGCGTCCGGCAATCAGGACATCTTTGAGATATTTATTGATCTGCTCCTTGGACTTCAGTCCTTTAGTGATGATTTCCTTGAGATGGAATTCAATTTGGGCAACGTCCTCAAAGATTTCCTCTAAGTGCTTGGCAGCATACTCCAAAACCTCGCGCTGCTCGCTCATGAATTTGCGGATGTCCGCCAGATTCGCCACATCCTCCACCTTCAGCTGACCGTTCATCAGCTTGCCCAGAATGTCTACTCCGGTGTAGCGTTGAATGTGGTTCTGTACCACCTGAGACGCTGGCGTTTCTGTCAAGCGGTATTTACTGCGCTGTCTCGGTTGCCATTTTACCAACCCCATATGGTACTCTCCTATGGTTTTCTGTGGTCATATATCATGTTGCTGAGGTATACCGGATGCGGATCTGCGTTATCTCCTGAGCATCCGGCAGTGGAATTCCCTAGCGGTTAAATCCGCGAAGCTTGTCTATAGTGATGTATGTCTGTTCAAGCTTGGATTGACACAGGTTGCTGTCTGTATGGGCTGCCTGCACCTGGTCGCGCATTTGCCACAACTGCAACAGTAAAAATGCTGAGGCACAGGCAAGCGGTATGGTCAGGTCAAGTTTGCCTTTCGCCTCCATCCTCCTGCCCTCCTTGATTGGAAAGTGTTTTCATGGCTGCACCTCCGGCAGTTGGCTGCCCAGCTTGCCATGCTCGTTCATCCAGTGCCAAGCTTCCCACACTGCTGCCTGCATTTCTGGGGTTCGTTCGGTGGGATTTTCCTGTGTTCCGCTGATACTATCAGTGGCGACGATGTACGCGGCGGTCTTTGCCATGCCCTCTGGCATCCCTGCCTGGGTGAAATGGGCAGCGGCTGCTTCGTATAACCCTTCGTTCTCCTGCCAAGAGGGGCGTACCATTAAGCTGCCTCCTTGGTCTTGAGTACGCCATCGTAGCGCAGTTGCGCTGTGAGAGCTTCGATAAGTGCTTCAATGCGGTCTTTGTCGAGCGTGGCAATCTCTTGAATGTAGTCATACAGTTCTGATTCATCCGTCCATAAAGCAGGACAAACCGCATCTATTGCCATGTCGATAAGCGTTTCCGGAATTCCCTCTCCGCTTGCTGCGGAAAGCTCCAGAAGATACAGATAACTGACCAATGCTGCCCGAAACGCCAGCTTAGATAAGCGTTCCATTCGCTCTAACCGTGCACCGTACTGTTCTTGCAAATCATCAAAGATCAAGTCCGCGTCATCGGATGGACGATTGGCAATGGAACCAAGTCCGTAATAGCCCAGAGGCTTTGACCCACAACTAAAAGCGTCGTTCTGTTGAATGTGATGTGTCATGATGAAGATACTCCTTCAACTCATGGAGTCAGCAGCGCCTTCTTGTCGGCAAACAATCCAGGCGCTGTCTGTTTTCAATGCTGAGCAAGATACTGTAACGTCTGAAAGTGCAAGCCGATCAACGGTTCATACTAACCCTCCTTGCAACAGAATCATTGGCTGTTTCTGCGGCTCATTGTCTTTGACAGTCGCCTTGAGAAATTCCTGCAAAGCATAGGCAAGCTCATCCAGGGCTTGAATCGCATCTCCCAATCGAAGGTCTGGGTGGTACTCACCAGATACCACAAGTGCCAACACTTCCGGTGCTCCGGCTATGTCGTTAATCTGCTGTCGAATGTCCGCAATCCGTTCCAAGATGTCGGATGGCGATGTTTGCGTTGCCATAGTATTCATCTCTCCTTTAACTTTCCGGCTCGTGGGATGAAAGGGTGAAACTGTACTGTCCCGGCTGCCCCGGTTCTTCGTAGTAGCTAGCCGCCCTCCCTGTGGCATTAGCCGCATCCAAAACGAGAGGTAGCGCTCCCTGCGTACAATGTCCGTCGTAGTCAACATGAAGAGGAGTAGCGGCTACTTCCTGAATCAATTTGTCTCCTAGCGTTCCATCACGCTGCTGATTCCAGTCAAAAACGGGTCTGCCCATCATGCCGCCTCCTGCTCATAAAGATGACCCAAGGCACTGTAAAAGCTCAAATCTTCCGGCTGATCTGCGGTTAGCGGAGCCTGTTGCTGATGGCGTTGGGGCATGAGGGACAGATTTGCTGGAGCTACGGCAATAAGACCAGATAACCATTCAAGAATTCCGGCAAAAGGTATTTTCTTAACAAAGCCGTGTGCCAGTTGATGTTCGTAGAGAAGGGTATTCACTAAGGTACTGAAATCTTGGGGAGTCATGGTGGAGGCAGGTTTATGCAGAACCCTTTGGGCATGGGTTTTGAGATACGCCTCAATGTGACTCTCAATCCTGACTCGTTTGTTTTCTGCCATGTTATTTCCCCATTGGTAAACGTGCTTCTGCAATCTTCTGAAGTCCCAGAGAATTTGCCCAGCAAGCCTCCGGCACAGGCTGAATGCCCAGCTTTTCAAACATTTCTTTTGTAAAAGGCAACGCTGCGCCACCACCCCACGCCACAATGCTTTGTGCGGCGTCCCGCCATTCTTCCACTTCCGCTAAGGCAAGTCGGCTTCTGTCCTCTAGCCACGGCTTAAGGTGTTTCAGGTAAATCTGCTGAAACTGGAAATTGCGGGTTCCATAGCGGAAACTACGATTCTCAATGCCTTGCCGAATAATCTCTGTGTCCCCTGCCCTGCCTGTACCCAGAAATTTAACAAGTTCCACATCCTGGGCGATCGCCTCCAGTAAATCAATGCACCCGCCGACGGGGAGTACGGCACGGTGGATGATTTTTCCATTGGGAGCAAACACGGTGGGAATACAGGTACTCGTACCATAATCTATCGAGATAACCTGCCCTGCCCGGTCAATCAGCGGCTCTGGCTTGTAGGAGGCACAATAACCGTAGCTGCCAGCCCCTTCTGGCACCACCAGGGATACCGTGAGAAACACTTTAGATTTAGGATTATCTTTGCTCCCAAAGCTCACTATATGGCTACCGCTGCTTTTCTCGATCACCAAGTCGCGGAATATCTGTGTGTTATGACTGCTCAGAACAAGATACAGATTCCAGGTTTCCCGATATGGAAGCGTTGCCAACGCACCCAAGCACATATGTAAAACATACTCAGCCTTCAATGCGGGGTTATCCGACAGTTTGATGTGGGAAGTTGGCGCTTTCCAGGCGGCAAGGCTGCCAGTGAGAAATTCCCGATTTTTCAAATCCTCGCGGCTGCCTTCGTGATAGAAAAAGTGTCCCCCCTCCTCTGAGGTCAATTCATCATGGAGTTCCTCTCGGACTTCCACAATCTTGGCGGGGGTGCGAACGCGCTGCTGGGATGCTCCACTACCCAGTACCACTTTCACCAGCCCAGCACCCGTATCAACACCTGTTGCTGTGGCTGTTGGTAAAGAGGACTGTTCAGCCTTTTTCGGCTGCAATAAGACCATTTGGTACCTCCTAAAACTTTTTGCTATGCACACTATTCCGTCCTATACAGAAAGTGCTTTTTTAGAAATTCCCTGGCTTTCCAACGTCTAACTGAATTCAATATCCCTGTTAATTAGGCGTGAACTATTTTGGGTCTAATGAGCTTTGTTTAGACGCTTGATTCTGTGCTGGGAATGCGTCACCTTCTCCCCAGTTAGGTTAATTTAGGTTAGATTATGCTTCTTACTTTACCCCGTAACCCCGTAAAAATGCAACCTAAGTACCCCGTATTGGGATGAACCTGCTTTGCGATAATCGGAGTAACCCCGTAAATCCTGTCCTGCCATGCCCAAAATTCCGCCAAATATGACCGAAATCAGCGCATATATTGATAAAGATGTGAAACGTCGCTTCAAACTCGCTTGCACCGCCATTGATAAAACCATGTCTGAAGTCATGGTCGATCTTGTCGAAACGTGGCTTGAGCAACAGGAGCAAAATAAGAAGGATACGAAAGAGCATTAATCATTACTATGGGGAAAAAACTGCTAACTTGCTTTTTTAGTCGTTGTAACGTCTCAAATTCCTTCTGCTTATCTGGATCATCCCAAGATTTTATTTAAGAGGGATTTCTGTTGTGCTTGGTCTTTGACTTCAGCGATCGCCTTAGCTTTATTCTGCTCTTTCGTGGAATGCTACAACAGCAAATAATTTATAATTTTTGACTACACTGGTGTTAAGCCTAATTATCGCGCAAGGATTTTAGTTTTTCACGGATAGTGGCTGTGCGAGGATGATCTATCCCTAAACTGAGTTCAGCAATTTCTAAAGCTTTTTGATACAGAGGTTCTGCATCACTGTACCGTCCTTGGTCAAAGTAGAGTCCTGCCAGGTTGTTGTAACTGGTGGCGACCGAGGGATGCTCTTCTCCCAGCAGCCGTTGATTTAGTTCCAAAGCTTTTTGTAACAGAGGTTCTGCTTGGTCGTACCGTCCTTGGGAATAGTAGAGATAAGCCAGGTTGTTATAACTTTGGGCGACATCCGGATGCTCTTCTCCCAGCAGCCGTTGCCTGACTGACAATGCTTTTTGTAACAGAGGTTCTGCTTGGTCGTACCGTCCTTGGGAATCGTAGAGCGTTGCCAGGTTATTGTAAATGGTGGCAACCCAAGGATGCTCTTCTCCCAGCAGCCGTTGATTTAGTTCCAATGCTTTTTGATACAGTAGTTCTGCTTCACTGTACCGTCTTTGGGATTGGTAGAGTAAAGCCAGGCCGTTGAAACTGGTGGCGACATCTGGATGCTCTTCTCCCAGCAGCCTTTGCCGCAGTGACAATGCTTTTTGATACAGTGGTTCTGCTTCAGTGTACCGTCCTTGGGAATTGTAGAGTCCTGCCAGGTTATTGTAAATGGTGGCAACCCAAGGATGCTCTTCTCCCAGCAGCCGTTGATTTAGTTCCAATGCTTTTTGATACAGTAGTTCTGCTTCACTGTACCGTCCTTGGGATTGGTAGAGTCCTGCCAGGTCGTTATAACTGGTGGCGACATCTGGACGCTCTTCTCCCAGCAGCCGTTGATTTAGTTCCAATGCTTTTTGTAACAGTGGTTCTGCTTCACTGTACCGTCCTTGGGATTTGTAGAGTAAAGCCAGGTTGTTGTAACTGGTAGCGACAGAGGGATGCTCTTCTCCCAACAGCCGTTGCTTTAGTGACAATACTTTTTGACACAGTGGTTCTGCTTCTGTGTACCGTCCTTGGGAATAGTAGAGTAAAGCCAGGTTGTTGTAACTTTCGGCGACAGAGAGATGCTCTTCTCCCAGCAGCCGTTGATTTAGTTCCAATGATTTTTGATACAGTGGTTCTGCTTCAGAGTACCGACCGCGTTTTTCTAAGTAGTAGCCCGTCCTAGCAAGTAATAAAGCGGCTGTTTTCAACTCAAATTGATACTGCTTTATCCAATGAATTGCAGCGATCGCATGGGATAAAAGTTGCTCACACACCCGCCAATTTGCATATTCAGCCTCAGGAAATACCTGTGCGATCGCACAAACAATCCTTTCTGCCCACAGACGGCAACTGTCTTCATCCATCTCGGCTTTTAATACTTCCTGCACTAAGCGGTGAATATCAAAGGTTTTATTATTTGTGTTGCGGTAAATCAGCGAAAACCGTCCCGCTTCTGCGATGACTTTCACAAAATCTAGGGGTTTATCTGCTAATCGGTTGAGATTTTCACCCAATTGAGCCGCACTTTTGGTAAAAATTTCTTCGGGAATACCATCGGCTGCTAAAAAGGCGCAAACGCGAATCAGATCGGCGGCGGTGGGGTTGCGTTCTAACACCTTCTTAAAGGCTAGGGAAAAGGTGATGCTCACGCTCTCGTGGTCAATTGCCAGTTCGCCTCGTTCTGCCAGCAATCTCGCCCCTTCTTCCCGGTACAATTGCAAATACTCCGCCAAACTGGAGGGCGTTTCTTCAATAAACGCTCCTGCTTGATCCAATGCTAAGGGTAAACCGTCCATTTCCCGCGAGATTATCTCTGCTAAATCGCGTTCCTCTTCAGTTACCGCATCCAACCCCGCCTGCTCTGCAATCAGTTTGGCACGCCGCAGCAGCAACAGCGCCCCATCTTCCGGTTGCATTTTTTTGATTTCAATTCGCTGGTATATCCCTGTAGCCTGAGCGCGGGTCGTCAACAACACATGACCTTGATGCGCCCCTGGCAGAAACTCCCGCAACATCGGTATTTCGTCGGCGTTATCCAAAATTAATAGCCAGCCGTTATGTGTTGCTAACCACTGCTTCACTGCGGCAATTATTAAGCTTTCATCTTTCTCCTGGCTAACGGGTAAATTGAGTAACTTTGCAAGCTGCACAAAACCTGACACCAATTCTGGCTGCTCAGCCGCCCTCACCCACAAGATCGGCTGATACTCATGGCGATAGCGATAAGCATACTCTATAGCACTTTGGGTTTTGCCAATACCACCCAACCCGCTCAATGCGGCTGACTTCCCTGCTAACAGGGCATTCCGCATTTCTTGCAAAACAGTTTCACGTCCTGTAAAAAACGGGTTGCGCGGGTATGGTATATTAAACAATTCCTGCGAAGCCGTCCCAAGTGTTTGGGCAATAGCTTGTAATTTTGAATTCCCAGGGTTTGTGCTACGCGCTGCACGAATTAAGTCTTCAATCCATCCCTGTGCTTCTGCTGTTTGTATTGTTCTGAAGATAATGTCTTGTAAACTTCCTTCACCTGCAATTGCCTTCAGGTTCTTATCTAATTCAAACAACAGCATTTGCTCTAATGACGATTCCGTTGGGAAAGCACTCACTAAAGCGAATTGTATTTCCTTGAACTGCTGTCCAGATAAGCTCATTTTTCAAACTATGTGACAATTTGCCAGGAAACTGCGAACTTATAGAAAAATAACTACAACCTTCTACAAGATACGTGAGATTGATTTCGGTTGCTTATCATTTTCACTTTAACGACATTCATCTAAAATCATCGTACATCAGGGCATAGCGCCCGTACTGCAATGCTTACTTTAGGTTTAGGATTTTGCTGTCAGAGTGTAGTTGCTTCTAGCAAGGAATAAATTGTACCGCTATAGCAGCTTCTCCATCTGCTCTAACAATGCCTCAAACTGCTTCTGCTTATCCGGATCATCCCAAGATTTCATTTTCTTTGTTTTTGTATAAATTTCTTTCATTCGGCTTGCATAAGTTTTTGTGCTGTTATCGCTACCTCCCTTCCCTTTCGTCTCTGCGAATTTTATTTTTGAAATCTGCTCTTTAATCTGACTTAGAGACAAATCTTGGGAAATTGCTTTTTTTAAGAGGGATTTCCTTTGTGCTTGGTCTTTGATTCCAGCGATCGCCTTGGCTTTTGTGTATTCCAGATTCCCTTGTCTTAAAACTTCCAAAACATCTTCAGGTAAATTTAATAACGGCAATCGTGCCGTACGAAAACTTTGTGGACCCAGCCTTCCAATCAGGGAAAAGATAGTTTCTATTTGATTGATTTGACGTAAAACGTTTTCCGTCAACTCTTGACCACGTTTTTTGGCATTGGCATCAAGGTTAAGAATAGATATTACTTCTTCTCTTGGAAGCCCTAACTCTATGACCAATAATTCCAGAATTCCTTCGGTTTCTTCAATAGGATTCAAATCTTCACGTTGAAGATTTTCAATAAGAGCAAGCTGAAAGGCTTTTTTATCATCTAACTCTCGGATAACTACGGGAACTGTTTCAAGCTGTAATTCTTGAGCAGCACGATAGCGCCTTTCACCAGCAACTAATTCATATTGTCCGTTTCCATTGGGTCGAACCAATAATGGTTCGAGAATACCATGTTCCTGAATGGAGAGTTTTAATTGCTCCATCTTTTGTGGGTTGAAATAACGCCTTGGTTGCTTCTTCGGTAAAGCGATCGCTGTCAGTGGTAGGAATTCCCCAGCCCCTTCTTTTACTGGTTCCTCAGTAACGAAGCTGTTGAGAACGCTACCGCTGCTTACTGTAAAAGGAGAACGGCTCTTTTTCTTCACTGTCATTTTGTTTCATCCAAGTGTTTAGCAATTTGATTTAGAGGTTTCAGGGCATCGTTTCCTGGTGAAAAGAGTGCTAGTGGCTGATGGGCTGCCGAAGCGTTAGCAAAGTCAGTTCTTCTAGGAATTGAAGGATAAACTTGAGCATTTTGAAAGTTTTTGTGTACTTTCAACTGTTCAAAAATGAGTTGTATGGTTTGTAAGGCATTTCTGCCTTGCACTGTCCGATCATCATACATGGTAGGTACTGCCCCAAGAACCTGTATGTCACGATTAACTTTTCTCACTAAATCAGAGATTGTCTTTAACAGAAACATCGTTCCTTCAACCGCTTTATACTCGGTTTGGATGGGAATCAGCAACTTCGTTGCCGTTACCAAGGACATGACACTGAGAAGACCGAGACTAGGTGGGCAGTCTATCAAAATGAAATCATAGGCATCTTGAAGGGATTCCAAGGAATCTTGTAATCTGTATTCACGTCGGAATTCCGTGACCAACTGCATTTCTGACTCACTAAGAAAGATATTCGATGGCACTAAATCCATGTTATGGATGTTCTGGTGAATCGGTACATTTTCCTCATGAACAAGAGCATCACGAATAGTTCGTTCTAGCTCAAAAGGTTTTAGTCCCATAAACGTTGTGAGAGAAGCCTGCGGATCAAGATCAATAAGCAATACTCGCTTTCCGAAAGCTGCCAAGTGATACCCAATATTCATGGTCAGCGTCGTTTTTCCAACGCCACCAGACTGATTAAAAAAAGCGATTATAGAAGCTGTCACTGAAAAAGCCTTAATATATATTTTCTCATTTCAGACTAATATCATTCCATAAAGTCTGCCTAGATCATTTCTGCTTATTACACAACGCTTTGGGGTAAATAGCAGTATAAAATGTGATAAATAATATCAGTATAGTTCTTAATAAATAGAGGATTCTTTTCAAAGAGTGTTCGTTTTGAAACTCATAGGTGAAGATAGTAGAAATTGAGGCGAGGCGTTTCGAGGCTTCATGCTATAGGAGCAGGCATCCGAATACCAGCAATCAAACTCGGAGCGACTGGGGGCGCACAATCGGCGGAGGCAGAGTGTCTGCCTGCCCCTACTGCCAATGAAGATGCTCACCCAAAAACCTTTGTAGGGCAGTGCAGACACCGCGCAGTGCGAGCGAGCGAAACGGCAGTGCAGCTTGCGTCCCCCAGTCGCGTTTCCAGGGGTGCGACTAAAACCGGGGAAAGTCCCAACTGTAAGCAGGTATTCCTTGGTTAACTTGGGATTCCACCTTCTCCAGCTTTTGAGCAATTAACCCAGCATTTTCTTGCCTGTAGAGTTCTCTAGCTTGCCTGAGATGGTTTATTCCTGCTGCTTTGTCAGTTGGATTTTTGTTTACATTCCAGCGCCTTAATTGGATTTCAGCCAATCTCATGTGAGCTAAAGCTGAATTTGGATTGTTTGCCAAAATTTGTTGGATCAGTGCTTCTGCTTGCTTTGACTTGCTAATGCTCTTGTGCTTAGCTAGTTTAAGCAGTTCGCTCTCTGCCAGTTTCCGTGTTTGCTGGTTCTGAGATTGTAGATTTTGTAGCAGCTTTTCTTCCAGTGCTTGTTGTTCCTTTGGAGCTGAATAAAACTGTCCCATCACAAGCCCACCGATACAAGCGCCAAAAAAGAGTTTGCGTAACATAGCTTATACTATCGTGTCTATTGGTACAAACCTTTGGGTATTAGATGGATATGACTTGGGTGTCACTCTCACTCTGGCAGGTGAGGAGCCATCTGCAATGACTAAATATCCCTCTAAGGGTGGAAGATTTTGTAGTTCGGATGGTAAGACTGCTGCGGTTTCGCGGATTTGCTGATTTTGGCTAGAGCTACTGCCGTTATCTTGGTTATAGGTTTTTGAGCGGGTGATATCGATTCGCTCTTGTACACCAATCATTTTGGAGAATTGTTCGGCTGTGGCTTGATCCCTAATATTTAGGATGAGTTTGGTAGCCAAACCTTGGAGGATAATTCTGGCTCCCCTTTCCCCGTAAATTTCTTCGATTTGGGCAGTGGTTTGAGTGCCTATAAATGCGCTACCGCCAAACTTACGACTTTCTGATAGGAGCCGGGGTAAGCTCTTTAACTGGCTTAAAGCTCCCAGTTCGTCAATGACTAAGGCTGTTTTTCGTTTTCTGTTTTCGTTTGACAGTAAACCCCTGAGCATCAGTTCAAAACAAGTAGTGATGAGTGGTTTAAAAGTTTCTGCGTCATCTTCAAACAGTGGGAGGAATATCCAACAAGAATTATCGTCTCTACCCCATCTGCTAAAACTAAATTCTGCTGGTGCAGGGCATTTGGCTAAAGATTGATAAAAGCGCACCTGATTAACAGCAGTAGCAAGTACACTGCCTGCGGTGTTGCCACTCTCTCCTTCAAAATACCGCATTGATACGGTGCCAGCCAAAAAATCCTTCAGTTGTTCTAGTGAAAAGCGGGTTAACACGTCCCAAACTTCAGTATTAGAGTAGGTACGCTCATATACATCGGCAATCAAATTCTTCGCAGCATCAGAGAAGAATCGCTCTTTGGGATCATCAGGAATTAAACCTGCTGCAATAGTGCTGAACTGTGCGCCTTCACTTCCGTGGCTCCAGCCAATGCTTCGGGCGTCTTTTGGATGAAAGATGAGGTCACCTTCACACCAGAGCTTTTCCATGAGTTCGCCGTTTCTGTCCAATACCATCACTCGCCAATCGTCTCGTTGACGCAAGATGTGGAGAATTTGCAAAATAGATTGGCTTTTACCAGAGCCAGGGGAACCAAAAAAGCCAAAAGATAAATTCTCTAAATAGTTGGGCAGTACAATTCCACCAATTTCTAGTTTGGGTGTCGTGGGTTGTTGACCCTGTTGTTTGAGTAGTTTGGCTTCTTTTTTGGCTAATTCCCGTTGCAGCTGCTTGGTCGTAACTAGCGTAGTTCCGCGTAGTACCTTATTTGATAGATTACTGGGGATTAAAACAAAACCAGCACCCACAATTAAATTAAGCCGCCACAATCCACCCCATCCATAAAGTAAAGTCAATGCAAGAAAGATAATTGTGATAATTGCGGCTGTTTTGACTGGGAATTGTCCTCTTTTAGGTAACCACCAGATGGTGAGCAAGAGCAGTGGGAATAATGGTCCAAGGAACTTGGCAATGTTATATGAGATAATTCCCAGTGCCAAACCTATGCCAATGGTCATTAACCCAACTGGGTTAAACGATTCGTTTGATTTGTCAAACATTTCTACCTGCTTCTGTCTCTAAATTGCTGCTGTTGTTTTTCACCTTGAGTTGGTTGTTGGTTGATTCCGTATTGAGCGCGGATGGCTTCTAATCGTTCTTCTAGTGAGAGGTTTGCCCAATCCTGCTGCTGTGCTAATAACTGTTGTTGTTGAAGGCGATACTCAATGTTGCCTGCTGTTAGTACTTTACTGCCATCAGAATGGCGCTCGCCCAGTGTCTCTACTGCCAACTTGGTTGCTGCTTCCAATCCTTTGCCTACTAACTCTCTGGAAGTGTTTTTCAGGTAGTCGATCCCACCGCGTAAAGCTTCACTCATTTCCTGCACTGCAGTGGAGAAATTCTGCTTTATGCCATCAACCCATTGGTTAAGTTGGTTTTCTTGTGGTTTGGGGGCTTGCTCAAGGCGTTGTGATTGTTGTTGCCGCATCTCCTCGAATTGCTTTTGGATTTCAGTAATCTGCTGCTGCATTTGGGCAATAGTTGAGAGCAGTTGCTGGTTGGTTGTCTGCTCTGGAGTAGTTTGGTTTTGCAGATGTTGGTCTTGTTCTGATGCGATCGCTTCCAACGGGGCCTCCTCCAGAGGACACGCTACGCGATCGCCTATCGCTCTTTGGGTTTGTGGTTGTTCTAATGCTTGTGGATTTTGTGGTAGCTCTGCCCCTGACTCTAGTGTTGGCTGTGCCTGTGCTGCCTTATGCTGCTCGTATTTATCAGCGAAATACTGCCAATCTATCCCCATTACGCTCATCATATAGATGCCATTGGGAGTGAATTGTTTTGCCCATTCGCCAAAAATGGGAGATGCATTGTTAAGGTAATAATCAGTGGAAAGATAGCCAAATTCTTTATCTAAGTAGATTGTGTTATTGGTTTGTTGGTTGTTGATGTCTTGGCTGGGTTCTTGGGTACTGTTTATTGGTTGTAGTTTTGCTTGTTGTTGGTTTAGTAGTTGTACTTGCAGTGAGTCTTCTTCTGGTTCTTCATCGCTGCGCTGATTAGCACGTCCTTGGTTGATAGTGACATTGCCGTTTTCAAATCTGAAGACTTCTTCTTTGGCTGGTGTGTAGAGAGCAATTTCTACCACTCCTAATGCTGCTTCTGAATGGAAAACAGATGTTTCCAGTTTCTCTAGTTCTTCTGGTTTAATGCGGTCAACATCTGGCTTTCCCTCAATGCCCTGGCGGTAAACAATGGTGCTGCCCACCTTTATAGTTAGTCCTTGTTGGTCAGTATCCTTGTTGTTGGTAAATTCATCAATGATTTTGTCAAATCTTTCTTGCTGTTTTTTATTTAAATAACGTGACATATTTACTTCCTCAAAAGATGTAAACTGTTGGCGATTGTGCTGGCTGTCACTCTTAGTTGTGGTAGTTGCACGTTACCGAGTTTGTTGAGGATAATCTGCCCTTCTAATTGGATATATCTGCATTCTCCATCAATCCACACTTGGATTACCTGGGATTGCTCTACGTCCGGTGGTAAGTTAATGTACTTTACAGAGCCATTTTCAAAGTAGATGTGGGGGCTATCGGCTTTATCTGCATAGTAGATTTCGATGTACCTGGGTTTGTAGTTTGTTGGTAATGGGTTGTCATCCCAAAAGTCGATTGCGTTGCAGATTGCTGTGGGGTATTTGAAGCGCATATCTGCATATTTTGGTGGTAGCAGTTTGAGCATTTGTGCCTCGTCTTCTGGTGTGAAGCCCAATTCAAAATTATTGCTCATCTTTCTAAACCTCTGGATTTGCGTTGTTGTTGTTTTTCTTGTGCGAGTCTTTGCAAATGTTTTTCAAGCATTTCTCTAGCCAAATTAGGATTCTCGACTAATCTCTGAATTCGTTCGTCATCTCGTTTTGGTTCATAATCCACTTGCTTGTGTTTTTGCAATCCATTGAAGGTATATGCTGACCCTAAGTCTGTGCCGCTAAATGGTTGATCCTCCATCTTGAAACTGATGCCTTTGGATTTCCCAGTGCGTGTAAATCCTATCCGTACTTCGATGCTTTTAAGTTGCAATCTGGCGATCATGAGTGGTAGTGGTGGTTTGTCCTGTACTGCTTCATCAATCGCTTGTTGAAGTTTTACTTTAATAGGTAGTTCTGGTGGTGTTTGCCGCTGACCAGATTCATACTCTTGTTGCTCTCTTTTCATGCGCCTTATTTGTCCAGTACTGGGTGTTCTTGCTTGCTTAGAACGGCTACCAGTTACTTGCACAAGCCCATACTCTTTTTCGAGTGAGCGTAAGACTTTCTCAGAGCGCACATAATCCCAACTATCATGCACAACCATTCCTGTATCCAGTCGGATGCGACTTGCAACTATATGAATGTGGTCGTCATCGGTGTCGGCATGTCTGTAAATGGCGAACTGGATGTTGTCTGGGTCGTAATTCATTCTCTCTAGATATTTGGTCGCAATCTCCTGCCACTTGTCATCATCGAGTTGGTCATCTTTTGCAGCGGAGAGAGAGACGTGATACACTGCCCGTTTTGCTTCTGGGTTGAGTTGGCGTGAAATTTTGAATTCTTTGGCTAACTCAAGGGCATTTTTACCGAACATATTGCCGCCAATTAATCGAGCATCTGATTTCCCCTCCAGATACTCTAGTAATCCTCTAAATCCCTTGCCTTTAGTCTGCTTCCCAATCATCTTCCAGTTCTTCCTCCTGGTCTTCCAGTTCGTCATCACTGCTATGGGCTTGGGTAAGCTGTCTACCGATGTTATTTAATAGGGTTAGAAGTTGCTCTAGAGTTGCTGGGTCTGCTGGTGGTGGATAGCCCATTTTCACAGCAGTATTTGATGCTTTGACAAGTTGATTTAAGTTGTTCCCAATTCGCCGCAATTCTTGGTAAGTGGCAATTGATATTTTGCTGAATCTTTTAGGCAGTGGTCGCATGAGTGCGTTACGCCTCAAAAGCTCTGCACAAGTTAGCCCTGCATCTGATGCCTTCATACGAATCATTTCAAGCTCAAGCTGATTGAGTCGAACTGGAAAATTAAGTGTTCTTTTCAAACGCGGAGAATTAGGCATAAGTTAACAGTTTACTGAGGAACCGGAGTGGGGGATTCACAAGGGGCGCTCCCCTTGTGCCAGCCCTGCCGTCTGAGGCGATAGCCGAGGAAGCGACGCACGTCGCTAGGCATGGCTGGCTTCTCACCGGGCGCGACGGGAAAGGAGGGGACGGGGGCAACCTACGACGTGGGAGAGACTCAAAGACGAGGTCTAGCCACAACGTGAGGCATTTGCGAAAAGTTGGAATTAGCCACGACGCAGGGATGAGGAGGACACTCAGTAGACCGAAAAGTTTTCCAGAATCCTTACCAGTCGTTAATTTGGGTTTGGGAACACAATCTGCTGGAATCCTGTCGCAATGAACTTTTCAAGGAACGGGTGTTGTAGGTGGGTTAAGAGTGCAGTGCAAGCGATTGCCCCTTGGGCACTGCGCTCCGCGCAATCGCGATCACCAGCCCAAAAACGTCGGCTGAAACCCTGATTCTTTCGTCAACTTACAAAAGTTTTCGATCTACTGACACTCTGACGCGGGGAATAGAAATGAAACACTCTCCGTGTCTCCTACTCACCGCGTTCCCGCGTCTCCCCTTCTGGGCGTCTGCCCTAATTGTTAACAAGCGTGCCCTAAGAATTACAGCCATAGGACTTGGAAGGAAAAGACTCAGTCAAGACAAAGCTATGTCCACAAGGAATTAGTGGTAGAAAGACACCCACGTGGCTTTCACTATATTTTGCAGGATCTACGAAAAAACGAAATATTCTTTGTCAAAAATATATATTTCTCATAAAGAACTAGTGGAAAATACTGAAATGAGTAGATAATTTCAACTAACGTTTTGATGCAGCAAGAACAAGAGCAAGAGAGGATAAATAAGGACTTAATTCCACAAGCGATAAAGGCGCTTAAGGAATTGAAGCCGAAAGAGTTACCTGATGTTTCTGCCAAGGAGGCGATTCGTCAAATGCGGCGGTATATCGATGGTGCTTTAAAAAAGAATTACACCTATGATGAAATATCTGAGCTATTGACTGGGCTAGACATCCATATTAGTGGCAGTCGGCTGAAATATTTGTTGGGTGAGGTGAAGAAAAGTACTCGTACCCGTAAGAAGAAGAAGGTTGACCAAATGGAGGAGATTGCTGTTAACCAGGGAGAAGGAACTGCTGTTGAGCAGGGAGTTTCATCTTCTCAGGAGTTAGCTCCTAATGGTGCCCAGAAGAAGGGAAAGAGGAAGTCTCAGTCAGGGCAGTCAGAAAAAGTACAGTCACAAGAACAGATTCAGTCAAAGTCAGATTCTCAGTTACAGAGTGAAACGCCTACTTTTAAGCCCAAACTTTATAATGACTCGGATTTATGACCAAAACGAAAAGTACTGCTGTTGCTCAAGCTAAGAAAACCTCTGTACCACAAACTAATAAAAGAATTGTGATGTGTACGGGGGATAAGGGCGGGACGGGGAAAAGCGTAGTAGCAAGAATACTGCTAGATATTTACCGACACCGCAATATCAATTGCATTGCTTATGAATGTGACGCAAGTAATCCCCAGTTGTGGAGGCATTACAATAAGATTCCGCCTGGGGTAAAAACTCTGAAGTTGAATCAAAGAGGTGGTGCGGATGCGCTGCAAGATGATTTGAAGTTGTTAACTCCATTTGTATCGCTAGTGGATTTACCTGCGGGTGCAGCAGAGTATTTTGAGGATTTGGCGAACGATATTTATTTATTCCAGAATGCAGAGCGTTTGGGCTACCGAATTACGATGGTGAGTGTGCTGGGTAGGGTGAAGGATTCGGTGGTGCAGTTGAAAAGATTGTTGGAATTTTGCGGTAGTCGGGTGGATTATGTGGTGGTGAGGAATTTGTATTGGGGTGCAGAGAATAAGTTTACTAGGTACAACAATTCCAAAGCACGGCAGGCTGCATTAGAATTGGGTGCAATTGAATTAAATCTGCCGGAGTTATTTGACGATATTTTTGATTTTATTGACTCAAATGATTTGAGCTTTAGGGAGGCGCTGGAGCATTCGGCTCTTACCTTAAGCAATCAGTCAAGATTGTTTGGGTGGGTTGATGCAATTGAAAGTGAGTTTGAAAGAGCAGCAGTGCAGTTGGGACTAGAGTGAATGTTTTGAGCAGGAAAAGCAGGGACATTATAGAAGTTATTCAATAAAGGTGCGTTTATCAGAGCAATATAACAGCAACATCCCAACTTAATTACAAAGTTTATCCTCTCCCTTTCCCAGCTTCCCCTGCTCCTTAAGTGAGTGTGATTCTGACTAGAGCGAGGTTGTTTGATGAGTGCTAATGGTAAAGCTCAACCATCTCATTTAGATAAGTTGTTAGAAGGGAAGCCACCAGAATTTCAAGCTCAAGTACTGCGCTTTGCAGTGGATGCTGGAATGCGTCCAGAAGACCCAGCGTTTCGGCTGGTGCAGTACATCGGATATTTAGCGCAGTTGACCGAATCAGCACCTGTTGAATGGAAGGATTTATTTAAAAGATTGCAGTCGGAGTTAAACGAGTGGTCAAAAATAACAGCAGAGCAACTGACGACAACGGCGGATTACAGCGAGATAATACTGAACTTAGCGCAAGCTTGCGACAGGCTAGGAACAGCCTTGAGCGCTTTAGATTTAACATCACAGCAAGTGTTAGAGCAGTTGAAAACATTAATCGAAATCTCAACGCAATTGAAGAGCGTCAGAGAAAGTCTCCCCAACACGAACTTGTTGTTGGAGAAGTTCCATTCGGCAATAGAGAGTGGTCAGCAACTCAAAATGGAACTGAAAGAGGAGCAGTTGCAACAACTGAGGCAGTTGATAGCTGGCAATTCAGAGAGCGAAATCAAGCAGTTGGCACAGGCGATATCAACAACGCAATCGGTGATACTGGGAGTGGAAGTAAAGACACGGCAGAGGTTAGAGAGGATAGAAACCCAGTTGCAGGAGTTGATACAGAAACAAAACCAGCAGAACAAAGCAAGCCGATTAGGGTTGAGAAGCACAAATCAGGGGGCTTGGAATTATGAATGGACGCTGGGGATTTTTGGAGGTGTTTTGGTGGGCGCTTGTACTGTCACTGCTGTAGTGACTCGGATTGTGTTTGGTGTTGCACCTGCTCCTTTGCCTGCGGCGGTGAATGAGCAGATTGAGTATACCCGCGAGCAGGTAAGGTATACAAATGTCAAACTGCAAAGAGTGGAGAAGCGTTTAGGTACTAATCGGCGAAAATAGAAGGTTCGTGTCATCAGGTGCAGCCTGTGGCTATAACACTTGATATATATGGATTCTAGCTTCTGAATAACTTTTCTCTTTTACCCCTCTTTTTGCTCCTAATTCATAACTTTTCTAAATATATCTTTGCCGAAAAAGGAAGTTGGATAGTGATAGATAGTATGGCTCAAGCCCTGATGCAGCGGTCTATATTTTCATTGTACTTTGCCTAGAAGAAGACAAACTAGGCAAAGATATGATGAGTATTTCTTATCAATTAAGGCTAAAAAAAGGGTAATTTTTACAGAATTTTACAAGGTTGCCCCTGGTTGCACGAACCTTCTATTTACGCCTATTCACGGCAAACCGTTATTGTATTCAGGCGAACTCCCAACCAAGGCTGAGGAGTTCAAGCTGACGGGTTGAACTGATTCCGACGATAGAGAGGAGCTATGAGACTCCTTTGGCGACACTATAGGACAAGACTATTAAAATTGCACTGAAGTTTTTAAAGCGAGAGAGGGGTCATCAAGGTCACTTGCACCAGATGCGTCAGCGGCAGATATGCATATGCAGTTTTTCGCAGGTTGTAACGTCCCTGCTGCCTGCACATCTTACTTTTAAAAATTACCAACTTATGACCCTAAGTTGGCAAAACACCCAAGGTTGGTGGTGACGCCGCTCACAATCACGAGCAATGAACACTTTCAGCCACCCATTCTACGTAATGGCTCAAAAAGAAATGACTTTTTTTTGAAGCTTTCTTAACTTCAACTAGAAGTTAATAACCTCTCCAACCGCAGCTTTATTGTAAAACACCGAAGCAACCATTTCCCCATCTGGGCGATAAAGTACAATCCGACCACCTGAGTTGCCTAGTTGCATAGACTGAGGGCTGTTTGTTCGTACAAGAAACTGTTTTTGTTCATTGGCTGCTAGAGTTCCGTCAAGCATTTTCCGCCGACCCACTTTATCGGTAAGGAACCAACCGTCTAACGAAATTGATTCTAAGGAGGTATTTTTTAGCTCCACCCATTCACTCGATTCAGCTCCTTCTGGATTGGGAAGAGCAGCCACTACAACGACTGAGCCATTTTGCATGATCGCATCATCAACTGGTCGTAATATTGGTGTACTACCGGGTCGGGGCAGAGGTTCAAAATCACCGCCCCCCCGGAATTCGGGATAAAATGAGCGGATGCGCCTACCCCGTTTGTTATCCTCTGTTGTTTCTCGGTAAATTACCAAATTATAATCTGCACCTTGGATTGTTACATCTCGCCGTTCGTTGCGAGTTAAGTTCTGAATTGACTCGTAGTAGGCTACGGTTCCCAGAGCCAGGTCGCACTCAGGACTGGTACCGACAAAAAAACCACCACGCTCCTTAAAAACTTGGGCAACAGGATTGCCTGCCATGTTGCTTAGTGTCCAAGTCATCTGTAACGTCACGACATTGGGATTGAGTACTTCCGACACACCACGTAATTTATACTGAGTGCCAAGAAAGTTCACCCGCCCTTTAGACTCATCCAAATAGAATTTCACCCAATTGTGGTAGCCACTAATCTCTCCCCAACCTGGACCACCCCGACGGTTGAACTTGCCCTCACCAACAAACACGTGCTCAAAACCAGAACAGTAGAATACAACATCTTCACCAAAGTAGTTGGTGAAAGGATCAAACCACATCATGTAAAGTTCTTGTTTGAACTTGTCCTTTGACATTGGCTTTCCGAGACCTTCTGTGACGTACTTGTACGCCAACTGCATGGGTTGGGTATCCAGCAATAAATCAAGAAAATCAGTGATTTCTCTATTTTCCTCTGGCGTAAAGTCTTCGGGATCGCGGTAGTTAACCAAATAGTTATCGAATAGCTTAATCATCGCCGCATAGGTAGGTTCTGAAAAGCGAGATTCTTTTACTTTGTTAAACAGAGGGCGAATTGCCAAGTCAGACCATGGATCTCCTGCTGCCTTTACTTGATGGTCGAGCAAAATATCGGCATCAGGGTTAACCCAGTTTCCCTCAGCATTGCGTACACTTACCGAAAAGCTATTCTTATCAGCTTTCCAAATTTGATCGTAAATTGTTGGATCGGCAGCCATCTTGTTTGTACTCCTTTTAATTTTTGTGATATTTGAGGCAAGCTCTAAAGGGGTGACGTTGCGATCGTCTAGCTATCAAACTGGGTTGAATTGTTTACAGGTCAAAAATTGCTGTGATTGGTGCATGGTCGGAGCCGAGTTTCCCTCGTCTCATATTCGGGTCATTGCTGGTAGAGGGTAGGGCATCCATAATATCAATATGGCTATCGACTTTAGGTAATTTACGAGGTTGACCGCGTAGTAGCTCTTGACTGACAAAAATATGATCGATTAGCTCTTTGTTGTTCTGATAAATACGGGAGTATCGTCTCTCCTGAGAAATTAGAGGAGCTAAGTTAAATAATCTAGCATCATCTCCCTTATCTGGCTGATGAAACCCACGCGTGCCAATCTCGCTGCCACTTGGACCTTGAAGAATCTGAGTCGTAGCAGCAGATGGCACATCGTTCATATCCCCCAGTAGAATAACACCTTGCTTAGCATTATTTTCTAATAACTCATTTGCTTTAACACGTAATGCCACGGCTTCCGCTGTTCGCCTTAAAAGTGCTAATCCAGCAACTCGGGCACGTTCATTTTCATCTTTGGGAGCAAATCGTGGTCGATTTGTCGTTGAAGGAAAAGTCAACAGCTTAGATTTCAAATGAGCATTGATGAGATGAATAGAAATGTCTTGTTCGGGTCTGACAAGAATGCAAAGACTTCCCCGACCCATGCGGTTAATTTCAGTTACACTATCTTCAGTAACTTGACCAAGCACTTTAAAGAGGCTACCTTCAGGAAAATCCACTACTTCCTCATGCTTCTCAATTTCTAATTTGGAAAGAAAGGCAACACGAATTCCACGAGGATCTGGAAATACGGATACACGAGTATGTGGATAGCGCCCCTCAAGTCGTGCTACGAGTTCTTCAAATGCCTCTAAATCACCAATCTCTTGGACAGCCAGTACATGAGGATCAAGATTTAAAATTACGTCAGCCAAGCTCTTCAGCTTTTGCGTATACTCTTCTTGTGTTTTGGGACCAAATTCACTGCCAACGTGAAATAAGTTCTCTACATTCCAAGTCATGACTTTAAATATCGTCATGTTTTCTCCAGATTTGTAAATAGCTTTTGCCGTGGAATTGTACAGTTTACCTTGTGTCGTACTTGGCTTTTTGTTTTTTTACTTTCGCCCGTGTAGATCAGACTTAGTAAGTGCGTGCAACGCACAGCCACAAGAGTTTTCTCTTCAATATGTAATTAAATGTTTGACAGCTTAATCCTTAAGAGAACCTCTCCATATTTTGGCTCTCTCTAAATTTCTTGGTAAATATCCGTTGCCATAAATAATCCTTCATTAGGAATGGAAATGCTAATTTATTGACAGTATTCCATTTTAAGTAACTCTGTTTTGTTACTTTATCCAGGCAAAGGGAATATGTCTGCCTTCAGTGCATTGGTCTCTGTTAGACGGCTGTCGGACGCAGAGTCATACACGACGAGGACAGAGTGAGCATCGCTACCGTCTGGGGAGAACAGGGTCATGCCCTCCGCATGGTCTTTTCCCTTATCCTCACCCTGGCCAAAGGGGATATCCCCAAGCAACTGAATTTTTGATGAAGAAACGAAGCTTTCTCCGTTTGGCTGTGCACCTCCGAGCCACTGAAAGATGGTAACCGGACCATCGAGATCCATCGATGGTCCGGCAAGAATCAACAGATTGGAACCCCGTACGCACAAGTCGCGGATACCTAGTCCGCCCAGGTCGAGGAAATGCTTCCGATAGGGCTGCTCGTTCGGTCCTATCTTCTTTAGCTCCAGAGTGAAGGGATCGTCGTTATCCTCTTTGAGCTCCACTTCAAGGATCGTGGCCCAACCACGTAGAACCGGACCGCGCAACCCAATGAAAAGGCGATCGCCTGCAACAGCCAGCCCTTCAATGTCGAATCCATTGTCCTTGCCGGGAATCGCGAGGAAGGGTTGCAGGTGCTCATCCTGCGTCAGTGCCTTGGTCAAGTCGTTGCCTTTGTCGTTACCACGCAATTGTGCAGCAGTGAGCTTTTTGCTGTCCTGCTCAACTTCCTTCTCCAATATATACGTCCCGCCCTTTTCCACAAGGGGGATGCGAGCAAGAAGAAAGCGGTTGCCGTCCTTAGTTACCCTAGCTAAGCGCTTTAGGTTCCTCTCAATTGAGTCTTCCTTATCCGGTTTATTACGTTTCAAACTGTGCGAACCCACTAGCCAGAGATAACCATTTTCGTAGTCGAGTCCTTCCACATCCACCTCTTCAATATCTTTGGGATCAGATGGAGGCAGCACTGGAAGCCGAAGGTAGTCGTTCAACGCAAACTGTTTGTGCTCGCCGTACTTGTGAGCGCCATCAGCACTGACTTTCTGCCGAGAGAGCCGTTCCAAGCTAATCGTTTCATCATTGGCAACCCACAGCGTGTCGCCGATTTGCACAACGGCTGACAGTCCATGCCGGAGTTCTTTGCCTTTGCTTAGCTTGTTAAGTTCCGGAACGAACTGCAGGAGAGCAGATCTCGTCCTGTTCATCACTACACCTTCTTTGAACTTTGGTTGTATTGCAAAACTGAGGAAAATAGTAAAGCACGTTCTTCGTGACCTTACATGACCGCTCTCGATGTCCAACTTCCCCCTGCAAATGGGATTACTATTAATAAGCAGGGCAACCGTTTACAGGTAACCTTGTAACTATGCACCAGCAGATAACCTTGCGGTCTAAATCGTAACATACAGACTTTTTCGTATGTTATTTCAATATGGTAGATATACATAAAAACTTAATATATTTTAAAGCTAAAAACCAATGGGCGAAAATACGTATGCTCAAAATACAACAAGCCAATATTTTGCAGCTAACTTGCGACTGCTATAAATTCGTATGCAATGTTCTGAATGTGGCTCGACGTATAACCGTAAAAATCAAAATAGAGAGGTAAACAAAATTACATTTGTGTCGATTGCTATCGTTAGCCGAAATAATTAAGGTTTGATGCGCGATAAAGCTACCTGATTTTTATCGCTAAATCAAGGGTTGTAGTTTAATACTGAGTAATTAAAATATATCCGATTTTCCAGGTGCAAGATCTGAGCCTCCAACTAGCGGCGATCGCCACTAGCAAAATATAGAAGAAACACAGGGCAAGAATGTAATAAGTCCAATAAATATTACACTTGAGTAGTACCATGACAGCAAAAACCGTCTTAACAATGGTGCAGTTTTCGCCCGAATCTGAGCCTGGTTCTGGGTGATTTTGGCAGAAATATTGGTGAAGTAACAGCAGTTACTATCCCGTTTAAGAGATTAGATTTATGAGCCTCACCCAGGCATGGTACATCCAAAATAAAAATGACGCAATCGCTTTTGTCAAAACATATGAGTCAGCAGGAACAGCCAATTGGTTCATCTCAAAGAAATTTACCTGTGATTAACCCAAATGCCGCAGGCATTGATATTGGTGCTGAGAGACATTGGGTAAGTGTTCCTGTTGACAGAGATAGCGAGAGTGTACGTAGTTTTGCTTGTTTTACAGCAGAGCTATATGCAATGGCTGATTGGTTAAAGCAGTGTGGGATTGAAACGGTAGCAATGGAATCGACAGGGGTCTATTGGATTCCTGTGTTTCAAGTTTTAGAAAGCCGTGGTTTTGATGTCAAGCTGGTGAATGCCCACTATGTGAAAACTGTACCTGGTCGCAAAACAGATGTCTTGGATTGCCAATGGCTACAAAAGTTACATACTTATGGTTTATTATCCGGTTCATTCCGTCCAGATGACCAAATCTGTGTTCTACGTAGTTACATTCGACAACGGGATAACTTAATCAAGAGTGCTTGTGTTCACGTACAACGAATGCAAAAAGCCTTGACCGAAATGAACTTACAACTGCACAGGGTGATTAGTGACATTACAGGTACTACTGGTTTGACCATTATTAAAGCTATTGTGAGGGGTGAACGTAACCCACTCACCCTAGCGGCACTTAAGGATGGACGTATCAAAGCAAGTTCGGAAGAAATTGCCGCCGCTTTGACTGGAGACTATCGCCGTGAACAGGTTTTCATACTGCAACAGGAATTGCAACTGTACGAGTTTTACCAGACACAAATTCTTGCCGTAGATGCCCAAATTGAGCAGTGCTTGGCTTCATTTGCTGACAAAGTTGATGTAACAAAAAAGCCTTTAACTAAACCAAAACGCCGAGGTAAAAAGCAACCAGGGAATGCTCCCCAATTTGATTTACGTACTCACTTGTATCGCATTACTGGCGTGGACTTTACGCAAATTGATGGCTTTGGTGCTTTGACCGTATTAAAACAGTGAACAGTTATCAGTGACCAGTGACCAGGTTTCAAATGGGGATTTAAACCCCACTTGAAACAATCCACTTTTAGAAGTGGGGGACTCCTACTCCCAATGAACTATCAAAGAATAACTGGTAACTGTTTACTGGTAACTGGTAACTGTGTTGATATTATTGTCCGAGTTGGGATTAGATCCTACTCGTTTCCCAACTGTGAAGCACTTTACTTCGTGGTTGGGTTTATGTCCTGGTAGTCGTGTGACTGGTGGTAAAATCAAAAGTTCTCAAACTCGTTCAGTTGTCAATCGTGCCGCCAATGCTTTTCGTATGGCTGCTCAAACTCTTTGCCGTAGCCACTCTGCTTTAGGCGCTTATTACCGCCGTATGCAAGCTCGTCTGGGCGCTCCCAAGGCCATCACTGCTGCTGCCCATAAATTGGCACGTATTTTTTATCATCTTTGGACTTCTGGAAATGCCTACGTAGACCCCGGCATTGACGCTTATGAGCAACAGTATCGAGAGCGGGTACTCAAAAACCTGAAGAAAAAAGCTCAGGCTTTTGGCTTGGAACTCATCTCTATTTCCCACCCCACGCAATGTGTTTCTTAAGAGTCAACACTCTACGATGCGCTTAATCGGAACAAGAATGGCGCTTGATCATAAGATAGTACGAAATTGTCTTGGCTAGAAGTGTATATGAATGTATGTTTCATTGTAAGTAATATTAAGTAGTAATTATGTCAACTCATCGCTACATAGTAGTTGTGGGTATTAATTGTGTTCTTGCTTTGGGTAATATTGGATCTAGTGGCGCACAAGTAATCGATTACCTCAATCCAAATTCCAATCCTCTACGGTTTCCCTCTCGACCGGAAGAAGTCAAGATTCAAGGAACTCAGCCGATTACTCTACGGCAAGCTTTGGAACTGGCACGACGAAATAATACCGAGTTACAGGCAGTATTATTCCAGGTTGAACGTAGTCGTGCTGCCTTACGGCAAGTTCAAGCTGGTATGTATCCAACTATTAGTCTGAGTGCTGACTTGAGTCGCGCTCAGTCTACTGCTAATCAGCTTTCTACAGAGCAACAAGATGAACAAGCTGGATTATCATCTACTCAGTTCTTTCGCTTTGGCCAAGATGAACTCACTACGACCTTTAATAGTAGTGTGCAACTAATTTACGGTCTCTACAATTACGGACCTGGTGAGTCTAGTAGAAAAGCAGCGGAAGAACAGGTGCGTATAGATGAATTGGAGGTAGAGCGCCTGTCAGAAGAAATCAGCCTGAATGTCACCCTGGATTACTACAATCTGCAACAAGCAGATGAAAATGTACGTATCGCTCAATCTGCTGTAGATAATGCTCAAGCTAGTTTGAGGGATGCCCAAGCTTTAGAACGGTCTGGCGTAAGTACTCGATTTGATGTGCTGCGTTCACAAGTTAATTTAGCTAATGTTCAGCAAGACCTGACTAATGCTCTCTCCGAGCAAAGAATTGCTCGCAGTCAATTAGGAACGCGATTGAATTTACTTCAGTCAATTGCAGTTAGTACAGCAGATCCAGTGAAATTAGCTGGTTTGTGGAATGAGACACTTGAACAGACTATTGTATTAGCTTTTCAAAACCGACCAGAACTACAACAACGGTTGGCAGAGCGTACTATTGCTCAGAAACGGGAACGAGTAGCACTTTCTCGACTGAAGCCACAAGTGAACCTCGCTGCTAGCTATAACCTAGAAGATGTATTCGATGATGGCGTTAGTGTTAATAATCGTTATTCACTAGGAGTCCAAGCAAGACAAAGATTGTTCGATGGAGGAAGTGCAAGAGCTCAGGCGGCTCAGCAAAGTGTTCAAATTAAGATTGCTGAGACTCAGTTTGCTAGCCAACGCAATAACATTCGGTTTGAGGTGGAACAAGCTTACTCGCAATTGCAGTCTAATTTAGAGAACGTTCAAACTGCCAATGCTGCTGTTGACCAAGCAAGGGAAGCCCTTCGGCTCGGACGTTTGCGTTTCCAAGCAGGTGTCGGCACTCAAACTGAAGTTATTAACGCAGAAAACGATTTGACCCGAACAGAAGGTAACCGAGTTCAAGCTATTTTGGATTACAACCGTGCTCTAGCTCGATTACAACGAGCTATTACCTCTAGAGGAATACGCTAAGTTCATTGTTTCAGGAAATAATCACTAGGTGACTACAAATAGTTTGTTATCGCCTTTGTATAGCAGCAGGAAAAAAATGGTCGCTAAGACCAACTGTCCCATTTTCGATAATTGGTGCGACTACAGTCAGCAAGCTGCATCAACGTAAAAACTAGCTTTTCTAGCATCGACTGTCCCATTCTTAATCAATAGTGGGACACTTAACCCCTTCAAGCGTCAAAGTAGGCTGAATTGATACTGATTGTTGAAGTGCTTGTTATGTCTGGCTTTCAGCACTATTGATTTCCTTAGCGACCAAAATTTCTCCATTGCTATACAAAGGCGGTTATCAACAACTACATAAAAAACAGTAAAGAATTAATCAACGTTTTTGTCAAACACTGTTTTACATTTGCTATATTTGTGTTAATTCCCGTGTTTTCCCTATGAACACAGTTCAACTTGGAGTCCGCATTCCTTCCAATCTAAACCAAAGCTTGACTGCCCACATGGCAAAAACTGGTATGTCCAAAACAGAGGTTGTACTCAATGCTTTAGCTCTTTATATGAGATGTACTGAAGAAATACCACTGGCTAAACGAATGACTACCTTGGAAGCAAAGATGGCTGCGCTAGAAGCGTTGATAAAGGGAAGTTGAGCATTAGATTGTAAATTAATGATTTTGGCTGGTTTAGCTATCAGGGCAAACGCATCTTATTTTTGAAATGCATACAGGATTTGAGTTTTAGTCCTCAACGCATTTCTGCCTATAAATTCACGGAACTTTACCAGCAAAGGCATCCAGAGATTAGATGCGTTTGCCTTGGTTTAGTTATTTTCTTTAATAGAGGTTTACTAAGATGGCAGATCCAGCAACATTAACAGCGGCAGCAATCGCTACTTTAGTTATTACAAAAGCCTTTGAAAAGACAGGAGAAAAACTAGGAGAGAAGGTGCTTGAAGAAGGTAGTAAGTTGTTATCACTGCTGAAGCATAAAGACCCTGATACAGCTACTGCTATAGAACTAGCCCAGGAACAACCATTGAATTATGGACAAGCAGTATTTGAGAAAGTAGAAGCTGCGGCTAAGACAAACCCCGAAATTGCTGAAAGCCTTAAACAAGTAGAAGTCGCAGTTCATAAAGACCCAAAATACCCGCAAGCCTTACAAGCACTGGAAAATACCATAAAATCACAACCGTCAATCATTCACAATTATGGAAAGTTAGCGGAGGCTCTGCCAAACCTAAAAGCAGTTTTGCAGGGAAATAGTATTCACGGAGACGTTAACTTTTGACTGAAGTCGCCCGAACCGGAACGGGTAAAGCCAAATCCGCCACAAAATATTCCTCTCAGTGGTGCCGCTCAGTTTGTTGGGCGAGCGGACGAACTTGAAACTTTGCATCAGCAGTTGCAAAGAAATGATCGGGTTGCGATTGTAGCGATCGCAGGCATGGGCGGGCTTGGCAAAACAGAACTGGCAATCCAGTATGCTAAACAATATGTTGAGTTCTATACTGGCGGGGTTTGTTGGTTACAAGCCAAGGAATTTAATTTGGATAAGCAGATTGTGGAATTCGTACAGATATATTTGAATACTTCAGTTCCACAAGAATTATTGAGCGAACCCATTACGACAGAACAAAAGATAGCTTGGTGTTGGCAGCACTGGCAACCACCAGGGCAGGTATTGTTAGTGTTAGATGATGTTATAGATTTGTCAAGTTGTCGAGAGATACTACCACGAGATAATCGGTTTCGAGTCCTAGTAACAACTCGGCTGCGACAGATTGATCCTAGTTTTTTCGAGCTATCCCTCGATGTATTATCACTTAAGGCGTCTTTAGAATTATTAACAGCACTAATTGGCAAGAATCGAATTAATTACCAACGAAACTTTGCAGAAGAGCTATGTAAATGGCTGGGTTGTCTACCTTTAGGCTTGGAGTTAATCGGACGGTATTTGGCAGAAGACCCCGATCTGTCTGTTGCAGAAATATTAAAACGATTGGAAACTCAACGACTGCAAGATGAAGCAATAGAGTTAGATGAGCAACAGAGACGGAAAAATTATTCCTTAATGACTGCTCAAAGAAGTGTTAGAGCTGCATTTGAATTAAGTTGGGAGCAACTCACCTCATATGCATCTCAGGTTGCACAACTGTTGGGATTCTTCTCTCCCAATGTCATTCCTTGGGAACTGGTGGAGTCAACCGCTAAGCAACTAAACTGGACTGAGCAAAATCTCAAAGATGCAAGAAAACAGCTTTACAAACTTCACTTAATTCAGCCAGCTGGTGAGGCCTGTTACAAAATTCATCCATTGATTAAGGAGTTTCTAAAAGATAAGTCAACCAAATCAGAAAACGAAATTTTCAAAAAAGCGTTTATGGCATCTATAATGCCTGTTGATGACCAAACTACTGAATCATCAACTAATCAACCATTTCCAGTTATAACTCCTGTTGTTCCTCCTAGTGAGACAGTATCCCCTACAGTTCCCGTAGAGCAGCCAAGTACTCCCCAAGCATCTTCTCTTCCTAGTTCATTTCCCCCACAGCTACCCGCATGGAGGGTTTTTTTAGTAAGAGGAATCTTCTTGGCAGCAATTGGAGCGTTCGCGCTTGTAATTGCTAAATTAATTTCACCACCACCACTTCCTAATAATTACTTCACTAGGGGAGAAGAACCTCTGATTAATCAAGGTATCAAATCAAACAATTTATTATGTCAACAAGCCTTTGAAAAAAAGAATCAGGGAATGCGAGCCTTTGCTAATAAGCAATTTTCACTTGCTGAAGAAAACTTTCAAGATGCCATCAAATTATTTAAACAAACTAATTTTAAATGTTCTGTTGATCCAGAAACCCTGATTTTCCTCAATAATGCCAAAGCTAATAACCAAGGTAACCCTTTAACAATTGCAGCCATTGTTCCAATGAACGGTAGTGAGCAATTTAATAAGCTTTCCGAACAAATGCTACGTGGGGTTGCTCATGTTCAGGATAAGTTTAATCAAAGCAAAGGTATCCAAGGGCGGCTGTTGCAGGTCATAATTGCTAAGGATGACAATCAAGCAGAGAAAGGCAAACGAGTAGCCAAGCATCTTGGGGAGAATAACATTCCAGGAGACACAAACTTCAGGGGTGAAGTCTTAGGGGTTGTTGGTCATTTTACCAGTGATGTCACTCTGCCTTCAGGAAAGGTTTATGAAAGTGAAAGATTGGTTGCAGTTTCTCCCGTAAGTACCGCTGTTAGGCAGTCTAACTCCAGCCCATCTGGCTATAAATTTGATTTAAGTCCATACGTTTTCCGCACTGCTCCTACTGACTCGGTTGCAGTTGAAAAGTTATTTCAATATTCTCAGATAATCCCAGGTTCTGGACAACCAGCTATTATTTACAACTCTGAACAGTTATATAGCTTATCTCTTAAAGAGGAATTTGAGAGAAAGTTTGGTTCCAAACGGGTGATTTCCTGTGATTTATCCCCCAAATCGAGTGTAGACACATGTATCAGTCAAACTAAAAACGCAAAGTTTCGGATGCTGGATCTTGGTTCTGGAAGAACTACAGAAGTTTTATTAGCTATTGAGCGTAATCGAAATAAACTACCTTTATTAGGTGGAGATGCTTTGTACAGTGACGATAAATTACCTTCCGACTTCGGTGATAGATCTGAAAATATGGTCTTAGCTGTAGCTTCTCATATAGAACTCTTTTCCAAGTCGTTTAAGGAAGAATCTAAAACACTTTGGGGAACTCAATATGTGGGTTGGCGCACTGCTTCAGCATATGATGCATCTGGTGCAATTGTGGAAGGACTGAGGAAAAATCCTACTCGTAGTGGGCTATTTGATGCCTTATCATCTCGTGATTTTTCAGCCGAAGGTGCTACAGCCAAAGTACAATTTGATGAGTTACATGATCGCAAAATTGCTCCCGAAGATAATCATAAGATCGGCGTTTTAGTTCAAGTTAAAAAACAGTGTATACCTAACGATAAAAAAATGTACAGATTTTGTCTTCTAAAAGGTTATTAAAGAAGCTAAAGTTACTTGTAAGCCTACTTCCGTTAATCGAGCCTCTTCAAAGTAATGTCAATCACAATTTGACTACAATATCTGAATAATGGAGAACGGTATTGGTTCGTATTTAGCAGAGCGGTAAAGACTATGCCATTTTGGTCAGTTAGCTCAATCTCGACTTTTTTATTTGATGTTGGTTTGGCTGTTGGCAATGAGCTGCTAAATTTGATCGTCACCTCGCTTCTTGCTTCCATAAATAATCTTCGGACAATCGTAAAACTGTGTTTCTCGCTCCTGATTTTATCAAACTTAATGTTGACTAGCATTTAGTACAGAGTTACTAAATCATCCAGTTTGAACTCAAATACCAACTTTTAACCGATTGTTGGTATTTCAACCAAAATATGCGATAAACTCCTTTTTAGGATGATATACATTTCGAGAGCTTTGCGTATGTCTGCAATCAACGTAAAGGAAGACCCCAACTATCGAAAGTGGTAAAATTGAAAATGTTGACCCTGACTCACAAAAACGAAAGCCCCCTAATCAACGCAGATATAGTGAAGTGCGCTTCCGCGAGCATCTGTTACCAAAAGAGGTGGATGCCATAATGAAAGCTATTAGAAAGCACAACAGTCTCGGAACTTTTTCACCAGATTTGACTAAAATTGAGAACTTTTTGACGTCAAAATAAGTAAAAAATTAAATAAGTTCCACATCCAAATTTATTATTGGAATTTTCAGTAGACCGAAAAGTGCTGCGATACGCCTCTGGCGTCTGCGCTCCGCGCAATCGTTTTGAGGTAGTGTCCTGTGACATCTGATTTTTGCCCAAAAAACCGTATTGTTCAATCAATATACATCATGTCTTTTTTGTCAACCATCATTGCTTGACCAACGCTCTAGGGGTAAGCATCTGATTTTTGGAAAAAAAAGAGTTTAATCCGGAATGACGCGGCTTTATCTTGTAGCTCCCCACATACCAACAAATTTTAGATTTTGTGAGAAATACGGGTTAACGGGAGAGTTTATATGAAACCTAGCTGGAAGTTGGCGTTATCTGTTCTTTTTATCTTATTCCTTGCATCTAATTGTAACTCCAATACGTCTGTCAGATCTTCTCATAGCAATTGGCATCCTGATGATAGCGTTGGAAATGTTGTTAATTATGATTATTGATCGCTTAAGTGCATAAACTTAGAAGTCAAAGTTGGCAAATTATAGATGATAATTTCCAAAGAATAAAGTCGAGACCCACTGAAGCATAAAACAATAGCTGTACAAACTTTAAAATAGCAAGGTGATGAGGATGGGGCTAATTAACTCAAAAGCCGAAGCAGACCGACTTGTTCTGCAAGCAATTCAGCAGTATGAAAGCAACGAATTTGAAGCTTCTATAGAGTCTTGGCAACAGGCACGGAATCTCTATTGGCAAATCAAAGATCACCAGAAGGAGAAACTAGCTTCGGAAATCTTGCCTGGTGTTTACTTGTCCTTGGGTTCTAAACATTATAAAAGCAGTGAATTTGAATCCGCCATAAAGTCTTGGCAACAGGCACAGAATTTATATCAGCAGACTAAAGATTATAAGTCTGAAGGTAAAGTTGTAGGATTATTAGCAAATGCTTACTACTCTCTAGGAGACTATGTTAAGGCGATTGAGTTCTTAAAGCAGAGTCTGGAGTTAGCAATTGAACACAAAGATCTCAAGTGGGAGGCTGCGGCATTAGGAGATATTGGAAACACTTACCAACTAATTGGAAACTATGATCAGGCGATAAAGTACTATGAGCAGAGTTTACAGAAGGCACAGAAAATTTATGCCGATCCAGAGAAGTGGAAAGCTTTAGCAGGTTTGGGCGGAGTTTACCGTTATTTGGGAGACTATGAAAAATCGATTCAGTATCTTGAGCAGAGCTTAGACGTTGTACAGAAACTTCAAGAGCGTGAAGGTGAAGAGATAGTTCTGGGTAATTTGGGTACTACCTATACTGCTAAAGGAGATGTGCGTCGTGGAGTCAAGTACTATGAGCAAGCATTAGATATTGCCCGTGCAATCAAAGATCGGTATGGCGAAGGGAAAATTTTAGGAAATCTGGGTATTGCTTATGATTTCCTCAGAAACTATAACAAAGCGATTGAGTTACATAATCAACGTTTAACCATAGCCCGTGAAGTTGGTGATGCTGCTGGAGAAGCAACATCTTTGGGGAATTTGGGGCAGGCTCTTTTTAAATCTGGTGATTTGGTGGCAGCAACAAGAACTCTGTACGATGCACTTAAAGTTCTAGAAACTCTGCGAACAAAACTAGATGATATCAATAAAGTATCAATTCTTGATAAGCACGCCATCAATAAAGTATCAATTCTTGATAAGCACGCCAATCCATATCGCACTTTACAAGAGGTTTTAATTGCCCAGAATCAAACTAATGCTGCTTTAGTAGTTTCTGAACGGGGTCGCGCCCGTGCGTTTTTAGAGTTGTTGCTTGAACGTTTATCTGCCAAATTAGCCAAGACCACTGATGAATTGTCCCCTACCTTTAATAAGATTCAACAAATTGCTCAAGAGCAAAATTCCACACTTGTTGAATACTCCATTATTTATGATAATTATGAGATTGAAGGCAAAAACCAAACTCAAGAGTCAAAACTCTTAATTTGGGTCATTCATGCCAGTAGTGAAATTGCCTTTTGCCAAGTTGACCTCAAACCACTGTGGCAGCAGCAAAATACCTCACTAACAAACTTAGTTATCCAAGCCCGTGTATCGCTGGGAGTAGAGCAAACTCCGCAGCATAATGAAGTATCCTACTATTTAACTTCCTCACAAGCCATTAGACCAATAAATAAACCACTGCGGCAGCTGCATCAATACCTAATCGAACCCATCGCTAACCTTCTGCCATCTGACCCCAACGCTTCTATCATCTTTATTCCAAAAGACCATCTATTCCTGGTTCCCTTCCCTGCGCTACAAGACGACCAGGGCAGATTTTTAATTGAACAACATACTATTCTGACCTCTCCCTCAATCCAGGTGTTAGATTTTACACGCCAGCAAAAAGAAAGAGTGAGGGCAAATAGCTTAAATGCTTTGGTGGTAGGAAATCCAACCATGCCAAAAATTACCTCAGAGGAAAAGCCATTAATGCCTTTACCAGGAGCAGAAGAAGAGGCAAAAGCCATTGCTCAGTTACTAAGTACTCAAGCAATCATCGGCGCTCAAGCTACTAAGGTAGACATTGTGCGACAGATGCCCAAAGCACGTCTGATTCATCTTGCTACTCACGGGTTATTAGATGATTTCAAACAGTTGGGTGTACCAGGTGCTATAGCCCTAGCTCCATCCGCTGATGATAAAAATGGTTTCCTCACAGCAGGAGAAATTTTGGACATGAAGCTTAACGCTGAACTCGTTGTCCTTAGTGCTTGTAGTAGCGGTCAGGGCAAAATCACGGGCGATGGTGTTATTGGTCTGTCGCGTTGTTTGTTTACTGCTGGTGTCCCCAGTGTAATTGTATCGTTGTGGGTTGTAGGAGATAAGTCAACCCAGTTCCTGATGACCGAGTTTTATCAAAATTTACAGCAGGGGATGAATAAGGCTCAAGCTCTACGTCAAGCGATGCTCGCCAGTCTGAAAACTAGAAAATATCGCCAACCTCAAAGTTGGGCAGCATTTACTCTGATTGGGGAAGCCGAGTAAAATTTTTGCAGCCGATCGTCGTACTTTTGAAAATCTTATTTACTATGTCACACATTCTCGAAACTGCGCCATCTCAAATTTTGATAGAAGCATTTACTGATATATTAGAAGACCCTTTCTTATTAGAACCTAACGAAGCATCGGCTGTGTGGGATGTCATCAATAACCTACCCGATGATGTAAATGCGATTGCTCTCACTCTAAAAGCTTGGTGTCAAGAGCAACCCGAAATTCTTGAAATACTGAAGGATAAACTCAGTTCCCGCCGCCGGGGACCAGCTGAGGAAGTTCCTGCGGCTAAACCAGAAGATTACAAAACATTACTAAAAAATAAAATGCGACAGAGCTTCCCTGAAATTACTGAAAAAAAGTCAGGAGCTAAACAATGAATACAACACCCACAGGTTGGAAAGTTCAGGCTCCCAGTGTTACTCTCTTTGCCTTTCATCTACGTAACGATATTACCAAAGGCAACGAACGAGTGGTGGACAAGGCTGATGATCTGTGGGAACAATGCGTTGCCCTTGGCGAACAACGCAATATTTTAATCCTCAAATGTCTGAAAACAAAACACCGTAGCTACACTTATAACAACGAAGACTGTCAATACAACTACACTCCAGCCAAAGAAGATAAAGAGGCTACAGAAGCTGAGAAACCTTATTTATATGACTGGCTAGAACTGGTGAGGAAAGACCCCTCATCAGACAAAGCCCGTCAACTGTGTTTTCACTCTAACTCAGAGGAAAATGGTCTTTTTGTGAGTGGTGAAATTTACCCACTACGAATTCATGATACCTATGCTGTTGACCTGACACTACGTTACCGAGAAATTGTAGACATTGCTCAACTCAGTCAACTCAATCCCACTGACAAAATCCAAGCTTCTATCGGACAAACGCTGCTTCTATTTGCAAAGCCATTCAATGTCCCAGAGTCAGCATATCAAGATTTTGCCAATCAGTGTGTCGCTGCTTTATTGCATCAAACAGCACAGTATCTCAAGCCAAGAGCGAGCGGGCAACTGTTTGGTAGTCCAATTTTTGAGTATGATAACGACAACTCTGACCCCAGAGAACGCTGTCACATTTTGGTGTGGTTAAACTGTCATGAAAAAACTTTAAGTTGCATCGGGCAAACAGAAGCATACCATGCCTTGCTGAATCTGTTGTGTTGCCGTAGCAAAATTCTTTATGCCTATCACCAGTCCCGCCAGTGCGATCGCAATGCACAGCAAATATACACTGAATTGGAGGAGCAAATCAACACGTTGGCTACTTCATTACAACAGGAACTAGAAACACTCAAGCAATGGCTGAAGCAGACCCCGTTAAAGATGCTTAAATATAATAAGTGGCTACGCGATATACAAGACCACCAAAACACTATCGTTATTAACACCGAGAACTACCGTTCACGGCTGGAAAAGATTACAGCATCAAGCTTAGAGAAAGATGATTGCTCGTTTTTACATAACTTTATTAATCTTAGTTGCAAGCAGTTTCAAGAGCAGATTTCAATAGACTTGCGCTACTTAACTCCTGCTCAAGGGCTATTTCAACAGATGATTGACACAGTTCAAGGCATTGTACAAATTGAAGCTGAAGAACAAGCACAAGCGCGGGAGCAGTATGATAAGGAACGCGATCGCAACCTACAAATTAATATTGCCGCAGTGGGTGTAGGTATAGGAGCTGCTGGAGTTATTGGCAGTTCCTTTCAATACTTGATTAAGCCAGAACCGGAAAATTACAAAATTCTCCTCCAACCACCTTTTATCTCCTCCTCTATCCATCCTTTTACCTTGGTAGTGCTAACAAGCCTTGTTTTAGGTTTAATAGGTGCCGGCATTACCAAGGTTTTAACGATGCTCATCCCGCCACGCAGAAACAAGAGGGCAAAACTGAAAGGTAGCAATACCAACAAGCTTCTAAAGCCAGCCACTACTCCTGTTATAAAACAAGTGACAGAAGCACAATCAAAGAAGGGAGATGTGACTTTCTCTCAATAAATGTAAAGCAATTTAAATATACATATTTTAAGTAACTGTCGAATGGCAGCTAAACAAAGGTGTGAATTTCGGATTATTTGGCACTAATTCTTCAGCGATAAATGGCACCTTTAACAGTGAAAAGTATTTATCTGTTTAAACAAGAGTGTCAAATAATTCTAAAAAATTGGTGCCCTGAAGGGGTGACAAAGAGGCTACAAAGCAGATTGTATAAGAGCCATAGCACGTAAACCTTTCTGAAAATAGGGAGTTTACCGGGCTTTAAACGCATGAACTCATGAGCTAAATCAGCCCAAAACTCGAGTGCACCTACCCATAACTGACCATATAAACCAACCCAAAAGGCGCTATGTCGGCGGTGTAATCGCTTTAATTCCTTCAGACGACCAAGATATTTTTGTAAGCCCATATTGCGAGAATTCCGACCAGCATTAGCAGAACCAACGTTGCATCACGGTGCGCGTATCTGCCGTTATGCTTTTTGATGGCTTTCATCATCGCGTCCACTTCTTCGGGTAACAAATATTCCCGTGATCGCACATCCTCATATCTGCGTTAATTCGGAGACTTGCGCCTGGAGACAGCAGGCTCACTTTTTGGCGTTGCTGATTTGAAGTATGAATTCAGTTTTGTCATGCTGAATGTAGCCCAGCAAAATGAAGCATCTGCGAGATTCTGAGGCTTCGCCACGCCAAGGCGTTCGCGTAGCGTCTCCGGAGGAGATACGCTTTACTTCGTTACGCTCAGAATGACAATTCATACCCTGATTCAGCAACGCCCACTTTTTTCTATTTTACCAACTTTTGATGATTGGGTATTAGGGAAGGTATCCAATGCAGACATACGGCGAAACTCAACGGAACAAAGGTTAGCGTTACCGTCAATATGCCGCCAGATTCCTATCGTTTTACCAACAATCGGTTAAAAGTTGGTATTTACAAAATATCTTTAAGGACGTTTATTTTAATATTTACTAATTCTTCAAAATAGGCGACAAATGCCTACCTGTAAAGCCAAATTAAATTCTGACTTTCTTAATTACGAATTATCAATTAGCCCTTGCACTCTCGCTACCATTTGCCTCACTTCCTCAGCATCAGGCGATTGGATACGCTGCAATATCTCCAAGGCTGACTGCAAATAATCTAGTGCTTGATTGTAATCGCCCTGTTGTTCAGCTATATACCCTAACCGCCGCAGCGTCATTGCCTTGCCTTGGACATCACCAATTTGTTCCTTGAGGGTTAGGGATTGTTGATAAAGCTTGATCGCTTCTTCTATTTCTCCTCTATTAGCTTCTAGTTTCCCCATCTCGTGCAACGTCGCCGCTTTAATTTGGACATTCCCGATTTGTTCTGTGAGAGCAAGGGTTTTTTGATAAAGCTTGATCGCTTTTTCTATTTCTCCTCTATTAGCTTCTATATACCCCAAACATTGCAACGTCGCCGCTTTACCTTGGATATCGCCAATTTTTTCCTTGATGGTAAGGGATTGTTTAAAATAGGTGATCGCTTCTTCTATCTCTCCTCTATTAGCTTCTAGTCTCCCCATCTCGTGCAACGTCGCTGCCTTGAGTTGGACATCGCCGATTTGTTCTGAGAGAGCAAAGGATTGTTCATAATAATTGATCGCGGCTTCGACTTCTCCCCTATCGGCTTTGATTGTTCCCAAGTTGTGCGACATCACCGCCTGACCTTTGACATCGCCGATTTGTTTTGAGAGAGCAAGAGATTTTTCAAAAAGGGCGATCGCTTCTTCTATTTCTCCTCTATTGCCTCTGAGATATCCCAAGTTGCTCAACGTCGCCACCTTGAGCTGGACATCGTTGATTTGTTCTGAGAGAGCAAGGGATTGTTCATAATAATCGATCGCTGCTCCTATTTCTCCTTTATTGTCTTTAAGTGTTCCTAAGCTGTTCAACGTCGTCGCCTTGAGTTGGACATCGCCGATTTGTTCTGAGAGAGCAAGGGATTGTTCATAATAATCGATCGCTGCTCCTATTTCTCCTCTATTGGCTTTAAGTTTTCCTAAGCTGTTCAACGTCGTCGCCTTGAGTTGGACATCGCCGATTTGTTCTGAGAGAGCAAGGGATTGTTCATAATAATTGATCGCTGCTCCTATTTCTCCTCTATTGGCTTTAAGTAGCCCCAAGTTGTGAAGAATTGCTGCTTTTGCTGTTTTGTCTTCTGCTGGACAACTATCTAGGGCTTGTTGATAATGCTCTTGGGCTTTACTCACTTCACCCAGCTGTTCTTTAGAGCAAGTTAACTCGTATAACACTAAGTAATTTTCAGCAAGTTCTAAAGTTGATTTGCACAGTTGAACAGCTTCTCGAAATCGGCTTTGATTTCTCCAGTGCCTTGCTAACCTCTGTGCTATTTCTACAGCAATCTTGCCTACCTTCCCTTGCAACGCTAGCCGATGAATTTCTAAGCGTTGTTCTTCGCTTATGTTTTCCATCTCCTTCCACCAAAGGCGATACAGCACCTCAGCCCCTTGCTTATGCAAAGCTTCTCCATCTTCCGGTAACTGCACAGGCAAAATGCGCGGCACTCGCAAAGCCTCATCATGGCTCGCTTCCAACAGTCCCAACGCCACCGCCCGACTAAATATAATGTTCCAAATTGGGGATAGTTTCACAAACTGCCACTAAAGCTTCCTTCGGTACTGGCAACTCAAACACCAATCCCCGTGACAACATCTCCCGCATCGTTGTATCCATCTGTTGCAGCAGCGCCTCTGCCAAAACTTGCTCTCGCAACTCCACCGGATCTGCTGCTAACCGATTTAAAATTGCCGCCACATCAACTGTTGTATTTTGCAGAATCTTATCCAACCATTCCAGCAAGCGGGGATTACCATCCGCCAATTTCTGCGCCTGCAATTTTAACCCCTCTTCCACCTGAGATTTAGCATTAAAGGCTGTTAGGCGATTACATTTTTTTCGCAAATCTGCACCTTGCAGTGCATCCAACGGCTGCTTGTGAAAATACTGCAATTGGGTAAATTCAAAATCGTAACGGCAAGTAATGATGATGCGGTGAGAAGTGTAATTATCTCTAATTGCCCAAACTAAAGCTTTCAAAACCTCTGCTGCTTCCGTTTGCAGCACATAACTCTCATTGCGGGGTTCTAAATTCACTTCAAAGTCATCCAGCACCAACAAAAGTGGCTTTGTATCCTCATGTGACTGCTGAAAAACTCGCCTCAGCCGAAACCTCAATTCCTCATCATAATTTTGTAGGCTTTTGCGTTGTTCGTTGTCATCCAACTTTTCTGCCAAACGACTCACTAGACTCGCTTCATCAATTCTCCCCACCCAAACAACGCACTCAAAATTCGGCAGTCTGTCACATAGCCTAGCTGCTAAACTACTTTTACCCAAACCGCCCATGCCATGAATCAACAGCCCAACTTTATCGGTTGATTGCGTCAGCAGCACCCTTAAACAATTTTGCAATTGACGGCGACGACCAACAAAACTTTCTCGCATCGGGACTTTCACCTTACCCGCAGGATCTAAAAACTGGGTATTAACAGAAGGCGCTGGTGCTGGTTTCCGCCCACGAGTCCACAAAGGTGTGACTAATGAACCTGGTAAATCGCCAGATGCATATAGCCGCAACAAATGCCAATCCCGCGCCTTGTTCTTAATTAATGCTTGGTAAGTACAAGCAAGAGCTTCGGTGATTTGCTTTCCTGCTGACAATTCCTGATACAATGCGGTGGCTGCGGCTGTAGCATCAGGATCTAAAACCTTTTGACCCCAACCTAAAACCGCTTTTGCTCCCGATTTCAGCAATTCTTCAGCCATTGACGGCACAGAACCGGAATTGCCAGCTTGTCCAGTGCGACAACCAGAAAGGAAGATGAGTTTAGGCAATCGGAATTGTAACTCTTGAGCGATATCCCCAGCACTGGCATAGTCAGCTTCACCTGTTGCCTTTTCTGTAATGAAGCAGGGTTGTCCATCCTGGAAAGTAGCATGACCTGTCAGGTGTAAAACATCAAAATAATTTTTGTCGTAAGCATTGACTAAATAACCCAACTCTGACAAACAACCGCTTTCTTCCACCGCCAGCGCTAAAGGTTGCCGCGCTGTGGCTGACAAAATCCGTGCTTCCTCCGCCTCAAAATCCAGCACAGGTTTTACATCCAGGGGCGAAGTTGCCATAAACAAAACTTGCAATGCCCGGTTTTCTGCTTTGTCCTCAACGGTCAATTTTTTTACCGTACTATCTGATACCCAGCGCACCGGAACTACCGCCGGGACACGCTGAAGCAAAAAGCTAACGCCATCATGCAACACTTCCCAAGGCAGATGGGCGAGTCTTTCAGCCGCCGTGATCGCTAACACAATCCCCTGCCGCCGATACTTATCTAGCAAGGGTTGCAGCCAGCGATCGCCTCCATCCAACCAATCATACAACCGCCGCCCAGTTACCGTATAATCCTCTGGGAAAGCCGAGACGTAATAATCTCGCTCCGCCAACTCAATCAAATCAGCGATTTCCGTTAAAGAGAGCGCTCGCCTTTGATACTGATTTGGATTATCACTAAAGTAACGTAACTCTACGTAATTATCCGCAATAGCCTTCAGGTCAAGGTGGAGGATTTGCACATTCCGAATTCTAGACGCAATATCTTACTGAAGTCTAACACTCCCAATTTCAGAATTTAAAAAGAATTACATACAATCCTCCTCAAACTCTCTTTTCTTTGCGTCCCCTGCGTTAGCCTACGGCAAGCTGCCCTCTTTATATCTGGATTGGTTTGATGAGTTGCTCTTGGGGGATGTTGGGTCAGATTTTTCAGTTTTGCCCAACAATGGGTCATTAGTTGGCATTACATGAAATTGGAATAGGATGAAGACAAGCAAGCAGCAAATTCCTGTACTGGCATGGTGCTTTGAGGCTAGTCCATTTTTTTAAGCGTGTTTCAGCGAAGCGGTGACTGTAGTGCCGTTTCTATATCCTTCAATAAAGGGTTTTCGTAGTAAATTTCCGGTTCAGAACGGTGACCCGTGTTACAACTTCGCTAACCTTACCTCGAATACAACAATTACTTGGCATTTGGATGCAGCATCGATACCTTTGGGACTTTAATGAATCCTAACCCTAAAACGTGGCACGCACTCGCTTGAAATCTCTAACTTTCATAATTGTTGAAGCGAAATGGATTGAAGTTCGCTGATAGAGTTACGGATGAAAACTATATCAAACATATTACCTATTTTTCCTTCTTCAAGAGCACTTTCAATTTCCTTCAATAGCGAGATTGCTGTTTCAAGGTTCTTTTCTGAATACTTTTTTATGGCAAGCCATTTACAGTTCTCTATAATCAGATATTTGATGCTAAAAGATAAGAAAAAATGTCCTACTTCTTCTGCGCTTTGTTCAGCCTGTCTACTTATTTGAATCGACTCTTGGATTGCAGAATCGTCATCATCGCGTGAGCCTTTTCGCCACTTTGCGTAAGCTATATCGTACAGATATCTATCTTTGTATTGAGAGAGCAAAGTATCGTTTTCAACCAATTCATAGGTTTTCTGAGCATAGTTAGCTGCACGGGCATAATCACCACACATCTGTGCAATTTTACCTGCAATCTCTATGTAGAAACAATACTCACGGTTCTTGAACTTCAACCTGGACTGGTCGGACTTATATCTTATAAGTTCGCCGAATTTCAATGTTTTCGCTCTGTCCCAGTATGACTCTGCTGCCAAGAACATCCTTTTATCGATAAGGTCTAATGCTTCTGCACGAGTTCTAAGATCTAATACTTGCTCAACAGCTTCTTTTTGTTGAGCGCTTAGAGTATGGGAGTACTCATGTGCTCTACCGTCAGAGAGTAACTGTTTGAGGATGAGCCACTCTCTACGTTTCATTGAAAGCTCATGTGTAAAAACAAGTCTATCTGCATGATGCGCTGACAAGAACCTATCAGAGCAAATAAAATCTTCCACGAGTGAATAAGGTATTCTAAGTTCTGCTGCTGCCTGATTTATCTCCTCGTTGGTTAAAGTGATATTCTGGCGTGCGTTTCTTGATTGAAAGAGAAAGGTAGAAAAGGAACTGTTCACCCAGAAACGCAAGAAATAATAATCAAAAGAGTAAACATGAGTTATCGCCCCGCCCGAACGCTGTGTGTATTTTGGCCAAATACCTCTCTCACTGATAATATAATCAAGCAAGTCCCTGAATAGCTTCATTCTTTCGTGAGATAAATTAATTTTATTTTCTGTGAGAAAAATGTCTTGTCTGACTATCGCATCGATTCCAGATAGGAAATCGAAAATATCGCCGTACATGAGCAGAGCACATCGCATCTCTTCTACAGAAAGAATTTTATTTAGCCGTGTCGAACATGCACCAGAAGCTATAGAGTCACAAAACATCTCCTCAAATATGTCCTCTCTAACGCTGGATGCAGAATCACTCAGAACATCTTTGATAAAGTCAGTTTTAAAAGGACTTGCAAGCCACTCATCGTGCTTCTTTTGCAATATATCTTGAGAAATATTCCAAAATATGTGGCTTTTGATCCCTCGTCCCCAAAGTACATGTCCTATCTCATGCAAGATAAGGAAGACAGTAAATAGATTCCACCATTCATCAAACTTCTCAGAATTTGTTAATATATATTTATTAATTGTGTCAAATAACTCTGATATAGACGTTAATGTACTTATAAGACTTTCTTTGTCACGCGGTTGAAAAGAATATTTTTGTGGTCTGACGCATCCTAGAGTACAACTGTGCCACTGATTTAGTTGAAGAAGAGAAATCTCCTGCAATGATTGCAATATTCCATCACATCTCTGGTCTAAAGTTGCAAATTCGCTCATTAGAATACGTCGAAAAATAAGACGAATATGCATTAGAAAGTGCGAATTGATTAATATAGTTTCATTACCAAGAATTTTTTCACGTCTAGCAGTTCCCTCTTTCTTTGCTTCAAATGTAATAGTTAACTCAATATCATTCAAAAAAGAAAAATCTTCATAAGTGCAGATATCCTTCAAAATCTCATTACAATATTCAGCAAGAGATGTGTATTCTTGTGCTAATGATTTATTTGAGAAAACTTCAATCATCTTTAACCATTAAATCTATTCAAGCTTTCTTTTTTTACCATATTTTTTCTAAGAAGATCTAAGAGACGGGCCTATCGTATGGTTATCGCCCTCCGGGCAAGGCAGAAGGAGAAATTTCCAATTCCAAAGAAAAGCCCTTTTGCCTTGCCCAAACCGGGTACAAGACCCCCAAATAGATGATTTAGTGGTCTTCAATTAGGTGGGTTTTGAATCTCCACCTAATTCTGACTTGTAAGTAGGGCACTGGAGTTGGGGTAAAGGGGAAAGGAACAAAGCTACTTAAATTCTTGGCGGTGAATTTTTTTCATTGGCACTGTCCTCTGCCTTCGTACTTCTACCTTCTTCAATAATTGTTGCGCTATCATGAGCTTTTACGGCTTCAAGCGCATCCTTCAGATTTTGTTCAACATTGTCATCGCATAAGATGTTGATAGTAGTATTATGAACATTGACAATCGTTTGAGAAGAAGATTCTCGTAATTCGAGAATAATATCAACAAAAACCGGAACTACTATAGCTGCGATAGGAATTATAAATTTGGTGATCGTGGTTCCTGAGATATTTGAGGAAGAATCTTCGCGATAGGGAATAGAAGCAGCTTCAAGGAGTTCAGTAACTTGTCTACGACTATTATCTAACGTGACTAAAGTAACACTACTAGTTGCAGTCATTTCTAAAACCATAGATGTAAGACTCATAGGTTGCGTAATAGATAATACTTATATCGGGGGTCACTATGCCAATCCGGGAAAATTGTACGTTAAGGAATTTTCAAGAGTCTGAAACGACGATTTTCTGTTCAAACTAGATCAAAACTAGTAGCATAACTATAGTTCTTTCAGCAATTCTATGGGAGAAAGTACTTATTAAAAGGCTTACCCTCACCTTAGTTTCAGCCTTAGCGTACAAAATTTCCGGTTTGGAACGGTGACCCGGTGTTAGGCTGATTGTAAGCAGTTACATTATTGATTTCCCTGCCATCCGTCGAAGATACGTTTTAACCGTGTTGTAGGAAAGCCCCGTTTCGCGGCTCATGCGTCCTTGTGAGTAGCCAGCATTCTGCATCGCTATAAGTTTATCCTTCCACTTTTGAAAACCGTTAGGTCTACCAAGAGTTTTTCCTTGGGCGCGGACACGTTTTAGCCCTGCCTTGGTACGCTCGGAGATTTTTATGGCTTCCTGCTGTGCCAGGTAGGATAAGACACCGAGAACGATATGGGCAACCAGTTCATTATCCGTGTCGAGCAGTGGTTCGGTATAGCTTTTAAACCTGATGCCATAGGTGTCGAGTTGCTGAAGATAATTAATCGTTTTACGGATACCTTCGCGGTAAACCGATCCAATGACCAGAATACCACAACGTCAAATCGGCGTTTCGCGGCATCTTCAAAAAGTTTTGCAAAACCGGAACGCTCCCGTCTCCCTTTTTTACCTGATTCCGCGTCAAGGTATACCTTGTAAATCTGCCAGCCCTGGCGGGTGCAGAATCCCTTTAGTTCCAGAAGTTGGTTATCCGTATCTTGATCAGCTGTCGATACCCGCAGATACAAGGCAACAGAGAAGGTATGGTCAGGTTTCATCTTGTCTGCATTAGGTAGCCGAACTGGTCTTACTAGCGGTCTGAGTAGCAACGAAACCAAAAACGCAGTTAAGGCATTTTAAGAAAAAATGTTTTGAATAGATTTTATTTTCTGCACCAGACCTGTTTACTAAACTCCTGCGAAAAACACTGATTTTGATGTGAGGAAATAAGGCTTTGCAGGGGGGCGTTTTGGTGTTAACTGAACAGTTGATGAGTTAACTGTCTCAAATACAATTCCCTTCACCTGATGAGGTTCACGGCAATACTCAAATCCAGTTTTTTCCAAACCTTATCTGCTGTAAACACTGGAGCTTGCAGGATAATACCCAGACCTAAGCAGGCGCGGTCGCCCAGTGATAAGCCATGCTGCTGAGTTTGAGCGTTTAAGTTAGCCGCGATATCTGCTTGCTCTTGATTAAAGGGGATTGCGTCAATATCCAACCAGCGCAAAATCTTTTGAGACGTGAATTGGTCATACTTTCTTTGTAGAACCGTTGATGTTTCGCAAAGGTTAACCATAGATATAACCGCATTAGCCAAAACACTTTTGACAACATCTTTGCCCGGTTCTTCGTGAATAAGCGTCAATAGCGCCGAGGCATCAAGAACCGCTTTGTTCTTCACGGGAAAACTCCTCTCGTCTGGATGCAATTAATTCTTCGCTCCAACTAGAGCGATCGCCAGCACTAAGGGAGCGAATTAGATTATGTACCATCTCCAGCTTCTGAAATTGAGACAAAATTTTCACTTCACCATTCTCTTCAGAAATGGTTATTGTATCGCCTTCGGCTATATGCAAATTCTTACGCAAAGACGCAGGAAGTGTTATTCTTCCCCCGCTCAGTACATCTACCTTATATTCCATATATATACTTTCTTCACCATATTGATTAAAAGTACATCAATATCAGGGTAAGCGCAAGAAAAAATGAGCCAAAAGATGCTAGACCCGACATTCCGCTCTGAGGTGATCGCAAATATGAATTTTCAGTAGATCGAAAAGTTACGAGATAATGAGGGTTTCAGCCAATAT
>JAHHIB010000055.1 GCA_019359075.1 Kalymmatonema hyalinum WJT4-NPBG1
TAGTGATGAATATTCCTCTTGTGTGAGGTTAACGATGTATTTTTCTGCCATTTGTGAATACCGAGATTTTCAACTAGTTTCTCAGTAACCTGGACACCTGTCAAAATCTCTGTGGTGAACTACTAGGACACTAAGAAGTTTTGTGTCTTTACATCTTTGCATCAAGTAAATTCAAAACAAATATCAGCCTCCATTCAACTGATTGTCAATGTGGAAGTTGGTTGAAGATTAGACTTCTTGCATTCATTGCAAAACAAAGAATAATTAACCACAGATGGACACAGATGGACACAGATGGAATCAAACAAATGCAATCTTGTCTATTGAACAGAGGTAGGCGTTTTCAGGATAACACCGTCAATTAAGCCGTAAGCCTTTGCTTCTTCAGCACTCATGAAAAAGTCTCGGTCTGAATCACGTTGAATCTTCTCTAAGGGTTGACCTGTATGAGTAGCTAATATCTTGTTGATAGTGTCTTTGGTACGCAAAAGTTCTCTAGCTGCAACCTCAATATCACTAGCCACTCCCTGAGCGCCTCCTGAAGGTTGATGAATCATAATCCGAGCATTTGGCAAAGCATATCTTTTGCTCTTAGTACCTGAAGAAAGCAAGAATGCTCCCATTGAAGCCGCAATACCGACACAAACAGTACAAACATCTGAACGAATTTGGTTCATAGTATCGTAAATAGCCATTCCCGCTGTTACTGAACCTCCTGGACTATTGATGTACAAAAAGATATCTCGCTCTGGGTCATCAGCATCTAGAAACAACAATTGCGCAACTATCAAATTAGCTGTATCATCTGTAACTTCACTCTTCAAAAAGACAATCCGCTCTGCAAGTAAACGCGAATAAATATCAAAGGCTCTGTCTCCTTTGTCTGATGGTTGAATAACCATTGGGATGCTGGATTGATGATTGCTCATAGTGTTTGTCTCCAAAAAATAGACAATTGTAAATTAACCTAACTGCCCAAAGAGCTAGGATATTTTCAAAAAGGTTTTCTTGACCTAGTTTCAACTAGGAAGCTACCCAAAAACTCCCATCTTACCAAGACGAATAGTCAATATTTAGACAGATGTGATTGCTCTATGGGGACCATTTTTAGTGTTAGCAGGTGTACACCAAAATGTTGCTGTTGTGCATTCACGCCCCCCTGTTTCGATAGTTCCATTAAGAACATAGACATACTCGTCACAGGGATGAAAATGAACTGGAATTACTGTACCAGCAGCCATTTGTAATTTATGGATTGAGCCTTGTGGTACCCCTTCAGCCAATGACAGTATTTTTGTTCCTGGAAGTTGCTCAATGTCTTCCCACTGTCCAGTGTGAGTGTCAACAAAATTTTGTTCAGTCATATTTAATTGCTCAAGTTTGAAACTTATATCATGTCCGGTTATATAACCGTGGGGAAGTTCGTAGTGAGGACTTTAGTCCTCTTTACCGACAAAGCAAGGACTCGTGTCCTTACTACAAATAAGTTTTATTCTGGGCAATTAAGCGAACATGATATTATCTGACCAAAGTTTGTAACGCTGCAAATATCGACTTGTCACAAGCAACAGAATCGGCAACCTCTGTAGCCTTGAGTTTTAAGTTTGCCAAGTATGCAATGCTGTTTGAGAACGCCAAAAAAAGCCGTTGTTCTCTGGCTTTGTTCATTTGTCCGTGCAACACGAAATCACTATTTTCCTTGCGAGAGAACTTGCCTCAATGTGCATTCAAGTTTGTACTCCCACCTGCCAGAGAAATAGGAAGTAAGAATCATGCTAGTCGATGCCTGAAATTCTATACCTCTCGACCAACAACTAGGCGATTGATGTTCGCCACTCGTTCTTATTAAAGTTCTTGTCTGCACGGCAGGTGCTGATTTTATCTGTACCAATGACTTCCTATATAGAGCGTTTGTTGTCGTTTGCTCATGCATAGACTCACCTTGCCACGGTTCTCGCGATCCAGTCATGGCAGTTTCTAGAATTCTATGTTGTAAGCGCAACTGGGTACCGCCTTCTTGTGATTCCAAAATCCAGGTGACAATGGAAGGCTGAGGCATGAATTTATCCTGCCAAGTGTAGGAAAGCCGTTTTGGCTCTTCTAGTTCAATGACTTCGCAATCAATACTTTCATCGAGTCCTGGCAGTGTAGACTCCTGAAATCGGAATTTGTGTCCTACACGCGGCTCAAAGTCATTTTCCATCAACCATGCAGCTAAGGCGCGACGGTTAGTGAGTACCTGCCAAACCCGTTGCGGTGGATATGGATAGAAAACTTCCTTGTTCAAGTTTCGGAGCATGAATCTTCCTCCAGATAGTTGCTTAGGGCATCCAGTTTTTCTTGCCAGAACTGTTCGTAATGTGCAATCCAGTCAGAAATCTGCTTGAGAGGCTCCGGGTTCAGGCGATATAACCGCTGTCGCCCTGCTTTTCGCATTTGTACTAATCCTACTTCACAAAGCACTTGCAAGTGCTGAGAAATCGCTGGCAAGCTCATGGCGAAAGGCTCAGCCAACTGTTTAACTGGTTGCTCACCAGTACGTAACTGATCCAATATCGCCCGTCGTGTTGGATCTGCGATCGCTGCAAAAACATCAGCACTGGCAGCTAGTCTACTCATAGCGATTTTGGATTGTGGATGTTCCATTTTGGAGCGGGTAAACCAGGCTAATAGGCATTGTCAGCCCATCGCTGCATCGCTTGAAAAAGCAAAAATCTGATCATTGGCGTCATCCCAATACTTAAGCGAATACTTAACTCTTTTTATAATAGATAAGCAATTGCTTAAATGTCAATACGCGTTGTTAAGAAATGTTACGATAACACGTTATTTAGCGTAATGCTAACCTACTGGAACTGAGTAATAAGTAGATGTGGGAGTACAAGCCCAGAATACCTAACTTTTGTCGGCTGCATAAGTGCCATGAGTAGTTCCCTATAAAGTTATGTTGCTTATGTCAATAAAAGCCACCGCTCGTAATTAACTGGACTATTTCCGGAGGAATTGAGGAATTAATGATTGTGATTATGAAATCTGGCACTCACGGGGGCGGGAATTGCGCGGTTCAGTCTGCAATGCCGTTGACACATAATACCGCAGAAAAGTATGTGCCAACAGGACGTGGAGATTGTTCCTATACCAGTGTTTGGATGGCACAGAAGACAGTGAAAAAAATTCTGGTGATTGAAAATAGAGCAGAAACCCGAAAACTTTTTCTAAAATGCCTGGAAGCGGAAGGTTTCTACACTATAGGTGCTGAAAACGGTCTTATCGGTGTCCAGCGAGCACAGGAAGAGTTACCCGATTTGGTAATCAGCGAAATTACGATGCCAATACTCGATGGTTACGGCGTCCTGACTACGCTGCGCCAAAACCCAGCCACAGCGATTATCCCCTTTATTTTTGTCACTGGCAAAGTGACTCAGGCTGACATCCGCAAAGGTATGGAACTGGGAGCAGATGACTATCTCACTAAACCCTGTACACCAGAGGAATTACTCAGGGCGATAAGAGCCCGATTGGAAAGACAAGCCACCCTCCGGCAATGGTACGCTGCAAACTCACAATCAGTCCGAGAACCACCATGTGCTGAAATTATAAGACTGACTGCCCCTGAGTGCATCTTTCCGTCTGACCCTCAGTTAAGTGAGGTCTTTGGCTTCATCGAGGCAAATTATCACCGACCGATTACCCTAAGTGACGTGGCTCTTGCTGTTGATTACTCTCCAAGTTACCTCACTAACCTGGTGCGACGTCAAACGGGACAAACTGTGCAAACCTGGATTATTGAGCGGCGCATGGCAGCAGCACGTTCCTTGCTCTTGGAAACCGATGAGAGAGTGGAGGAGATTGCTGCTAAGGTAGGCTATCAATCTATGGTTCATTTCTTCCGCCAATTTAGAAGACATCACGGGACAACTCCCCAAGCTTGGAGAAAGTTACAGCTCACTCAGCACAAACAACAGTAATTCTCCTTTTCAAACAATGTATACATTTTTATTGCCTGTTTGGCTGCTTATAATATCAAGCAAGAATAAGTATCTATCTAAAGAATTAAAAAAGAGCGTCTTTGAAAACAACTAGTGTTGTATTATTAATTTCATCTTGACTCACATCTTGCACCTGGCCGTATAAACCGAGGCTAGGTAAAAAGCAGTGCGATAAAGTTACATTACTTTTTTGGACTTTTCGCGCTAAATTAAGGGCTTTGAGTTTGATGCTGAGTGATGAAACAACATCAATTTTTTTTGGTACGATATGTCAGTTGAGCGATCCAGTCTAGAACTCTGCCGTTGGCAGATCACACTGTATAAAAGTATAGGCAAGGAGGAAATGGTGATTAGTTTGGCGGGCAAACCAACCAAATCCCTCCTCTACCCTCTACAAATACAAAACTCCAGTCCTGTAAATGACCAGTGTTTAAATGGCAGAGGAGACAATGAAAAAAATTCTGGTGATTGAAGATGGGGCACAAACCCGAAAACTTTTTCTAGAATGGCTCAAAGCAGAAGGTTTCTACACTATAGGTGCCCAAAACGGTCTGATTGGTGTCCAGCGAGCACACGAAGAGTTACCCGATTTGATAATTAGCGAAATTATCATGCCAAAACTCGATGGTTACAGTGTCCTGACCACGCTGCGCGAAAACTCAGCCACAGCGATTATCCCCTTTATTTTTGTTACTGCCAAATCGACTCGATCTGACATCCGCAAAGGCATGGAACTGGGAGCAGATGACTATCTCACTAAGCCCTGTATGCTAGAGGAATTACTCAAGGCGATCGCTGGCTGCTTGGAAAAACGAGCCTCTTTCCAAAAGTGGTACGCTGCACAGTTCCAGCCAATTTTAGAACCACCGCAAGCTGGCATTAAAAGAGCGGCTGACTTTCAGTGGATTTTTCCGTCTGACCCTCAGTTGACTAAGGTCTTCCACCTGATCGAGGCAAATTATCACCAATCGCTTACCCTTAGCGACGTGGCTGTTGCTGTTGGTTACTCTCCAAGTTACCTCACTAACCTGGTGCGACGCCAAACGGGACAAACTGTGCAAACCTGGATTATTGAGCGGCGGATGGTAGCAGCACGTTCCTTGCTCTTGGAAACCGATGAGAGAGTGGAGGAGATTGCTGCTAAGGTAGGCTACCAATGTATGGTTCATTTGTTCCGCCAATTTAGAAGAGATCACGGGACAACTACTTCCGCTTCATTGACGCAATGCCCACGCTGAAGAAGCCAGGGACTGTCATGCTCTGGACTAACTGCAAACATCCATATTACGACCGTAACGTTACTAATGTTCCAGACTATATCTCCAGTGGTCGTGAGCGCACAGATCGTAAATGGGTCGGCGATATTTGGAAATATTTTGATGCAATCCACCGGATCGAAACAATGAACTTGAAAGCCATTTTGGAGTATCGCTTTGCTAATGGCTAGAGCATTCGTGACAAGTTAAGGTCGCATCCAGTTTGTCAATAGATAATGATACTTAAATTAGCGATGAGCCTGTGGTGGAAAACGTACAATTTGGGGAAAGTTTGTAACGTAATCTTAAGCAAACCACCTCTCCGTACCCTGAAAAGTCACATTCAAGGTTAGTTTGATACCTAAATTTGCCTCAGTATTAAGCATAATTGTTTATTGACAAATGCAATTTTATCTGAAATTGTCTCGAATGAGCTGTGAGTTACCAGTTTCTTTAGAGTTCTAATCTCACACAATGTTTTCCATTAGACCATTTAACAGTTTTGTTCTGTAATCAGAGGAAAAGAGCCTTATGTATGATGTAATCGTGGTCGGCGCTCGCTGTGCGGGTTCGCCCACAGCCATGCTACTTGCCCGCAAGGGCTATCGGGTGTTGCTAGTGGACAAAACCACTTTTCCGAGTGACACTGTTTCAGCCCACTATATTCAACAGTCTGGCGTTGTTCAACTCAAGCGCTGGGGTCTCCTGGACAAACTCGTGGATTCGGGCTGCCCACCGATCCAAAGGGCTACTTTCAACTTCTTTGGTTCCGTTGTTTTGACTGCTTGGGGACTGTCGGTGGAGGGCGTAGCAGAGGGGTACGGTCCACGGCGCACCGTAATCGACAAGATTCTCGTTGACGCTGCTGTAGAAGCTGGGGTCGAGCTACGGGAAGGCTTCGTATTGCAGGAGGTCTGCATGGATGGCGATCGCGTCACTGGCATCCGTGGTCGGACGAGTAGCAGATCGACCGTAACCGAGAAGGCTCGCATCGTCATCGGATCAGATGGGAAGAACTCGCTGGTTGCTCGTAGTGTCCGTGCCCCTGAGTACAACACAATACCTTCCCTCGGCTGCTATTACTACAGCTACTGGAGTGGCGTTCCTATGGAAGGAGCGGAACTTTACACTCTAGACAATCGAATAGTCGTCGCTTGTCCTACAAACGACAACCTTCTGAGCATATTTATTGGATGGCCTAACAGGGAATTTCACAAAGTTCGCACTGATATCGAAGGGAACTTCCTAGCAACGCTCGATCTTATTCCCGAACTAGCTGAGCGTGTCCGGAGTGGCAAACGCGAAGAACCATACTATGGTACAGGTCACGTTCCAAACTTCTTCCGTAAGCCATACGGGAATGGCTGGGCGCTAGTAGGCGACGCTGGATGCCACAAAGACCCAATTCTAGCCCAGGGGATGAAGGACGCTTTCTTGAGCGCCGAGCTTTTAGCAAACGCAATTGATATCGGTTTGTCTGGACGTAAACCACTTAATGAAGCGCTCGCCGAGTACGAACGGCAGCGCAACGAAGCCATAATGCCGCAATATAAACGCGCCTGCGAACGTGCTACCTTTGAGCCAGCGTCTCCAGAGGCAATGCGGTTACTAGCTGCTCTTCAAGGGAACCAGAGGGAGATAGATCGCTTCTGGGCTGTCGAAGCGGGTACTGTGCCAATTCAAGACTTTTATTCACCTGAGAACATTCAGCGCATCATGGGTGCAGCCGCAGTTGGTGTTGGGTAAGGACGTAGGTGTGTAGCCCATGTTTTGATTGGTAGCTCTGGCAACATAATCCACAACCTGTTGTCTTACTTTCCATGCTGGGACTGAGTAAGTATAATCCACGAGCAACGTTTGACTATTACAAGGACTCTCTCGACAAAGAAATAGTATGAATACAACCGAATCGTCGCCATCAATGGTAATGCTTCAGATGATAAGCGCTACCTGGCTTTCACGGTTAATTTACGCGGCAGCAAAGCTTGGTATCGCCGATCTGCTAAAGGATGGACCGAAGAGTAGCGAAGAGCTTGCGAGTTCCACTGGAATGCACGCACCTTCTCTCTACCGAACACTGCGTGCACTCGCTAACTATGGCATATTTAAAGAGGTTAAACCCAATTGCTTTGAAATGACGCCTCTTGCAGAGACTCTTCAAAGCAGAGTACCCGGCTCAATGCGTAACATGGCGATTACTTGCGGGGAAGAGTATTATTACTACCCATTCGGAAAGATTCTCTACACTCTGCAGACTGGTCAACCGGCATTCCATCATTTCCATGGTATGGATCTCTTTGAGTATCTAACGCAGCATCCTGATAACGCCAAGTGTTTTGATGAAGCAATGACCGAGTATGTATCGCAGATGCACACTTCATTTGCTGCCGTATATGACTTTTCTGGAGTGAAGAAGGTCGTCGACGTGGGTGGCGGTCATGGAACTCTTATGAAGCACATTCTAAAAGCCAACCCAACAGTGACCGGAATTCTCTTTGACAGACCATCTGTGATCGAGGGGTCAAAGAAAAACATCGAAGCTGCCGGGCTTTCGGATCGGTGTGAGGTTGTTGGTGGAGACTTCTTTGAATCGGTGCCAAGCGGCGGTGACATCTATATTCTCTCATCAATCATCCACGGAAGGAATAACGAAGACAGCGCTAGTATCCTCAGGAATTGCCATCGTGCAATGGTGGATAATGGCAGACTTTTGCTTGGCGAAGTGGTCATCCCTACAGGAAATGAGCCATTCTTTGGGAAGATACACGATATCAACCTTATGATAGCAGCTGAAGGTGGCGGGGAACGAACCGAGGCAGAATTCCTAAAGCTGTTTGAGATGTCTGGCTTCAAGCTAACAAGGATTATCCCGACACAGTCCCTTGGGAGCATAGTTGAGGGAGTACGCATTTAATAGACCTCAAAGAAGCAATGAACTTGAAAGCTATTTTGGAATATCGCTTTGCTAATGGCTAGCTGTGAGTTACCAAATTCTTTAGAGTTCCAATCTCACGCAATCTTTTCATTAGAGGATGTCTGAGGAGAAATCAGGTTTTATGTATGACGTCATTGTCGTCGGTGCTCGCTGTGCTGGTTCGCCGACAGCCATGTTACTCGCCCGTAAGATCGCTGATTTATTGAAAAATGGCCCTTTAAGTTGCGACAAATTGGCTTCCTCTACTGGAACACACGCCCGTTCCCTTTATCGAGTGATGCGTGCGCTTGCCAGTGTGGGTGTCTTTGCGGAAAAAGAGCAGGGCGATTTTACACTTACACCTCTGGCTGCCTGTCTCATGAGCGATGTGCCTGACTCGATTCGCGCTGCAGCAATTATGTTGGGTGAGGAACATTATCGAGCTTGGGGAGACATCCTGCATAGTATACGCACTGGAACTAGCTCCTTTGAGCATTTATATGGCATGGGTTTGTTCCAGTATTATGCGCAAAACCCGGAACCCGCAAAAATCTTCCAAAAGGCTATGACGAGTGTTTCTGCAATAGACAATACTGCGGTCACTCTTGGTTATGACTTTTCAAACATTCAAAAGTTGGTTGATGTCGGTGGTGGACACGGAAGTCTAATTGCCTCTATCCTCAAATCCAACCCTAATATGAAAGGGGTTTTGTTTGATCAACTTTCCGTGATTGAAGGTGCGAAACATTTGTTAGACAACCAAGGAGTATCCTCACGCTGCGAACTCATTGGTGGAGATTTCTTCCAATCTGTGCCAGCAGGGGGCGATGCCTATATTCTTAGACACATCCTTCACGATTGGGATGATGAGAGAGCGATCGCTATCCTCAAGCACTGTCACTTTCCAACAGGCGACGCATTTCAATTTAATGTTGTTAGTGTACCTCTTTCTAAGATAGATCTTCCGATAACAAATGCAATAAGTAGCAGCGAATATGCTACTCCTTTTACCGCTACTGTTGCTTTCATTCCACCAGGAGGTGGACCTACGCCCCATGTCCACTGGTGGGAGGATGAATGGTGGTGGGTTCTTAAGGGTAAGTTGGATTGGTATATAGGCGATAATGTCTATGATATAGGAGAGATACCCGGAGTAAATGCCCCTCTTGAAGACAACTTCAGTCGCGTTCAACTTAGTACCGGAGAACTGTCCTATAGTAATGACAAACGCTTGCATGGATATAGAAACAACACGGATGAAACATCTATATTGATACACTTTTGGCGTCGTCTTGAGAATACTGATGGGGGGATTGAACAGTTTTTTTTAGATGACGAAATTGGTAAATTGGTAGAAAGTCCATCTGATGCTTTGTTACCTAACAACTTTTTTGACCTAGAGAGGCTCGCAAAATGGCAAGAAAAATTCCCCGAATACAGAGCAACGATAAGTTCTTCTTTTGATGAATATCTGACGAAAAATGCTCTTGTTGAAGGTCTTGATCCACAAAAATTGAAGGACAACAAAGCTGAAGAGTTGATCGCTTTGCTGAGACAGATTCCACAGTTCAGACAGACTCCACAGACTCGAGCGGTACCCGAACCTTCTGTTACATTTGGACTCTTCGCATTTGGTGGTTTGTTTGCGATTTCAACTTTAAAGCGGAAAAATAAACGTATCCGTTTGGGTATTGTCAACTTAAACTAGTCTTGACAAGATTAAGCACTACCTCCCCCTGTAAGAGGCTCTCCTGCGTTTGTGGTGAGAATGTATCAATTTGATACAGATTGACTGACTGCGTAGAGGCTGGAAGGCTCGAATATGCAGGATTATAAGTTAGCGTTATCACCTTAAGTACAGGAGAGCCCTGTAAGAGAACGATGGCTTCGGTTATGCAGCTGTCTTGATGCCAGTCAACTCGCGCCACCGGGAGGTGTTGTAGAGTTGTTGATGAGGTATTAAATTGATATGGCAAACTCATAGCGATTAATGAATAGCCCAATCACAATGGCGATCGCCTTAATATTTCAGGTGCAAACACAAATCTTTCTGGTAACTAATCAGCATTGTTGGCTTCTCTACTTTTTGACAGTAGGACTGTCAACTTATCTAAACAAATGTAACAAGAACTGGACATTTATCTAGTATTTTCTAAGATATATTTCTTATTACAAGATAAAAGATTAAGGCAACCCCAATGGCGAGATCGGCGTTGATGGCATCATTACGGCGAGCTTACAAAATCACCAAGGCATCTGTTGAAACAGGAATTCCTGCGGACGAAATCGTTGATATTCTCCACCAAAAGACTACTCGTCGTCGCCTGATCTATGGGGGTTTGGGATTAGCAAGTGCCATCAGTGCGGTGACATGGCATGGTGGAGCTGATTCTGCTGCATTTGCCACAATTCCCAAAGTATTGGTAGTCGGTGCGGGAATTGCTGGACTCGTCGCGGCTTATCGTCTTTCTCAAGCTGGAGTGCCTGTAGATATTATCGAAGCAAGAAATCGCGTTGGCGGTCGCATATATACATTACAAAATGTTGCTGGTACTTCTATACCTGTAGACTTGGGTGGAGAATTTATCGACACAAATCATACCACCTTACGCTCTTTGGCGCAGGAATTAGGTTTGCAAATTGCAGATTTGTATACTGCTGACAAGGATTTGATACAAGGTACATCGTATTTTCAAGGACGTAAAATTTCAGAAAAAGAAATCCTACAGTGGTTCACTCCACTGGTGCAGAAGATAAAGCAGGATTTAGCTGCTCTTGGCAAGACACCTGTAACCTATGGCACACGCAATCAAGTTGCGATTCAGTTGGATAATACCTCTATCACTCAGTACTTGAACGACGGGCAAATTCACCCAATTCTTAGTGAGATAATACAAGTCGCTTACACTGGTTTATACGGTCGAGAAGCGAGCGAGCAGTCTAGTCTGAATATGCTGCTTTTTATTGGCACAGATCCAAGCAGCTTCGAGATTACTGGGGAAAGTGATGAACGTTATCAGATTGTTGGTGGAAATGACCAAGTCCCTCGTTTATTAGCGCGATTTTTGACAAATTCTATTGAAACAGGGACCGAATTAGAAGCGATCACAACTCGAAGCGATCGCACTTACCGAGTCAGTTTACGTTCTGGTAATCGCTCGTTTGAACGCACATATGAGCGAATTTTGCTGGCGTTACCATTTACTACTCTGCGTCAAGTCTCGTTAAATGTCGATTTGCCAGCAGTGAAAAAAAATGCGATCGCCCAATTAGGTTATGGTAACAATGCCAAGTTAATTACTGCTTATCAAGAACGCATATGGCGCACACGCCATAACTCAACTGCATTTGTCTCTACTGACTTAGACTTTGCAAGCATCTGGGAAGCTTCTCGTTATCAACCAGGTGCAAGTGGTGTACTCACCAATTTTACTGGCGGTCAAAAAAGTTTACCTCTAGGGCTACGTTCGCCTGAATCTCAAGCTCAAAAACTGCTATCACAATTAGAAAATATTTTCCCAGGAATGAGTAGTGTACGCCAGGGTCAACCCATCTGTGCTTATTGGCGCAGAGAACCGTATACACAAGGCTCCTATGCCTGCTATCTTGTTGGACAGTGGACAACAATTGCAGGAGCTGAACAAGAACAGGTGGGTAAGCTGTTTTTTGCTGGCGAACATTGCTCGCAAAAGTTCCAAGGTTATATGGAAGGTGGTTGTAGAACGGGTGAAATGGCTGCTGTCCAAATTCTACGTTCTTTGGGTTTGAAAAAGAGCGCTGCTCAACTAGAAAAGCGAATCACTGCTGATCAATAATCTTTCCAGTCTCTTTATGGCGTTTGCACAACAAACTTAGAATGAGTTCACTCTTGATTTGTTACGTATACCTGTGAGCCTATATCTAAAGCAAATTGCAGTGGAATTGGTGAATCTGCTTCTTGATTGCTGCGATTGATTTGAAAAGAGAGCGATCGCACTCTTTGCAAATCCAATTGGAAGCCATCAACAAGTCTGCCACGAATCTTTGCTCTAAAGTGGCTCAAAGGAAGCTTTACCTTTGTCCACTCTGTCCCAACAATAAACTCTTGCTCAAATGTGAGAGTACCAGTGTCCTGTTGAGCTTGCTCATCTTTAAGTGTGAGGGTATAAACAACTCCAGGATCTTTGGACTTAGCGTAAAACTCAATGTACTTGTATGCACTTAAATCTAGCGATAAAGGTGCTTCTACAAATGCAAACCCGACAAGTCCCTCATTACCCGCAATAGCAGCCAGTTCACCCTGAAATTGTAGTTCATTTTCGGCTTTAAGCAATGTCGCAGAACTACTACCAACTTGCGGTCTTTCAGTTTTATCAGTCTTGATTAACCAATCCGCCTCAACAGTTGAGAGCGTCAGTCTGGGGTCTTCAAAATTACTGATTTGTGCGCTTGCAAAAGAAGAGTTCATCAAACAAAGAAAAATAGAGGCTACAACTAACTTTTTTCTCATGTCAAGAATTTTATAAGTAATTGAATCACATATCGCAATTTTCTCACAATTCACTTTCATACCACGTAAGTTCGACAGAGTGATTAAACCGTAGTAGTTGTAGCCAAGAGCAAACAACAGGATTTTCGACCTAGACTTGCGCGATAGGCGTTACGGCGTCCTGCGATCGCACAATCTATAATCATGTCTAATTGGCTGGGTAAGTATAATATTTTTCTATCGTCAAAGTAACAAAAAAGCCATAATTTTTGATCCGACAAGAGGCTTTTTAGCTATTTGCAAAAGAATAGAGGGATTTTCCGAAAAATTTTATATTGTGAGTCAATATTATATATGTAATTTTATATACTTATAACCCATTGATATTACCCGAATGCCCAGCAAATCTTATCTTGAGAACACAATAAGAGTGTAAATTATGAAAATTTTCCCCAAAACTATCAAAACAGTCATCATTGCTAGTATAGTTGCTGCTCTAGTCGTGTTTGGAAGTCCCGCACTTTCCCATAATGCTCAGCATCAACAGGCATCAAATGCGATCGTCAACGGCAGTTCTAATACCAAGCTGCCAGTATTTTATAACGCTGATTCTACTCTTGCTCCTGCAAACAGCAAGGGTCTTATTAGTAAAAGGATTCCTCCTTATAGAGCACGTGTTAGAAGGAACGTTGTTGACCTGACCTCATCTGAGAAACAAGCATTCGTTCATGCTGTGCAGACATTAAAACATACATTCCCAGAAGGTAGCAATGTCAGTATCTATGACCAGTTTGTTGCAGTCCATCTGGGAGCAATGGGTTTAATGTACGATAGTGCCCAAGGTCCAGCAGCGGGGCATGATGGTGCTCATGAAAGCGCTCTATTACTACCGTGGCATCGTGAGTTGGTATACCGATTTGAAAAAGCCTTACAATCAGTAGACCCGAATGTGACGATTCCCTACTGGGATTGGACAGATCCTAAGGCGTTAGAAGTGATCTTTCAAGATGACTTTTTGGGACCAAATGGTCAAGGAGTCAATCTCAACATCCCCCAATTAGGTAATGTTCAAGGAGGACCTGTTGTGTCTGGTCCTTTTACAAAAGCCAATGGATGGGTTATCAACCCAGACTTACATACTAAGCCCTCGGGAAAATCATTGGGCGACACACTCTTACGCTTTATGCAATCGCCTCCTACAAATAGTTACCCTCTTCCTAAAGAAGATGTAGAGCAAGTCCTTGCTATCGACGACTATGGAACTTTTCGTCTAGCTTTAGAAGGATTTATCAAACTGGATGGTTCTAGTCAACAACCAACGCCTGGAGTGTTTCAACATAACTACTTTCATAGCTTCGTCGGTGGGGCTACTTTTGACCCTGCGGTAGGTCGTCCCGAAGCTCTTGGCACGATGGCTGACCTTGCTTGTTCTATCAACGATCCAGTATTTTGGCTGATTCATTCTAATGTAGATCGCCTTTGGGCTGAATGGCAGGCAAACGGACATGAAGGTAGCAATTATTATCCTGCATCAGGTGGACATTACGGAGAAAATCTCAACGATCGATTGTGGCCCTGGGATGGCGGTCAGTCCACTCCAGCGAATTGGACTCCAGGGGATTTGTTATCCTTACTACCTGCTTTTTCAGCAGATGATATTGTCACACCAAGAGACACTTTGGATTTGAGAAAGTATGGTTACAGCTATGACACCGTTATTAGGGCAAATGTCATCAAGCTGATACCAAAAGCAAAGTAAGCTTTAAATCTTGCATCTTGTCAACCACAGGAACCTGAGCCTGTGGCTAAACAAACAAAGCCTGCCGGAGTTTACCCGCCAGCGATGCGTAGACACCCAGAGGGCGGCTTCTGGTAGATTTCATTTGTGCTACTGGCAGTCATACTTTTGTACTAGGTCATCGAGTTCCGCTTGCATCATCGCACGAACCCTTTCGTAACAAGTATCTACGTAACCACGGTCACGAGCAGCGGCACAACCGTAACGCTCAAACACAATCGGTGCACAGACACGAGTATGAATCTGCATGGGGAGCGGGAAATTTGGTACAGGTCCAATCCCCACCCCCCAAGGCAGCCCAAGGTAAACTGGGAAGACGCCCGTGTTGCCATCAAGTAGCCAGGGAAAGCCCCATTCATGCAATTGTTTCACCTGTTGGTAGAGGTCAGCTAGCACAATCAGAGTTGAGTGTGCACCATGAGAAATAATCGGCACAATTGGCACCTCCTCCCGCAAAGCCAGCTTGATGAACGCCTTATTATTTGCCAGATGAATTCGGTTTCGCCAACTGTAGGGACGAAACAAATCCTGGGCACCTCCTGGGTAAACGAGTAGCGCTGCATCTCTTCGTAGAGCAGCGATCGCCATTTTGGGATGCGCTATAATTGCCCCCACCTGGGCACCCGGCAAAGCGAAGATGGGAGTTTGCCAGGCTGACGGGTGCATCAAAGCGTAGACTAATCGTTCATAGCCAAAGGTGCGGAACCAGTCATACATAAACATCGATGTATCTGGTGAAGCCAACCCGCCATTATGGGAACCGACAATCAACACTTTTCCAACCGATGGCATATGATGCCAACCAGAGGTTTGAACCTGAAAATAGTAGCGGTAGAACCATCCCCATATCGGCATCCAAGCTTTTATCGCCTCAGGGTTTCGCTCCGACAAAGACCAACCATCGAACCTACGACGCGAGGCTTTATCGTCAGCACCCGAGTTGTGTGTGAAAATACTTAACTTATCTAATAGTTCCTCAAACGGGTTAGAGATTTTGTCGCCTTCGCCCTGGCTGCCCATAAAAATATTCAAGTAGCTTAACAATGATTATTACCCTTCTAACCACAGCATTTTTTAGATTGACACTCTGCCGCCTAAAGGCAGGCAGATTCTAAAGAGATTTCGCTCTTTATATCCCTATTACTAGGGTTCTCTGGCTCACCACGTTTGCACTTTGTGCGTGGTGATTTTGTCCTAGAGCGTTTAGAACCAAATGGTTCAGGTTTTGCGGAGTCCCCGCATACCATACTAGCTATATTATTCATAGCTAGTTTTTTTATGTTTTTTGCAGCATTAATGTCGGCATGAGCCATGTAACCACAAGCAGAACAGATGAATTTCTCCTTGTCACGACTACTCGCATCAATGTGACCACAAACATTACATTTTTGAGATGTATATTTAGGGTTTACCTTGACAAAAACCTTTCCTGACTTGACAGCCATGTACTCGATTTTCTGGCTCAATTCACTCCAACTAGCGTCAGAAATGCTGCGATTCAAACCTTTCTTTCGGCTCTGTCCGTTAAGTAAAAACCTACCAGTTGTTTCATCCATTTTTACTCGACAGCGCTTAAGCATACCGGAAACATTTAAGTCTTCTACTCCAATTGCATCAACTCTTCTAGACGCAATTTGGCTTGCTACTTTCCATTGGTAGGCTTGACGCTTGTCACTGATTTTCTTATGAAGTTTGCCGACTCGTGCAGCCGCCTTGGTACGATTCTTGCTACCTTTCTGTTTACGACTAATTCTGCGTTGCCTAATCCTTAGGATGCGCTTAACTTTTTTATTGGTTGCGAATTTGGGATTTTTAATCTGATGTCCATCGGATAGATGTACAAGTTTTGTAATTCCCATGTCACAACCAACAATAGACTTGACATCAGCTAAGGCTACAGCAACGTAATCAGGAACGGTCTTATCTTCAATTCTGATAGATACATACCATCCATGTTGACGTTTACGAACTGTTGCAGCTTTGACTGTAAACCCTTGTGGTATTGGTCTAGAGTTGTAAAATCTCATCCAACCTATCTTAGGTAGATAGATTTTATTCCCTTGAACTTTTACCCCCATTACATAGGTAAAAGATGAAAAACTTGACCGATTTTTAAACTTCGGGAACCCCCTGCCGCTAAAGAAATTTTCGTAAGCTTTATCTAGCCGTTTAACATTTTGTTGCAATACTGTAGAGTCAATTCCAGCATACCAAGGTCTAGCTTTTTTAAGCTCTGGTAACGCTGTAATCTGAATATCTCTAGCATTGCGACGCGGATTCTTTGCCTTTCCGTCTTTATCTACTTTAGTATCTTTCCACGGTTCACCAGTTGCACCATTCTTGCTAACAAAGCACGTAATAGGACAAGCTTCACTATACGTTTTAATATCACAATAATTACCTTGAAGGAACTGCTGATTGTATTGAGCAATTCTATCAGCCGCATACCAATTATATTGACTACGAAGCATATTCACCCAATTTTCCATTGTGCTTGATTGGGTGATATTAGGACGTAGTTTGTAAAGATAGTTTGTGAGCAACTGGTAATCACCGACTGTTATTTGCTAACCTTTATTTAGCATATCGAGGTGTTCTCATCATGTCAACAGGGAAAGGTGTCAAGCGAACAAAAAATCAACCAGTCTTTTATAACGAACCGAAGAAAGAACATTCTTTGATGCTCACTGATACCGTATGGAATATTTTGAAAGAAAACGCCAAATTAAATAAAATGAGCGTCAGTGAATATGTAGAACAAGTTTCACGGGGCTTAAAAGCCCCTCCTCGCCCTACATCCACCGCCTAAAGTACAGATGAGGCTGCCTTTTACCACGTGCAGCCTCATATTCAGTGGTTTTGGGCTTCGTGTCCTTTCTTATAAATTTCTTGCAAAAGTCATCTATGGACGAGATACCCGAAGGGTCAAATTGCCCCCCTCCAGAGATGTCGGGGTAACGACAGTTAATTTGTGGGGTCGGCTCCCAAATAATTTGTGATTCGACACCTGGGTTGTTGCCTATACTTGTATGAGGATATCAACACTCTCTTACTAACTTACAGGGAGCATCTCAATCATGTCACGCAAGATAAAGACTTCACGGCGGGGTTTTCTCAAAGGGGTAGCAGTCAGTACAGCCACTGTCACCGCAGCAGAGTTACTCAGAAAACAACAGGCAGATGCTGCCGAGGAAAACCCCAATAGTGCAGGCAATCCCCAATCAACTCAATTCGACTTTACCCAGAAATCAGGTGCGTTGCAACCAGACAAGATTGTAGATAGTGCCTGCCAATTCTGCAATTCTCTGTGCCGTTTAAAAGTTCATGTGAAAGACGGACGCATTATAGATGTCTTAGGCGAACCGGATGACCCAGTACAGGCAGGAGGCTTTTGTGTCAAGGGTCCGATGATGACCCAATTGGTGTATAATCGCTTCCGCCTCACTCACCCGATGAAGCGGGTTGCAGGGCAAAAGGGTTCACCCGATTCTCAATTTGAGCGGATTTCTTGGGACGAAGCGTTAGAGACGATCGCCGCCAAGTTTCTGGCGTTGAGGGATGCAGGGGAAGCTAGGGCGATCGCCAACAAAACTTCTGGTAGATTACCACGCGGCACTGGTTCTCTAGTCGGACGCTACTTCACCCTCTTGGGTAGTCCGAATGACACTGATGTAGGTCCTGTCTGCAATGATGCTGGTGGAAATGCTTTGGCATGGACTTTTGGTTTAGGTAATTTTACTAATGGCTACGGTATCGATGGCGCAACGGGCAAAGAAGACCTAGGGTCTGCTAGATTTTTTCTCTTCTTAGGAACCAACCAGGCGGAAACTCATCCAGTGACCTTTGCCTATCTTCTCAGAAGCCGCGCTCAGACTAAAGCGAAGCTAGTCGTCATCGACCCTCGCTTAACTCCTACAGGAGCGCAAGCAGATGAATGGATTGCACCCAAGCCGCACACTGACCTAGCTCTGGTGTTGGCAATGCTCTACCACATTGTCAGCAACAACTTGTATGATACTGCCTTTGTGCAAAAGTGGGTACTGGGCTTTGACGAACTCAAAAAGCACCTTGTGAGCAACGGTTATACGCCGCAATGGGCTGCGGAAATCACGGATATTCCAGCAACTAAAATCAAACTTCTTGCTGAGGCTTACGCAACAACCAAGCCCGCTGCCATTTTCTGCAATGCTGGTATTTCTCACCAAGTGGGAGCTTTCGACACCTACCGCACTCTGGCATTTCTTGCCGCGATAACAGGTAACATTGGCATCAATGGTGCTGGTTGCAACTTCATGCACAACACCTGGCCCGGAGGGCTAAATCTGCCACCCATCAAAGGCAACACACCAAAGAAAGATGTTGCCCTGCCTGTTGGACCAGAATATTTTCCTGAATCTATCCTCACAGGCAAACCTTACCAGCTAAAAGCCATTGTTACCCAAGGCAATCCCCTTCTCGCCTCCTCGCACACAGCTAAAGTACAGGAAGGGTACCGCAAATTAGACTTTTACGTCTACACGGGATTGTTCATGGAGGAGTCTGCCTACTACGCCGACATCATTTTACCTGTCACCAGTGGCTTTGAAATGGAAACCGTTTATATGCGACGAGATGACCGGGCAATCCGTTGGCAAAAGCAAGTGGTTCCCCCAGTAGGAGAGTCCAAACCAGACTGGCACATTTGGATTGACCTGGCACACGCCACAGCAAAGTTAGACAAACGCAATCCACCCGAATACTGGACAGAGAACTTTTCCCAGGCATGGAAAGACTACCGCAATCTCTGGGCAACTTTCGTGGCAAACACTCCCGGTATGGGTGGTATGACGACCGAACGCATGTCCAAGCGTTCAGAACCCTTGCGCTGGCCCTGCCCATCAGTGGATCATCCCGGTGTCAGTACTCTTTACCTGGATCATCCTTCTTGGTATAAGGCAGCACAGGCTATCAACCCTCAGAATAAAGGCAAGCGATTCCTCACGCCCAGTGGCAAGGTAGAGATTTATACGCCCGAGATACAAAAGCAGCTAGCGATCGCTGGACACGCCGCCCTACCCATTTTCTACACTCATCCGGAGGTTACTGGTCAGCATCCCACCATCGAGTATACAACGCAACTAGTAAAAAATCCGGTGAACCCGCAGGCATTCACCCAAAAGGTCAAATTAGGGAAAGTCTCTTCTGGGGAGGTTCATCGGCAGTATCCGCTTATGGGCATGACTGGCAGATCCAGTGTGGTTCATTTTCACTCCGTCACACACTGGACTTACACGGGTAAACAAATGAACGGTGTTCGCTTAGTTCAAATCCATCCCAAAGTAGCGCAAGCAGCAGGTATTAATAACGGCGATGAGATCATTGTCGAAAGCCCCAGAGGGTCTATCACAGGTACAGCTTTAATTTGGGAGGGAATTCGTGAGGACACAATTTTTGTGCCAAATTGGTTTGGTCAAGAGCAGAAAATGGCAGAAGAACTCCGTACTCCCTACTACAAAGCAGCTAACCAATTGATAGACGACCAGTACTACGACAATCTTTCAGGACAGCTTGCCTTTAAGTGCTTTGCCTGTCGTGTGAAAAAGGCTTGACATCCTCGCCGCCTTACTTTTTCCTTCCTTTTTAAGGGGGGCTTTATTCCCCCCTTTTTTAGCTACGGTGTACACACATCTGGCTCAAAACCTCACCCTCGCTTTTAGCGTAGCTAAAATCTTTCCCTCTCCTTATTAAGGAGAGGAATGCCCGACAGGGCAGGGTAATACCAATTCAAAATTCAAAATATGTCCTGCGGGCACGCTACGCGTTAGTGAAACTCCTCCGGAGGAGGCACAAAATTCACGCATTAAGAAAGCCAGATATAACTAGGGTTTGGGAGTGCGTATCTGTCGCATTCTTTTTTCAAATTGGTATAAGGTTCGGTGCGCGTACAAAAGGAATTTTGAGTCATTCGATGACTTGTGTGTATACCGTAGCCTTTTTAGGGGAGGGGAGATCAACTCTTATCTAAACCTTATTGGCTTTTAATTTCCAATTGGTGGTGCTAAAGGTTGGCGTGGTGTACCGCCCCCACCAATGCTGTTCGGTCCGTTGTTGTCCACAACCTTCACCGCACCAATGATTTTGGCGAAGTCAGCTTGGAGTGCGGCATCTCCATGAACTTCATGTCCGGTGACTTGCTCGTACTCTTGCTCGGCACTGCGCTCAAGGCAGAGGTAATTGTAGTCCCACCCGGAATCGTCAACAACGTAGGCACCGTAATTTTGCATTGCTTCAAATATTTTCTTGCCTGCTTTGGAGGTCAGTCCGAGGCTCTGTGCTGTGACATTAGGCGGAATTGCTAGCAACGAACCCATGACCAGCGCCGGATTGGAGCCATGGTATTGGTTTGGTGCATTAAAATCAGCGAGACGGGCAGGCCAGCGGCGACCAGGGGTTGACGATGAAGAATTGTAGTGCAACCATTTGCCCCAGAGAACAATCTTGAGTGCATGACGAATAGGCTCGTCGTTCAACAATTCACCTTTGCGAATACTACCGCCAATGCTCGACATTCCTGAGCCACCATGCCCACCGTCAATGCCATCGCCGTAAATGTCCTGTTGTCCAAACCAAACACCGTAAAGCGGGGCACCCTCCTGACAACGGGTGGTGACGTTATAAGATACCAAAGTTCTGCCATCCGGCATTAGGAATGCCGAGGAGTTGTTTGGAGTAAATCCTGGCTTTGCATCCTCAATGACAAGATCGTAAGGAACTTTCAACGGTTGACCGGCTTCCGGATGCCACTGTGCTTGCTGCTGTGGCGTAGAGCCGGTGCAGCGACCTTCACCCCAGGCACCAGGCATATAGGTGGACACACCCGGATCGCTTTCCTTGGTTATGATGAACCAGTCGGTGTCAACTCCAACGCTCTTTGAGCCGATATAAGCATCAACGTATTGGGCGTTTGATCCAATCGGCATATTCCAAATGCTGTCGCAGGCGAACGGTTGTGTGTACTTATCACGTGCTTGACCAGAACCGCATTTGCTGCTATCTGAGCTGAATGTTGGAGTGCTGGCTTGGGCTATGAAAGTGGGAGTAGTAGGAGTTGGGTGTGAAAGCCTTTTTGAGCTATTTGCTAGCTGCGATTTGGTATCTTTACTCAGACTCAAGCTTGATTGATTTTTAATGCTAACGCTGATTCCAGAAGCAGCATTGAGAGCATGGCTAATAGTACTTAAGGTACTAGGTTCAGAAATTATCATTTGCCTCTTCTCTCCTCATCAAGGTTGTTTGAAGCTCAGATCTAGTGAGTCTTCTTGCTCCAAGTTGGTAGAGGCAAAACCCTGAAAAACTGAAATTTCATTCTAAGGGATTTGACGCCCTGATCGGATTTGAGCTTACATAAACCCAGAGTGGAATTTAGTTTGCTTACGCAAGTAGGGTTGCTCAAATTTTTCTAATGGTCATCTCATCAACGCAAACTTGTTAACAATATGTCAAAACCTATAAATATGTCAATCCGTAAGTTCTAGCTCTGCCACTAATAAAGTGTGCCAAGTAAGTCTGCAATTGTAGCAGTAAATTATACCAATTCAAAAAATGAACCGGAAACGAGTCTAAAAGATATACCGTACAATTACTAGTCTCTTTAAGTATCATCTATGTTTGATGAAATAAATTGTTGATTAGCATCAAGACATTATGTAATCGCCGTTTCAATAGTAATTTTTATAACATAATTGGTGTCAAATTATCGCCTTTCATATAGCTATAAGGCTTACTAGAAGAACCGTCGAACAATATTGCTGCTCTGAATTGCAGTTGTAATCATTTATGCATAGCTCATTTCACGGCGGCAATCTTCATCATGTCCAATCGCTTTTAACAAATCCTCGATTGACACAGGGGAGGTAATTGTTTCATTGTTTGTATAGCCCGTTTGTATAGCCTCAGAGTTCCAATCTGAGGGGTGAGCAAAATTTACACATTTGCGATGCTCCGATTTCACAGTCTGGAGAGTGTCAAGATGGTTACTACTTCACCAAGGGTCTGACTTGGATGTTAGTCACTTCAGCGGTGCGGGGCAAACTGAGGGCGTTAATCACACAAGCAGCCACATCCTCTGGTTGCAGAAGACGCTCAGGGTTATATGCTTTACCCTCCATCTTATAAATAGCCGCCTGCATGGGACTAGCGGTGCGTCCCGGATATACGCTGAGAACGCGCAGTCCTAAAGCGTTTACTTCGGCTCTCAAACTGTCAGCGATCGCCTTAAGTGCAAATTTGGTAGCAGCATACTGCCCTGCACCTGCTTTAGCAGTTAGCCCCGCACTCGAGTTGATGAAGACAATTTGCCCTTGACGGGGTATGAGCATGGGAAGCAAAGCTTGTGTCAGGGCGTAGGGGGCGCGAACGTTCGTGCGGTACTGCAAGTCTAAGTCTTCAACTGGTGCTGTTTTCATTTCTCCTAGAGAAATGATGCCAGCGCTGTGAATCAGCAAGTCGATCTGCCCAAAATCTTCCACTAGATGGCTCTTGAGCTTCTGAATGTCTTCGTCTAAAGTTAAGTCTACTTGATAGCTCACAACTTGAGGTGAAGTTTCAACGCTCTTAGTAATGGCTAACAGCGTATCCAACTTGCGACCTAAAAGGCAAAGTTTTGCTCCCTGCGCCGCCAGTCCCAAGGCGATCGCTTTGCCAATACCACTGCTTGCTCCTGTAACAACTGCGACTTGTTCCTTGAACACTGTCATCTTATTCCCATTTCTATCACTGAACTCCAAAAAATAAATTATTCAAATTTCTGGACTCAACACGAGTTTTCCTTCCCCTGTCTCCCTTCTCCCTGCTCCCCTGCATTCATAGCGATGGGATATTTTTTTATTTGGAAGTCCCTTACTGTGAGCGTAAGGCTTGGACTGGGTCGATCTGGCTGGCTCGCAGGGCAGGAGGCAAACCAGCACCCACCCCCACCAGTAGCGCTGATCCTAACGCTAGCGTTGCGATAGAGGTGTCAAACTCGTAGGGCAATTTAAAGGTATCAGTGACTACAACCGTCAATCCATGCACCACCCCAAGACCAACTGTTCCTCCTAGTAAACTTAAAAGCGCAGCTTCCAGAATAAACTGCAGCATGATTTCCTGCTTTGTTGCTCCCACTGCCCGTCTCAAACCAATTTCAGCAGTTCGTTCCGTCACCGAGGCAATCATAATATTCGCAATGCCGACACCGCCAACCAAGAGGGCGATCACTCCCACCACCGTCAGTCCCTGCGATGCCATCTCAAAAGTTTTCTGCTGCTGTAAGATGTCTGAGACATTGTTCCATAACTTAAATTTTTGACCTGGGAATCGCTGCTGCAGCAGTTGTTCGGCTTGCTGGCTCAAGTCTTCCACGTCTTCGAGTTTGTCGGGACGCATTTGGATGCTACCAATGTCACGGCTACCAGTCATGGCATTGTAAACAGACATTGGTACATATAGTTGACCCTCTGGAGGTGCATTTTCATTTAGACTAGTCGCTACCACCCCCACAACGACATAAGGTCTGTTCCCAGTATAAATCATCTTACCCAGAGCCTTTTGCCCACCGAAAAGTTGTTCTGCCAGTAGTTGATCGATGACCACTACTGGTCGGTAGCTTGCAAAATCTTCAGCCGTAAAGAACCGTCCGGACACTAATGCTTTTCCTGAAGTCAGCAAAAAATCTTGGGAAACAGGTGACATGGGTGGAGTGAACTCCTTGTCCTGAAATACAGTTGGCGTAGCACCAGCCCAATTAAAAGAACTGATTGCCCGCAAACCCACCACCCGTTCTCGTAAGAATTCCATGTCTTCCAACTTGAGTTGGGTGGTCCGACCACCAGAATCCCAGTTTGGGTATACTGAGACCTGAGGTGCGCCTCGCTTTGCCAGCTGCTGAGCAATCATAGCTCGGCTGATGTTACCGACCTGAAGTGTAGCGCTGACAGCAGCCACACCCATAAACACTCCTAAAGTTGTCAGTCCAGAACGCAAAGGATTCTTACTCAAGGAGCGAAAGGTGATATCCACTAAATCTAAAGGTGAAAGACCCATAAGGCAAATTCAAAATTCAAAATTCAAAATTCAAAAAAATTAATTACTTTGGAATTCAAAAATTTTAAATTACAATTCAAAAAACGGCGTTGCCGAATCAAGATATGAATTTCAAAATTCTCATTGATGTAGAACTTTCGGATGCAACGTCTCTACAGAGATTGTAGGAATTGCAGGAAATTGAACATCGTGCTACAACCATAATTTATTACCAAATTCAGCAACGCCCAAAAAACTAATTTTGAATTTATCATTTTGAATTTTGAATTCCCCCAGAGGAGGTGACTGGGATTCCTGGCTGTAATTGCAACTGGGCGGACGGCAGTATGACCTGTTCGCCAGCACGCAAACCAGAGGTCACTTCTGCGGTCACTAACCCCTCCAATCCCAAGTTGATGGTTCGTTTCTGAGCCTTATTTTGACTATCCCGAACCCAGACAAAGGGCTGGGGTCCAGAGCGTTGAATAGCTTCTGTGGTTAAAACAACTACGTTTTGCCGTTGTTCTAAAACAACCTCAACATTCACCCGGCTACCAGGGAGCAACTTGGTAGTTGGGGTATCAAGCAGCACTGTTGCAGGTACGGTTGCTTGAGTTGATTTGTTTTGACTGCCGCCTTCCTGTTTCTGAGTTTCTTCAGGTGTCAGTGCTTGAGGATACAAACTTTGCACATATCCAGTGTACGTCTTTGCTGATGGTCCGATCGCACTGACGCGGGCAACTTGGTTGACCCGGACTCGGGCTGCATTGAGGGTAGAAAGCTGGAGCTTCACGAGTACTTGCTTAGGGTCGCCTAAGGTGAGCAGGTTGGTGCGTAACTCAACCCCCTCACCGTCCTTAACATAAATACCCAAAACTGCGCCATGAAACGGTGCAGTCACGGTGGTGTCTTGCAGTTCCTGCTGAATACCTTGGCGCTCCAACTGTAGGCTTTGCAGTTCGAGGGCGGATTCACGGGCTTCTTTTTGAGCTTCTCGCTGGTCAGCCCGAGCTAGGCGAACTTCGTCCTCTTGCTGCTGGAATAGTTGTCTTGTAATAGCTCCTTCTTTCATCAAGGGACTAAGCTTCTGGAGTTCCCGTTCCTCGGCTATTAGCTTCTCCTGAGCCTCGGTAATTTTCTGCTGACTGCGTGCGAGCTTGAGTTCCTCTTGCTGAATTTTCAACTGCTGCTTGGCAAGAGCAATTTTTCGCTCGGGGTAACGCAGGGTGAGTAGCACTTGACCAGCCCTGACTTTCTCCCCTGGCTTGACCAGTACCCGATCCACTGCACCCTCTGTTGGGGACTTGAGAACCCGCTGTTCCCGCAGTTCAACAGTTCCGCCCTCTGTGATTGTGGTTTCAACATTGCCACGCTCTACAGTAAGCAAGCGTACTGCCACTGGCTCGGGAGATTGATTTAAAACTAGGAAATACGTCAGCCAGCCGCCGACGCCGACAACAGCCAGAGCAGCTGGCCACGCTAGCCATTGCACTCCGGTTTTGAATTTCTTTTTTTCCTTTTGCCAGATCATGAACACTTCACCCGATCAGTTTGCAGTTCACTCTTAAGCGAGTGCAGCCCAAGGCTCTCACCCCATAATTCATGTCAGAAAACCTCGTGGTTGCAGGTCGAACACGACGAGGCAACTGTTGTGCAAAACGCAATGGTAATTTGAATTGAGATAATTTCTTAGCTTAGAGTAATAATCAAGCCACCAGAATGCTGGCCATCCGATGACCATGAAGCTTGCTCCCCCTTGACGCATTCGCTCAAGTTCCCGAATGGCGGTTTGGTCATCAGGTGGGGCTCCCCAGTACTGTCCCTCATGTTCGAGAAAGGGAAGGGCATCGAATTGGGGCAAAATCTCGGAACCCCAGTGATTGTCATCCACCAAAATAAAAGACTTCCCTGTTGGAATGACAGCTAAAATGTCCTGAATAGCAATCTGCAGTCTTTCTGACCAACTCAAATTGATTTCGGGTATAAGCTGAGACGTAAACTCACTGCGGCGCATGCTGATATGTAACAGCCGCTCTGCCAGCCATTGACGATACGACGCATCCTCTGCACGCGGCGACTGTAGCAAATAAGCGATCGCATCAGTACGTTCTGCCATCACAGCCACCGGACCTGTTCCCCCAAGGGTAAAGTTAACCTGGGAATCCTGTTCAACGTGATACCGGACTTGGGCCAGTTCTTTAGCAATAAAGAAGAGATCGAATTGCGCTGCTATGCGTAAGTATAAGTTCAAGTCTAGCATATACTTAGAGTGCGGTGCGTCGATTGCCCCAACCGCTGCAAGTGCTGAAGCGCGAAACAGGATTCCTGAAGAAAGCAAAATCCATTTCCGCCCATCTACAATTTGATGGATGAACTCTAAGCCGTCGATTAGCCCTTCTGGTAAGTTGTCTGAAAGTTCTCTGCCTGTTATACGCACTGAAACACCATTAGTGTCTATAATTCCAGCTTGGCCAACTGAGAAACCAGCATTTGGATGGTTGTCCAATGCTAAGACAGATTCGCGGATGAAGTTCGGCAGCAGTATGTCGTCGTCTGATAAGATGCTCAGATAGGGGCTAGAATTTACCTCAACAGTCCGCTGCCAATTGCGAAATATTCCGATATTCGTTTCGTTACGGATATAAGTGATTCGCGAATCCGCGAATGAGCGTACAACTGCCTCTGTATCATCAGTAGAAGCATTATCCAACACAACAACTTGGAAATCTGAATAGTCCTGTGCCAGTACGCTCTGAAGGCTAGTTTTTAGTAACTCCGAGCGATTGTAGGTCGGGATGGCGATGGTAACTTTGGTTTTAGGTGTCATATCGTTTGTGTTCACACCCTCTTTGGTAATAACGCTCACACAGTATCAAGCTGCTAACCGCAAATCAAAGACAACTAAGCGCTCATTGTCTAAAACACAGCGAAATTTGTTACGCAGATAGCGAGCAAATTCAGCATAGTAGTCAAACCACCAGAAAGCTGGCCATCCAAACACAATGAAACTTACACCTGCACGGTGCAGGCGCTCGAACTCCTTAATGGCAATGGCATCATCTGGTGGTGCTCCCCAATACATACCATCTTTTTCTAGCAAGGGGATTGATTGGCAATTATCCAGGAGCTGACCAGAGCCCCATTCGTTCATATCAACTAAAATATACTCTTGCCCTGGTGGAATTAAAGGAGTTAGTTCCTGCTCTAACGCGCCCAGACGTTGGAGATATTCATACTCAGAACCCTTCCAGCGTTCAAAAGCATCTTCAACTTGAATGCCGTGCTTATGCAAAGACTCGCATAAGGCAGTTATATGATGGTGATATTGGCTAAGTTGCCAACTATAAGTACGCTTACTAGTGCCATTATGACCATGAATACGATACAGGGATTGGTACTCAGCAATGCGCTTGATTCTGCCGAAGAAGGGAGACAGAAACGTTAAGTACGCATCAGCATTGATGCAGTAGTAAATGTCCGGCAGGGGGAAAATTTTCTCTAAATAGCTGCGCGACCAGGCATTGCCGCTCGTGGGTGAGAAGACATGGCTGTCAATCGTACCATGGAGATGCACATTGCGCAAATCTCCTTCTGGCAGAGGTTGATCGGGAATAAACTTTTCCAATGGCTTACCATCAGCATCTATAGCGTATAAAGGCCAGTGTACCTGCACTATATTCGGATCGCGCAGCAGTTCAACAGCTCTTGCGATCGCACTGGGCAGCAAAACATCATCTGCATCCAAAAAACAGATAACCTCACCACGGCTCTTGGCAAAACCGGCGTTGAATGCGGAACCCTGTCCGCCATTCTCCTTCAGTAAAGGAATAATCTGTTTCCCATAATTGGCAATGATTTGCTGTGAACCGTCTGTTGAACCATCATCAACCACAATGACTTCTATTGGCTGATAATTTTGATTCAGAGCACTGTCAATTGCCTCCGGCAGAAAACGTCCATAGTTGTAGTTGGTGATAATAATACTGGCTAGAGGCTTGTTCATGAGCGTAGGTCAAATGCAATCAGATGGTCGTTTTGCAATAGACAGGGAAACTTTTGACGCAAATAGTTATGAAATCCGGCGTAGTATTCCAGCCACCAAAACGTGTGCCAAAGGAAAACAATCGCGCTTGCACCAGTTTGACGCAGGCGATCGAATTCTCGAATAGCCATGTTGTCATCTGTTGGGGCTCCCCAATACTGTCCGTTATGTTCAGTAAAGGGTATAGTCCGAAAGCCCTCGATGATTTTGTTACCTTTTAGGCGATCCTCATCGACTAAGATGAAAGATTCCGGCGGTGATATCAGAGATTTGAGTTTCTCTCTTACCTCATACAGGTGACCGATGTGATTGCGTTCTGTAGCAAAACTTAGGTCTCCGTACAGCGAAACCAGATTCCACTTTTTTTGAATACGATCAAGACTCTTAGCGGATTGTTCAAGATCCCATCTCATGAAGAAATAGTCGAGCTCATCTGGATGGGGAGGATAAGGGTGCCAGAAATGAACAACAGACTTTGGCTCAAAGACAACCGGAACTTTGGCATTATATAAAGCCAAACTAGAATCGAGATGATCTAGAAAGATAACCTCTTCATCAAAAGGAGCGACTCGGTCAAAAACGCTTCGGCGGTAGAGCCGACAGTGAGCCTCTCCAGCTAACTCTAGCATCCGGCGATGGTTTCCTTTATCGAGTTGCCCATCGCCCGTGGCTGGAAGGAGTTCCCATTTGACGCCGTCGGCTGTTTGCACTGACCGAACCTGACCCTGATTTGGGTCCCAGTGAATGGTTGTCGCTCCCAAAGGACCCTCAATAATACGGGGCACGGCTACATCAGCGGGTTGTTCTTTGCAGGCGGTGATGAGATTGGACAACCAACCTTCCTCAACAAGAACATCATTCTCGATAAAGCACAAAAAGTCATCTTTAGCTTCCTGAATCACCAAGTTTCTTAACTGGTTGGCCTGCAAATAATGATCTTTATGAATGACTTTGACATTACTCCGACCTCTTAATACTTGCTCAATTTGCTGCCAATACACTTTAGGAGTATTGCAATCTACTACAATCAGGTTGAACGGAATGCGGGTGTACTGAAAAATTCGCTGCAAAGATTCAGCCGCTAGGCAGAACTGTTCGCGAGGAAAGAACCCAATAGTTACTGTTGACACAATGATAGCTCCTAACTCAATGATGGTTAACTCATTGCCGCTTCTAGCAGAGATGAAAGAACTTTATTTGAATCAAAATATTCCTCTGCTAACCTCCGTGCTGCATGCCGATGTTGTTCATAGTCAGTGTTGATGGCTTCTATAGCGTTCACTGCCTCCGATAGGTCATGGAAGGTCAAAATTCCTTCTCCTATCGGTAGCCAATCGCCCAAACCGGTGTCTTGGATCAGAATAGGTTTGCCGGAAGCCAAGTAACATACGCTGCGATCGCTAAACCAGCCGCCCTTTGTAGCAACATAACCGTGTTTTGCGACTCCAAACTCAGCGCGGGATTCTTGAACGAATGTCTGGTAAGACTCTGGTGTAAAAGACGCAATCCATCCGGGCATCACCTGCCAGCCGTTCTGGGATAGCTCATCGGGAAAGCCGCCGCTCAGTGCAATCCGAAACGGTTGTTTTGTGAGTTGCGGTATATCAATAAACTTTAGGAACTCTTTATCCTTGTTGCCGTAGGTGACTCCTTCGTAAATCACCTCCCGATAACTGTGCCACTGCATGATAGAACTGAAGTGGGTGGCACCGTCGTCCTCAGTCGCTGGCCAGTAAGGCAATGCTACTGGAGGTAATGTCAAGAGCCAATCCCTACCCGTTGTAGGGATGAGACAGTCTTCGGCACCAATGCGCTGCCCGATTGTGAACAGGCGATCGCAATGTTCAACGGTGTTCGCTAATTCCGAATCACCACTGGCAATATTAATCTGAGTGAAACCCGGATCTGCATCAATATAAATGCGGCGCTGCGGCCACTTATATTCCTCTCTCCACAGAGAAATTGGTGAGCCACGGACAATCATCAAATCAGCTTTATAACATATTTCTTTAAAATTGTCAATATCCATCCCAACGGAACGCTCGCCAGCTCGATAAATCCATTGATTTTCAAAGCCAAGCCCTTCCAGGCAGTTTCTCACATAATTGGTGGGATATTCCAAATCCGTCGTGAGTTGCTCAGTTTCCCAGTTGTAAACCCACGACTCTGGTCCACATTCTTCCAAATAGAAAACATTATGCCCAAGTGTACGCAAACCCAAAAGGTACTGTAGGTCAGACCAGGCATTGCCTCCTATGGGAAAACGACCGATAGCACTAGCAAAAATGATGATCATCTTACCTCGACTCTCCTTGACTCGTCTCGAGCATTAATTGCTGCTTGCAGTAGTCGAGGCAACACGACTTTGTAACTGAAGGTTTGCTCGGCTATTTCCCGTGCTGCAAGGCTTTGCCCCGGATAATCTGCGTTGACGCGCTCTATGCAATCTATCGCTTCGTCCAAGGATGAAAACGCTAGCACGCCGTGACCCGTTGGTAACCAATCGCTAAATCCGGTATCTTGTAAGATAACCGGGCGACCAGCAGCGAGATAGCAAACGGTGCGATCGCTAAACCAACCGCTACGAGTTTTGACATAAGCTTGTTTGGCAACGCTAAATTCTCCCCGCGAGCCAGTAATGTAGGTGATGTAAGTTGATACGTTAGCGCTAAGAACCCTAGCATCTCGAACTAACCAGCCTGCTGTCTGTAGAGACTTGGTAATCTCTGCTATTTCTGTGTCCTTGCCCGAGAGGGCGAGTTCAAGTTTTTGTACACAGTACTTTGGGAGTTCCAGCAGGCGCATGAATTCCTCATCCTTCTGTCCATAGTGTTCGCCCTGGTAGATAATGCCACCATAGGCAGTCCAATTGGCAACGGTTGTCAATGGTATATCTACCCATTTTTTCCCACAATCTTCTGGAGCGAGTACAGGGCTTTGCCAGATCTCTGGCACAACAGGCGGTACAGTGGGGAGCCACTCTATACCATCACTCGGAATCCTGCAATCGGGTTTTCCGATATTCACACCATAACTAAAGTAGGCGTGATAGTCGTTGCGACCCTCAGCGGCGAATGTCCCAGTTTGAGTAAAGAATGGGTCCATATCGATTAATATCCGGCGCTTGCACAGAAGGAATTCAGGCAACCAGCAAACTCCACCGATATTCAATAGCAGATCCGCCGTCTTGAGCATCCGCTTTAGCTCTTGCCAATTCGCACCGTAGACGGTTCCCGTGTCCCGATTCACATAGCACACAGTGGCATTGACGCCATAGGTGTTTATAAGTGTTTCCACTGCATCAATACCAACGCGGGGGTCATCACTGTAACTGCGGTTTATCGGGTTATAGCAGGACCCAGACCAGCCGCTTTCCTCCAAGTATAGGACTTCATGCCCCAGAAGATGTAATCCTAACACATAGTGGAAGTAGGCAAAAAGATTACCAGCCAATGGATGACGGATCATATATCCGCAAACAACAATGCGTGCCATATTTATAACCCCGCTCGCTCCATAAGACTACCAATCACCTTCTCGGCAGCAAAGTACTCTGAAGCAATTTCGCGGGCTGCAAGGCAATTGCCTTCGTAGTCGCTTTCGATCGCGTCGAGTGCTGCTAGAATATCTTCCATAGTGTTGAAGGCAAAAAGTCCTTTACCTGTTGGCAGAAATTTGCTGAATCCTGTTTCCTGAGTAATCACAGGACGACCAGCTGCTAAATAGCAGGCAGAGCGATCGCTAAACCAGCCACTCAAGAGGCGCGTGTATTGATCCTTTGCCACCGTGAATTCCCCGCGCGATCGCTGGATATAACTGCGGTAGCGATTCATATCTTGGGAGAGTTCCATCGAGTCTACCTGGCTCCAACCATGTTTGTGCAGCACAGAGCGCACATTCTCGCTTACGCCAGCCGCCGCAATCTCAAATGACACTGGACGCTGGTGCGGGAGTTCGATAAATTTTTCAAACTCACGTGCCTTTCGCCAGTAGTAGATTTCACCCTCATAGGTAATGTCTTTACCCCCCTTGTTGTCCCAGGTGGTAATCGTGTTGTAAGCGATACCTGGTGTATTATTTGAAGCGTCCCACAACTCTGTCACAATCGGTTGACGAGTCGGTAACCACTGGAAGCGAGCGATCGGCACTCCACAGTCGGATGCACCCAAATTTTCCCCAAAGCTAAAGTGTGTATCATGGGCAACCAGGTCATCAATCATGGTTTTGTCCCCGTGAGCCACCCGAACCTGAGACGCAACTGGATCGGACTCAACATAAATGCGGCGACGACAAGCCAAATGCTCTTCGCGGATTTCCTGAGCGCCGGTGACATTCAAGAATGCATCTGCTTCGCGATATAACTTCAGGATTTGGGCTTCGGTCATGCCATAACACTCACCCCCAGGATAATGACCGCGAAACGCCCAACGCTCTGTGAAGCCAAACGCCTCTAAAATTGGCGCGACTCGCTTAATGTTCTCGCTAGCGTCCCCAGAAAGGTCGTTGATTTGAGGGTTGTAAACCCAGCGTCCCGAATCTTCGATGTAGTAGGGGTCATAGCCGAGGCGACGCAGCCCTAGCAGGTAGTGGAGGAACTGATAAGTCACCCCTGCTAGGGGATACCAGAACAGAATCCCGAAGACAATAATTTTTCCCTTACTAGGGCGTTCACTTCTCATGATCAATCCCTCTAGTAATGCCTCCTGCATCTAACTGCCGCACCACACGGGCAGGATTGCCAGCTACAACGGTGTACGGAGGAACATCCTGAGTGACGACAGACCGAGCACCGACGATCGCCCCTTCACCGATTGTCACCCCTGGTAAAATACAGGCATCAAACCCAATCCAAACGTTATCCTGAATCCAAATTGGTTGCGCTGGGACATCGGCGCTAGGGGAGCGAGCAGCTGTGTCCGCTGCTCGTTCTAAAGCTTGTCGTCGCTCGATTAAGCCGAATGGTAAACGGTAGGTATCCATTAGGACGACTTGCCAGGAGATCAAGGTATAATTGCCAATCTTCAGTTCGGCATCGCAGACGATCCGCGCACCGTGAATCAAGGCATATTCCCCCACCTCTACCCTACCGTGTACACCAAGGTCGAACATAGTGTCTTTATATACGGCACTTCCTCGACCCAATCGTAGTCCTACGGGCGCTTGGCTGCGGCAAAGCTCAAAGCTGAGACTCGTTTCGATGTAAGTGTCATCTGCCAGAACAACGTTGTCGGGAATCGTGCCCGGATACCAGTCCCACGGCAGTGTGCGTGCAGAACCCATGTTTACCCCACCTCCCCGATCACTTGGGCTGGATTTCCAATCACTCTGGAATATGGCGGGACATTCCGCGTTACCAATGCCCCTGCCTCAATCCAAGCTCCGGCACCGATGCGAACTCCTTTAAGGATTGTGACATTGGGACCAACCCAAACATTATCCTCGATTGTCACTGGCTGTCGCATGACAGGAGGGCGCGGTCGTCCTTTGCCCAGAGGAGAGCAGGCAATGGCATCTGCAATCCGTTCCGCAGGTGCAATAGGATGAAAGTCAGTGTCAGCGATCGTGGTATTCCATCCCAAAACCACATAATTGCCGATGCAAATTTCTTGTTCGCAAAGCAGAATGACACTGGTCAAATAACAATAGTCTCCAATCTCAACCCTGGCAGCTTCTCCCAGGGCAAAGTGGACATAATCCATTGTGCAGTTTGCGCCAACGACCAGCGCGGGGTTGATGCGGCTGCGAAAGCGAGCAAAACAGCGCTGATCATAGTTGATGACAGTATTAAGCCCAACCTGGACATTGAAAGGAAGAGCTAGACTTATTTCGCGAGTGGATGGTACGCTTTCTAAATCATTCACAGTTGCTCTCCTCATTTATTATGTCTCAGTAAAGCTTTGTGTAGATTCGACTGGATTTGGTAGAAGTGATGATAGGAACCACGAGCGTTTAGCAATGCTTCATGGGTCCCGCTCTCCACAATTCGTCCTCCTTCCAACACCACGATCCGGTCTGCTCGTTGTACTGTCGAGAGGCGATGGGCAATAATAAAGGTAGTTCGTCCTGCCATCAGTCGCTCTAATGCCTCCAGCAGCAGAAACTCAGTTTGAGCATCCAGGGCAGAGGTGGGTTCATCCAAAATCAAGACTGGAGCATCCTTGAGCAGGGCACGGGCGATCGCCAACCGTTGCTTCTCTCCCCCTGAAAGCGTAGCTCCTCGCTCACCAATAACCGTGTCATAACCTTGGGGTAATCGTTGAATAAAGGTATCAGCATTGGCAGCTTGGGCAGCGGCGATGATCGCTTGGCGGCTAGCACCAAAGCAACCATAGGCAATGTTCTCGGCAATGGTTAGCGGTAGTAGAAACGGCTCTTGTAGCACCAGGGCAATCTGCTCGCGCAGGCTTTGCAGTTGCACGTCTCGGATATCCACCCCATCGAAGAGGACTCGTCCCTGCCAAGGATCGAAAAAACGGGGAATCAGGGAAACCAGCGTAGTCTTACCGACTCCTGTCTCTCCTACTAGGGCGATCGTTTCCCCTGGCTGTGCTTCCAAGGAAATGTCCTGGAGTACGGGTTTCCCATCCTGGTAGCCAAAGGTAACTTTCTCTAGGCATACGTATCCACTCGCTTTACCAGGTTGTAAAAGCAGAGGTTTGGCATCAGCAATTTCCCGTACCTCTTCCTTGGCATCTAACACCTCTAGCACTCTCGTAGCACTAGCTGCTGCTGCTGCAAAACCAGACGACATATAAGCCAAAGTCTCCATCGGCACATATAATGAGGCGAGATAAGAAAGGAAGACTAGTAAAGACCCAATTGAAAGTGACTTATTCAGAACCTGGAAGCCACCAATGAGCATGATTGCTGCTGTTCCTACTGCAGTTGCCCCGCTCACCCCAACTTTAAATTGCATTTGAGCAAGGATAGCGCGCACATAAGCCTGGAGCGCTTTCCCGGATAGGTAGCGAAAGCGTTCATCTTCGTGTGCTTCGCGACCGAATGCTTGAACAATTGGTAGCGCTGTTAAGGTCTGCTCGCCAAGCGCCATAATCTCGCCTTCAAATTGTTGATGCTGATAGGTTCGCTCAATCATGGGCTTGTTAAAGACCCAAATGAGTAACACAATCAGGGGAGCAACGAGCAGCGAGAGCTGTGAAAGGAGGTGATCAAGTTGCCACATGACAACGAACATGACTACCAGATTCACTACGGAAGTGAGCACGGGCAGAAAAACCCCCATCGCCAAATTCCGAATACAGATGCTGTCAGTCATGACTCGCCGGACGAGATCGCCAGCTTGCTGTTGGTTGTGAAAGTTCAGGGAAAGATGCTGTAGGCGATCAAACAGTACCGCTCCGAAGTCATAACTCATTTGACTGCCAACGCCAGCACCAACATAATCTTGGAGCAGACGAACTCCTTCACTGGCTAGAAATAAAGCGATTGTAGCACCCGCTAAAGGACCGAGTAGCTGAATATCGGCACCACCAGCTAAGGTTTTGAGCCAAACAAGAGTATTTGGCAGGGGTTGATTGCCCAAGACGCAATCAACAATCAACTTCAAAGGCCAGGGCTTGAGCACATTCAGCCCTACATTAATTAGCATGAGCAGGAGCACAAACGCGAGTCCGCGCCAACGGACTCGGGCGTAACGTGCCAGTCGCAGCCACCACAGTTTCATAACATGACCTCCTGCGGCGGATCGGGAAATTGCAAGGAGTGCAAACGCTTGTAAAGACCAGAACCTGTCAGTAATTCCTGGTGCGTTCCCATCTCCACAACCCTCCCCTGCTCCAGCACTACGATCCGATCCGCCCGGAGAATAGTCGAGAGCCGATGGGCTATGATAAATACTGTCCGCCCCTGCATCAGGCGCTCTAAAGCTGCCAGCAGTAAACTTTCAGTGCGGGCATCCAGAGCAGAAGTGGGTTCGTCGAGAATGAGTACCGGCGAATCCTTAAGCAGCGCGCGCGCGATCGCCAGCCGCTGTTTCTGTCCGCCGGAGAGGATAGCTCCTCTTTCACTCAGAACGGTGTCATACCCCTGAGGCAGCTGCCGGATGAATTCGTCCGCCTTAGCGGCTTTGGCGGCTGCGACAATCTCCTGTTGGCTGGCTCCCGGACGACCGTAAGCAATGTTCTGTGCCACCGAGAGTGGCAGGAGAAACGGCTCCTGTAGCACCAGGGCAATCTGCTCGCGCAGGCTATTGAGTTGCACACCTCGTACGTCCACCCCATCGAATAGGACTCGTCCCTGCCAGGGATCAAAGAAACGAGGAATGAGAGAGACCAACGTACTCTTACCAGCACCTGTCGCACCGACCAGAGCAATCGTTTCTCCCGGTCGCGCTTCCAGGGTAATGTCTTCTAGCACAGGATAGCCAACTTCGTAACCGAAGGTAACTCCCTCTAGACATACATGTCCCCGCTCAAAAGCTGCACGAACAGGCAATGGTTTGGCTCCTAAGGCATCCTGCACCCCATCTTTAGCATCCAAAATCTCTAGGACTCTATCCATATTGGCTTCCACGGACTTCAGGCTCCCGTAGATGCCAAACAACCCCCGAAATGCTCCTTGTATGGATTGTAGATATGCCAGGAAAACCAGCAGGCTACCGACGCTCATGGCTCCCGATAACACCTGCTGCCCGCCCACATAGAGGACAACCGCATTACCAACCGTTGTCACAGAACCATTTGCAAGACCGTAGGTACTTTTGAGCAGGGTTTCGCGTTGCGAAATCGTAACTGCGTCTCGAGCCAGGTGCTTAAACTGCTGGGTATTGTAACTCTCCCTGCTAAATGCCTGAACCATTGGGATTGCTGTAAGCGTTTGGTGGATAAAACTGGTGAGGCGAGACTGCGCCTCGCGATTAAGCTTTGTCCGGCGCTTGAGTCGGGAACCAAAGACGAGGGCAAAACCAGCCATCATTGGTGCAACCAATAGTGTTATCAGCGTCAGTGAAGAATTCAGGTTCCAGGCGACGATGCTAATAGTGAAGAGCATAAGCAGATGCTGCACAGGTGAAATCAGCACAGCACCGACCAGGGTATATACACAATAGGAATCTCCTGTCAAGCGGCTCAAAGAATCGCCGACAGTACGCTGGCTATGGAACAGCAGTGAAAGGCGTTGAAGACGATAGAACAGAGCCTGGCTCAGTTCGTAGACCATACCTTGCCCGGCAGCACTCCAGGCCCAGTTCAAGCCCGTGTCAAGGGTCGCGTTCAAAGCATAAAGTCCGAGGCTACCCAAAGCAGCAACAATGACCAGCAGTGGCGGCGTCAGGGATACGTTAAAGTTCCCAAACGAAGAAACTAGGGGGGGAAGGGCTGCCTGAGAGAGGGCATAATCCACCAGGATTTTCATTGGCCAAGGTTGAAGTGTTGCGGTGACTGAGGTGCCAGCCGTGAGACCGAGGATTGCTATTATGGTGCGCCACTGCCGTAGCGGATATTGGAGCAAGCGCCCGTATCGGTGCATCATTGCTTTTAACCCTTGCCTCATTTACAAATTCACCTCTCGTCTGACCATTTGCTTATTAGTATAGAGAAGCACCAAAACAAACGTTATGCTTGTATGACTGCACTTTGTACGACAGACTTGGTGCTCTTGGCGTGTATCGGCAGCAGGTGGAGTTTTTTGGCGACCATCTCCAGCACGTGGTAGAGAATACGCCCCAAACCGAAGTTCTGATAGAAAATGACGACGGCGTTGAGTACCCCTACTACAGATGTAACTAAAGCGACTTCTGGCATTCCCAGAAGGATTGCCACAACTGTGTAGACGAAATACGCAACCATAGCCATAGTGGCAAACTGCGACATCCTCAGTCCACACCGCACCCTCAGTAATCTCTTGTTGCCACCGTGATTTTCAGTACACACATTCACCTGAATCTTTGACCAGATCCCCCGGTGAATCTCCAAATCCCAGTTGCTCCACCCTTGATCGACAGTGATGAAATAGTTGTAGGGCAGGAGGAAATCCATGACCTCTTGAAGCAGGTTCTCCTTTTCCAGTCCTGCTTCTGTCCAATAGGACAACTCATAAGCGCAATCGCGCCAACAAATGTGTACTCTCTGAGATGATCGAGCAAACTTTGTCAACCCCGGTTGAGTCAGTATTTGACTCTTGTTATTAGAAACTGCTTCCATTTTTCTTTACGGCTTATCAAACTTTATCGGCTCTACTTTAGTGAGTTGTTTTATGCGCCAGCGGTAGCGTTCTACACTGCGTACAATAGGACCCAGGTAGATCAGCACAGCAACAAGCAGGCGTGCCTTTGCTCCCTGAAACCGCTCTTCAATGCGTGCTTGTAAGGCACCAGCTATACACCAGACAAAAGAGGTGAGGAACATTGCCGCCGCCACCCACGGATAATCACCAGACACAAGCGCAGACACAAATAAAACACCAGCCGCCACATTCCACTCCAGCGTTAGGGGGAGGTAAGAAATGAGGGAGCCAGAAGGCTCATATAGGGTTTGAAACAACCCCCGACCAAACACCCCAGAGTAGATAACTGGTTGACCAAAACGAAGAAACGAGGATAAATCTCCGTAGATCCTCCCGGCCCAGCTGGGCTGTCCCAGAAGGTTAAAGCGGTTGGGATGCTTAAAATAAACGAGCGCCTCTGCCTTACCATAGCCTCGCTGCTGCTTAAGATACGCATCTACCGTGTTACGGCGAAAGTGCCATACTATTGCAGCTGGGCTAAAGCCAATTGCGTAGCCTTTGTCTTGCAGCCGCCAGCATATATCAACATCGTCACCAGCGGCACGATACTGCCGGTCGAAGCCGTCAATTTCCTGTAGAACCTCCCGACGAAAAGCCATGTTGCAGCCAGCAATATGTTCGGCTACCTCATCGCTCAAAAGTACGTGGGTGGGTACACCCGGAGACACAGCAACGCAGGCTGGGACAAGAGAGTCTTCAGGAGGAGATAAGTTTGGACCACCGACGGCTGCCAAACCCGAGGAGAGAAACTTTGCGACCAGATAGGTGAGCCAGTCTGGATCTGCCATACAATCAGAATCGGTAAAGGCAACAATCTCGCCCGTCGCGGCGGCGATGCCGACGTTACGTGCCGCGCTCAGTCCCTTGTTTTCTTGGCTAATCAGGCGTACGTAGTCGTAGCGCCGAGTAATTTCTAGAGTGCCGTCAGTCGAGCCATCATTGACTACGATGACTTCATAGTTGGGGTAGTTGAGCTCTTTGAGAGAAGCTAGGCAACTATCCATAGTCCGCTCAGCATTGTACGCGCATACAACCACTGAGACTTTAGGATACTCAGGTAGCACTGGCGGCAGAGGTGCTGTGTAATACTGCTGAACCGTGTCGAACGCAGGCTTTTTGTTACGTTCAGCATCAACCAAGCCAAAAGCCCAATCTTGTATAGCATATCCGCCGGTAAACCACTCATCCGTCCAAGAAAAGACTATCGTCCCTGCCGCTCCCATGTCAAAGCTTGATGACAATTTCTGGGAGAGGATCTGTGCTTGTTCCTGGGTTCCCTCACGGATCGAGTCAACACCAAACTCACTCAGCACTAGAGGTTTATCCCCCGCCAGGTTATGGAGTCGGGATAGGTAGCGGCGAAAATCTTTTTCTTGATGCAGGTAGACGTTAAAGCATAAAAAGTCAGTAAAGTCAATATTTAGATATTCAGTACAGGGGTAATTGGCATAGCTTACCAGAGCCTCTGGATCTGCATCTTTTGCTACCGCCATTAACTCTTTGACAAAAGTACGAACTCGTTTTTGACCATGCCATCGTACAATATCTGAAGGAATCTCATTGCCCACCAAATAGGCAAAAGCAGCGGGATGATTCCGGCAGGCTTTAACTCCGGTGGCAATGCAGTTACGGATTTCTGCCTGAACAGCAGAGGAGTCAAGGAAGGCGATATGTTGAGACCAGGGGATGCCGATAAGCAGCCGCAAACCGTAGGTTGCAGCTAGATCCAAAAGCCAATCAGGTGGAACGGTATAGATACGTAGACAGTTAGCGCCCAGCTGTGCCATCATGGCAAAGTCTTTCTCCACAACTGGTTTTTCTGGAAAAGGCTGACCGTGCGTGCCGGTAGAGAAAGGACCGTAGCTAACTCCTTTGAGAAAAAACTTCTGATCTCTCTTAAAGAAAAATTTGCCCTTTACTGTAACTGCCTCCCTATCTGCAAGCGTTGTAGGGCTGCGGCTAGAAGATGACATCAGATTTTGCAAAATACCCCCACCATTGACTGCAAATTCGTTAGCTCGTTACGAGCTATCTTTACTCGCAACACACCCGTATTATCCCCCTGGGGTGGAACCAACTGTTTATAAAATAACAGTGTGCAATCAGCGTGTTTGCGATCGCGTCCTAGAAAATGTATGACTTAACGTATAAGTTTGGTTTGTTTTTATCTCGAGCTCGTTGAGGAGAACTCAGAGAATGTCTGAAAAGTTAAATTCTATGTCAATCGCCTCAACATCAACCGAACTAGGGTGTGGTCAAAACCAGTTGGTCAGTATAGCCTCCAACAGATACTTGTGATGTCCAAAGCGTACGGCAATCTAGAGAAGTAAACGAGAATAATTAAAAAATGCTCGCTTAACCTGTTTACTCTAACAGCAGTACAGCAAGCAAAAAAAAATCAGGGCAGCAGAGTCAATACAGCACGAAATATGGTAGTGTTTTTGAAAAATGTTGATCAGTTATTAACACTGCCATGAGCCAAGGTTATATTGAATATATTTGAACAAATTAGTTCAAGTGTTCAGTTAAGTAGCTTTCATATTGTCGGTTACAGTGGACGAAACCAAAAATTGCAATGCAGCAAGTAACTGCTAGCACAAAAACGCTGGTTAAAAGTGAGGTTTCAGCTAAGGAATCTATTGATACTGGTGTGGAACTTATGTGGAGTGATCTACGAGTATGCAGCAGGATTTTTCCACCACCACCAGACCGAGTTATTAACCTCGGCATACCAGAACACCGAATTTCCCTTCACATTTCAAATCAAGATTATTTGGAACGGCGACTCGACAACGGAAAACTGCTATGTGCTCCGACAGGTCCAGGTGTTTTCAACTTCATACCTGCTCATAAAGAAGTAGAGTCCCTATGGTTAGCTGAAGTTGAATTACTGTCTATCTATCTACCTCCTGCGCTACTAGAACGGACTGCGATTGAAAGTAGCGAACGCGTGCCTCAAACGATTGAATTAATTGATCGCTTTGTCATTCATGACCCTTTTCTAGAGCAGCTAGCTTATGCCTTCAAGGGGGAACTAGAGCGTGGAAACCCTGCCGATAACCTCTACCTTGAATCTCTCCAAACCGTGTTGGCAGGGCATCTTCTTCGACATCATTGCTCTGTCAACATTGCTGATGCTTCTGTATCGGGAGGACTGCCCAAGTCAAAATTACGTCAAGTGATTGACTATATTCAAAGCAATTTAGATCGTGAAATCAGTTTGGCAGAGCTAGCCCGGATCGCTCAAGTAAGTACTCATCACTTTGGTAAGCTCTTCAAGCAAAGTATGGGAGTTACCCCACATCAATATGTATTGATGTGCCGTGTCGAGCAGGCGAAGAAACTGCTGGCAAAAAAACAACTGTCATTTGCACAGATTAGTCAGGAATTAGGCTTTTGTGACCAAAGCCATTTTATCAATGTCTTCCGCCGACATACAAACCTAACACCCCGGCAATATCGCAACAATCTTTGAGCATAACTAAGCGCGACTCACGACAATTTCTCCAGATTTTGCAATTCATCTAGGGAATTTACAAGATTCGACTGGGTATAGCTACCTATACTGCATTCTATGCAACTTTAATTACGTATAGAAAAACGATGAGTTCGCTCAGAAGACGCCAGATTTTGCAATTGTTTGGACTTGCTTGTGGAGCATCTATTCTACCTGTTGCTTGCCGTTCTAGCTCTAACATAGATGGTTCACCTGCGGCTAATACGACTCCATCTGGTTCAGCTTCCCCAAGTGATCCGTTTGCAGCTTATATGAAGCAAGCAGAAGCTGCTTTAGCACAAGAGTTTAAGGGAATTACAACTTCGGGGCAAATTGTACCCAATCTTTACTCCATTGAATCTACAGGGGTATCTACTGAGCCAATTAAAAAAGCAGCTGATTCTTTGATTGCAGCGTTAAGTAACCAACAAAAAGTGAATACTCTATTTCCAGTTGATAGTGATAAATCGCGACGTTGGAGCAATATACATCGTTACCCTCGCCAGGGAATTTCGCTTCTAGAAATGACACCGCGACAAAAACAACTGGCTTTCAATCTATTACAAGTTAGTTTAAGTGCAAAAGGCTTTGAAAAAGCACAGAACATCATGAAGCTGAACCAGGTTCTAGGACAGCTTACGAAGAAATTTAACGAGTATGGAAAAGAACTGTATTGGTTTAGTTTCATGGGACAACCTTCCATGAAGGAGCCTTGGGGTTGGCAACTTGATGGACATCATCTTAATATCAACTACTTTGTTTTAGGAGATCAAGTCGTCATGACGCCAACCTTCATGGGGTCAGAACCTGTGAGGGCAACAGAAGGTGAACATGCTGGAATTGGTGTATTTGAGCCAGAAGAAAGTAAGGGACTTGCTACAATCCGTGCACTAACAGCCGAGCAAAGAGACAAAGCAGTCCTTGCCAAAGAAATTCCCAGAGATGTCTTTACTTCAGCATTCAGGGATAACTTTGAAATGCGTTATGAAGGAATCTCCTTTCCGGAGTTAATGAGTGGTCAACAAGAAATACTGCTTGAGTTAATTAGGGAATATACAGGCGATATTCGCAATGGTCATGCAGAAATTAAGATGGAACAAGTCCGTCAACATTTAGAAAACACTCACTTTGCTTGGATGGGAGGATTTGACAATAACAGTGTCTTCTATTATCGAATTCACAGTCCCGTAATCTTAATTGAATTTGACCATCAGCGAGGTCAGGCGTTGGGAAATGAAGAGCCATCTCGCAATCATATTCATACTGTCGTCCGAACCCCGAACGGTAATGATTATGGCAAAGATTTGCTACGCCAACATTATGAGCGTTCTAATCACTCTCATGTACATTCTCACTAAGGTTTAAAGACTACCACAAAAGCGAAGCGCGAGCTTCCGTTCAGAATTCTTCTCCACCGAAGTTGCGGAGGGCTTGTAACCCCGACTCTCCACCCGTCGTACAGAACTCATACTAAGTTCCTACTCTGCGGTCTGAGTTCTTTCTTGGTCAAGACTGCTGAGTTATATCAAATCCGGTTAATCACTTACTAATCGATACCTCACCCCGGCTGCGCCACCCCTCTCCGAACCTGCGGAGAGGGGTAGGGGTGAGGTTGAGCAGATACGATAAGTAAACAAACGGATTTCATTCATATTACTGCAAATTTTTTCCCTTATAACGAGCCACTATGCTCGCTAGACGCTCCAATTCGAGATTGGCTGACTCTAACTGTTTATAAAGCCGGGATTGTTCGAGCAGACGACGCACACGATGACGCAGCACTGCCCACTGAATCGGTTTTGTGATATAATCTGTTGCGCCTACTGCAAATGCTTGCTCAACCGAATCTGGATCGTCAAGCACCGTGATCATCAACACAGGCACAGTGCTGTCGTTTGCGGTTCGCAACTGGGTGCAACAGGCAAAGCCGTCTATCCCTGGCATCACAGCATCCAGCAAAATCGCGTCGGGCTTTTGATTTTGATAGGCGGCGAGACACGCAGCGCCATCTTGTGCTTCCAGCACTTGGTAGCCTTCTTGTTCCAGTGCGACACGCAGCAGCATCCGCATGGATTTGTCGTCATCGACAACAAAAATTAAGGGGGAGTTTTTTTGAACAGGGTCGATACTCATGTTTAAAGCCGCTCACGTTCGATTTGCAAGGCTGCCTTAACTGTTTCGTATGCCGCCTCAAGTTGCAACACACCCGCCAGTCCCCCTGCAGTGGTACCAGCGCCACCCATGACTTCCAAAGCCTTACAAAGCTCCAAAAGAGCGATCGCACCCAGGTTGGCACTCGCGGATCTTAGCGTATGAGCCGCCTGTTGCAGTCGGCACGCGTCTCCTGTCGCAACAGCCGCACGCATCGCTTGCAGCAGTTGCGGCGCTTCTGCCAGATAATTATTGATGATTTCAGCCAGAAGTTCGTTTGCTCGCTCACCCGCCATCTTGCGTAATGATTGCAACGTCTTCGCGTCAAGAGGGGCAGAGGAGAGAAATTTTTCATTCTCAAGAGCTCCCCTGCTCCCCTGCTCAAGAGCTCCCCCTGCTCCCCCTGCTCTATTTGGCTGACACTGGCTCAAAGCCTGAACGAGTTTTTCTATTTCAATCGGTTTGCTGATGTAGTCATCCATACCCGCTTCCAGACACTGCTCCCTAGCATAGTCGGTGGCATAGGCTGTGATGGCAATAATCCGGGGTCGCTGCTCTTTTGACCATTCTTGGCAGATATGACGAGTGGCTGTCAATCCGTCCATTTTTGGCATTTGTACGTCCATTAATACCACGTCATACATTTGACAGTGCAGCGATCGCAATACCTCTAGTCCATTGCCGACCGCATCGGCTCGGTACCCGAGCTTCTTCAAGATGAGCAGGGCAACCTGCTGGTTCACTTGATTGTCTTCGGCTAACAGAATCCGTAGGGGTAACTGTTCACCTATTTGAGGTATCGCAGCTCTTGACTCCGCCTTAGGGATATCCAGTTGGATGGAACTGGATTGGGCAATTAACGTGAAATAAAAGGTGGAGCCTTGACCCAGCGTACTCTCCACCCAGATCCGTCCTCCCATGATTTGGGTTAGCTGTTTACAGATGGCAAGACCCAGCCCCGTGCCTCCATAGCGACGGCTGATCGAAGAATCGACTTGGCTGAAGGGCTCGAACAGATGCTCGATCCGCTCCTGGGGAATGCCGATGCCTGTGTCGTTGACAGCAAATTGAATTTCATAAGTGTCTAACGAGTTAGGACTCAGGAGAGAACGCCAGCCTTGCTTGCTCCTCACCTTGTTTGCCGTTACCGAAACAGTCACTTCTCCAGCCTCAGTGAATTTTACCGCATTAGCCAGTAGATTCACTAATATTTGGCTGACTCGGGCTGCATCTCCTACGAGCGTCTTTGGGGTGGAGGGAGCAATCGAGTATGCTAGCTTTAAGCCTTTTTCTGCTGGCTTGGAAGCCACTAAGCTGATGGATTCCTCAACACATTTTTGTAGATCGAAGGGTTGTTGTTCCAGCTCCAGTTTGCCGCACTCGATCTTGGAGAAGTCCAGAATGTCGTTAATAATGCTGAGTAATGCGTCACTGCTGTGGCGAATCGTCTGGACAAAGCTTCGTTGGTCGGGTTTGAGTTCTGTATTCAAAAGCAGATTTGTCATCCCAATGACAGCATTTAGCGGAGTACGGATCTCATGGCTCATGTTGGCTAAAAACTGAGATTTGAGACGCGATGCTTCAAAAGCTGCTTCCCGCGCTTCTACCAATGCTGCCTCTCCTCGCTTGCGCTCGGTGATGTCTTCAAAGCTGCCAAGTATGCCTACAACATTTCCTCTCGAATCATGGAGTGGAACCTTGTTAGTGTCTAGCCAAGCTTGTTTGCCATCAGATCGGAGTACGGGTTCAATAATATGATATTCTGGTGTATTGGTCTCCATAACCCTGCGATCACAATCTCGAAAGAAGTCCGCCTCCTCTGTCTGGTATGTCAAGTCGTAATCTGTTTTGCCAACAATATTCTCTGGACTGCCAACGCCCACTAGTTGTGCAAAGTTACGATTGCAACCTAAGAAGACACAGTTCCTATCCTTCCAGAAGATAAATTGCGGAATGTTATCCATCACTAACTGCAGCATCTGTTGCGACAAGCGCAGCGCCTCCTGGGTCTGCTTGCGGTCGGTGATGTCGCGGCAAGTGGTAACAATACCAGCCACACTCGGCTCACCTAGTAGATTATTGACTAGCACTTCAAAATCTCGCCACGAACCATCTGCGTGCTGTAAACGAAACTCAGCTGTGATGTTGGTGTTAGAATAATCGAGGGCTTCCCTCAAGAGGCTTTCTGCCTTGGCGCGAGCGTCAGGATGGACGAGTTCAAAAGCCTTTTTGCCAAGCAAATCCTCGGGTTGATAACCCAGAATATTTTTGACGGATAGGCTTGTGTAGTAAATAATGCCATCTGCTGCCAAAACCGCAATAATATCAGATGCATTTTGCACCAACGAGCGGAAGCGCTCTTCGCTCTCGCACAGTGCCTCGGCTCTGGCGGTTTCGGCACCCAGGCGCTGATCGAAAAAGCTAGTCAGATCCGTTAGCTTCAGGATGACCAAAGTCGCAATTCCAATTGCAGTCGCCAGTAAAGAGTTGTTCAAGCCATGAACGGGCTGTAGCACTTGGTCAGTGGGCTGAAAGCTGACCGCCGCCATTGCTGTATAGTGCATCCCGGCAATAGCACCTCCCATAACCACCGCACCGCCGAGCTTCCACACGCTCCCGCTCAGCATCGTCTGGGAGCGCAGATGGAACGCCAGCTTTAGGGCAATGAGGGATGCACAAATCGCAATCACGACAGAGAGTGCAACCAGGTTTGGATCGTACCTTGCTTTCGCCTGCAGTTGCATTGCAGCCATACCTATGTAGTGCATGGCAGCAATTCCAAGCCCCATAAAAACGCCCCCAAAGAGCAACCCAAGCGTCGCCACCTTCTCACGGCTGACGATGCAGAGCGCTCCTCCAGAGGTAACAATTGCCACCCCCATTGAGACTAAGACAATTGAGAGGTCGTGAGTTATGGGGATCGGCAGCTTATAAGCCAATATCCCGATGAAGTGCGTTGACCAGATACCAATTCCCAGGGCGATCGCGCCAACCAAGAGCCAGAGAGACCGCGCTTGCCCAGTAGTCACCTCCACGCGTCCAGCCAGATCCAGTGCAGTGTAAGAGGCGAGGAATGCGATCGCCACCGAAAACACAACAAGGGGTACATCATAAGTGGCTACCATAGCTTCACCACATTACCTGTAGCTAAATATACCTTTGTTTCCCATGCACCACCTGATGTTCTCGTGATGGGTAACAACAACGTTTCCAAAATCTCCTCTCGCACAGTGGGAGTGACTTCACAAGGGACCTTGAGGCAATCGACCAGCAACTGGTTGGCAGCGTAGTACTGCTTGAGTAATTCCTTTTGCTTCTCGTTGAACTGCCATTGATGACCTATATTGCGACACTTAAGCATCAGAGACCTCAATTTCTCAACCCAAGTCTGACCGTTAGCGTTCCACCATTTCTTCAACCTTTCTCTGCCTTGATCTGGGGCTGGTAGTTGTTTTTTGAGTTGTTGCAGCGATTGCTCGAACTCACAGTCACAGAAAACATCTATGTCATAAGTCAGAGCAAAACTTAGGGCAAGGACTCGATCCAGAGTTGGGTCAGCTACCAGGGCAAGGCTGAGGGATAGCGCACGGTTAAGAGCCAGATCTACGGTCAAATCAGTGGCAAGATTACCAGCAAGCCTGGGATCGATGGCAAGCGAGAGAGTCAGGTCACGGGCTATGCTCAGATCGCGAGGAAGGACCAGTGTCAGGTAAAAGCCACGAACAGCTGCTGCTTTGTAGGGAGCCTCGACGGAAAGGGACTTCTGGTTGAGCCAGATCAGGAACTGCTGCAATTGCTCATCAGCGCCAACAAGCGCATCAATCTGTTGCTTCATAAACTGCAGCAGGTCAGGGGCATTACCCAACATACCAGTTGTGAGTAAAAAGACTTTGCGCCAACGCGGTTCGGTCACATGGCTGACCAACTCGATCAGTTTTTCTTTTAATATCTCTGGTTCAGGACTAGTAACAATGTTTCTAGCCGTTAAATACTCTTGAAACGTGAGATGCGAGAACGAGTAAATCCCCCGCGCCTGCTCCACCAGTAGTCCTTGTGCTAAGAGCGATTTCAGCACTGCCTCACTATTAAGTTGCAGTACCTCAGGATCAGAGGCTTGGGCAATGGGTAAGTTACGGAGATACTCCATGATGTATTGCCGGACATTGCTTTTTGTAAAACAGTAACGTTCCTGTTTAAAGGTGATGGCGGCAATCTGGCTCAGCAGTTTAAGCTTGTGGGGTAAAGACAAATGATAATAAATTTCATTCCGTTTAATGCTCCTCACTTCATCCCAGCGATTGAGCAAAATGTCCAATCCTTGCTTGTAAAGTTCGATTTGTCTAGCTGGAAAGTTTGAGCGGGCTTGAAACACACAACAAACGAGGTTGAGCAAAAGTGGCGTTACGGCGAGTTCTCGAATTTGCCGATTTTCTGATAACTGCAACTTTTGCATGAACTGACAAGCCAAGACTTGTGCTTGTTCGGTGGAATTCCTACCAACTTTGACAAACCACTTTTGGACAAAGGCTTCAATTTGGGAGGAATCAAAATCGGCAATTTCAATATCGGTGAATGAGTCAAACCGATACTGCTGGCTACCAATCCGACAGGTGATAATAAACTGATTTTTGTAATACTCCTCAGATAACTTGCGAATTTTTTTCACGATTTCGGCGCTATCTTCTTCTGGAATTTCATCCAAGCCATCCAGTAGAATCAACACTCTGCCATGAGCAAGTAATGTTTGGATTTGCTGGTCACAAGTGCCGAAGTAAGCAAGCTCTTGAGTGATATAGTTCAATAAACTAAAATCCCCTGTTTCTCTGGCATCCTCAGCAAAATTTTTTAATCGTATAAAAATAGGAATCCGGTCTGATAGGAACTTGCCTTGATTGCATTGCGTGGCGATATGTTGTAAAAATGTGGTTTTACCAGACCCTGGGTTGCCTAGCACCATCAGTTTGGGATAGGTTACCACTGCCTGCATCGCTGGAACTAGTTCCAAAGAGACTTGCTCCCAAGGAAAGCGGTCGAATTCTTTTGAAAAGCCTTGTAATTCAAAGATATCTAACCATCTTTGACTTGTAATATTATTCAGAATATTGACATCAACATAAATATCTTCTAGCTCAATCGGTTGAGAAATATCTAACAACCGCATCGTGGCGCACTGGGCTTGAATTTTATCGCTTCTTTGCTTTCGCACCATTTCCACCAAGGCATCGATATCCTGGCAGTTGTCCCAATCGAGCTTTTTTTCCGTTGGTGTGCCACAATGCGGTAGCTCAGCAATCTCTTGCCAATCTAAACCGAGTTGAAAGCAGATCTCCATGAAGCTCTGACGCTCAATCGGCTTGCCTGTAAAAAACTTCCAAATTGGCTGGCGAGTTTCCAGCCCTACCTCACTAGCTAGATATTCTTGCGTCCATTCCCGGATTTGAAAAGCCCTTTTTGCTTTCTCGATGCCTAAGATAGATGCTTTCAACGAACGTCGTGCCATAAACCAGAACTTGAACCTATAGATATTGTCAACCTAAGGCAGCATTGAATAAATTAACGACAATAAACTTGTTTTGACTTGCCCGTATTGACTTGTCTGTTGCTTTTTTTTATCCAGCCGCCTGCACCTTCACAAGCATAGTCAGCTATTTCCTACTTTTTTGGTATTTGAAGTTTTATTAATGACGAATTAGAAACGCCATTTCAATGTATTTCATAAATTTTGGCTAAACTTCTAACACTATTTTATACTTATTATTTTTCATATATTTTTTTATTTCAAGTCGAATTCCTGTAAAAACCATTCCTTAATAAATAATGTTTTTTTGTTTTGGTGTTGGAGTGCTTATTGCTATCCTCAATTTGAAAGCAATCGTCGGGGCTACTGTCGGCTTGAGAACTTGCAAATTCTCAATTTTGTTTTTATTTGTTTTATTTATCTGAAAATTAAACTAGTAATCTTTCGCTAATCTTCTACCTTGAGGCATAATTAATGTTAATTTATCCGCGAATGCTAAAGACAAAGAAGACTTTTGTAAAGCACTGAAGAAACTTCCATCCTCCTGTTTGCTATTTTGATGATTTTTCTCATATATATATATTTACAAATAAATATATATATGATATAATTAATAAATTCAAGGAAAAATTTGCTAATAATAATCAATATCATCCGGCGGGATGCGTCATCTTCAGCGCCAGTCAAGTGGACACGCCAAGTACTAGCGTGGCTTTTAGCGAGTATCAAGCCAAGCTAAAGCCGGGCAGATCGGCAATTGCCGAAGGCAGTCAGCGTGACTCTGCTTTTGCATACGGGCAATGGCTCCACAAAGCTGTTAGAGTCAGCCAATCTCGAGTTCGAGCGTCTAGCCTGCCTGGAGTGGTTTGTTACTTTGGAAACGTATTTGCGGTAACGAGAGAATTTTTCACTTAAAGCGAAGCATAAACAGACCCAAACTATACAACTTATACGTTAAATCATACATTTTCCAGAACGCGATCGCAAACAGGTTAGTTGCATACTGTTATTTCATAGACGATTGCGCTGGTACCACAGTATGGGCACAGTCGGCTGTAGCAAGCGGCTGTTCGTGCCAGAGAGGCTCGTTACTTTGGAAATGGTTTTGTAGTAATTAAGTCTGGGAGGTATTTTACAGAACCTGACTTTATTTAGTAATATTTGACACCTATGAAAATACTTGTAACTGGAACTGAAGGTTATATCGGCTCGTTATTAGCCCCAATCTTGATGCAACACGGACATGAGGTTATTGGGGTTGACACAGGATTCTACAAGGTTGGTTGGCTATACAACGGTACCGAACTAAGTGCCAAAACTCTGAACAAAGACATCCGCCACATCACAAAAGAAGATTTACAAGGTGTCGAGGCAGTCGTTCATCTGGCTGAACTTTCCAACGATCCTGCCGGACAATTATCTCCCAATGTGACTTACGACATTAACCATAAAGGTTCGGTTCGTCTCGCCGAACTAGCGAAAGCATCTGGTGTGCGTCGCTTTGTCTACACTTCTTCGTGCAGTGTCTATGGCGTTGCGAGTGAGGACTATGTTACGGAGGAGTCTAAAGTCAATCCACAAACAGCGTATGCAGAATGTAAAACGTTGGTAGAGCGAGATGTTAAGTTACTAGCTGACGATGGTTTCTCTCCTACCTTTTTGCGGAATGCCACAGCCTACGGCGCATCTCCCAGAATGCGCTTCGATATAGTTTTAAACAATCTGGCTGGACTAGCATGGACGACTAAAGAAATCAAGATGACGAGCGACGGTACTCCTTGGCGTCCGTTGGTTCATCTGCTTGACATTTGCAAAGCAATTGTTTGTACGCTCGAAGCAGAGCGTAACATTGTTCACAACCAAATCTTCAACGTGGGTGACACTGCTAGCAATTATCAAGTCAAAGAAATTGCCCAGATAGTAGCAGAAGTTTTCACTGGATGCAAGCTTAGCTTTGGGGACAGTGGTGCGGACAACCGCAGCTATCGGGTTGCTTTCGAGAAGATTAACACGACACTACCAGGATTCAAGTGTGAGTGGGATGCGGTTCAGGGTGCCCAGCAGTTGTTCAATGTGTTTAGTTCTATCGATATGTCAGAATCCACTTTTTTATCTAGAGGGTTCACTCGCTTGAAGCAGCTGGAGTATCTGATTCGCACTCAGCAAATTGATCAAAATTTCTTCTGGAATCAGTCATGCTAATCAGAGAAACTTCACTCAAAGGCGCATTCCTGATTGACATAGAGCAACGGCAAGATACTCGTGGCTTCTTTGCTCGTACGTTCTGCGCTCAGGAATTTTCGGCTCACGGCTTAAAGCCAACAATTGCACAATGCAACGTAGCTTTCAACTACAACTTGGGGACTCTACGGGGCATGCATTATCAAGTTGCTCCTGCAACCGAGGTAAAGTTGGTTCGCTGCACTCATGGTGCTATCTACGATGTCATCATCGACTTGCGCCCTGAATCCCCTACGTACAAATTACACTTTGGCGTTGAGTTAAGCGCTGAGAATCGTAGAGCTTTGTACGTCCCTGAGATGTTCGCTCATGGTTACCAAACGCTCACTGATGATGCTGAGGTTGTGTATCAGATGAGTGAATTTTATGCGCTAGATTACCAGCGTGGTTTGCGTTATGACGATCCCGCCTTTGGGATTGAATGGCCTTTACGTATAAGTGAAATTTCTGAGAAAGATACCAGTTGGCCTCCCTTTGAACCTGTTCTAGACTCTACTCACGCCCAACCAGTATAAACAATTCAAAATTCAAAATATGTCCTGCGGACACGCTACGCGAACAAAATTCAAAAAGAAGAAACAAGCGTGCGCTCAAGCATCCTGCCTGTTGACTGTATGCACATCTAACGGCGTGACAGCTTAAAATCTTTTCCCGCCAAACAAAATCGTGAGAAGTCGCTCTATCAAGTTACACATAACACTCAAAGAAGCTAATAAATGATTAACACAACTTTGGAGTCCTACGTACAGAATGGTACAACCCTGAATCGTGGTTGCTGTCGATTTTGTGGATCAACATTAAAGCATACCTTTGTTGATTTGGGAATGTCACCGCTTTGTGAAAGCTACGTGTCACCTGAACAGCTTAACCAAATGGAGGCTTTCTATCCGCTGCATGTATATGTGTGCGATCGCTGTTTTTTAGTTCAACTTCAGGAATATGTCAGCCCGCAAGACATCTTCACTGAGTATGCTTACTTTTCGTCTTACTCTGACTCTTGGCTACAACACGCCAAGAATTATACCGAAAACGTAATAGCTCGCTTTAGGTTACACTCATATAGTCAAGTCGTGGAAATAGCTAGTAACGATGGTTACTTATTGCAATATTTTCTTGCCAAAGGAATTAATGTTCTGGGCATAGAACCAGCAGCTAATGTCGCTAAGGTAGCTATAAAAAAAGGCATTCCCACAGTTGTAAAGTTCTTTGGAAAAAACACAGCGAATGAATTAGCTGCTGATGATACGCAAGCCGATCTATTAGTGGCTAATAATGTACTTGCTCACGTACCTGATATCAACGATTTTGTAGCAGGCGCTAAAATTTTACTCAAACCTCAAGGTGTCATTACTATGGAGTTTCCTCATTTAATGCGACTGATGGAGGGGAACCAGTTTGACACCATTTATCACGAACACTTTTCTTACTTGTCGTTGCTCACAGTAGAGAAACTTTTTGCAGAGCACGGTTTAACAATCTTTGATGTAGAAGAACTGTCAACTCATGGTGGTTCTCTAAGAATTTATGCAAGACAAGCAGAAGATACTTCTAAACGTATTAGTCAGCAGGTAAAGGAACTAAGAGCAAGGGAAGAAGCTGCTGGATTTAGCAATCTAAAACATTATTTTTCCTTTGGTGAAAAGGTGAAAGAAACCAAGTTCAAACTTTTGGAATTTTTAATTTCAGCGAAACGACAAGGAAAAACAATTGCTGGTTACGGCGCTCCTGGTAAAGGTAACACCCTTTTGAATTATTGTGGGATTAGAGAAGATTTCATTGATTACACCGTAGACCGGAACCCATACAAACAAGGTAAATTCTTACCAGGAACTCATATACCAATCTTTCATCCAGATAAGATTCAAGAAACAAAGCCAGACTATTTGTTGATTTTACCTTGGAATCTGAAAAACGAGATCATGTCACAGATGTCGTATGTACGTGATTGGGGTTGTCAATTTATCGTGCCGATTCCTGAAGTTAATGTCTATTCTTGAGCAAGCTAGAAATCAAGTCAGTAATCTTGGAAGAACCTCTCCCCTAACCCCTCCCTTACGAGGGGAGGGGAATTTAGCTCCCCCTTCCCACAAAAAAAGTTTTTCCGCTTCCCTCTCCTTTTAGGAGAGGGTTAGGGAGAGGTGGGAAGGGGGCTGGGGGGTTAGGTTCGTGATTAATGAATCCATGCTCTATAAATCAACTCAAAATTCATTGAAATTTAATCAGAGTGAAAAAAGGAAATTACGATGAAAGTAGTTTTATTCTGCGGTGGTTTAGGAACCAGATTAAGAGAATTTTTCGCCAATGTTCCCAAGCCTATGGTTAATATTGGCTACAGACCAATATTGTGGCATATCATGAAATACTATGCCCACTACGGGCACAAAGATTTTATTTTGTGTCTTGGTTATAAAGCAGACGTCATCAAAAATTACTTTCTCAATTATGATGAGTGTGTTTCCAATGATTTTACATTACAAGAAGGAGGCAAAAAAATCCAACTTCTAAATAGTGATATTGAAGATTGGAAAATTACTTTTGTCGATACAGGGTTGACTTCAAATATTGGTCAAAGGTTCAAGGCGGTTGAAGAATACTTAGAAGGGGAAGAGGTATTTTTAGCGAATTATAGCGATGGCTTGACAGATTTACACTTACCTGATATCATTGAAGACTTTTATAGACATGACAAAATAGCTAGTTTTCTGTGTGTCAAACCGTCGCAAAGTTTCCATTTAGTTTCCATGCAAGAAAATGGTTTGGTAACTAATATCCAAAGTGTCCAACAAGCCGGGATTCGGATAAATGGAGGTTTCTTTGTTTTTAAGAAAGATATCTTTAAATATATTGAAGCCGGAGAAGAATTGGTGAACGAACCATTTGAAAGATTAATTCATTTAAAACAGCTAGCTGCTTATAAATACAATGGCTTTTGGGCGTGCATGGATACCTTTAAAGAGCAACAGCAGTTAGATGATATGTATTGTCAAGGTAACGCTCCTTGGGCAGTATGGAATCATGAAAGGAAGGCAAAATCTTTAGAATATAGTCGGATTCACCATGTTGCTAATGATTCTATACCAGTAAAATTGGCTTAAGGATAAATATCAATGTACTTTGCAGTGGATATCTACTGAGGATATCTACTCTAATTACTAGACTTCTTGCAAAAGTATGATTAATTGATATTTAGAACCACAGATGGACACAGATTAACACTAGTTATTTATCTGTGTGCATCTGTGTTAATCTGTGGTTTTATTTTCATAAATTTGACTTTTGCACTCTTGTTTACTATTTTCAGCAAGTATCTAAGACAAAGTATCCCCTGGCATTAACAAATTAGCAATATGCTTAAATTCAATTTTGAAGAAAAGAACGACTCAACTTATAAAGTTTTGTGTTTAGGAGCGCATTGCGATGATATAGAAATTGGTTGTGGAGGCACGATTTTAAGATTGGTAAAAAGTTACCCAAATATTGTGTTTTATTGGGTTGTCTTTAGTTCCAATTTACAAAGAGAAAAGGAAGCTTATCACAGCGCTAATAAGTTTTTAGAAAAAGTCCAAGAAAAAAATATAGTCATCAAACAATTTCAAGATGGTTTTTTTCCTTTCATTGGAATTGAAATTAAACACTTTTTTGAGCAATTAAAGCAAGATTCTAATCCCGATTTAATTTTTACTCATTCTCGTCACGATCTGCATCAAGACCATCGCTTAATTTGTGAGTTTACTTGGAATACATTTAGGAATCATTTAATTCTAGAGTATGAAATACCTAAGTATGATGGAGATTTAGGAAATCCTAATTTTTTTGTACATTTAGACGAGGAAATGTGTCAAGAAAAAATTAAGTATATTATTGACAGCTTCCCATCGCAAAATAATAAACAATGGTTTACAGAAGAAACATTTTTATCAATTCTAAGACTACGAGGAATTGAATCCAATGCGCCTAATAAGTATTCGGAAGCTTTTTATTGCCGAAAAGTTATTTTTTAGCTTGACTACTAAACTAGCAAGCTGATGAGATTTAGCTTATATTTAGCAATTAACTCTTTTTATAAAAGGTGAAAAAGGTGAATATAACTGATATTAAAGAGAGGGTTAAGCCAAATGAAGTTAGCCAAGGAATGTACCAGTTCATATCAGAATTGTATCCTATTTGCCGCTCTATTACTGGCAATGGTTTTCGAGAAACACTGCATTGGATTAAAAAACATATAGAATTAACTCAGCATGAAGTTCCTACTGGTACTCAAGTCTTTGATTGGACAGTCCCTAAAGAGTGGAATATCAAAGATGCGTATGTTAAGAATTCCAATGGAGAAAGAATTATAGACTTTAAGAAATCGAACTTGCATGTTGTTAATTACAGCGTGCCTGTTAAGCAAAAGATGCATTTAAAGGAATTAAAAAAACATCTGTTTACACTAAGCGATCGCCCTGATTGGATTCCTTATCGGACTTCATATTATAAAGAAAGCTGGGGCTTTTGTCTCAGTCACAAACAATTCTTGGAACTACAGGACGAAGAGTATGAGGTATGCATCGATTCTTCCCTAGAGGACGGTCATCTGACGTATGGCGAGTATTACCTCAAAGGAGAGAAACCAGACGAAGTACTAATATCATGCCATGCCTGTCATCCATCACTTTGTAATGATAATCTCTCTGGTATAGCGATCGCAACATTCCTAGCAAAATATCTGAGTCAAATAAATCTTTCGTACTCTTATCGATTTATCTTCATTCCTGGAACTATCGGTTCCATCACTTGGCTTTGTTTAAATGAAAATCAGGTTCACAAGATTAAACACGGTTTAGTTTTAACTTGTCTAGGTGATCCGGGGAAGTCTACTTATAAAAAAAGCCGTCGTGGTGATGCCGAAATCGACAAAGCCGTGACTCATGTCTTAAAGCATTCTGGTAAAGATTCTGAAATCATAGATTTCTTTCCTTATGGGTATGACGAACGGCAGTTTTGTTCACCAGGATTTAACTTACCTGTGGGTTGTTTCATGAGAACACCGCACAACTGTTATCCCGAATATCATACATCTGCAGACAATTTGGATCTGGTACAAACCAAGTACCTTGCCGATTCATTCTCCAAGTGTTTGTCAGTTTTGCATATACTAGAAAACAACAAAAAATACCTAAACCAAAATCCAAAATGTGAGCCGCAGTTGGGGAAAAGGGGTTTATACGGCGCAATTGGTGGACAGACGGATACAAAAATGAGAGAAATGGCAATGTTGTGGGTTCTGAATTTGTCTGACGGGAACCATAGCTTGCTGGATATTGCAGATAGATCCGGTATGAGTTTTGATTCTATCAATAACGCAGCAGATGCGCTGCTGAAACACGATTTATTAGAAGAGAAACCCGAGTAGTCTTTAAGTGCTAGTGTTGTGGAGTGAACCAATAAGAACCCTCCATCATCAATTGTTAGTTGTTAGTTGTAGAGACGCGCCATGGCGCGTCTCTACATTAGTTGTTGGTTATTCCACTAACCACTATCTACTAACCACTAACCAGTTCTAAGTATCACTAAATCAAAAAGTTATTAGACACGAAATTGCCCACATTTGTGCCTACTTGCACCCCATCTACAGCGGCTGTGTCAATATGGATTCCACCGTAAATGCGGCTAAGGGCATCTTCCTGGGCGAACTGCGTAAAGCTGCCGTATGAGCGAGCAACACCAGGTAATTCCTGTGAAGGAATGTCAAAACTGATGTTGTCCGTGCCGTAGAAGCTTCTGAGAACTGCGGCTGTTGCACCAGCAAATACGGAATGCCCTGATATGTAGTCAGGGAAGTTCGGCGTCGTTAGCAGTGGGTTCCAATTTGGATCGGCAATCGTGTCTGGATTGTTGTCCTTATCTGCATTCTGGATTGCAGTAATTGGGCGCAATTCCTCGTAGGTGTACTTGGCATCCCACGCAGCAATGCCCGCATCAGCTTGAGCAATGCTATGCAGCGCAAACAAACGGGCGTTCTGTTCTAACGTATTGCCACGAGCTAATGCTATTTCTTCCACAGCCTCGAGCAACTGACCTGGTGGTCTGAAGGTGTCAGCGCGATCGTATGCCCAGAATTGAGCTATTTCCGTCTGGTCTGCGTTGCGGACAGTGCTATTATCTTGACCAAGCGACTTGACTTGATTAAATTCTCTCGCGTACCGAGGGCTAGCATACTCAGGGATAGTATCCGGGCGGAACTGGTTACCACTCGATAGAGCAAAGGGAGTAACATTGCCCCACTGCGGCAATAATGCTGGCAAATTCTTGGGGGGAGTTGGCTGCCAATCGCCAAAGCCCTTTCCTGGTGTGTAGGCTCCTTGAGCGGTAGCTGCACCATCATTTAATCGGTTAGCGAGTATTTCCTGGGCAACCTTTTGTCCTATAGCAATGCCCTTTTCCTCAGCCGCGCCGTCAGGAATTGCTGCAAGAGACCTTTGCCGCTGTTCGTCGAATGTGGCTTTTAATGTGTTTATTGTCTCTGGGCGTAGTCTATTTCCCTGTGGGTCTGGTGGGGAATATCGTGGATCTGTGAACACAGTGACTAGTGTTTCATACGCTGCTTGAACTGCTGCAGCTTCTTTCGACGCGCCAAGAGCTTCAGATGCGCTGATGTCGTTCACTAGGTAAGGCTTGTGCGTCCGGTCAATTGCGTTGACGGCATCATAAATTGCCGTGTTCATAATCGCCAGATCGCGTGTTTGTAGTGGAGGTGATGTACCAATATCACCGTTTTTACCCGTAGTCTGTACAGCATTCAAGAAAACAGAATTCCATTGGATAACAGCGTCACCTTCAGTAATTAACTGGTTGGCTGTGTTGTTGGCTGTATTACTATCAGTAACATTGTTACCCGGCTCCACCTGTGCAAACAGATAATAGAGTCCTGGGGACACAACACTCGCAGTACGGAAATCAGATCCAGTAAAGTCTACAGTCAAGGTTTGGGACTGACCTGGCGCTAAGTTAACTGTTTGACTATTCAAACTACCCAGTAACTCATCTGTGCCTTCGAGGCGATCGCTTGCACCTCTTGTTGGACCAAGGGTATTTAGAATATTCGTGTCAAGGATGTTGTCGGTTGATGCATAAAGTTTAAGGTTTACAGGTCCGTTGAACTGTGCATCGCCCTGATTCTTAACAACAATGTTTAGTTTGCCTTGTTCTTGGGGAAAGATTGTGGGGTTTTGCAGTATGTCACCAAATTGAACTGCAATATCTGAAGCCATAAAGTTTTAATCCTTTCCTATGCAAGTAGGATTGAGCATGGTTTCCCAGCATGCTTGCGCTCAACCGAAAAGAAGCACAAAAGCTGAGATTTTGGTTTAGTACCTAAGTCAGGGTAAGCGCAAGAAAAACAGCCTGACTTTTCCCGTTATCTCTTTGGCGGATGCGATCGCTTACTATGTCGCTATCCCAAAGTCGTATTTTTTCGGTACTTATTGTCATTAGCTCTAAACAGT
>JAHHIB010000086.1 GCA_019359075.1 Kalymmatonema hyalinum WJT4-NPBG1
TCCCGGATATGTTACAGGCTGGTTAAAACCAGCCGCGTCGTCTTTCATCCCCGGTCTAAAGCACGCTTGGACGGCGCGAGCGCCTGTTCCTCCGGGGCTTTCAGACTCCCGTTAAGTTTCTGGTAAAGTATAGGAGTACAATATCTTGCGCCCCTCTCAACCCAAATTTATAAGCTAGAGATCTGAACAAGCTTATCTATGACTTCGACTATTCCCCATAAAACTCGCAAATTTCCAACTCAAGCAATAGGAGCCAAGATTTTTCACTGGATTAACATAATTAGTTTGTTTATTATGCTCACCAGTGGATTGCAAATTTACAACGCCAATCCTGTTTTTGGTGGACGAGCAGGTTTGCACATTCCCCCTATATTTACTTTAGGAGGTTGGCTCGCTGGAGGTAGACACTGGCATTTTGCTGCTATGTGGCTATTTTCGCTTAATCTTTTGTGGTATGGAATTTATATTTTAATCAGTCGGCGCTGGCGACATCGATTTGTAGGTGTCAATGACGTTAAAGCATTGCAAAAAAGTAGAAATCCCAAACGCCTGATTTATGCTTGGCACCGCATTGTCTATACAGCCATTATTCCTATTTTGCTGCTGGCTATATTCACAGGTATAGGAATGTACAAACCTGCTCAATTTCCTTGGATTGTGGATATGTTTGGCAGCTGGCAAGCACTGCGAATCGTTCACTTTTCTTCAGTACCAATGGTTATTTTCTTTGTAGCGATTCACTTTTTATTAGGTCGTAAGACTGGAGGTGAGGAGTTAACTGAATCTATGTTTTGGTAAACGAACGGTAGAAGAAAAGTGGGGCAGTGGAAATACAATAACTAATACTATGAATTTAATTCGTGTCAATCGTCCTGAATTATCACGCCGTCAGTTTCTAAAAGTTTCTGGACTCTCTAGCATGAGTGTTCTTCTTGGTGGATGTGGTACACCAATATTTGAAGATGTTGTGGGCAAACTTTCTGAACCACTCAATCAGAAGGTTGAAGCTTTCATATTTAAGCCACAAAAGCCGGTGCCAGAATTCTCTCCCAGTGAGATTGAACCAGAAGGTTTGTTAATTAATAGCTTCAGATATACTCCAATTATTGACCCGGCAAAGTATCGTTTAATTATTGACGGTGAGGTAAATAATCCTCTGAGCTTAAGTTTAGCAGAAATTCAATCTTTGCCCCTAACGTCCATGATAATTCGCCACGTTTGTGTGGAAGGTTGGGCGGCAATTGTACAATGGGGAGGCGTTCGTCTACAAGAAATCGTTGCTCTTGCCCAGCCTAAAGCAAATATCCGATATGTTTACTTCAAATCGGCGGATGGTTACTATTCAAGCTGGGATATTGCTTCAAGTTTGCATCCCCAAACTTTATTAGTTTATCAGAAAAACGGTGAACCTTTGCCAGTAGAAAATGGTGCGCCCTTGCGTTTAGCTTCTCCCGTTAAGCTTGGATATAAGCAAAGTAAGTGGGTCACTCAAATTACCCTTGTGAGTCAATTGTCCCCTTTGAGAGGCTATTGGGAAGACCAAGGTTATGAATGGTTTGCAGGACTTTAAAAATTAAAAATTAAATTTTTATTCATATTTTAAAAGATATTTTATTGATTTGTTTATTTATTTAGTAAATATGAACTTTTTTGATAAGTTAAATCAGGCAATTTCACAAAATGAAACTTTACTATTTGTAGGGTTAGACCCCAATCCAGAAATGATACCCGCCCGCTACAAATCTCAAGATATCATTTCTGGGTTGGGGGATTGGTTACAATTTATGATTTCTGAAACAGCCGATAAAGTCTGTGCCTATAAGCCTACACTTGGATTTTATGAAGCTTTAGGTGCTCCAGGCATAGAATTGCTGCAACGAACTCTAGCAGCTATCCCCGCCCAGATTCCAATTATTTTAGACGCCAAACATAGTGATTTAAACACAAGTACTATCTTTGCTCAGACTGTGTTTACAGAATGGAATGTAGACGCTATAACTTTGACCGCCTATATAGGACAAGACCTTGTAGCCCCTTTTTTGGTTTACCCAGATAAGGCTGTTTTTATTTTGTGCTGTACTTCTAATCCTACTGCTGTCACTTTACAGCAATATCCTTCGACTGAGGCACCTCTTTATTTACAAGTTGTCAAGGAATCAAAAAATTGGGGAACTCCAGAACAACTGGGTTTAGAAGTGGGAACGACGAATCCTGATATTTTGGCTCGTATTCGTGCAGTTTCTCCCGAACGAATTATTATGGCTCGTAGCATCTGGGCAGAGGGTAACAACCTTTCCAAAATTTTAGCAGCTGGTCTGAATGCTAACGGTGATGGTCTGCTGATTCCTGTTCCTCAAGATATGTTGACACAGGAAGATTTGTCTGATCAAGTTCAGTCTTTGCAAGCAGAAGTTAATCAAGCAAAAAATGAAATTACCTATGATGCTTCTAGTTGTTCTGTATGGTTCCCAGATGTTTGTTTATTAGAACAACACCCTCTACAAGATTTGATTCTGCAACTTTATGATATTAGTTGCATTATGTTTGGTAACTATGTCCAAGCATCAGGAGCCACATTTCCTTATTATGTCGATTTACGAAAAATCATTTCTAATCCGCAAGTTTTTAATCAAGTTCTCAATGCCTATCAGGAGATTTTGAAAAGCTTGCAATTTGATAGAGTCGCAGGTATTCCCTACGGATCTTTACCTACTGCAACTGGTTTAGCCTTACGTCTCAATTGTCCAATGATTTTCCCTCGTAAAGAAGTGAAGGCACATGGAACTCGAAGGTTAATTGAGGGTGAGTTTTCTCCTGGAGAGACGGTTGTGGTAGTTGATGATATTCTCATCAGTGGTAAAAGTGTAATGGAAGGAGCAGGAAAGTTAAAATCTGTGGGATTAAATGTCAATGACATCGTGGTTTTTATCGACCATGAACAAGGGGTAAAAAATCGGTTACAAGAAAATGGTTATCGGGGTCATTCTGTTTTAACGATGTCGGAAATCACGGAAACCCTGTATCAAGCCGGACGAATTAATGAGGAGCAATTTTCTGCTTTGAGTGAACAATCAAATGTGTAGTACGATGTTTTGTCTGTAGTAATTAAGCAGTCCTGTCTTACTCCCCCTCTCTTGTTCTCCCCTGCGGTGGATGTTGGTGATACGCTCTTTCTATAGGGTCTAATGTAGTGTTGCCTACTATAGGAGGTTATACTCATGTATTTTTTCATGCAAGCAGCAGCGCAAGCAGCTAAAGAACCATACCAATTTCCTTGGGCTTTCACAGCTGTGTATGTGATTGGCTTTCTTGCTGCTGTCACCATCGGCTCAATTGCTTGGTACAACTCTAAGCGCCCCGCAGGTTGGGAAGACAAAGAGCGTCCTGACTTTGTGCCTAAAGTTGATAAAGATCCAACTCCAGGGTTGGGTGAGCCGAAGTCCTAGATAGTACTGAGTTGTGAGTGTTCAAGAGCTAGTATCATACGTTCTGATTTTTTTATTTTGATAACAAAAAATAATTTACAGAAAGACAAGTACTTACTCAGGATTCATTGCTCACAACTCAGGACTCTGTTGGATTCATTGCTCAGAACTGAAAGAACCCTCAGTTCTGAACCTCAACCCAACGACGGTAAAGCTTTTGAATTTGTTTGAGAATGGCGTTAGACCCAGGTTGGGTTGAATCATTTTTGTCTGATAATTGTTGTAATTTCGTCAGGAGTCTTGCTTCTTCTGTTGCCACTTCCCCATCACTGTAAATCAAGCCACTGATCGCTTCAATCAGGTTTTGGTAATCTGCTGCGCTGGGACTCGCGCCTAAATATTCCTTCACCCACTCGTCAAACTGTTCTGGCTGCACAGCAACCAATTCATGCAGCAAAGGCTGAATTTCCGGCTCGGTAGCCACACCCTTTTCCTGAGCTATTTTGCGAAGATATTCTCTCTCTTCTGGCTGAATTCTGCCATCAATCCAAGCTGCTCCAATCAGGATTTTAACCAAATTTGTCACACTCGAATTATTAACCATGTGTTTTTCCTCAAGGAATTAGGAATTGGGAATTGTTCTTCTTCCCTATTGTCCCTATTACCCATTCCTCCTTCACTGAAAAATATTACATTTTAAATAGTACTTACCCTTAATTCTTGGTTTTTCTTAAGCGCACCAAAAAAAAGCCATCCATGTCCTGTCGGTGCGGCAAGACTTTCATCCAGCCTTGTGGAGTCGAATACGCACCAGCAGGGGAATCTACACTAGGAGGCTCAATTTCCCAATTTGGATGTTCAGCCAGAAATGACGAAACCACATCTTCATTCTCTTTTGGATGCAGCGTACAGGTGGAATAAACAAGGACACCATTTTGCTTGACAAAAGTCGATGAATGTGTTATTAATTGTTTTTGAAGGAGCGCGAGTTCTTCCACAGTTTCTGGTGTCTGTCGCCAACGAGCATCAGCATGGCGGTGTAAAGTCCCCAAACCAGAGCATGGAGCATCCAGCAGTACGCGGTGAGCAGTGTTTTCAAACTGCGGCATATTACGGCTGTCACCAGTAGAAATTTCAATCGATTGTAACTTCAGCCGTTGAGCATTTTTTTGAAGTTTTACGAGGCGCGAGGGAGTGCGATGGCGCAGAGCGCCCGCTTCGCGATCGCAAGCAAAAATCTTCCCTTCATCCCTCATCAACTCTGCAATGTGAGTTGTTTTACCCCCTGGTGCAGCACAAGCATCAATCACCACCTCACCTGGTTGCGGGTCGAGTAAATGACTGACCAACTGGGCGCTACTATCTTGTACAGTCCACCAACCCTCGTTATAACCAGGCAGATTTTGAATAGGACCAGCATTACTCATCAATCGTAAAGCTTGTGGTAGGTGGGGAACACGTTGAAACGAAACACCCGCAGATGTCAACGCCGCCTCAACTTCTTCTAGAGAGGTGCGAAGGGGGTTTACTCGCAGGTCAATTGTAGGAGTTTTGTTCATCCATAAGCAAAGTTGTTCTGTTTGTGCCAAACCGAATTGTTCCACCCAAACTTGAATAATCCAGTCAGGAAAGCTGTATAAAATACCCAAGCGTTCTATGGGATCAGAAAATTCAACAGACAAGAAAGAAGATAGAAAACTTTCTTCATTCTTGATTGTTCCATCTTCTTTCTTTTCTAAACGAACATATTGCCGCAATAAACCATTGACAAAACCTGTGAGTCCAGAAAAGCCATTCTCTCTGGCGAGTTGGACGGTAGTATTTACAGCAGCACTTTCAGGAATTCGTTCCTGATACTGTAGTTGGTACAAGCCCAAATGCAGAATGGTGCGGAGGTCTTTTGGCTGTTGGTGAGATTTCTTTTTACCTAATTGGTCGATCAAGGCGTCAAGGGTACGCTGTCTTCTGGTGCAGCCATAAACTAATTCTGTGACAAGGCGGCGATCGCTATCAGCTAGATTTGCTTTTTGCAGCACTCTATCTAGGGCAATGTCAGCATAAGCCCCCTTGTGAACGTCTCGCAAGGCAATAAAAGCTAGTTGACGAGGGGATGTAAACAATTCAAAATTCAAAATTTAAAATATGCCCTACGGGCACGCACTTTACAAAATTGGACAAGCCAATGGTAACAAGTGTCTTGGCGGTCTTGCTTGTACAAATGAAACGCATTCCTGCGATGAGGTGCGTTTACGTAACCGTAACGCACCCTGGTTTCATGAAAATCAGCTTTAAGTTACTTTACAAGTTTTAACTCAAGTACACAGTGTCAACTTGAACCAGTTCAAACTCACAAGCCCTAGAAGCAGGTTCTACGCTGAATGGCGCAAAAGTTACTAAAGGTAAAAATGTGGGGTTTTGCAATAGTTCTTTTGCTAACAAGAATCCAGCGATTGTCCAAGTTTGATATTTTCTGGCTTGTTTGCCCATCAGTCGCCCTTTCTTACCGTCGTAATACTCTGGCCATTCGTCTAGATGCAAGCGTGCTTCTGCAATTTCAACAGCCTTATGTCCAAGCTCTATTCTATTGGTTTTCACAGCTGCTGCTGACAACAACCATAATAAGACTGGCCAACTTCCACCATTGTGATACGACCAAGGTCTATTTTTCGGGTCACATCCAGTGACAATTCTGTACTCGTCGTTTTCCAAAGCTGGGAAACAAAGTTTCATGGGCATATCTCCCACCAAGTCATCCCATCTCTCTTCGATGAGATTCATAATTGCTTGTGATTGCTCTTCACTCGTCAGATCTGAAACAACAGCCACTAAGTTTCCTAAAGAAAAGAAGCGAGTATCTAGCTGTGAAGGTCCAACATTACCAACGAGAAAACCACCTTTTCTTGGCAGCCATTTGTCCAATTCATAATAGGGCAGCGAATCTGCATATATATTGAAGGGATTCGCTGCTGCTTTGCCATACTCTTCACTCTTAAAGCGATAGATCTTGTTTAAGCGATGAAGATCCATCCAATAATACTGGCGAATATGAGTCCGTAGAAGCGGCAAGCGATTATCGATAGCTGTAACAATATCTTCGTTACCCTGACAAATCAGCAGTTCTCTAGCAGCACGCAATGCAGCAAAAAATAGAGCTTGAATTTCCAAGGGATGTCCATAGATACCCATACGACGGTCAATCATACAAGCGCCGTCTGGAACCAAGATCGTTGGATACATATCAAACCGAGTTGCCAAACACAGTTCCATAATCAATCTGATACCGTGTTGGAATTGAGGTTGATAAGCCAGAGAGAAATCTTTAGTAGCAACTACATAAGCACGCAATAAAATAACCCACCACAAGCAGGAATCAACAGGTGTGACTCGCGCAATAGCGTGTTCACCAAAATCTGCTTCTAGATATTCTTCCTCACCGTCGTCACAGACAACTTTAAAGCTAGCTGGCATTAAACCTCGGCCCGGCTTATAAGCATCTAATTGCCTTTCTTTCGGCTGTAACTTTAAGGTTTCTTCTAAAAAGTTGCGGACAATATCCGTTCTACCTTTCATTAGAAAAATAAGAGCAGAAGATACAAAATCCCGAACAAAACACTGATCGTAATTCAGCGCCTCTACGGTTGCATCATAAGCAGCTATTGTCCCTACAGGACGACCTTTATAATAGAGAATCGACTTTTCTAGCGCTGTCCACGCTTCTTGTTCTATACTTTCACTCGATGCCAAGTCATCTAATTGCATTGTAGGGAAAACTCCTTTTCTCTAGTCAATTGTGGTTTTGTTGTAGATGCACCAATAATGAAGTTATTGCTGCTATTCTCATCATAACAATGCTGATTAATTGAATAGCAAATACGAACCGCTACACGATAAGTACAGCAACAACGGCTCTAGCTGCTCATTTTTCGCGGCTTAATTGATAGTTATTTTCTTTCAATTAATTATCTCTTTGTAAATGAAAGCCGTTGTTTTTTTACTTCAAACAGTCGCATAAACCTATTTTTTCATGATATGTTGCTCTGTTTGAAATCCAAGAACCTTGGTTTTACCAAACAAATACATATCTCAGCTACTATGTAATGTTTGCATAATTTTGATGTTTTTATTAAGTAGTTATACTTAAATTCAAGAGAGATAATTTGGACTATGAATGAAATGAATGGAATAATTTGACCACGCCCATATGATAAGAATCTATAACAATTTTTCACAAGATGCAATATGATTTTTAAACTTTCTTTTTCACTGCTTAAGAAAGGCTATTTATTTTACCTCAATTTCCCTTGAATGACGAAATTGTAACAGGTAAAACAGATAAAATAAAGCGTGCAAAAGTACAGGCAGAATACAGGTTTCCCGCCCTGTATTAAAGAAAAAATCATAAGCAACACAGGTGAAGATAAAGTAACTTTTGAAACAGTAAAAAAAATTGTAACTTGTCTTGAAAAAAGTAACAAAGCTGTATAATTTGGTAGTTTAGCTAAAGCGAAATCTACTTTTTCTTTAACAGCATTCGGCACCGATTCGCCAAGTACTCCATCGTTTACTGAATCCTTACCAAAAACAGACTTAAAGACAACAAAGCAATAGCAGTTAGCTGTGTGCCAAAATGCAGCAGCTAAGAGTGTAAGGTATTGAACAAGTGTTAACACCCGTAAAAGTAGACCCTAGGAACAGACGCATACCGCTTTTCTAGGATGACGGCATAACCTTTGGGTACTTCCTCTACAGGAGAATTTTATTCTATTACACTGATTCAATGGAAAATGTGATTTAAAAGTCTACCTTGAAATCTAGCACTGTGCAGCCTAACCTGCTCTGTGAGAGTGACCGAGACTCATTTTATCTCGAATCACATTCTGTACAAATCATTACAGTGGATGAGAAAGTTTGTAACCTACTGCACAAAATTCATTATTAGAGGCACCCTTATAAGTACTGATTAAGAATTCTTTATGATTTTTTGCATGAGCCTTAACTAAAATCACCATAAGAAACAGTATCGATATATACAGAATACCCTAAGATAAATATTTTTGTTCAGTAAGAATCCGTAAATTATTTGAAACTTATTGTAAAGCTTGTGTAAAGTTGTACGTTGAATTTTTTGCTCATCATTTAGGTAGATTCACTTTCGTATATTTATCTTCTTTTTTAGTAATTAAGTATAAATAAGCATCGCAAAACACGTTTTGCCAGTGATAACTAATGTATTTGCAATATTTAACGCTTAAAAACTGCATATTTATCAGTTTTCAAGTGAAAAACTAGAGAGGAACCAGTTTTTGTGGGAAAAGTAAGAAAGTTAATTTAGATACAGTTGATTTTTGTCGAATAAGTAAAAAAATAACTTTTCTTTTCTATAAGTATTTTTAAGTATAAACACTAGTTCGTCAACTAAATTTTTATGTATAACTTTAATTAATAAACCATCTACCGTACTTTCAACAGTTCAGGGCAGGTCGATTTGTCAAATTTGCAAAAAGATTGCACAGGAACAGGAAAAATTCATGTTAAAAACCTCTCCAACTGTGAAAACTGCCTCAGTTGAACAACTGCTTAACCTTTGGTCACAGCGCTTCATACTTAACTTGTCTTCCCTATCCTCAGGAAATCTGTCGGCTGACAGTTCTTTGCAGGAAGCGGCTTCACCAGAAGGCAAAGCTTTTACCGCTGCTAAGTTGAAGGATAACGTGCTAGATGTCAACTGCCAAATGGCATGGATTCAAACAAAAGCCCTTTATGGATATATACCTAATGTCTTAGATTTAAACGAGGCGAGGTTAATCACTCAATTTGCCTTCCGGGTTTATAGGAAGCTCTTAGAAATTTACCAACAGCAGTCCCTGGAAAACAACTTACTGACACTCGCAGTTGAGGAGAATGTTTCTGTGTTGGGGATAAGAGCAGTTGAAGAGTTAGCATCCGCCTTGGAACCAATATTAATGGTATTTCAAGAGCAGCACTTAGCATCCAAGGACTGGCGTGCCCTTGGTTTTATGACTACGCAGTTAAACTTCAGCAATAAGTTAATTCTCAAGAAGCTGACACCTCCTGAGAAAGTACTGCTGACTCCCTACTTAAAATTTGTCGAAGAGCAAATTGCTATGCCTTGGCATCGAGTTTGCGCTGCTGCTGCCAAGCATGAGTTAGGTTCGCCGATGTTAACGCTTGTACAGCAAATGTTACCTGTTTGTGAGGACATTGCTCAAAGCGTTTACCGCCGGCTTGTGGAATTATTGCCCAATCATCGTAGCCGTAGGGGAGGCTTGAGCGATCCGGAGGTTACATATTCATGTCTTCGTGACTTGAATATGTTCCAAGCTTATATATGGCTGTGTTTGTTAGAGCAGAGTATGACTCCATTGGAGACAGAACTACTTCCTTTATGCCAGATGGTTGTACAGGGTGTGGAAATTCCGTGGGAAATGACAGAAAAATGGTGCCAAGTGTTGGGGGATGAGATGATGAACTGTGTTAACCCAGAACAACAGGATCTATTGCTGCCTTACATTGAAGGAATGCAGCAGCTATTCTTTAAGGAACGCGCCCGCTTGGGTTTCAGCAAAGAAACCGTTGAAAGAGTTGAAGTGTAAGGTGTGCTATTGGATTAACTGTTCAATTTGTGGCGGTATTCTTTATAAGCTCGGTTAATTGCTTGCATCATGGCTTTTGCACTGGCAGAACTGTTGATATCAGGGTGATACTGCCTTGCTAATCTTAGGTAAGCACGTTTTACATCCTTTGGAGAAGCAGCCTTTTCTATGCCCAAGACTTCCCACCATTTCTCAGATGGCATAGACTCAGGTATGAGTTCATCATTACTACCAAGCATTTGACGCCAAACCTTGATGATGCCGCCTTTACCCCCGCTCACGAGTGTTTTTCCATCACAAGTGAAGGCAATGGGACTGCACCCAGCAAGGGTTTGTAGCAGTTTTCCTGTCCGTAAATCCCAAATATTGATGATGCCGTCTGTGCTGCTACTGGCGAGGGTTTGTTTATCGGGGTTGATGGCAAGGGACACAACTGCTGCTGAATGTCCAGTGAGAGTATCGAGCAATTCGCCAGTGCCGAGATTCCACAGTTTGATTGTGGTGTCTGTACTACCACTGATTACAGTTTGACCGTCTGGGCTGATGACAACTGTATTAACTGCTTTTAAATGTCCATTAAGAATACGGGGCTGTCCCCAAGTTTTTAAATCCCAAAGTCTGACAGTTTTATCAGCACTACCACTGGCAAGGATTTTTCCATTGGGACTGAAAGCAACAGACAAAACGGCGTCAGAATGTCCATTTAAGGTACGTTTTAATTCTCCTGTGTAACGTCCCCAAAGTCTAATAGTCTTATCGCCACTACCACTTGCAAGAATTGTCCCATCCGGGCTAAAGGCAACTGAGTAAACAAAGCCAGTATGACTGTAGGAAGAGTTTAAATAAAAGAATGTACAGAGAAATTTTTTTGTATCCAGATGCCAACTGCTGATTTTGCGAGCGACACCGCCACTGGCAAGTATTCTACTATCAGGGCTAATAGCAACAGATAAAATCGCCTCTTCTTGCCCAGCAAAGGTGTACAGCCATTTTCCAGTTTTTAAGTTCCATAGACGAGTTGTTCTGTCATTGCTTCCACTAGCCAGAGTTTGATTATCGGGGCTGATGGCGATCGCATTCACTGCGGCTGTGTGTCCGCAAAGAGTCTGTACACATCTCCAAGCTTCGGGTGATGTTGGTTGGACGGATACCACTTCTGCTTCAATATTAGGAGTAGAGGTTTCAGTTTTTGTCTTGAATTCACCCTTGAGCGCTTGTAACTCATCCTCAACTTCCAAAGCTGCAAATTTTTGGTTGAGGTCTTCACCAGATAAAAATGCCTCTAACTCCATCACTGCTTCGTAATAGGCATCCATCTGCAAGACTTTTTCTTCCATCCGGTCAAAAACCTGTGCTGGAGTTTCCACACTTCCAGACTCGTCTAGTAGCTTGGCAATACCATAGGCGGCGAGTCCAACCACACCACCAATTACTGCCATAGGTACTGTACCAATACCAACAGCTAAACCTATTTTGGGTGCAACTAATCCCATACCGCCGATAACACCAGAAACACTAGCACCGCCTATTGCGCCAACTCCCATTGCACCAAAAGCAGCAGCATCTCCCTGTGCTATTGCCTTGAAAGCACCATAAGCCGCTGCACCAACTACAGCGCCAGCACCAACTACAGCGCCAGCACCAACTACAGGAGCCGTCCCAATCCCAACTCCTCCAAATCCTCCCACTAATCCTATCCCGCCTATGGTTGCGGAAACACCAGCGCCCGCTACGCTTCCCCCAGCAATAAAGGCTGCGCCTGTTGTGGAGTTTTGTCCCACTTGTTGTCGTCCCCTGTAGTTTAACTTACCTAACCTACTCACACCCCATCAGTCACAAAGGGGGTAGTAAACCCGGATTCGGTATTACTGCCTAGATACCTGCTTTCTTAGCTGCATAAAAAGCTACTTCAGCGCTTTTGTCAATAAAATCAAATTCAGGCTTAGAACCATGAAAAGGTTTAATACCAAGTACTTCTACTTTGTATTTTTGTTCAAGTTTGAGACCTTCTGGTATGCAGGTAAAACCTATCTCTGAAGCATCAACATTCTTGATCCAGAATTCGTTACAAAAAATTGCAGGTCTGTCATAGAAAGCTACTTTTAATTTGCCAGATTCGCTGCTGATATAGAATTTAATCTCCTGTACGTAAGCCATGTTTTCGCTTATCCAATTTGTTGTATTACTAGGTTTACAGTCTTAAAAAATCTTTAGTAATTTGACTAGTTTTTTAGCTTTTATTAAATTTATTCCATATTGGTAATAGAGAATAAACCAGAATTTGTATTTCTTTCTATAAGCATAGATATTCGACTGTTATTCCCAAATAATTGGGATGCTAAATTAATTCCTAAAAAGTGAAGATTCAGGGTAGCTCTAAGTACAAGGTAAACTTCATTTTCACCTCTTATTTCTGGTGCTTTACATACGTCAATTTCTAGAGAAGGGTATACAACTGATGGTATTTTTTGAAAAACTTCCTGAAACCAGGACAGTATCTGTTTTTTATTCTGGTTTACAAAAGACTTACTATAATAATTATCAGATATTAAGTTCTGAATTCTTTGTACATCTTTTGAGTCAATGGATTTTTTGAAATCCCTAAAAAATAGCAAAATGTCTCCTTGTAAACCATAAGGATTCCATCTAGTTTCATGTGGTTCACGAAATAAAGAAATTCCTGCTTGAAAAACTTCAAATAACATAATAATTCCACTCAGCCTTATTTTTTCAAAAAACGCGCTCCCTTACCCCGATTGCAATCTATACACAGTGTTTGCAAGTTGCTAATGTCGTTACTGCCACCTTTGGAGAATGGCACTATGTGGTCAACTTCTAGCTCGATTTGCCGCGCGCTGATGCCACAAAAAACGCATTTGTAACCGTCTGTGTGTAAAACTGAAACACGAACTGATTTGCGAATGTGGCGGGAGCGTTTACTACTATCTTGCTTTGCTTTAAATTGGGGTTTGGTCGCAGCAGGTTTTTTAGTCTTTGGTTTTTTTGGTGTATCAGCTTTTAGACTATTAGCCTGATGAATCAAATCCCGAATGACACCACGCACCAGTTTTTGCAGTGGGTTGGAAGGCTGTTTTGTCATTACTTGTTAAAGAGCCTGTTCAACCCATAAGCTGCTAGTCCAACAACTGCACCAGCTGCTACAACCGGAGCAGCTCCGATAGCCACAGCAGTTCCTCCTAGTGCTAAACCCATACCACCAACTACAGCCGCAACCCCTGCACCTGCTGCTGCTCCGCCTGCCACTGCACCTATAGCTGTCGCGTCTCCCTCTTCTATTGCCTTCTTAGCTCCGTAAGCGGCTGTACCCACAACCGCACCAGCAGCAGCAACCGGAGCCATCCCAATTGCCACGCCCCCGAAACCTCCAACTAATCCCATGCCGCCAACAACTGCGGATACACCCGCACCCGCTACGGTTCCTCCAGTGACTAATGCTGCACCTTCTACTTTATCTTTCAGTTCTTCGTCTTGTAGTGTCACTATTTTGTCTTTTAATTTCAGAAATATTACATATACATTAAACGAGAGAACTGTTGTTGCTCAGTAAGAATAAATGAAATTTTTCTTAGTTCTCTTAAAGCTTGTTTAAAGGTGTAATATAAAGTAGTCTTACATTTGATCGAGTTGCTGTCGCAGTGTTTCTAGTTCTGCATCCACTACCGCACTTGAGCCAGATAGTGTTGTTTGTTGAGCAACTGCTAGTTCTGAATTTTGTGGTATGGCAGATTGAGATAGCATTTTTTGTACATTTTCTAGAGCAATCAAGTTTTGTCTGAGTAGAGTGAGTACTGTTTCCTGCTGCTGAATTTGAGTTTTGAGAACAACCGCAATTTTACTTTGAACTGTTTTATCAACTATGGCTTGTAAGGCTAGATTATCATCGTTGTTTTGCAGAGCTATCTGAGCTTTTTTGTTCCAGTCTTGAGCTGCTTCTTTAGCCTGGTCATAATTTTTTTGGATTTGTTCTTTACTGGTAAAAGTACTATCCACAGCCTTTTCCGTCTCTAAGATAGCCGTCTCTAAAATTGCGGTGCAGTCTTTTATTGCTGGGGAGCCATCTTTGAGTGTAAGTGGTGGAAACATCTGCTCTTTGAGTCGCTTCAATTCTTCGTCAATATCTTCAAAGTTGACCGTAATCAATTCAAAATTTTGATTATAACCATTTGGTTGTGAAATAGCTTCTGCTGGAGCTTCAGTGTCCAAAAGTTTCTTTTCCACGTGTTCAAAAGCACTCGTAGTGCTACTGGGATTAAACTTTCTAGGCAAAACCTTATTTTCTGCTTCAGAAACCTTACTCTCCCAAGAAGTTAGGTTGTGCTTCAGGGTATCTACTTGGGTTGCTTGCTGCTTTACAAGGCTTCTCAGCCTATTGGCTATTGCTTCGTGGCGTTCCTTGTTGAATTGTGCTTGACGAGCTAAATCCTGATGACCTTCTTTTAGAGCAAGTTGATACTGTCTTTCCCAGCTATCCGCTTCAGCTTGAGCCTGATCGTAATCTCTTTGAGCAATTAGTTGGGCTGCGATCGCATGTGCAGTAGCTGTACGTAATTTCCCTAAAGCATAGTCTGACGAGTTAGTGGCGTCGTATTGTCCCATAAGTTTGTTTGAGTTAGCTGATTAAGCAAAGCATAAACCAGTAATCTTTTACCGTCTCGTAACAATCAATGAAATCTTGCTTAATGGTTCTAAAGTTTGTGTAAAGTAAAGCCTTGAGATATCTTATGTTATTAGTTAATAAACTGCTCTTAATATGACCTCGCGTATACAACCGATGGCATTTTTTGAAAAACTTCCTGAAACCAGGATAGTAGCTGTTTTTTATTTTGCCTCACATAAGACTTACTGTAATACTTATCAGATATTAAGTTCTGAATTCTTTGTACATCTTTCGAGTCAATTGATTTTTTGAAATCCCTAAAAAATAGCAAAATGTCTCCTTGTAAACCATAAGGATTCCATCTAGTTTCGTGTAGTTCACTAAATAAGCAAATTCCTGCTTGAACAATATCAAATAACATAATAATTTTACTCAGTATTATTTTTTCAAAAAACGCGCTCCCTTACCACGATTGCAATCTATACACAGTGTTTGCAAGTTGCTAATATCGTTACTGCCACCTTTGGAGAATGGCACTATGTGGTCAACTTCTAGCTCGATATCTTTCAGTTCTTCGTCTTGTAGTGTCACTATTTTTTCTTTTAATTCCAGAAATATTACATATACATTAAACGAGAGAACTCTTGTTGCTCAGTAAGAATAAATGAAATTTTCCTTAGTTCTCTTAAAGCTTGTTTAAAGGTATACGCTACGCTCTTCGGTAGCTTTTTAAAACGTTTTGGATGAGAAGTGTATAAGTTACATTTCATCCAATTGTTTTCGCAGCGCTGCGAACTCTTAATCAACGACTTGCTCAGATGTGGAGCTAGATGGTTGCTCACAAGGTTGTGCTTGTTGTGCCGATGTGGGAAGTCCCAGTGCCATTTGCTCTTTCAAAGCTGCCAATTGATCATCAATGTCGCCACTAGATTCCAAAGCGGCGAATTGGCTTTCTAAATTGGCACTAGCCAATTCTGCTACCGATTGAGTGTGGGCTTCTTGCAGCAAGACTTTTTCTTCCATTCGCTCGAAGGCAGCTAAGGCACTGCTACTACCCAGCCGCCCAACAGTGCTTTGCAGGTGCGCTTCGGCTTTGGCAGCAGCTATCCGCGCCTTGAGCATTACCTTTTTCGCCTTTGCTTCAGAAACCTTAGTTTCAAAAGTGAATAGCTTACTCTGGAGGCTATCCACTAGAGCGGTTTGCTCATCCAAGTTAACTTTGAGGGTATTAGCATTCTCAGCAAAAATCTTCTTTCGCTCCAGCGCTTGCTGTGCCAGATTATCATCGCCCTTTTGCACAGCCAACAAAGCGCGGCGTTGCCACTTGTTCTCTTCAGCTTGGGCTTGTTCGTAGTGTTGCAGAGTGCGTTTTTTAGCCGCTATCACTGGGACTACAGCCTGACGAAACTTGAGCAAGTCTTCCTGCATATCCTCAACAGCCAAGTCTAGCAGCTTTTCTGGGTCAGTTCCTTGTTGGAGTAGTTGATTCAAAGCAGCTATACCAAGCCCAGCGACAGAGCCAGCAGCTGCCATAGAAGCCATGCCAACACCAAAAGCTGTTCCCCCTACGGCTACTCCTACACCGCCAATCGCAGCAGAAACACCAGCACCTGCTGCTGCTCCAATTGCTGCTGCGCCAGCAGACGAAGCATCCCCCTCTACTACTGCTCTGATAGCCTCATACAAACCAAGACCAGTTAAGGCACCAGCAGCAGTCAAGGGAACAGCACCAACGCTAAAACCAGCACCTTTTGCCAGTATTCCTATTTTGCCAATAGAAGCACCAGCTATGCCTCCTATCGCCGCAAACGCTGTAGCAGTAGCATCTTTATATTTATCTGTGTCAATTTCACGATTAATATGGTTTAGTTCAGCCTTAACCATTTGGCTAATGCGGTGAAACAGTTGTTCCATAGCTCTATATTTCCTTTAGCCTGTCAAGCTTTTAAACAGCAATTTGTACCACCGCTAGTTTAGGCTAGTGAACTGTTACAGCTTCGTAAGAATCAATGAACACTTGCTTAATACTTCTAAAGTTTGTGTAAAGTAAAGCTTTGGAATGTCTTATGTTCTTAGTTAATAAACTGCCCTTAATATGACCTCGCTGTCTCCTCACAACAAAGCCAAAGCCCTCAAGCCCAGCAGCCGTCGCCCTGCAAAAGAACTCTGTAGCGAGTGCGGGCTTTGCGATACATACTATATTCACTATGTCAAGGAAGCCTGCGCTTTTATTAATCAGCAGATAGGTGAATTGGAAGAACAAACCCACACGCGATCGCGCAATTTAGACAACCCTGATGAAGTATATTTTGGTGTTCATCAAGACATGATGGCGGCGCAGAAAAAGCAGCCTATCCCTGGTGCCCAATGGACGGGCATTGTGAGCACCATTGCTATTGAAATGCTCAATCGCGGTATTGTTGAAGGTGTAGTTTGCGTACAAAACACCAAAGAAGACCGCTTTGGTCCCATGCCCGTCATCGCTCGAACCCCAGAAGAAATACTGGCAGCTAAAGTAAACAAACCAACGCTCTCGCCTAACCTTTCGGTGTTGGAACAGGTGGAAAAATCGGGGCTAAAGCGGCTGTTGGTGATTGGTGTTGGTTGTCAAATTCAGGCATTACGAGCTGTTGAAAAACAACTTGGCTTAGAAAAGCTGTATGTTTTGGGAACGCCTTGTGTAGATAATGTTAACCGCGCTGGACTCCAAAAATTCCTAGAAACGACCAGCAAATCGCCTGATACAGTCGTGCATTACGAATTCATGCAGGATTTTCGCGTTCACTTCAAACACGAGGATGGATCAAGCGAAACCGTACCTTTCTTTGGACTGAAGACTAACCAACTTAAAGATGTGTTTGCCCCCTCGTGCATGAGTTGCTTTGATTATGTCAATTCTTTGGCGGATTTAGTCGTTGGTTATATGGGCGCACCTTTTGGCTGGCAGTGGATTGTGGTTAGAAATGAACAAGGCAAGGAAATGTTGGACTTGGTGAATGACCAAATAGAAACTCAGCCAGTCATGTCGAAGGGCGATCGCAAAGCAGCAGTGCAACAAAGTATACCCGCCTACGACAAAGGTGTCACCCTTCCGATGTGGGCAGCGAAACTTATGGGTGTGGTTATCGAAAAAATTGGTCCTAAAGGTTTAGAATACGCTCGGTTCTCGATTGATTCCCACTTCACCCGTAATTACTTATATGTAAAGCGGAATCATCCAGAGAAATTAGAAGCGCACGTTCCAGAATTTGCCAAGCGCATTGTTGGACAGTATAAATTGCCAGAATAATAGTTATAATTATTCTCATTTAAAACCAATACGCATTTGGTTTAAGTAGGGTGGGCAATGCCTACCCTAATTTATTAAAATGCTTCAAAAAAATATAATTGTATAAGTTATATAGGCAATTTTTAACATTTTACTTTCGTCTTATATGCACTGCCTACACACTCTTCGAGTTATTTCAATTAAAGAAATATAAGTTTATATTTATATTTTAAAAGTACCTCTTAAAGCATAATTAACACTGAGATTAACTAAGCTTAACTTTGTAAGTATATTCTCTTCATGGATTAGTTAAGTGCGTAAGTGTGAAAATAGAAAATTTTTGTGCAAAAACTTGAGAAATATGTACTTGGTGTAAACCATATTAAACAGTCTGCTTAGGCATGGAAACGCTACAGATATTTCTTAATTTTGGTCTAGGTATTGCACAAAATCTACTTATCTTTAGATACAAATAAATCAGGAGACTATGACTTTTTCACGAAGACGTTTTTTTGCTCTTGCAGGCACGACTGCTGCAACTCTTGTTGTTGGAGATGCTTTGAAGGGTCTTTATGCGAGAGCGCAAGGGACAGCGATAACAACTGATGCATATGGTCCTCTCATCCCCGACCCCAATGGCTTGTTAGATTTACCACGCGGATTTCAATATCGAGCATTTTCCCGCACACGCGATTTAATGAGTGATGGCAACTCTGTGCCTGGTGGTCATGATGGGATGGCTACTTTTGCTGGACCAAATCGCACCGTTATCTTAGTTCGCAATCACGAACTTAGCCCAAACTCAACAACAGAAGTTATCGGCAATAGGTACGACGAGTTTTGTAAGGGTGGCACAACGACATTAATCGTTGGTCCAGATCGCAAACTCATTAGAGATTATGCTTCCCTAGCAGGAACCTATCGTAATTGCGCTGGTGGTCCAACTCCCTGGGGATCATGGATTAGTTGTGAAGAAAACACCTCTACTCCTGAGACGACTCCTGAGACGATAGAACAGCCAGCAAATTCTGGTATCTTCGTACCCAATCCGAACAAAGTTTCCAAGCGCCACGGTTATAATTTTGAAGTTCCTGCACTTCGTAGACCTAAAAACGGTACTGTTGACCCTGTACCTTTGGTAGAAATGGGTCGGTTTAACCACGAAGCTGTCGCCATAGACCCCAGAACAGGAATTGTCTATGAGACAGAAGACCGGGGAGATAGCCTTTTTTATCGCTTCATTCCTAACAAACCAGGTAATTTGCAAGCAGGTGGTATCCTTGAGGCTCTCAAAATTAAGAATATGCCTCAAGTCAATACCAAAGAAAATTTCCCTGTAGGTCAACGCATGGAGGCTGAGTGGGTTCGCATTGAAGATTACGATCCTGCTGAAGACACAGTGCGTAAAGAAGGTATTGAGAAAGGAGCCGCACAATTTGCTCGCGGCGAGGGAATCTGGTATGGCAATGGAGAGTTTTACTTCTGTGCTACAAGTGGCGGTGCTAGCAGTTTAGGTCAGGTTTGGCGCTATATTCCTGGCAAAAATGCTAAACAAGGTGGCACCATCGAACTCTTTGTTGAGCCAAACGATAAAAGCATACTAGATATGCCCGATAACATAGTCGTAGCTCCCTTTGGGGACCTTATCCTTTGTGAAGATGGCAGCGACGAGCAGTTCGTTGTTGGGGTGACTCCTAAAGGGGAACTCTACCAATTTGCTCGTAACGCCATTAATACGAGTGAGTTCGCCGGTGCTTGCTTCTCTCCAGATGGTCAAACTTTATTCGTGAATATCCAAACCCCCGGAATCACTTTTGCTATTTGGGGACCTTGGGATCGGCATTCCTAGGACTAGCTTTGTGTCGTGATCGGACGCTCTCGTTGCCAAGAAATTTTGAGCCGCGGGAGCTTTTTTGCATAAATTGTAGAATCAATCAAACCTGATCTGGAATGCCGTCATTACGATTTGTATCTATAACTGTTTTTATCTGGCTAAAATACAACGCTACCCAATGGAACATTGGACTGTTGGGGGAGACTCGTTGTGTATTAATCTCTGCCAAAGATTAAAATTTAACAGTTATGGCAGCATTGAAAGCTTCTCCTCAAGTCAATTTCCCAAGCTTTTTTCGCAATCTTGATCCCATATCTAAATTCATCTTTATCTGCTTAGGGTTTGCCAGCGTAAGCTTAGTTGCACTAACCACTTGGAGGGTTGTTGGTTATTTGACAGCACCTCACTTGACTCTTGCAGCAGGGGATCCGGAAGGAGAAAGCTATATTATCAGCGAAGCGATTCAAAAGGTTGTTGAACGCAGGTCGAATATTAACATTACAGTCATACCTACTGGGGGTACAGCAGACAGCCTGAAAAAATTGGAAGAAGGTAGTGTAGAGTTAGCAGCAGCTCAAGCAGACGTTGCTTCTGAGCAAATGGATGTATCAGCTTATAACGAGGAATCATCAAAGCCAGAAGGATCACACGCTTCAGTCAGAACCGTAGCTGTCTTGTATAAAGATTTGTTCCAGTTAGTTGTGAGAGACCCTAAAATTAAGCAATTCTCTCAACTCAGGGGTAAGACAGTTGCTTTACCTATTAAGGGCGGGCAATATAAGTCTTTTGAAAAAGTAGCACGGCATTACGGTTTACTTAAAGAAGACAAAAACACACTAGATATTAAAGTTACAGGTTTAAATCAGAGTCAAGACTACGACGATAAGCAAGCCGAAGAAGATTTTAAATTTCAAAGAGCAGATGCTTTGTTTCGTGTCCGCGCTATAGGTAACCAAGGTATTTCTACACTTGTTAAAGAGTACGGTGGAAGATTGGTGCCTATTCAACAGGCGAAAGCAATGAAAATTCAACATCCTGCTTTTGAAAGCACTGAAATTCCTCAAGGAGCATACAAAGGCAATGTCGCCGTACCTGACGAAGACTTACCAACAGTCGCAGTTTCAAGAATTTTAGTAGCAAGAGATACAGTAGATAAAAGTATTATCCAAGAAATAACTCGCGTCATATTTGAGCATCGTCAAGAAATAGCCAATGCCATTTCTCAAAAGCATTCTGAGGTTAAACCTTTGATTGCTAGTATCGACCGTCCAAGCGATACAGGTGGTAGTATCCCTCCGATTCATCCAGGTGCAGTTGCTTTTTATGAACGAGATAAACCCTCTTTTGTGCAAGAAAATTCCGACTTTTTAGCTTTAATTTTAACAGTTATCCTACTAGCATTTTCCTGGATTCGGCAACTGAAGCTTTGGATGGAAAGTAGTAGAAAGAATGAGGCTGATGAATATATTGCTAGAGCTATTAATTTAATGAACGCCAGTCAAGGCAATCTTGAAGATAGGCAAAAGCAACTCGATGATGTTTTTAGAAAAGCCGCCGATTCTCTCATTTATGAGAAAATTTCCCAGGAGTCATTCCGAACTTTTAACGAAGCTTACAAAACGACTCGGGAAGCGATTGAGCGTGAAGGACAACTCGCTCAGCAACAAATAGAACACAAGCAAAGAGAAGTTTCTGCAACCTATATCAAGGCTGTTGTTGAACTGCTGCGCGATAGCAAACAAAGTAAGGATTTACTTCAACAAAAAATAGATAAAATTCTTAAAGAAGTCGCCGAAAAACTGATTTTAGAAGAAATTTCTCAAGAATCATTCCGAACTTTTATTGAAGCTTACAAAACCACAAGAGATGCTATTGAACGCCAACCCCCATTTGGGGGAATTCAAAATTAAAAATTCAAAATAAAAAAATATAATTTTGAATTCTGAATGCGTCAATTGGAGCGAAGCGACTAGGCTGGTCCCACAGCTTCTATTGCTGCTTGCAAGGCGATCGCTACATGAGTCCAATGCGTTCCACCTTGGCAATAAACGACGTAAGGTTCGCGTAAAGGACCATCGGCTGAAAATTCGGAGGTGCTCCCCTCAATAAAAGTCCCGCCAGCCATCACGACCTTACTTTCATAACCTGGCATTTCATCGGGTATGGGGTCAAGGTAGGAACCGATGGGTGAATGCTGTTGAATTGCCCGACAAAAAGCAATGAGTTTTTGAGCAGAACCCAGTTTAATTGCCTGAATGACATCCCGACGGGGGAGCAACGGTGCTGGATTGACTGGATAACCCAGTTTGTCAAATACATAACCAGTAAGGTGAGTCCCCTTCATCGCCTCTCCTACCATTTGGGGCGCCAGAAACAGCCCTTGGAAGAGCAGGCGATTTTGGTCAAAAGTGGCACCTCCATAACTGCCAATTCCTGGCGCGGTGAGGCGACAAGCAGCGGCTTCTACCAAGTCAGCGCGACCGGCGACATAACCACCAGCAGTGACAATCGTACCACCAGGGTTTTTAATCAATGACCCAGCGATTAAATCAGCGCCAACGTGAGTCGGTTCCTGAGTTTCAATAAATTCGCCGTAGCAGTTATCGACAAAGCAGATAGTGTTGGGGTTTTGCTGTTTGACCAAGTGGATAATTTTTTCAATTTCCGCTATAGATAGGCTAGGACGCCAAAAATAGCCACATGAACGCTGAATGAGTACTAAACGAGTTTTTTCCTCCACCGCATGGCTTAAAGCTTGCCAATTTATGGTTCCTTCTGGAGTAAGATCTAATTGTCGGTAATGAATGTCAAACTCAGTTAATGAGCCTTGACCTTGACCTCGTAATCCAATAACTTCTTCAAGGGTATCGTAGGGTGCGCCTACCACCGCTAGCATTTCATCACCAGGACGGAGAACACCAAATAAAGCACAAGCGATCGCGTGGGTTCCGGAAACAAACTGTACTCGTACAGCTGCCGCCTCAGCGCCCACCACCTCCGCAAAAAGTTTATCTAAAGTCTCTCGCCCTAAGTCGTCGTGTCCGTATCCTGAAACACCTGTAAAATGGTGTGCGCCGACTCTTTGATGGCGAAAGGCATTTAATACTCGTTGAACATTTTGCTTGACCTGAGCGTCAATTCCAGAAAAAATCTGTAACAGTGCCTGTTCTGCTTCATGCATCTGCTCCAAGCTGTCCATTAGTTCCTCTTTCACAAAAACATAAAGTTTGCGGATTTTTAAATCGCGCGGATCAGTCTGACCAATTCCTATTCAGGTTACTGCATGACAATTGCTACATCAACCAAAACCCAACTCAATTGGTTTCACATCGCATTTTTCCTTCCTTTGCACATCGGCGCTTTGTTGGCTTTCTTTCCGGCGTTCTTTAGCTGGAAAGCAGTCGGCGTATGTTTGTTGCTTTACTGGATAACTGGTGGTTTGGGTATTACCTTAGGTTTTCACCGCCTTGTCACCCACCGCAGTTTTCAAACTCCCAAGTGGCTAGAGTATTTTCTCGTTTTTTGCGGGACACTCGCTTGCCAAGGAGGACCAATCGATTGGATAGGAATGCACCGCATACACCATGTGCATTCTGATCAAGAGTTAGACCCCCATGATTCTAACCAGGGCTTTTGGTGGAGTCATATGGGTTGGATGCTTCATCATTCACCTGCTTTCGCAGAAGTTCCTCGCTTTACGAAAGACATTGCCGACGACCCAGTTTATCAGTTTTTGCAGAAGAATATGGTTTTAATCCAGGTCGCCCTGGGTGTAGTCCTGTTGTTGCTGGGTGGCTGGTCTTTTGTAGTATGGGGGATTTTTGTTCGCCTGATCTTTGTGTGGCATTGCACCTGGTTTGTCAACAGTGCTACCCATAAATTCGGTTATCGGACTTATGAATCAGACGATCGCTCTACAAACTGCTGGTGGGTGGCGTTACTCACCTATGGTGAAGGCTGGCACAATAATCACCATGCCTTTCAGTACTCCGCTCGTCACGGGTTGAAATGGTGGGAATTCGACCTCACTTGGCTCACCATTCAATTGCTACAAGTACTCGGTCTGGCTACGAATGTGAAGCTTGCCCCACAAAAGTAGTAAGCGGTTAGTAGTTAGCAATCCTTGATCTTATCCAATTTTCAATGTAAATGCCCGGAGGGCAGCTTGCCAAAGGGTATTTTGAATTGCTTACTCTCCCCCGCCGCTTCTCGACTACTGCTTAAGTATCAGCGGGGGTTTATTGCGGGTGCGCTGGGGTGCATTAGATTGCTATAATCCAAAACGCGAATGTTACAAAACTTTGCGACAGCCACTTATTTAGTGATTTGGTAGTGAGGTTTGTTGTCTTTTCAGGTATTCATGACTACATCAACAATCAACAGCCAGAAGTCAGCTTATGATTTTGGCAATTCCGACCTTAAGCTAAAAGATATTATCAAAACTCTGCCAAAAGAATGTTTTGAGCAGGATCGCCGCAAAGCTTGGACAAAAGTGCTAACCAGTGTCTTGATGGTTGGCTTGGGCTACTTCAGCCTGACAATTGCTCCTTGGTTTCTCTTACCCTTGGCATGGATTTTTACTGGCACTGCTTTGACCGGTTTTTTTGTCATCGGGCATGATTGTGCTCATCGTTCATTTGCCAAGCGTCGTTGGGTTAACGATTTGGTGGGGCATTTCATGATGATGCCGTTGATTTACCCCTTCCATAGTTGGCGCATTCAGCACAATTATCACCACTCTCACACTAACAAGCTGGATGAAGACAACGCGTGGCATCCAATCACCACAGAACTTTTTGAAAGTTGTGGAAAAATCCCGCAGTGGGGCTTCGAGCTGTTTCTGGGCTATAAATTGTGGTGGATAGGCTCAATCGTTCATTGTGGACTTTTGCACTTTGATTGGTCTAAGTTCCGAGAAAAAGACCAATCCAGCGTGAAGTTTTCAGTAGCTGTGGTTGTGCTTTTTGCTGCGATCGCTTTCCCGATTCTCATCGCCACAACAGGGATTTGGGGATTTGTGAAATTTTGGCTACTTCCGTGGCTTGTTTACCATTTTTGGATGAGTACCTTTACCCTGGTTCACCATACCGCTCCAGACGTTCCTTTTTTGGCAGAATCTAAGTGGAACCAGGCTCTAGCTCAGCTATATGGTACGGTTCACTGCGACTACCCCCGTTGGGTAGAAATCTTTTGCCACGATATCAATGTCCACGTTCCCCATCACATTTCCACTGCCATTCCTTCTTATAATTTGCGGATGGCTTATGGCAGTATCAAAGAAAATTGGGGAGCGTATCTGCATGATGAATGTCGGTTTTCTTGGTCTTTAATCAAGCGAATTACAGACCAGTGTCACCTGTACATAACGGATAGTGGCTATCAGTCTTTTAAAGACTATTACGCAGGGCGATAAGCTAATAGCTTATAGCTCTAAAAAATAGATTCTGGCAATTCTTAAATACAAGTATGGTTAAGGAAATTGCCAGATATGACTCTGCTGCTTTGCACTTGGACGCACTTAGGGATAGCTAAACCTAAAGTAGTGCGATGTTCCGAACGCGAGTGCGTGCCATGCAGGGCATTGGCGCGAAGCCCCGCAAAGGGCGATCGCAGAGTTAGATTACCTTGCCTAAAAAACTTAACACCCATTTCATATCCAGTCACACAATCAAGTGCAATCAAATACAATCGAATTAAATAATCCTCATGACCGTGAATCATCTGAGGATACAACCAAGCTGCCCTTCACGCTTCAAGATTTAAAAGCTGCAATTCCATCTGAATGCTTTCAGCCCAAAGTCGGGAAATCACTATTCTACTTTTTTCGTGACATCCTGATTATCGGTCTGCTTTATGCAGTTGCTCATCACCTAGATTCTTGGTTTTTCTGGCCAATTTTCTGGGTCATGCAAGGAACAATGTTTTGGGCTTTGTTTGTCGTCGGACATGACTGTGGACACCAATCTTTTTCTAAGAAGAAATGGCTCAATGATTTGATTGGACATCTTTCCCACACACCGATACTTGTTCCTTATCACGGTTGGCGGATTAGCCATAGAACCCACCACAAAAATACTGGCAGCCTCGATAATGATGAAAGCTGGTATCCAGCAACAGAGTCAGAGTACAAAGGGGTGAATTGGCTGCATAATATAGGTCGAAATTACTTGTTTTTATTGGCTTATCCGGTGTATTTGTTTACGGGTTCTTCTAATAAACGAGGTTCTCACTTTTTACCTAGCAGCCGGCTTTTCAAACCCTCAGAAAAATGGGATGTCATCACCAGCACGGCACTCTGGACTTTAATGGTAGCTTTCCTGGGTTTCCTTACCTATCAATGGGGTTGGATGTGGTTCTTGAAATACTACGTTGGACCCTATCTTGTATTTGTCATTTGGCTAGACTTGGTGACCTTTTTGCACCATACTGATGCAGATATTCCTTGGTATCGTGGAGAAGATTGGACTTTCTTAAAAGGCGCTATTTCTAGCATTGACCGCGATTACGGTTTTATCAATCACATTCATCATGATATCGGTACTCATGTTGCGCACCACATATTTCTGAACATCCCTCACTACAATTTGAAGAAGGCAACTGAGGCGATCAAACCGATTATGGGTGACTATTTCCACAAATCTGATGAACCAATTTGGACGGCATTAAGGCGTTCGTGCAATAGCTGTCATTTTGTTCCGGATACTGGAGGAAAAGTTTACTACACATCTAATAAAAAATTAGCTAAAGGCTAATATAAAATCAAGAGTGAAAGTTAAGAGTGAGGAGTTTTTCATCAACTCCTCACTCTTGACTTCATAACTTTGGTTTTTCTGCATTCAGCTTCCGCTTGATGATTGCTCCTCGGTTTATCTTACCTTGAGCGTGGATTTTTACGGGTAAGGAACTGTAAATTAATTTTTCAACAAAGTTACCCATCTATTACTGTTTGTCCATATCCTTAAGAAGTTCGTCTACAAAGTCTCTTAGTCGTTCTTACCATTTTTGGATGAGTACCTTATTCTGCAAAAGCTACTAGTACACGATGGCGGAAATAAAGCTACCATTCAAAATAACCGAAAAGCTTGTGATGTAAGCTTTTTGAATTTTGAATTTTGAATTTTGAATTCCGCGAAGCGGTACTAGTACCCTCATAGGCACTATTGATAAAAATTTGCGTTCAATGACAAAAAAACCCGGTTTCTAAAGAAACCGGGTTTCTGGTTAGATGCAGGATGCGTATTTTATAACGCAGTGCTTTCCTGAGGCAAAGAACCCATTAATTTCAACCAACTAAAGTTGGCAGCAAGTGCTTCTCCAAAAGTGGGATATATATTATAACTCACGCCAAAATCTGCACAAACTTCCGCTAATATTGGAGCGATTTTCGGATAGTGAATATGACAAACATGGGGAAATAAATGATGAACAACTTGATAGTTAAGACCACCAAGATACCAATTTAAAAAGGTATTTTTTGGAGCAAAATCAACTGTTGTCTTAACTTGAAAAATTGCCCATTCATCGTCAATTTCGTTTGACTCAGGATTTGGTTGAATAAACTCTGCTGGTTTAATAACATGAGCTAGCATGAAAACATTGCAAATCATTAACCCATAGGTCATGTAAGCAATGCAAAACCCTAAAATTACCTGGATGGGAGTATATCCCACTGCAATTGGAATCAAGAGAAACAGTCCCAGCCAAACGACTTTACCCCCTAACAATATGAGCATTTCCAAAGGTTTGAGTTTAGGAATGTCATACTCATGATATTTGCGCTTAAATAAAACGAGATAGACATCAGCAGCAGACCAATAAAACGGAATGATGGTGTAGAGCAACAAAATGAATAGGTGTTGGAATTTGTGATACCATTTATGATCCATAAATGGAGACATACGAACTAATCCATCTCCATGTATTTCTAGATCATGCCCTAATATATTGGTATAAGTATGATGCAGGAAATTATGGCGAAATCGCCACAAAAAGCTGGATAGACCAATGGCATCATAAGTTAAACCAAAGATATAATTTACCCATTGGTGACTAGAATAACCACCATGATTAGCATCATGTCCTATACTAAAACCTACGCCAGCAATACCTAATCCTAGAAAAACACAGCCAAATACTTTCATCCACATTATCGGTGGACCGAAGAGAATAAATGTCCAAGCAGAAATGACCCATGCCAAGATAATTGCAGTTTTGATGTACATTGCTAGATTATCGCGCTTCGCAATATTCTCAGATTGAAAATAAGCGTCAACTCGTTTATTCAGTTCCTTTCTAAAACCGACGTTCTTGGCAAAAGTTACTCTTGTTTGTGTCTGTGTCATAAAAACTAATCGTTCAATGAGCTATGAATTGACTTGGTGAAGTCTGTTATCTAGCAAGTATCCAAGTGGCGTTGCTCAAATACAAACACACAAGTCAAATCAATTCATTGTTGCAGATTATACTAATTTTTAGCCAGAGAAAAATAGAAGTTTTCCAAATTCCCAATAAGGAACAAACTTTGTGCGTATGATTAAAACCGTCCATTTCCCTGAACAATATGCTTGACAGTCGTCAGGCTTTCTAGGCTAATCAGTCCGCGTCGATGACCTTTTTGGTTAGACATTCCTAGAAATACTGACTCTCCTCGCGAGGGGTTGCGGGAAAAGCGCGGGGAAGCATTGATGTAGCTAGAGGCGCTGTTCACTCCTAAGGCGAACTGTCGGCTTTCCTGGTAAGATTCGGTGACAATGCAGTCGGCGTGGCCACTGCTGTAGCGATTAATCCAGGAAATCGCAGCCTCTAGACTATCTATTAATTTAAAAGCGACTGTCTTGGTTAAATAAGCGCTTTGCCACTCTCCATCCTTAGCAAGCTGTAACTGAGGAAAGGCTTCTACCAGTTCGGCATCTCCCTTAATTTCAAAGCCTTTTTCCTTTAAGCTATTCCACAATGTTGTTAAAGATGATGGCAAGGCTTGTCGGTGGATCAGGACTTTTTCTATTGCGTTCACCGGATCTGGTTCGCTTTGATGGCTATCTATAATCAGCCAGCGCACCATTTCTAAACTGCCATTTGGCGACCAGTAGAGGTAACAGTTGCCTATAGCTGATTTTAGAACTGGGGAAGTGGAGTGGCGCACTACCTGCTGTATCAAGCTTGAACGCCCGTAGGGAATGACTAAATTCAAGCATTCGTCTTGCGTCACTATGTCCCGAATCGAAGTTCCATGTTCTTCTGTTATCAGCTGTAAACAACCTGCTGGTAAACCCACTTCAGTCACCGCACTCAAGAGTGCGTTAGCGATCGCCGCGTTAGAATGACTGGCTTCAGTACTCCCTTTAAGGATCAGACTGTTGCCGGTTTTGATACATAAGCCCGCTGCGATCGCTCCCAACTCTGGAAATGCCTCATAAATAAACGCAATCACACCCAAAGGCATTAATTGCGTGTACGTTTGAGAGTCATCTAGTTGATAGTCACCGTGTCTGACTCGCCGCAGTGGATCTGATAATTCCCCTAGCCGTTGCAAAATGTCTACTGCCATCTCCAGCCGTTTTGGAGTCAACTTCAGCCAATCCAGAATTAAATCTGGCACTGCCATTTCCCGACTTGCTTCTAGATCCAAGGTATTTGCTTCTAAAATGTCGTCAAATGACCGTGTTATCGCCTGTGCCATTGCCAACACAGCGCGACTTCTGTCTGCTCCTTTTGTGGTTCCCAACTTGAGCGCAGCTTGATGAGCGCGCTTAGCGCTGGCAATTGGTTCAGGGTTTACATCAAAAGCATCCACTGTGCGCATCGTTATCGTCGGTAGGTAAGCCAAACCATGAGTGCTGGCAGAATTGCCAACAGCACGGCTACCATTGCCCAAGCAATAATGCTATATCCATTTGCCAATCGTAGTGCCAATGGTAACCATATAATCACTAGCACGAAAATAATGCCAAGCGCTACGGGCAAATAGCTTTCTCCTAACCGAGGATGGACAACCTGCCAAATATTCCCTGTCCAGCGCCAAGCTCGCTTGTAGGGATAGGTGGTCGAAAGCTGCTCCAGCACATGACCATTCTCTTCCACCACGAAGATTTGCTGACAGCGATCGCAACCAAATGCTTCTGTCAGCGTAATCGGAATTAACCGCCCCCGACGACGACAGGGACACGGGTATTCGCTATTGAAGTCAATTTTGTCTGCTTTTTGAGGTTGCACAAGCGAACTTTTAACTTGAGCGTGTTTGTCCTAAGTTAGTGAGGATAGCATCCCTTCGTCTATGTCTTTGGGGCTGGCTACCCTCCCATGACCTTCCTTTATAACATTAGTCAGTTTGGGTTGCTCATTGCCTTTGGACATATTTTTTCTAAATTGAGTGCCAAATTTGTTTTGCCACTCAAAGCTTTTGAAATTATTGTGTCATTTTAAGTTTGAAGTCTGTACTCTTAAATCAAAAAACTTTTGATTTTCAGCCTTTCTACTTCATTCTTTAGTTTCGTCACCCTGAATTAACTGTCGTGCATCTTACAAAAAATTCGTTAGCTACACTTAAATATTATTATGAATGATGAATTCTTATTTTTGTAATTTCGTGCGGCTAATAACGTCACTTCTTTACAAAATATTTCATCACTTTTTTTATCTTTCATAAGCGGGTAACGCGATTCGAACGCGCGACATTCACCTTGGCAAGGTGACGCTCTACCACTGAGCTATACCCGCAATAATCAACGTATATTTACTATGTCAGATAATCCATTATTTGTCAACACTTTTTTTGTGATTTGTCATGAGTCCTTTGTTATTAGTTATCGGACAAAGGGCTCATGACAAATGACTATTCTGCTGGCAATTCTCCTATGCTGGCACTTTTGAGCGATGCTGGCGAAAGAGAATTTCCAGAAAAGGGCTCTTGGAGGTTAGAACGCAATTGCCGCATGAGGCTAGCCATCTCCAAAGCACTCATGGCGTACTCCCAGCCAAGATTGCTTTTAATGCCTGCTCGTTCTAAGGCTTGCTGCATGGTATCTGTTGTTAAAATGCCAAAAACCACAGGCACACCTGTTTGAAAAGCAGCAGCAGCTACACCCTTGGCGACCTCAGAAGAGACGTAATCAAAATGAGGCGTTTGCCCTCGGATAACCGCTCCCAGACAAATGACCGCATCATAACGACCAGAAAGCGCTACTTGGCGAGCCACAACTGGAACTTCAAAACTGCCTGGTACCCAAATATAGTCTACTTGAGAACCGTGAGGATTGACATCAACACCGTGGCGTTTCAAGCAATCTTGACACCCCTCCAGCAGCTTGGTGGTGACGAGGTCATTGAATCGACCAATAACCACTGCAAACCGCAAAGGTTCTGTCTGAGTAAAAGTTCCCTCGAAAACTGCCATAACTGCCTCTAAATCATCTATACTTCTTGCCAATATACATTTGTTCTTCAAAAAATATAGAAGTACAAGAATAAACAGACATAACTAAAGGGAAAAGCGGTGACGCAGAGAGGGAAAATATCCCTAAGTCTCCGTGTCGCCGCGTCTTTGGTGCTCGTGAGTTTCTATGCTATTTGCCAGCGCTATTAAACAAGCAGTCGCTTAGACTACGAAAAAGCTTAATGCACCGACTAAAAAAACTAAGCCAATCCAAGCTCCTGAACCAATCCACAGCAGCCTTTTAGATTCATTCCAGTTTTGCGGAGTGGCATAGGCAACAGGAACGCCAACCACTAGGACAAAAGACAGCGCAACTAGAGCTAATAAAGCAACTTGAAATACAATTGTCATCTTCCCTTCTCCCAAAACAGCAAACTAGTTACTAAAGATAGAATATTGTACAGGTCAACACTGACAGTTTTTCCTTATTTGTTAAGCTAGCAGAAAATTGACACACTTTATTGACGTTCTCCCCAGCAATCGAATCGCGGGGAGTGTTTCTCACTCCTGGGGGAAGCAGGGGAGTGTTCATCCTTCAACGAAGTGAGCTACATAAATTGCTTTGTGGGAGACGCCATCGCCCCAACTACTGGGAATACGGAGGCACAGCATTAAACTCACCAATGACCAATGATTAATGACTATGGACTTAATTCTGTGCCATACAACGGCTGATTTTGACTCGTTAGGAGCAGCTGTAGGGCTGTCACGCCTGTTACCTGGAAGCAAGATTGTGCTGAGTGGCGGTTCTCATCCACCCGTACGAGACTTTTTGGCGCTGCATCGGGATGAGTATCAGTTGATTGAACGGCGTTCGGTCAATCCCAAGGAAATTCGTTCCTTAATTGTGGTGGATACGCAACAGCGCGATCGCATAGGTAAGGCAGCCGAATGGTTAGATTTACCCCATATTAAAGAAATTATCATTTATGACCATCACCAAGAACAACTTGGGGATATTCCCGCGACAAAAGTACACATTTCCCCGGTTGGAGCAACAACAACTCTGATCGTCGAGCAATTGCAAAAACAACAAATTTCCCTCACAAGTGCAGAAGCAACCGTGATGGCTTTGGGTATCCATGTAGATACTGGCTCTCTGACATTTGACTATGCCACACCACAAGATGCCTTAGCCTTGGCTTGGTTGATGCAACAAGGGGCAAGTTTGTCAGTTGTGAGTCAGTATGTTGATCCTGGTTTGTCTCCCCAGTTGCAACAACTCTTAAAGGTAGCGCTGGAAAAACTACAAAGTCTATGCGTTGGGGGATACAAAATTGCTTGGGTGACTCTGAAAACAGATAATTTTGTGCCAGGCTTATCGAGTCTCGCTTCGCAGTTGGTAGAGTTAACAGAAATAGATGCCTTACTGCTTTTTCATGAATATCCTTTGACAGAAGGTGAATCACGCTTAATCGTGATTGGACGTTCGCAAATTCAAAGCATCAATCTTAACGAATTATTCCAACCACTGGGTGGCGGTGGACATTCCCAAGCAGCCGCGCTGAATTTGCGAGGCGTAAACGCCCAAGAAATATTAAACCAACTCCTTGAGGGGATAAAAGCAACAATTCCCCACCCGCCTACCGCCAGAGACTTGATGTCTTCTCCTGTGCGCACCATTCGTCCAGAAACGACAATTGCCGAAGCACAGCGCACTTTGTTGCGCTACGGACACTCGGGTTTATGTGTCGTTGATGCCGAAGGGCAACTAGTAGGTATTATTTCGCGAAGGGATTTAGATATTGCCCTGCATCACGGCTTTAGTCATGCTCCTGTCAAGGGCTACATGACAGTCAATATGAAGACAATTACCCCAGATACCACATTGCCACAAATCGAGTCGTTGATGGTGACATACGATATCGGACGCCTACCAGTATTAGAACATGGGCAGTTGGTGGGATTCGTCACCCGTACTGATGTTTTGCGGGAATTACATCAACAGAGAGAGGGGGAGCTGTTGAGTAGGGGAGCAGGGGAACTCTTGAGCACAGCAGCAGATAATCTTAAGCGCCCCACTCTGGAGGAATTACATTCGCGGCTTGCGCCTCAGTTGTGGCAATTGTTGACTAAAGCATCACTAGAGGCAGAAAAACGCGGTTGGCATCTTTACCTTGTTGGGGGAGCAGTACGCGACTTGTTACTCGCTGAAGAAGCAACAGGGACTTTGCTGCTCAAAGATATTGACCTAGTGGTTGATGGCTTTCACAGATCTGCTGACGTGGGCGCGGGTGTCGAATTAGCAAAGGCACTACAGCAAATTTACCCAAGCGCACGTCTAGAAATTCATGGCGCTTTTCAAACTGCGGCTTTGCTGTGGCACAAAGATCCAGAATTAGATTCTTTGTGGGTTGATATTGCGACTGCCAGAACAGAATTTTATCCTTATCCTGCGGCAAATCCTGAAGTTGAGGCGAGTTCGATTCGTCAAGACCTGTATCGTCGAGATTTTACCATCAACGCAATGGCACTGCGGCTGACGCCTCCGCGTGCTGGTGAATTACTCGACTTTTTTGGTGGGTTAGTGGATTTACAGGCAAAACAAATTCGAGTGTTACACGCTAACAGTTTTATCGAAGATCCCACCCGCATCTATCGTGGCGTACGCTTTGCTGTGCGACTGGGATTTCAGTTAGAGGCTCAAACAGAAGAGTATATCCGCTATGCGATCGACAGCGGCGTTTACGATCGCACTACCCGAGAAAATAGCAAAACTCCCGCACTGCAAACTCGACTCAAGGCAGAATTGAAACATATCCTGGAAGCTGCCTATTGGAAGCCTGCTTTGCAGTTACTTGCTGATTTAGGGGCGTTACAGTGTATCCATCCCACCCTCAAGCTAGATGAGGAACTTTTACGGCAATTGCGTTTGTTAGAACGCTGTTTGCGGCGGTTTGACTCGCAGGAAACCCTCATCCACTGGCAAATGCGCTTGGAAGCTTTAATTGCCCACTTAGCACCAGAATACCGAGCGCGTGTGGCAAGAAATTTGCAATTGCCAGACGATAGCATTGCTAGATTGAAGATAATAGCACAAGTACAAGATATTGTCAATAAAATGACCTCCACGCCCTTTGTAGAAGCACAGAGGGGAGGAGGTGTAGCGTTTGAGGATAAAATTCGTCCCAGTCAGGTGGTGCAGTTGCTGCGGCAATACGATGTGCCAATGCTGATTTTAATTGCCATGCAAAGTTCACGAGTCATTAGGCGCAAGATTTGGCAATATTTGACTATCTGGCGTAACGTGCAGCCTATTTTAAATGGCAATGATCTGCAACAAATTGGTTACAAACCAGGACCCCAGTATCGACAAATGCTAGATGATTTACTTGCTGCTACGCTGGATAGCCTGATTTGCAACAAAACACAGGCTGAAGAGTTTTTGGCTCAACATTATCCTCGGTGAAGTCACTCCTGACGATTTAATTTTATACAGGAGACCACGAGGTGGGAACAGTCGCCAGAAAATCCGCAGCAGTGTATGTCGTGCCATCTATCAACCAAACGGCATCTTCTCCTGTTTGGGAATTGCGCCAGAAGATATCGCTCTTGCCATCGCCATTGAAGTCGGTAATGCCAGCAGCATTCCAGGCTAGGGGCACATTGGGTAGAAACTCTGCAGCCTTATAGTTGGTGCCAGTGTCATTCATCAACCAAATAGCATTTTGTCCTGTTTGGGAATTGCGCCACAAGATATCGGTTCTGCCATCACGATCAAAATCACCGATATTAGCGTCCCAGGCTGCGGGAACATTGGTGGGGAGAAAAACCGCACCGTTCTCGGTATAGTTGGTGCCAGCCTCATTTATCAACCAAACAGCGCTCTGTTCTGTGTTTTCATTACGCCAGAAAATATCGGTCCTGCTATCACCATTGAAATCGGCAATCTGATAGTCCCAACCTGTGACAGGAACGGATGACAAAGGACTTGGATTGAAGTTAGCGCCATTGTTCAACCAAACAGTATTTTCTCCTGTTGACTGATTGCGCCAGAAGATATCAGCCGTGCGATCGCCATTGAAATCAGCAATGCTATAATCCCATTCTTTGGCAAGACTTGGTACAGAGGGTAGGTCAACTACGTTGGTGCCATTGACCGTCAACCAAATCCTATTCTCTCCTGTCTCAAAATTGCGTAAGAAGATATCGCTGTTACCATCACCATCAAAATCGCCAGTACTGTAATCCCAAGTTTCGCCGGAAAGAGTTTGTTGCAGAGGAACTGCACCATCATTACGATAGGTAGTGCCATTCATTAGCCAAATAGCGTTCTCTCCTGTGTCAGAATTGTGCCAGAACAGATCGCTGTTGCCATCATTGTCGAAATCGCCAGTAGTGTAATCCCAGGCTATGGGAACAGGTGGTTGCACAAATTCCGCAGAGGTATAGTAGTTTGGTTTGGTACCACTCATCAACCAAATACCGTTCTCACCTGTTTGAGAATTGCGCCAGAAGATATCAGCCTGGCCATCGTTATTAAAGTCACGATTAAAGTCGCGTATGATCACCGCATCTTTGATAAGGGAATTGGGATTAGGGTTGACGCTTGTTGACATACTTTTTGTGTATAAGTAGTAACGAAAAAATCGATCATAACCCACATCCCCATGTGTGCAATAATCGGTTTTTACGGACTTACAAATATCTACTAGTACCGTTTCCTCGGAATTTACGCATTCAAAATTTACGCCTTATCCTCGCTGCCCCTCTTGTCTTCTTTGTCCCTTCAACAATTGATATATTTGAACGCAACTCAAAATAACCCAATACGGTTCAGTTAATGATTGTTGGTGATAGCAAAAGCGAGTACGTACCGACACACCTGTAGAGACGTTGCATACAACGTCTCTACATTATTCGTGGTGGTATATCTGATTCAAATGAGAACCGCTATAATAAGCGCATTTCACTTAAAGATAGTGCTCCCCTCTGCTAATTTGAGACAGAGGTACAGTGACAAGATGCAAACCTGTTGTTAAATTTCACTGGCTGTACTTCATCCAATTGCAAATGGCGGTATTTCCAGGCTTCAGCATAAAATTTGTGACAAATTACACCCATTAGCGTGACTTCTAACCGTGATTGTACGCCTTCAGCAAGCCGACGCAATTGAGCCATATTCAAGTTTGAGAATTCCTAAAAAATCAATCATTTAAGCTGAGAATTTAGCTTATGAACTCAGAACAAACCTCAGCTATAGACCAAAACTGTAGTATCGGTAGATGCTAGATGTAGATGCTAGATGATTTACTTGCTGCTAGGTTGGATAGGATAATTTGCAACAAAACGCAGGCTAAGGAGTTTTTGGCTAAACATTATCCTCGGTGAAGTCACTCGTAATAATTTAATCCTATGCAGGAGACCATGATGTAGGGACGTTCGGCAAAACAGAGGCATTGGTTAAATTAGTGCCATCCATCAACCAGATGGCATTGTCTCCTGTTTGAATATTGTGCCAGAAGATATCGCTCTTGCCATCGCTATTGAAGTCGCTAATGCCAAGACTCCAAGCTGTGGGTACATCATTCGGGAGAGCAACTGCCTGGCTTATGTTTGTGCCATCCATCAACCAAATGGCGTTTTGTCCTGTCGTCTCATTGCGCCACAACAGGCCTGTCTTACCATCGCCATCGAAATCAGCAATATTGGCATCCCAAGCTGTGGGTACAGCATTCGGGAGAGCAACCGCCTGGCTTATGTTTGTGCCATCCATCAACCAAATGGCGTTTTGTCCTGTCGTCTCATTGCGCCACAACAGGTCTGTCTTACCATCGCCATCGAAATCAGCAATATTGGCATCCCAAGCTGTGGGTAGGTCATTCGGGAGAGCAACTGCCTGGCTTATGTTTGTGCCATCCATCAACCAAATGGCGTTTTGTCCTGTCGTCTCATTGCGCCACAACAGGTCTGTCTTACCATCGCCATCGAAATCAGCAATATTGGCATCCCAAACTGTGGGTACAGCATTCGGGAGAGCAACTGCCTGGCTTATGTTTGTGCCATCCATCAACCAAATGGCGTTTTGTCCTGTCGTCTCATTGCGCCACAACAGGTCTGTCTTACCATCGCCATCGAAATCAGCAATATTGGC
>JAHHIB010000138.1 GCA_019359075.1 Kalymmatonema hyalinum WJT4-NPBG1
ATCCCAAACTGTGGGTACAGCATTCGGGAGAGCAACTGCCTGGCTTATGTTTGTGCCATCCATCAACCAAATGGCGTTTTGTCCTGTCGTCTCATTGCGCCACAAGATATCAGCGTTCCCATCATTATTGAAATCTCTGATGGTCGCCGCATCTTTGAGTAGGGCATTAGGATTAGGGTTGACTGTTGCTGACATACTTTTTCTATGTAAGTACTGACCAAAAAAACATCATAAGCATAAGCATTTTTCTCTGTGCAATTTTTTTAATAAAATCTGGAAACTTCACAAAATCTTTGTCATTTTTAAGCAGCTTTCCGGAATGCATTACTACTATGATGTAGCTAGTATCAAACCTCAACACGCTTCAAACGAAATAACTGACATGAAGTAGTCGTAAAGAACCGTTGCACAGAAGGCGGCGGATGTAAATTGAAGAAAATCACAAACAACTAGGCAGCTTTGCTTAAAGGCAGCTTAGTTAAAAAACTTTTGAACAACCTATATCTACAAGCAGCTGTCGTGTGAACGTTAGATGCGGGAATTTGCACAGGCGAGGACGGGGATATATTTACGTCTTTATCTAATGCCAAAACAGATAAGTTTATCTAATGTCAAAACAGATAAGCGCAACTGGCTAGAAGTAAACAGGCAGGCACAGTTGAGCCACATTGAGGTTTGAAAATTATGCAGAAAAAATCAATACTGTTAGCTGAGAATTTAGCTTATCAACTCAGCGCTACGAGGAGTTTATTTAAAAATGTTCAGGTGAACATTGGGGAGGGCGATCGCCCACGCATTGCCTTAGTCGGTTCCAATGGTGTTGGTAAATCTACTCTGTTAAAGATTCTTGCAGGTCAACTTAACCCCACCACAGGTTCTGTGACACGAAATGGAACCGTTTACTATTTGCCTCAAATCAGTACCATCAAACAGAACATCAAAGCAGATACAGTACTCGATTTTTTGAGTTCTGTTTCTGAGGAATGGTGGAAAATTGAGGAGATTTTGCAGGCGCAATTCAGCACTACGCTTAACTTATCCTTACCGCTTTTCAATTTAAGTGGTGGGGAACTCACAAAGTTATTTCTGGCGATCGGTTTATCTTTTGAACCTCAAGTGTTACTGCTCGATGAACCAACAAATCATATGGACTTGATGGCGCTAGAAAGTTTGAGAGCTTTTCTTAACGACTTTGAGGGAGCGTTTGTCATTGTTTCTCACAAGCCATTTTTTCTAGACCAAGTTACTGATATAACTTGGCAACTGACACCAGAAGGAGTGAAAGTTTATGGAGGAAATTTTTCTTTGTACCGAGAGCAAAAAGAAATAGAGTTAGAGGCGAGATTGCGATCGCACGAAGTGGCGAGAAAAGAACTCAAACGTGCTAAAACTACCGCGTTACAGGAGCAGCAAAGAGCAGCCCAGTCTCGCAAAAAAGGCCAGCAACTAGCGGGTAGCATTCCTAGAATTGTAGCTGGAGCAATGAAACGAAGAGCAGAGGTGACAGCAGGAATTGCCAAACAAAAACATGAAGCAGCAGTAGCAAACGCTACTCAAAAAGTTACACAGACGAAGGTAAGAACGACGAAGGCGACGAGTATTCAACTTGAACAAACAAGCCAAAAACGCCGAAATCTTATTGATATTCAAGGTGCAAATCTTTGGGTAGGTCAAAACCTGCTGGTTAAGAACATCCAGCTTCATACCTCCTCCGGTGACAGAATAGCCATTGCTGGCGCTAATGGTTCAGGGAAATCTAGTCTGGCAAAGGCAATTTTGCACAGGCATACTACAACAGCGCTTTTGGAGTCAGGTAAGATTTTACTTGCTCCCACAATGCAAGCTGTGTACCTTGATCAAACTTATGAGCTGGTTAATCGAGAACAAACGATTCTGGAAAATATGCAAGCTGCCAATCGCAATTTAAATTATCAGCTTTTACGCCAGCAGTTGGGACACTTCCTTTTTAAATACGATGACGTACACAAAAGCGCATCGGTGTTGAGTGGAGGTGAATTGGCAAGGTTGGCGATCGCCATGATTAGTATTTCCCAAATCGACCTGCTAATTCTCGATGAGCCGACGAATAACCTAGATATTGAAACGGTTGACCAAATGGTAGAAGGTATCAACGAGTACCAAGGTGCGCTTTGGGTCATTTCCCACGATTTGGATTTCTTAAGCCGAATTCATATCACTCAGGCTTACAAGTTGAGTGAGCAAGAGTTGCAACAGACGACATATTTACCCAGTGAATTGGAGGAATACTACCAAGAACTACTAGGCTGCCAACATGGATAATTTCGATTAGGATTGACATTTTCATCAATCAGATATTTCAATGCCATTTGCTTGTTTCTTGGCTTTTCTTTCTGCTCTAAGTTGGCGAAGTTTTTCGGAAACTGGTGGGGGATTAAGTCGCTGTCCTTCCCTCATTCTGTGACCGTGTTCTATCCAGTTTTTCATATAAGCACTTGCAAGTTCTTTGTTTTGTAAGTAATAAAGAATTGTTGCATAAACTTGTTCTAGGCTCAAGGATGTGTATATTTGAGCAATTTCCTCTGGAGTGTGATCGCAATCAATATATTCATAAAGAATTGTTTCAATGCCAATTCTTGACCCCTTGAGGCGAATATCACCAGGAGTTAAGAAGTTGAAATAATCTGTTATTTGGGTTATAGATATTGTTTTTCTCCTTGGTGCAAAATGCTGTTGCAGTCAACTATAGATGAAGCGATCGCATTCCATTGACTGCTTGCATTTGTCAGGCGATCGCCTGTGGCGGGGGCTGCGCGCCATCGCACCCTTAGCTAAGCAGGAGAAAGGATAGTGCGATCGCCTGTGGCGGGCGCTCCGCGCCATCGCATTTACCGCCACCCGTCATTTTTGGAAAACTCCTTTGATGAAAGTCTGAATGTTGGAAGTCACAGAAACACTTTCTGCATCTACAGAAACAACTTAATTTTTATGTCTCTACTAAATCCGTATTTACTACATTGTAGCTTTGGTTTGACTTGTCCCTACTAACTTCCAGTCTTCAAGTTGGGCATAAGCCTACGATCTATTGGAGATTGGTAATTTGTACTACAAAACAAGAATTGCCAAAAATGGGCAAAGCCAAATTTCTGTCCTCACGGCAATCCAGCACTTAGGCACAAGCATTCAAGCATCTGGGCAAGTTATAATTTTTTGCAGATGAACGTAACAAAAATTTATGAGTGACCCCCTTTTACAAGCATTTTTCGTTGGTAGAGCAGCTGCTGAGGTTCTTACTGAGAAGTTGGAGTTCGCGTTGACTGATGCTCTCTCGGAACTCGGCAAATGGGATGCTGAAACCAGAGAGCAACTGCGCTCCTTTACAGACGAAGTCCTCGAGCGAGCAAATCGTGCAGCCGAAGCTGCTGGTGCTGATCAAACGACAAGCTATGGAGAACCTGGTTCAGCGTCAGTTGACTTGCAAGCCACGATTGATGATCTGCGAGCAGAAATTGCCACATTGCGAACAGAATTACAACGCTATCGCAGCAGTAATTCTCTGTAGAGACGTTGCATTGCAACCTTTCTACGAGAAAATGAGAGATAAACAGTTTTGGAATCAGAGTGTCTTTTCTTCCTACTGACTCGGTCAAAAACCAGCGGTACGCAAATCATATGGAAAAAGGTTATTCAGATAAGGCATACCGTTGGAATCGCGAAAGCTACTCTCGTAGACGGCGCTTTTTAGACATTTGGTCATTTGTCTTGCTTTTGATGTTCAAGCTTTGGCGATACAACAAATCTTGGAGTTACCCAGGAGGAGTCACCGAAGCCAAACAAGCTGCTCGACGTAAATCTCAAGCAGTATGGATTCGCACTACCCTGCTAGATTTAGGGCCAACCTTTATCAAAGTTGGGCAACTGTTCTCTACCCGTGCTGATATATTCCCCAGCGAATATGTCGAAGAACTTGCCAAACTACAAGATAAAGTGCCCGCATTTAGCTATGAGCAGGTAGAAACAATTATTGAACAAGAACTAGGCAAGAAAATCCCCGAACTCTACCAAAGTTTTGAACCCATACCCTTGGCTGCTGCTAGCTTGGGACAAGTACACAAAGCTGTGCTGCATTCCGGGGAAGCAGTTGTCGTCAAAGTACAACGCCCCGGGCTCAAGAAGCTATTTGAAATTGATTTACAAATTCTCAAGGGTATTACTCGCTACTTCCAAAACCACCCCAAATGGGGACGCGGGCGAGATTGGCTCGGCATTTACGAGGAGTGTTGTCGCATTCTTTGGGAAGAAATTGATTATCTCAATGAAGGTCGCAACGCTGATACTTTTCGCCGCAATTTTCGTACCTACGAATGGGTGAAAGTACCGCGTGTCTACTGGCGTTACACTTCGTCGCGGGTGTTGACGCTAGAGTATGTGCCTGGGATAAAAATTAGCCAGTATGAAGCAATAGAAGCAGCAGGTTTGGATCGGAAAGTCATTGCCCGCCAGGGTGCCGAAGCTTACCTGCATCAGTTACTTAATAATGGCTTTTTCCATGCTGACCCTCATCCAGGCAATATTGCCGTTAGTCCGAACGGTGCTTTGATATTCTATGATTTTGGGATGATGGGGCGCATTAAGACCAACGTGCGTGAAGGACTGATGCAAACGTTGTTTGGCATTGCTTCAAAAGACGGCGATCGGGTTGTCAAATCTCTGGTTGATTTGGGGGCACTGGCACCAACAGAGGATATGGGACCTGTGCGGCGTTCAGTCCAGTATATGTTGGATCATTTTATGGATCAGCCGTTTGAAAACCAATCAGTGGCTGCCATTAGTGACGATTTGTACGAAATAGCGTATGATCAACCATTTAGATTTCCAGCGACCTTCACTTTCGTGATGCGAGCTTTCTCAACACTTGAAGGTGTAGGGAAAGGGTTAGATCCAGAATTTAACTTTATGGAAGTTGCTAAACCATATGCGATGCAGCTTATGACCAATATGAATGGTTCTGAGGGGAATAGCTTTCTCAATGAATTGAGCCGTCAAGCAGTTCAGGTCAGCAGTACTGCATTAGGACTACCACGCAGGCTGGAAGAGACACTAGAAAAGCTAGAACGGGGAGATGTGCGTGTGCGTGTCAGATCTTTAGAAACAGAACGCTTGCTGCGACGCCAAACCAATGTTCAGCTAGGCACGACTTACGCTGTGATTGTGGCTAGTTTTATGCTTTGCGCCACAATATTATTGGTAAAAGAATATGTATGGTTGGCAATGCTTGCTGGTTTAATCGCAGCCGCAGTGTCAGGCTTCCTGATTCGACTACTTATGCGCCTCGACCGCTACGACCGTATGTCATAAATGTTGTAAAAAGTATATGAAACTTAATTTCACCGGTGTTAGTGATCCGGGACTTATTCGTTCTAATAATCAGGATGCTTACTACATAGACCCAGAGGGGCGTTTTTTCATTGTCGCTGATGGCATGGGTGGTCATGCAGGGGGGGAGCAAGCAAGCCGCATTGCTACTGGGCAAATAGAGGCGTATTTGAGTGGTAATTGGAATTCCTCTAAGCCTTCTGGGCAGTTATTACAGGAAGCTTTGTTACAGGCAAATGAAGCGATTTTGCTCGATCAGCAAAATCATCCTGAACGCTCGGACATGGGGACAACGATTGTAGTCGTTATCTTTCGCTCTAAAGAGCCGCCTTTGTGCGCTCACGTTGGTGACTCAAGGCTGTACCGCTTTCGTAATTACCAATTAGAGCAACTTACGGAAGACGATACTTGGGTAGCACGCGCTCTGAAAATGGGTGAAATTACGCCAGAAGAAGCGCGGATTCATCCTTTTCGCCATGTATTATCCCGCTGTTTGGGACGTGAAGATCTACGTCAGATTGAAGTGCAACAACTGGACGTGAAACCGGGCGATCGCCTGCTGTTATGCAGTGATGGTTTAACAGAAGAACTCGCCGATCCCAAGATTGCTGACTATTTCAAAGAAATCTCTTTGGTAGAAAAGGCTGCTCTCTCCCTCGTTGAAGCTGCCAAAGAACATGGTGGACACGACAACATCACAGTCGTTATAGTCGCACTGAACTAGGAAATAGGGCTAGCGATGATAGGTTTTTAGTTTTAGGGTTTCGGTGACAGGTTTTTCTCTGTTACCTGTCCCCTATACTTTGTCACCTGTTCCCTATACCTACTCAAAATTTGTTCAATTTGAGCATTTTTCCAATTTACAATTTGATACATATAGTTTTAGCCTCCCAAATTTCCAACTTAGGAGGCTAATTAAAGCGTTTTGTGTAATTGACATCTTGCACCTTATAAAGTAAGGCGAATATAATTCAATCTTACCTACCTTACATCCCTTAAGAAGACAAGGTGTAGAGGACAAGGGCGCAGTGGCTTGCGCCTGTGTCACTGTTGCAATGTAAAATTAGTGACATTGCAAATCCTACAGTTGGTCTCAAGCAGGGAAAAAGGAAGTTCCAGCCACCAGAAATGGTATAAAAACTTATATTTTTCCGAAATCTGCTGCAACAGACTTGGGATGTATATCAGTAGGCTGAGGAACAAGGTGTATCAACTGAAAAATTACCCATTAGGGTGTGGGCAATTAGTCAAACAATTGTTATCTTTCGTAATACGGAGGTACAAATGTCCGGCAAACAAAAGTCCTCTTTTTAACCCTATTGGTCTTCAGACAGCTATATCACTTTTACTTTTTTGCTTTTAGGAGTTAATCATGAACCAACCTATCCAACTAAGCCTTGAACAACAATTCAGTATCCATTCATTTGCTACTCAAGTGCAGCACATGAGTCCTGATCAGGCGAAAGACTTTTTAGTCAAGCTCTACGAACAGATGATGGTGCGCGAAGCAACTTATAAGGAGCTTCTCAAGCATCAGTGGGGGCTAGATTCTGGTTCCACTTTGGCATAGAGTTGTAGCGCCGTAGTGGGCGACCTCCTTCTCTTGCTAAGTTCCAACGAGGAAAAGAGCTGGGGATGTCGGGGCGTCAACTAAAATCAGCGATTGTGATTAGAGAATCAACAGATGATAACTCGTCTAACCAAATGAATTAACTGCATGCCCTATATACTTTAAATTGACATTGGGAGTCACTGCTGTGTGTATTCACCAAACTGCTGCTTTTCCGCACGCTAGCATTACACAAAGACCTCTGCCTGTTCTTTTCAAACAATGCTTGACTCATCATCAAACGTAATCACAGCAATTAGTCTATCTAAATTTTGCTGCTTATATTATTTATATTTACATTTCTTATAATTTTTTTGGCAAGTACTTACATAATGTTTAACAATAATTAATATGAATGATGAGTCATACTGCACGCTTTGCAGCGCCGCTGGAATAATCCTCCCTTTGAAAAAGACGTAAAAAGCTTATATAGTAAGTATTTGGATCTTATAGCCTTAGATGCCGCTGCCTTGTTAAACTAGTTACATTGGAAAGTCTATTCCCTCTAACCGGAAACATCTAATGGGGAATCTGTATCAAGTGCTTGTATCTTTGTCAAAATTTGAGGCTTAATCTTTTCGTATTCGGCTTTAAGTAAAGTTTTACTAAGTTGCGGTTCAGCAGACGATACTAGCTTGTTGCTCATCGTCTCCCACTGTTGCAGCCGCTGGTGCTGCCCTGAGGCAATACTTGAAAGTAATACATGAACACAACGATTTGGAGCTTCTCGAGTAAACAACAGTATACGGTAGAAACCTGTTTGTCCCAGCAAGCGAGTTATTTCTTGCCCGAAAGTTGTTTTCAAGTCGAGGTAGTATGGCAACCATTTGGCACCATACCTATGGTTGTAAATCAAGGTAATCCACAGCAGCATCGGGTGAGGGGCAGTAATGAAAAGAAATTGATTGTAGCGCGTACAAACTAAACGTTTTTGAATTTCTAAAACTGGTAGCATCACCCACAAAGCTGGTGAAACCTCTCCATTAGAAGAGAGGCGACTGGGAAAGACGATATCGGCGATGGGTTTATTCGCCGGCCAAGAAGCTTGCTTCGCGATTTCATCAATGAATGCAGATGTTAGCGTCGGTTTTGTAGTCTTGTGTTCAACATCTGTCTTTGCTGAAGGAAGGGTAGTGGATGGTTGATTAATAGGTGGCAAAGTTTTGCTTGTGCCATAGCGCTGTTCCAAGGATGCCAGAACCTTAAGAATTTCGTCTATACTTTGGGGTCGTGAGCTTGGTGCCTTGGCTAAACAACTCATAACCAAATTTTCTACCTCTTTTGGGAGTTGTAGAGCGGGAGCAACCTCAGCAACGGAACGTGGTTGTTGATAGTGGTGTAGTTTATACCAGACTCCAAAAGAGTGGCTTGATGCTACAAAGGGGATTTTACCTGTAAGCATCTCAAACATCATCACTCCCAAACTATAAATATCAGAACGGTTATCTAATTCCTTGCCATCCATTTGTTCGGGAGAAGAATAAGCAAGAGTACCTAAATAGTAGTTAGTATGATCGGTATCTGACTGTAGTAACTTAGCGATCCCAAAATCTAAAACTTTAACTAATTCGCCGAAACTATCGTCTTGAATGACAAGCATATTGCTCGGCTTAATATCGCGGTGGATAATTGGGTAGATTTTCCCATCAACAGGGATGCCATGATGAGCGCACTGTAACCCCAAGCAAATTTGACGCACCATGCTCAAAAATCTTGGTAAAGACAGTTGTTGCTTGCGGATGACATTGCTCAGGCTTGCTCCTTGTAGGTATTCCATCACATAGAAGGGAATATTATTCTCGTCTACGCCATAGTCCATGACTCGGACAATGTGGATGCTTTTTTGCCCCAGTAAGGCACAGGTTTTCGCTTCTCGCTCAAAGCGCTCCTGCACTCGCAATTGTTGATTTTCCATTGATACAGCAAGAAATTTAACCGCAACGGGTACGCCTCCCAACAAAAGATCCTTAGCACGATAAACTTTACCCATTGCTCCAGCACCAATCATCTCCTGGAGTTCATAGCGTTTGCTGAGTAAACGACCAATGTTGGGGTCTAACATAGAAAATTCGACTCCAATGTTTAACAATCCTGGGAGATACCCAGCCTACAAGTTGTCAGTGTTTTGGTTTGCAAGTGCATTTAGATAAACGGGGTTAGCACACTCACTCAGAAATTTTGTACTAACCCGTACTTTTGCTCTTATTTAGTTTTCCCAAATTTGACCAGTGAGATAACTTGAGGCGTGTAAAAAAATGGTTTTGATTCATGGGCTGACCAATAGGATTTGAGCTATCCTACAAATACTCTCCACAAGCTGCTGCTCTGTCAGTTCCCCGTAACCAAAGATAAACTCACCTTGAGAATGTGGTTTGAGATAATGAGGTGCAGCAGAGAACATCCCGACACCTAGCAAAGCAGCACGCTCAATAATCTCTTCATCCGTGAAAGGCGTGTGTAATCGCACCATCACATGAATTCCGGCTTTTTCTCCTAAAATGGTTGCTTTCTCCCCAAAATGAACGTTTAATGCTTTGACAAGAGCTTGACGACGTTTATCGTAGAGCGATCGCATTTTTCTGATATGGCGTTCTAAATGCCCTTGTTCGATAAAATCTGCAAGGACTTGTTGTTCTAGTAATGGTAAGTGGCGATCGCTCAACCATTTGGCACGAGCAAAAGCAGAAACCAAACTTTTTGGCAGCACCAAATAGCCAATCCGTAGCGAAGGAAACAGCACTTTTGAGAACGTACCGATATAGAGTACAGAATCACTGTGATCCAAGCCTTGCAAAGCTGGAATCGGTCTGTCACCATAGCGGTATTCGCTATCGTAATCATCTTCAATGATGAAAGCCCCGGTTTGCCTTGCCCAAGTGAGTAATTCTAATCGTCGCGGTAGCGAAAGTATTGCACCTGTGGGAAACTGGTGAGAAGGTGTCACGTAAACAAGCCGGACTTGTTCACTGGAATAGTGAGCTAAGTCTTTAACCAGTAAGCCACACTCATCCACAGCGATCGGTAAGAGTTTAGCACCCTGAGTCTGAAAGATCAGCCGTGCGCTTAAATAGCCTGGGTCTTCCATAGCAATAACATCATTCGGTTCGATGAATAAGCGCATGATTAAATCGAGTGCTTGCTGCGTGCCATTGACGATGATCACTTGCTCTGGTTCGCAGTTGACAGCGCGGGAACGAGAGAGGTAACGGGAAATAGCTTCCCGCAAAGGTTTGTACCCTAGAATATCTGTTGTATAGTCGAGCCATTCTAAATCAGAGCAACAGTAACGAGAAAGTAGCCTGCGCCACAACTTAATCGGAAATTGGTCTAAGGCTGGTCGTCCGTAGCGGAAGTTAATTGGCATTTCCGCTTCAGTAATTCTGGGGACATCTTCCGCCTTAATTAAATACTCACCATACTTAGAGAGCTTGACTGGTGGACGAACCATTTTCCCAGTCGATTGAATTGGCGTTGAATTTAGTAAATCATCAGGAAGTTGAGTGCAAACAAACGTACCGGAACCGACGACAGTTTCTATGTATCCCTCACTTAAAAGTTGGTCGTAGGTTTGAGTTACAGTAGTGCGCGAAATCCCCAGAGACTTGGCAAGCTGGCGTGTGGAAGGAATACGTTTTCCTGGTAATAACCTTCCGCTAAGAATGCAGTAGCGCAGTTCTTCGTAAAGCTGTTGATGAAGTGGTAAAGGAGAATTGCTATCCAGCGTAATGACAAAATCCATAACTTCACAGCTATGAAAGTGGACTTATATCAAATCATAAAAGTGGCTCTTGTAAAAGACCACTTTGAAGAATTACGCTGATATTGGTTGAATTAAAAGTCTTTAAAAATGCTGATAGAGCAACAAATCACTATCAGAGAAGCAACTCAACAGGAAGACTCACTGATTGCAGAGCATTTTTACCAACTGTGGCAAGATATTGGCGTTCCTAATGACGCTATTAACTCAAATTGGCTTGAGATAACTCTCCAGTTTATAGAACAGGCTCGTCGGGATTTGTTTTACAAAGCATTTGTTGCAGAGGTTGATAGTGCAGTTGTTGGATCTGCGAGTTGTCAGCTCTACTGAGGTTTATACCCGAATGTTCTCATGCCACAATACCGGAAATATGGATACATTTGGGGCGTTTACGTTGAACCAGCTTACCGCAAACAAGGAATTGCCAAGCAACTGACTAGCGCGACGGTTAATTATTTGAAAGCAGTGGGTTGTACGCGAGCGGTTCTCAACGCCTCTCCCTTAGGCAAACCAGTCTATGAAAGTCTTGGTTTTTCCAATAGCAATGCTATGCAGTTGGATTTATGAAAAATGAAAATTGCTATTAGAGAAGCGACTCAACAGGAAGACCCAATTATTGCAAGGCACTTTTACCAGATGTCGAAAGACCTTGGTGTTCCTGATGATAATATCAATCCTGACTGGCTTGATATTATTCTTCAGTTTATAGAACAGGCTCGTCAATTATATTACAAAGCGTTTGTGGCAGAGGTTGATGGTGCAATTGTAGGTTCTACAAGTTGTCAACTCTATACAGTGAAAGGTCTTTACCCAAATATTCTTAAGCAGCAATCTCGCAAAACTGGTTACATTTGGGGCGTTTACGTTAAACCATTTTACCGCAGGCAAGGAATTGCCAAGCAATTAACTAGCGCGACGGTTAACTATTTGAAAGGAATTGGTTGTACGCGAGTACGTCTGGACGCCTCTGTCATGGGAAAACCAGTTTATGAAAGCCTTGGTTTTTCCAATGGGAATGCTATGCAGCAATACGGTTCAGTTAAGGATAATTGTAGGTTGGGTAGAGCGATCGCTCTACCCAACAAAGCCGTGATAATGTTGGGTTTCGTTCCTCAAACGCCAGTCGCCTGCGGAGGGAAACCCTCCTGCAGCGCTGGCTCCCCAATCTACGCATGCATCAGGTTTTTAGCTCTAACTGAACCGTATTGTGCTATGCAGTTGGACTTAATTGATATCAGTTCTTTCTTGTCTTAATGTATGTGGACGGGTATAATATCAAATCCGGTTAATTACTTACTGCGTCTATACCTCACCCCTTCCCCTCTCCTTACCAAGGAGAGGGATGGCGCAGCCGGGCTGAGGTTTCGTCGATACGACAACTAAACAAACGGATTTCATATGATGCCTGTTCTACAAAAGATTGATGACAAAATTGAACAAGTTCATAAAGGTTCTCATGTAAATAAGGTTACACATTTTAATACGTGCTTCAGCGATCGCTACAAACTTTCATCCGTGTCATCGCTTCAGTCAATTGACTCACTACAGTCGTTTTTTAGCAATTGGAATACAAAACTATGTCTCTATCTTTCAATAATTAGAAGGGGAACGTCCGCTACTTGGGCTAATAAATCAGTGTACTCAATAAGAACGAGCCGCACATCATTTAAAACCTGCCTGAGTTCTTCATGTCTTTCCCAGTTCCTTTCATGCTCCAATACAGAAAACCTTGCTTCTCTTCTATTCTCATAATCTGATAGTAAAGGGTGCCATTTTGCTAAAACTGGTCGCAAAACAGTATTCAAAATTGCAACAGCTAAATATCCGAACGAAATATGACTCTCGCCTTTGGAGCGAGCAACAGAAGCACCATATTTTTTAAGAATACCCCTAGTTGTTCCGAACAAAGAATAAAGAGAGGATAGAGCTTCTCGTAGCAATCCTTCGTCAGGTTTTAATTCTACGACAGAAATACGAGTGATTAACTCTACGTAAAGTTCCCAAGCTGCACTTACTTCACTTTCATCAGGTTCCCATACTCCCTCTACTGATCCTAGAAAAGGTAAGCGGAGATTAACTTTCACACTTTTGAATTTTGCCATCTCTCCATCTCCAGTATCAAAGCCTTTTTCTAGCGTCAGACTCTAAAGCGCTTTCTTACTCACTTATATATAGTTTAAGTAAGTCGGCGTTTTAATCTAATTATCGCTCAAACTTGCAATTCAAGTCTTATCCTCTAGTTACTCTACTTAGAAGATTCATGAAGAAATTGGATGAATTCTGAGAAATTCTTCTGATCTGTGAAATTAGCACGTAACTTGTCAGAGAGTAGCAGGGGTATGCTGTTACTGTTATTTGAGCCGTCGAGACTCAGAGGAATAACCCTCCTAGATGTATCTCCGCTAAATTCTCTGTAGAGAATAGCGCCATATTCCGCCCGACACCAACCGGAGGTTATTAATTTTTCACTTAGACATACCACAACATATTTGCTTTTTTGTAATCCTTCCTCAATTTTGGCTACTATACCATCGCCAAATTTGATTTGTTCGTGGTCAACCCAATATGAAATATTAGCTTTCTTAAAAGCATTAATCACTTTTAACACTACTTCCTTGTCAGCACTAGAATGCGAAAGAAATACAGAAAAGGGATGTGTTGGCTGCTCGCTCTCCTCATCTTCCTCTGGTAAAATTGGCTTCATTTTAATCTCCTCGATCTGAATTTTTTGTACCGTAACAGATGAACTGTAAAAGCGAACTACACCGCAATTACCAGGAAATGGAATTTCTGGAACAAGATAGGTTAGAGTGTGGGTCTCAGTCTCTGTAATGATTTCCCCAATCATCTCACCGGAAAAGAACTGTAGAGAAATATGAAACTGACGATTGGGAATTGAAATGGAATGCTTTAAACCAACTAGCGATTCAAGCTTTCCATACTTGAATGCTGCAAGACGAACGCCGTATAAATCGGGGGAAGTATCATCAGTTACGACGTAAAATGCAACGAATGAGCGCATTTCATTTGCACGGCAAATAACTCCTGCACCATTAATGGGTCGATCTCCAGCAATACGAATGTAAGCTGATACTCGTCCGTTCAGAAACGAACCAATATCTATATTGATTGCATATGCACTTATGTAAGCCCCCTCTCCATTGCCAAAACCGCTTAAGACCTTACCAATTGGAGACCATGATTTATTAGGAAAACTGTGCCAGTTGCTCATTTATTCTCTCGCGGATGTCCAAAAACTCTTCTTGCATATCTGGAAAACTATTTATGAGACTATCTGCAAGAGATAAAGCTTCCTCAAGCATTCTTCTAGCAGCCCAATCATCCATATCTCCTCTAGCATCCCATCCTTTCTTTCTCATTTCTCTGCCTTTGAACAGCTTGCGGTACACCATGATTAGTCTTTCTGCTTGATCTGATTGACCCAGTCCCTGAGAAAGTTGAATCAACTGAACAACAGTGGCGAGTGCCTCATTTTCTTCAATTTCCTTACGAAGTTGGGCAAGTTCGCGTTCGCGTCGCTGAGGTTGAATTTCAGCTTCACTCCCCCAAGACATTGCTGTAGCTCCCGCAAGTTTAGACTCTAGCTCTTTCATCAGGTTAGACTGGCTTTGCAGCATTTGAAGCGTTGTAGTCACATTTCGAGTATCCATTTCCTTAGCCATCTCCTCGTCTGAGGTGGCTGCTAAGTACTTTGTGACAACCATTGCAACACGAGGATCTTCAGGACTTTGAACGTACTCCTGCATGGAGCCAAGACTTAAATTAGTTTTGGTTTTCTGCACCACGTCTGTACCATCCAGTAAAGTTGCGCTGATGGTTAACTCGCTGCCATCAACTTTAGACGGATCTATTCGCAGTCTTAATGCAAAACAGAACTGATCATTTGCCTTGATTGGTCGAATACGATAGCGATCAGAGGTTTTCTGAAGATTGTTCAACTCTCGTATAATTGTGACACCGGGAGGAAGGTTTACCTCTATTCTGGGACGTTCCAAAAATACTGAAAGCGCCCCACTGAACTCCTCCTTTATAATGTCTTCTATCCCAACTTCAACAATAAACCAGAACCGCCCTCCAGATTCATTCGCTAGAGTGGCAAGAATATCCTCTTGGAAATCCGTTCCTATTCCAATTGTTGATGTAGTAATTCCCATCTCATTTCTCGCTCGGCTCGACTCGGCACCGAGAGTACTTGGCTTTTGTTCTCCTTGGTTAGCTTGCCCATCCGACAACAGTATGAGCCGATTAATATGCTTATCAGTGGTATAAGTTTGCAGCTCCAAAAGACCGAGGTACCAACCTTTGGACAGATTAGTTTGCCCCCCTGGTTCAAGAGCCATTATGCGCTCCTTAACCAAATTTGAAGGGGTTTGAGGATTTACAACAGATATCACTTCGTCATCAAATGCAAGTACAGTTAGTCTGTCACTCAAGTTGAGACTCTCGTATATGTCTACGCAGCTTTTCTTGGCTTGCTCAAGCTTTTCACCTGCCATGCTCCCACTGCGATCAATCACAATACAGAGGTTGATAGCATAATTGGTTGACTGCGTTCCAATTGTCTTAGTCGTGAGAAGATCAATTGCTATGTCAATGTCAGAGATTTGGTCATTACGGACAACGGGGCGCTCGGCGATGACCTCAAGACTTAGCTGATCGGTTGACATTGTTTCCTCCAGTTTTAAGTTTTCTGACTACTGTTAATAAAAGTACATTGGAGCTGGTAGAAATTTTTTTTGACGTATATCTGTCACCTTTTGAATAGACTTTGTTCATAGTGTGTAATACCGTTTTACTGTAATGTTGATACAAATGGGCAGCATGGGAGCAGGGTGCTCTGAGCAGGGGGAAATAATTATAGAAAATTATTTGTATCAAGGATTTCGTGAAATGGTATAAGACTCACTCTATAACTGGCAGTACCCAAAAGGGTTCTTCTAAGAATTCACAATCTTCATGGATGATTCCGGAGGTTCGCCTTCACTAATTGCAATAAGTTACAAAGCAATAAGCTCTTACCATCGCCAGTTCTCCAAGGGCTTTCCTACTAAGGGTTCTGCGGTCTAAGTGTCAAAACATAACAATTTAGACAGACAGGGCAAATAGCCCAAAGAATAAGAGAGTTTCAAGAAAATGGTTGAGCCAGTGGTTACAGAGCATTCAGTGTATTTATAATTACACTTAGTACTCTACTACTGCTCATGAATCAATCTGCAACAACATCTTGGAATGAAGTCCGCGCTGCATTTCAAAAAATCTGGGGTTATGAAGATTTCCGTCCACCGCAAGGAGAAATTATCCAGAGTTTGTTGGCAAAAAAAGATGCCCTGATTATCATGCCTACAGGTGGGGGAAAGTCGATTTGCTTTCAACTTCCAGCGCTGCTACAAACTGGATTAACGCTCGTTGTTTCACCTTTGGTGGCGCTGATGGAAAACCAAGTGCAGGAACTTCGGGAACGCAATTTACCAGCGGCGCTTTTACATAGTGAATTGCCGTCTAACGAGCGACATAAAACTTTGCAAGCTTTGCAACGGCAACAGCTGAGATTACTTTACTTGTCACCAGAAACTTTACTGAGCAAGCCAGTCTGGGAAAGGTTATCTCAGCCGCAAATTGTGATAAATGGCTTGATACTAGATGAAGCGCATTGTTTGGTACAGTGGGGAGACAGTTTTAGACCAGCTTATCGAAGGTTGGGGACGGTACGACCAGCGCTACTCAAATCAAAACCATTGGGAACAAATATAGCGCTAGCCGCTTTTACCGCCACCGCGGACCCTCTAGCCCAAACTAAAATTCGAGAAGTTCTTGAGCTGCAGCAACCTGCAGTTTTTTGCATTTATCCTTACCGATCTAATATTAACCTTTTTATTCGCATAATTTGGACGCCAAGAGGCAGAAAGCAACAATTATTAAAATTTCTTTCGGATAAACGACAACAAACTGGGTTAGTTTACGTTCGCACAAGGCGAGATAGCGAGGAGTTGGCTGCATGGCTGCAAGAAATGGGTTACGCCACAGCAGCTTATCATGCAGGATTGGGCGCAGAGGAACGTCGCACCATAGAAGCACAATGGCTGAGTGGAAAAATGCTGTTTGTTATCTGTACCTGTGCTTTTGGTATGGGGATAAATAAAAGTGATGTGCGTTGGGTGGTTCATTTTCACCCACCGTTGTTGATTTCAGAGTACGTGCAGGAAATTGGACGCGCTGGACGCGATGGAAAACCAGCCGAGGCGTTGATGTTGATTAGTGAACCGACAGGGTGGTTAGATCCCGAGGATAAGCAAAGACAAAAGTTTTTTGAGGAGAATTTGCACAAGCAACAATTATCGGCGCAGCAAGCCCTGAAAAAATTGCCAAAAACAGGGGAAGTGAATGCTGTGGCGAGAGAATTTCCCAATGGGGCGATCGCTCTTTCTCTGCTACATAGTACCGGACAACTCCAGTGGCTTGACCCTTTCCATTACACTATCGTTCCGGGGGCGAAAACTCAACCAGTCACACAATTGCACGCTGCGAAGCAGATGAATCAGTATCTTACGACTAAGCAGTGCCGCTGGCGTTTTTTATTAAGTGCTTTTGGTTTTGAGGAAGAGATGAAGAACTGGCGTTGTGGTCACTGCGATAACTGCCGTACGTAGTCAGCCTATCTTAAGAAAAGCGACTTTTCCAGTGAGTTCACCGGATCAGATAAATTGCTATTTCCATCACTCAAGCGACAATAAAGTAGTCGAATAGAGGAGGAAATTATGTCATCTTCCATTGTCGAACAACAAGCACTCTCGCTACCACCACTGATTCCGCGTGAAATTCTCTTTGGGAACCCGCAAAGAACCAATCCGGGACTTTCGCCTGATGGCAAGTACTTGGCGTATATTGCCCCTGATGAGAAGAATGTCTTGCAGGTGTGGCTGCGAACCGTGGGACAGGAAGACGACCGCATACTCACTGCTGACAAAAAGCGTGGTATCCGCATTTTCTTGTGGACTTATAACGCTGACCAGTTGATTTATCTGCAAGACTCCGATGGCGACGAAAACTTTCACCTGTACTTGGTCAATATTCAATCAAATATTGTACGTGACTTAACGCCATTCCAAAATGTGAAAGCACAACTGGTGGGACTTAACCCCAAATTCCCAAACCAGGTGCTGGTGGGGATGAACTTGAACAATTCCCAAAAGTTTGATGTTTACCGCGTCAACTTGAAAAACGGTGCGGTTGAGTTTAACACCGATAACCCAGGTAACGTCATTCATTGGACAGCTGATGCCGAGTTCGAGATACGTGCAGCGACAGCTAGCACACCTGATGGTGGTTCCGACCTTTTCTTTAGGGAAACGACAGATAAGCCGTGGGAAACCCTGCATCACTGGGAACCAGATGAGGAAGGCGCTTCAGTAAGCTTCTCGGCTGATGCGAAAACACTGTATATCACAGGCAATCACAATGCCAATGCCCAACGTCTGATTGCCCTAGACCTTGCCACCCGTCAGGAAACGATCATCGCGGAAGATGAACAATATGATGTTGGCAATATTATAATTCAACCGATAACGCGAGTTATCCAGGCTGTTTCTTTCTACAAAGACAAACAGGAATGGAAGGTATTAGACCCAAGTATTGCGGCTGACTTTGAGACAATACCAAAAGTGCGACCTGGAGAATTTTTTGTCGTTAGCCGCGATTTGGAAGACAAAAACTGGCTAGTTGCTTACATCACTGACGATGGTCCAGTATACTATTATGCCTACAACCGAGAATCCAAAACGAGTACATTCCTGTTCAGCAACCAACCCAAACTGGAAGGGTTGCAGCTAGCGTCAATGCAAGCGATTTCCTACAAGGCGCGCGATGGCTTGACGATTCACGCTTACCTGACAACTCCACCGGGTATACCTGCTGTTAACCTACCAACCGTATTGCTGGTTCATGGTGGACCCTGGGCGCGCGACATTTGGGGTTACAATTCGCTAGCACAGTGGTTGGCTAACCGAGGTTATGCTGTTCTCCAAGTCAATTTTCGCGGTTCCACTGGCTACGGTAAGGCGTTTCTTAATGCTGGCAATCGCGAATGGGCTGGCAAAATGCACTCGGACTTGATTGACGCCGTTGACTGGCTGGTACAAAAAGGCATTTCCGATCCGAAAAAGATTGCCATTATGGGTGGTTCTTACGGTGGTTATGCAACATTAGTAGGGTTAACTTTCACACCAGAAGTCTTTGCTGCTGGTGTGGATATTGTCGGACCAAGTAACTTGATAACGCTGGTGCAAAGTATACCGCCGTATTGGGAACCGATAAAGGGGATGTTTTACCATCGGGTGGGCAATTTGGAAACAGAACAAGAGTTTCTCAAGTCGCGATCGCCTTTATTTTTTGCCGATCGCATTCAAAAACCCTTACTTATCGGTCAAGGTGCGAACGATCCAAGGGTAAAACAGGCAGAAAGCGATCAAATTGTACAAGCAATGCGGCAACGGAATTTGCCAGTAGAATACGTCCTTTACACAGATGAAGGACATGGCTTTGCACGACCAGAAAATCGACTACACTTCTATGCCATAGCAGAGGAGTTTCTCGCAAAATATTTAGGCGGCAGATTTGAACCTATAGGAGATATCCAAGGTCATTCAGGTGTGATTAATTAACTCTTAGCGCTATTCATCGCTGGGATGAATAGCGCTAAGAGTTAAAACTGCCGTAAAAAGCGTAGGTCGCTAGCATAAAGGCGGCGAATATCATCAATTTGGTGCAGAACCATTGCGAAGCGTTCTACACCAAAACCAGCGGCGAATCCAGTATAAACTTCTGGGTCGTAACCTACGGCTTTGAGGACATTTGGATCGACCATGCCGCAACCCATCACTTCTAACCAGCGACCCTTCCACTGTAAATCAACCTCAGCAGAGGGTTCTGTAAACGGGAAATAACTAGCGCGGAAGCGAATGGGCAACTCGCCAAACATTGCCTCCAAAAATACTTTAATGGTGCCTTTAAGGTCGGTAAACGTTAGTTCCTCGTCAATTGCTAAAAGTTCTATCTGATGGAAAACCGCTGAGTGTGTTGCATCTACGTTATCTCTCCGGTAGACTCGCCCTGGTGCAATAACGCGGATCGGCGGTTCCTCAGTTTCCATATAACGAATTTGTACCGATGAGGTGTGAGTCCGCAAGAGATTGCCGTCTGGTAGGTAGAAGGTATCCTGCATATCACGGGCGGGGTGGTCGGGAGGGGTGTTGAGAGCCTCAAAGTTATAGTAATCTGTTTCCATCTCTGGTCCTTGAGCTACGGTGTAGCCCAAACCGACAAAGATATCCAAAGCTTTGTCGATGATGCCATTGAGGGGATGGATGCGACCTTGAGGACGATAAGTTCCTGGCATTGTCACATCCAAAGCTTCAGCTTCTAGCTGTGCCTGAATTTTCGCGCCTTCCAAGACTGCGCGTTGCTGCTCTATGCTGTTTTGTAGGGCTTCTTTGACTGTATTGGCGATCGCTCCTATTGTCGGTCGTTCCTCGGCACTGAGTTGCCCCATACTCCGCAACAGCGCCCCTAGTTGACCCTTTTTCCCTAGGTAGCTGACTCTAAGTTCTTCCAGACGTTCTAGCGTATCAGCGGCGGCGATCGCTTTTTTTCCTTCCTCTCGCAGTTCTAAAAGTTGAGCCTCTAAACTGTTAGTCATTAGTCATTAGTCATCAGTTATTAGTGAGCCAGCGCTCTTTGGAGGGTTTCCCGACCTAGGCGACTGGCGTTCGTCGAAGACGTGCCGCAGGCATACCCGAAGGGTCATTAGTCCAAGGCTTTGGGCTACTGGACAAATAACATTTAGTAATATGCCATTAATTTGTCACGCGACAGTAGTATAGCCCAAACTTCTTTTTACCAGTTTAGCCGCTTTAGAGAACTCCACAACGTACAAGGTATGACTCTAAATAGTGAATTTGAGCGTAGGGGGTGCCTGCTGGTCTTGACACTTAAGTAGTAACTAATGACTAATAACTAATGACCCTTCGGGTATGCCTTCGGCACGCCTGACGGCGAACGCCAGTTCCCTACGGCGGGAGACCCGCCTGCAGGACTGGACTCACTAATGACTATTGAGCAATCTCTTTGACACTCTCAGCCCTAAAGGGTCTGAGATTCTGCTAACAGAATCGTAATTCAGTAGAGGATTTTTACTCAAACCGTACTTACAATTTCTATCTTGCTGCGTCCGTCAAGCGACGCCTAAACA
>JAHHIB010000056.1 GCA_019359075.1 Kalymmatonema hyalinum WJT4-NPBG1
TCTTCATTGGAACTAACTCTGAGTGACGGTTGCGCTCTGCGCAACCGCTAAATTGGCATTGGCGATCGCATTAATCTCAGACTGCGAAGCGCTCGAACTCAGATAACCCGCAACTTGGGTTATTATGAAAACTATGGTCCCGATGCAGTCATAGCGAGTGCAACTCCGCGTTATGTATCGCTGCATCCACCCGACTGGACTTTTGATGAAGCCGAACTGCGTCAAGCATTCAACAACAACACCAAAGCCATCATTATTAATACTCCCCACAACCCAACTGGGAAGGTGTTTAATCGTGAGGAGCTAACCTTAATTGCCGAACTTTGCCAAAAGTGGGATGTGCTGGCTTTTACTGACGAAATCTACGAACACATTCTTTATGATGGAAATGAGCACATAGCAATGGCAACTCTGCCAGGTATGGAGGAGCGCACTGTTACTATCAATGGTCTTTCCAAAACTTACAGTGTGACTGGATGGCGAGTCGGGTACATCTTGGCAAATCCAGAATTAACTGGGGCAATTCGTAAAGTTCATGATTTTCTCACCGTAGGCGCACCCGCACCTTTACAACGAGCAGGAGTGGCGGCGATGCAACTACCACAGAGTTACTACAAGGAACTGGCAAGACTTTACCAACAAAAGCGAGACAGTCTGCTTCAGATTTTGGATAAAGTCGGGATTCCCTATTTTATTCCCAAGGGAGCTTACTACGTACTCGCCGACATCTCCGGCTTTGGCTACAAGACGGATGTAGAGTTCACCCTGTATCTCATTAAAGAGATTGGAGTTGCAGTGGTACCCGGTTCCAGCTTTTTCTCTCAACCAGAGGCGGGTAGCAAATTTATTCGATTCTGTTTTAGTAAGAAGCCAGAAACTTTGGCGGCGGCGGGCGATCGCCTACTAAAATTGCAATCCATCCTACAAGGAGCTAACTGAGGTTATAATTCAAGCACTCAGCAATCAGCGTTTTGTGGAGTGCTTATCAGAACCGCTAGAGCTTGCAAAGCGTTTAAAACCAACCGGAAAATCCATGCCTACACGTAGAGTATGGATAAAATATCGTCACCGGTTTAACTATTCGCGCTAAACCTATGCAAATCTAGCTAATCCTGGTTTTCCCACTCAGCTAACCAGGATTCTACTTTGCCCTACTGCATGGCAGCGATTAGGTAGTCAAAGTAACCGCCAACAAGGGTTGCGTCTTCTGATGACAACATCGAGGTGGTGACATTCTTCATCGCACGGATGCTTTCAGCAACAGCCTCAATGGGAGTGCCAAGGGACCTATACATTTCCCTCACACCAATGACCCCAATCTCTTGAATCGGCGTCTCCTCACCAGCCACGACACTGTAGGTGATCAAGCGCAGGTAGTAATCTATGTCCCGCAGGCAAGTCGCACTCATTTCTTCACCGTAGGCGTTGCCACCAGGAGAGACAATGTCTGGGCGCTTTTGAAACAGCTGGTTTCCAGATTGCTTAACAATGCGCTCCCGGTTTTCTGTTAAAACCTGAACAAGGCGCAGACGGCGCTCACCACTTGTGGCAAAGCTCTTAATCTGGTCGAGATCCCCAGGGCTGAGATAGCGAGCTTCAGCGTCCGCGTTCATAATCGACTTTATGATAAGACTCATTAACAAACTCCTTCAAAAAAATGAAATCAAGTTGATCTAAAAGTGTCGCGATTGACTAAAGATGGTGGCATCATTATTTAGACAAATGATGAACTGTGGATACCATGACAACAGATGTTGGCATATTCACTGTCAACGCAACAGAAAGTGCTCACAACGTTAAAACCTTATGTCATAAAGTTGCGGTCAAGATAATGCTCTTGTCCAAAAATTTGTCACTCAGCACCTAGCTCCAGCAGAAGGGTAATTGTTTGGCGCTTGTGGGTACAATTCAATTAAATCCGCTTATCGATTGGGCTACGGATTCAACCAGAACTGTTAACTAAAGTAATTAGCACAAATTAAGTAGTCGTTGTGCATTTTCCCATCAGGCATTTTTGCCCTTCTCAGATTAGCCCCGCTTAGATTTGCTCTTCTCAGGCTGACCCAATTTAGATTGGCATTGCCTAAATCTAAGTTGCTCAAGTTTGAGTTGCTCAAATTTGCCCCAGTAAAATCTACTTGCCTCAAATTTGCTTTAATTAAGCTTATTCCTCTCAAGTCTGCCTTCCTAAAATTTCTTTCTCCGGCTGCATATCGCCTCAAAACTTTATTGGCAATCCATATTCGCTGCCTCGCAACGAGTAGCGTTGTCGCTGTTTATATATTTTAATTATACTTCACAATTCTTCTGTTTTCCCAAATGACAAATAAGAAATCACAAATAGGTAAAGTACAATTTGACTGCTCCAAGATGCGCTTGTATAACCTGGGAATAAGATTTTTGTCTGAAAAGCTTACTGGGTAGGAGGATATTGCATAATTTAGTCATATTTTCATTCAAGGTATTGGTTACACTCACATTATTAAAGAAATAAGTAGAAGGCTGCTATGCACCTATGCTGAACGGAACAGAGTTTTTTAAAAGAATTTTTCTTCACTTACTGACGTTTATTTTTTTCCACCTACTTACAAGCTATATAATTAGATTTCTATGTCTTAAATTTTCTTATAAAAATATTATTCAGCAAGGGCTATAGTTCTGAAATGGCAGATGCTTACACGACACGTTTTTTTTGATTAAGCTATAATTAAATTATCGGAAATTATTTTCGGCTATGTGACTGAAATTTATAAATAAAAACCTCTAATAATCTAGTTTTATCTACCTGTTTCTTTCGAGAAATATTTATGTAAATTTATGTTAAAATCTATCTGATGAGGTTGAAGAAGATGACCTCAAAAAGATATTTTTACAGCATGGATATGTTAACAAAATTCAAGTATCTATCAACCAGAAAACTGGCGAGAATAAAGGATTTGCCATTATAGAAATGGAAACTGATGCGGAAGAAGCAGCGGCAATTCGGGCGCTGCGAGGCATTGAGTGGATGGGTCGTAGCCTCAAAGTTAATAGAGCTAGGACTAACTACAGTATTTCAGAAATCTGTGTGGATTCAACGACAAATTAGCGCCACCGTCTCTAGTGAAATATGAGTCGGACATCAATAAAAATCAGATAAAAAAATGCAAGCTTTATTAAAGATATCGAGTCAATCACTGGCTCATCCTACAACTGATAACAGCCAAGGAAATACAACTACATATACTTCGCAATCCATGTGGACTAAGCATAGTTGCCCTTGCTGCTCATACACTTTACTCCGTCATATGCGTTTAGGAGGTCTTTACTGGCGTTGTAGCCATTGTTACCAATAAATGCCAGTTTATACTCCATTGCAGGAAATGATATCTGCACTCATAAATCAGCGAAAAAATTTCATCACAGCCATTTGACCCACATTCCGCAGCTGCCATTGCTGGTTGTAGCGCAGTGGCCAAAGAGCAATCGCACTCGCATTGTATTTTTGAAGCATGACAGCTTCACCATTAGAAATCAGAGTATTACGGGAAGCCGATGAGTGTCTACGTCTGTGTAGCCGCAGATTCTATCAGGCTGTTGGTCTTCGTGCAAGAAGTGTAATAGACCTCTCTAGAAATTAGTGAGCACATCAGGCAGCACAAGGGTTTCAGGTTGATTTTCCCAGATGTCTAATAGGTTTGCAGATGTTGCCTTATCGCTGCTTTCTTAGAAAATTACTGATCTGAGTTCCTGTATAGTGGGGCATCCACCCGTCCACTGTTGTAAAATAGCGTACTGCTTTGCAATGCAATGATGCAGCAGGTCTTATCCAATGCTCGACTCTGGCTGGGATGTGGATATAATCTTGTGCTTGAATTAAAAGCTGTACTTGGCTGCCATCCGGTCGCACAAAGCCGAAAACCATCTCTCCTGCCAACATATAAAGGGCTTCCGGGGCAGTGTGAATATGGTAATGGTTGTAGGTCGCTATGAGTGTATCGAGATCGGGCAACCCAGGATGGACACTTAGCAAGTCACTCCAAAGATAGCTTCCTTCGTTTTTAAGATATTCAAACAGGCTGTCATGGATTTCGAGAATATAGTTCTTTTCCTTGTCTGTCAGGATTTCCTGTGAAAGTAGATCGCTAAAAAAGAGCGGCGTGCTTGGTTCGTAGTGTTTGAGGTTGATTCCAAGCGGTGATAGTTGATGAGCGATATCGACCAAATCACTGTGTATTGTGCCGTCTTCAAGCAGTAGGATAGGCATTATGACATAAATTATTTAATAACAATAAAAATTATACTTAACTCTTGCTTTGAATCTAGAGCTCTCCGATAGTTAAACTGTAGTTTAAGATTCTTTCTTTTCTTTTAAGTTTGCTCTAAGTTTTTGAACAAGGGCGTACTCAAATATCGCTCACCATAACTGGGCTGCACCATCACGATTAAACGTCTTGCATTCTCCGGACGCTTAGCAACTTGAACCGCTGCCCACAAAGCAGCACCAGTCGATATACCTGACAGAATTCCCTCTTCTCGTGCCAGCCTGCGGCTATATTCAATCGCCTGTTCATCAGTCACCTGAAGAACTTCATCAACGAGTTCTATACGCAACACGGGAGGAACAAACCCAGCTCCAATGCCTTGAATTTTGTGTTCTCCCGGTTTACCACCTGTGAGTACGGCACTGTTAGCTGGCTCAACTGCGATCGCCTGAAATTCTCCTTTGCGGGACTTGATTGCTTCAGCAACTCCAGTAATTGTGCCTCCTGTGCCGACGCCAGCGACTAGGATATCAACTTGCCCATCGGTGTCTTCCCAAATTTCAGCAGCTGTTGTTTCCCGATGGCTTTTGGGATTGGCACAGTTACGAAACTGCTGAAGCATATAGGCATTAGGTGTAGTAGCAACAATTTCTTTAGCACGAGCAATAGATCCAGACATACCTTCAACTCCTGGTGTCAACTCCACTTCTGCCCCATACCCCATTAGCATTAACTGCCGTTCCGTACTCATTGTATCTGGCATGGTTAAGATTAAACGGTACCCTTTGGGTGCCGCAACCATCGCTAGAGCAATGCCCGTGTTGCCAGAAGTGGGTTCTACTAAAACTGACTTTCTCGGGCGAATTAATCCTGCTTGCTCAGCAGCTTCAATCATGCTGATACCAATTCGGTCTTTGACTGAAGCTGATGGATTTAGCCCCTCTAGTTTGACCAAAATCTGGGCAACACAGCCGTCAGATTGAGGAATACGATTAAGCTGAACTAGAGGCGTCCGACCAATCAGATCGGTGATATCACGAGCTATTCGCATCTTTGTTCTCTCCTGGAGTTGGCTGTGCAATACTGCTTTAATATACGCTATATACGGCAATTAACCGTATATTAAAATACATTAAATTCGATCTAAATCAAGCATATTTATATATTTTCTCAAGAAAAAATTGACAATTGCAGAATAACGCGGCTGAAAAAGACGCCGAAAGAAAGACGTACACAAAAGTTAAAAGGTGATAAATTTTGCTTCTGTTTTGACTTTTGACTTTTGTTAACTTTAAGCTAGTACAAAAGAACTATCCAAAGGATGGAATGTCTGATTTAATTTTGTTTTGGCATCGCCGCGATTTACGCATTTGTGATAACACAGGACTCGCTACTGCAAGAAAGCAGAGTCCAAAGGTCGTCGGCGTGTTTTGCCTTGATCCGAATATTCTAGAACGGGATGATGTTGCTCCGGTCAGAGTGACTTACATGATTGGCAGTTTACAGTCACTACAACAGCGATATGCTCAAGCAGGTAGCCAGTTGTTAATTCTCCATGCCAATCCTACTACAGCCATTCCAGAACTGGCAGCGACTCTGGGCGCTAGAGCTGTATTTTGGAATTGGGATGTGGAACCGTATTCTCAAGAACGCGATCGCGCTGTCACAGACGCACTAAAAGAAAAAGGTATTCAGTTTCTTGAGAAAAACTGGGATCAGATCTTACACTCACCAGAGGATATTCGTACTGGTTCCAATCAGCCCTACACCGTCTACACCCCCTTTTGGAAAAATTGGATTGGTAAATCGAAGGCTAACCCAGTAGAAACTCTGGAAAATGCCGAAGGATTGACACAAGCCGAAAAAGAAATTGCAAAAGCTTCTGGGGTGATAGAATTACCCTCAGCCAAAGATTTAGGTTTCCATTGGGATGGAGAATTAGTCATTGCGCCAGGAGAGGCGGCTGCGCAAGAACGGTTAGAGGAATTTTGCGCCAGTGCGATTAATGAATACAAAGAACAGCGCAATTTCCCAGCAGTTGACGGTACATCTAGATTGAGTGCTGCTCTAAAATTTGGCGTGATTGGTGTTCGCAGCGTTTGGCAAGCAACTTTGGAGGCGCTAGAAATTAGCCGCAGTGAGGAAACAGAAACCAGCATTCGCGCATGGCAACAGGAACTGGCGTGGCGGGAATTTTATCAACACGCAATGTATCACTTCCCAGAACTTGCAGAAGGTGCTTTCCGCGACCATTTCAAAAACTTTCCTTATGACAATAACGAAGAACATTTCCAAGCTTGGTGCGAGGGGAAAACTGGCTACCCAATTGTTGATGCAGCAATGCGCCAGATGAATGAACTTGGCTGGATGCACAACCGCTGTCGGATGATTGTCGCCAATTTCCTAACCAAAGACTTGCTGGTTGACCCCAGAATGGGAGAAAAATACTTTATGCAGAGATTAATTGACGCTGATTTATCTGCGAACAATGGCGGCTGGCAATGGAGTGCTTCTAGCGGTATGGACCCAAAACCCGTGCGAATTTTCAACCCTGCTAGTCAATCGCAAAAGTTTGACTTTGAGGGCGAGTACATTAGGCAATGGGTTCCGGAATTGCGGTCTATGGATACGGAATATTTGGTGACGGGGAAAATTTCACCCTTAGAACGTCATGCTGTTGGGTATCCTGACCCGATTGTGGATCACAATAAACAGCAACGACAGTTTAAAGAGCGTTATCAACGGCAGAAAGATGGATTAGGGGCGCTGCGGTGAAAATTAAACGTAGGAGGATGAGGTCAGTAAATATTAATTCCTTGTGGTGTTATGGAGATACCCCAAACCGCTAGTCGGGGGACGAGAGTAGCCGTGGTGGGCGAACTCGTCTAAGCGGAGTTCATTCATGCTAGGCACCACACTGGGACTGGAGACGAATGCCGTAGTTTCCCGAGAGCCTTGTCCCTAAATCAAAACCTATTCGCCGCTCGGTTGGCTGGGCGACTGCCGGGGTCTAGGCTTTGACCTAGTAAACGTCTTTTGACGAGAGACGCCGTGTAAGACCAAGTTGTACTTGTACAAGGAGGCAACGGCGAGTGAGACCGGAAGCCTACATTCACCGCTTGCGGGAGTGTAGGTACTTCACATTCCCATAAAGCCGCTTGCAGAACCCATCTGTCTGGCAGGGCTGATTTGAGCAGAGATTTGCATTGCTTTAGCAGAGCGGATACTTCCAATTAAACTGAGGACAATGCCAATCAAAATAATACTGCCGCCCATGTATTGAGTAGCTGTGGGTACTTCCCCTAGAATTAGATAGGCCATCACAATTGCAGCAATGGGATTAAACGAGTTAGCCAGAGTGATTTGAGCGGAAGTTGAGCCGCGCAAACCTGCAAACCAGCACAATTGCCCTGCAACGACAATCACAGCCCCGTAAAGGAGCATCCACTGCCAAAGATACGGCGAGAACGCATCCTGAAAGTGTTGTGTTCCATAAAGCAACTGAGCGAGGAAGAAGAAGACAACCGTTCCCAAAGCCGTGCGAAAGATATTAAAAAAGCCTAGGGGGATATGCTGCAATCGTAACTTACTAATGACCGTAGCAACAGCCAAAACCACAGCGCCAGCGGCTGCCATTAACTCCCCGTTGCCAATGTGCAATAAACCCCCCATCAGCGCTACACTTTGACCAGAGCTAGGCAGAAATGAGGTGATAGCAACACCAGCAAAAGATACGATCGCACCCGCGATCGTCCAAGTATTGACCCTAACTCCTATTAACCAGATGCTTAAAGCTAAGGTCAGCGGTGGTTCCAGCCGACCAATCAGCACTACATTGGTTACGGTGGTGTTGTCTAGGGCACCAAAAATTAGCCCAGGACCAAGGGCACCGGAAAGGATAGCTATGACTCCCAAGCCAATCCAATCTCCACGGGTTAACTGCCTTAAGGTGCGTTGGTTCAATTCTCTGCCAAAAATTAACAACATCATCGCTAAAGCACAGAGGTTGCCGACAAATAAAACATTGCAGAGTGAAATGGGATTTCTGCCATCCACCAGGTGCTGTGCTCCAATTTCTGTAATTTTGCGGGTCACGGCATTGGCAGCTGCAAAGATGAGGATGGCTGTCCACAGGTAGAAGGAACTGGAAACCCAGCTAAAAATATTTCTTTTTCTTGTTTTCATAAAATTTTCATAAAATATAAATGCATGATCCGTGTTGGCTTTTTGCTGTCACACAATTGTCCTATATTTTGACACCAGAATTTGCTAGCCACTACGGACTTGAGGGGGTGCTAGGCTGAAGTTATCCGGTGCAAATGTAAAGATGAAGGTGGGATAATTGCTCGGATTCATAGCTACAAAGGCTCATACAGAACACTATTATTTTGACGTGGCTCTAGGCAGCACAAATGAGCAACAGCTATAACTTATCAGATAATTTCTAGAGTTGTTTCTAAGTTTTTTTCAGCGAGTTCTCAGATAAAATTCATATTTTGACTGGAACTCAATTTGAGCCGTTTCTACGTAAAATCTTAGCCTTACTTCAGTTTTATTCACCTATTTCTCAGGAAAAAATCATTTTCTCCCAGGCTAATTGAACCAAGATGAAATTGAGCCGACAAATTGAATGGAGTGAACAACAATGAAACTGAATCAGTTGGTATTACTAGGCGCGACTTCCTTAATCATTACCACTGTACCTGTGTTAGGACAAGCAGCTCAAATAACAGCGTCCCGAAACCTCAGCGACACTTCAAGTGCTAGCAACCATAATATCCTTGTGGCGCAAGGTAAGTCTATGGCTGTAGCATCTGGCAAATTTCTGGCTGGAGAAAAGCCAACTACAGGTTCAGCTCGCATCGTCACCGAAAACGGACATCGCTACTTGGAACTGGATGGTGCCTTCAGTACCAGCGACCAAGGACCGGATCTGCACGTTCTTCTAGATACCACTGGCAAACCACCACAAACATATAAAAACCAGGGTAGTTTCGTAAACGTGGGGCGCTTACAAAAGTACAACGGGACCCAACGCTACCCCATTCCCGATGCTGTTAATGTAGCAAACTTCAAATCTGTGGTCATCTGGTGTCGGATGGCAAACGCCACCTTTGGCTACGCACCACTACAAGCTAGTAGTGGCGTTAGCGCTCGTTAAGTGCTAGGGGAGATTATGTAATCTCCCCAACCTTTGGTTCAACAGAAGCGATTGCGCGGAGCGCAGTGCCCTTGGCAATCGCGCTTTTCTCCCGCCGTAGGCAATCGCAAATGACAAACGTTTTTTCTCATGACTGCTATTAGCATCCTTTTACAGAAGATAATCAAAATTAAGTCGGGGTGGCTTGTTCCGTCCTCTTTAGTACTCCGTTTAACTTTGGGGATGATGGGTGTTTTTGCCCTGGGAATAGGGGTCGTTGTCATTTGCACAAGCTGGACAATGGAGCGCATGGTCATTGAAAATCATCAACAAACGCTCTCATTGGTAGCAACTCAAGTGACCAATATGATGGCACCCAAGAGTAAGAGTATCCCTTGGCAACATGAGCTACAAGCAACTCTAGATAATTGGTCATCACTACCCATGTGGCTGTGGGTGAAGCAGACAAACACTGAAGTACTGGTATCCCCAAATTTGAGTTCAATGCCTGCTAGTGAAAAGGCAGTGCTGATGTCCCTTCAAGCTTCATCTATTCAAAACAGGCGCTACAAAGTTGCTGGACAACAACTGGTAGTGAAGGCGACGCCACTGCCAATGGTGAACCAACCAACAGCTATGCTATATGTCGCTGCTGACATAACCGAGATGCTATCTCGCTCCCAAGCCGCAACCAGGAATTTAGCGATCGCCCTCATCCTGTTTTTTCCCGTGCTTACGCTCACGATTGCAGTTATTGTACGGCGATCGCTTCTACCACTGTTGCAAATTAACAAGTGGATAACCCTCAACGATACCACTCAACGAGTTCCTGTAAATCTGCAACAACTCCCCCGCGAAGTTCAACAACTGGTCATATCCTGCCATCAACTATCTACTAGCCTGTTTGCAACAAGAGTTCGACAACGGCAGTTTACAAACCAAGTTTCTCACGAGTTACGCACACCCCTCAGCATAGTCTACGGCTATCTCCAAAGCCTGTTACGCCGAGGGACTAACCTTACGATTCCCCAACGCCAAGCCCTTGAAACGGCGGCTACAGAAACGGAACGCATCATTGAAATTTTACAAGACCTGCTTAACCAGGTACGCGCAGATGACACCGTTCTATCGATCCCTTCAAAGTCAACTAATACCAAGTTGCAGTCAAAGCACAAAAAAGACGTATAGGAGGAAAAGACACGCAACATTTGGTTTAAACTAAAGGCAAACAGAAGTTTGTTCAAAAATTCCCGTCGCCCCTAATTCTCAATTCGTGGGGGCATATGATTTCACCGTGTCAGTTTGTCTGAACGAATGCAACTTTGTATCAGGCTGTTTGTCCTATCTCTTCCGCTTGCTCCTTCCGAAGTTCCTAGAGTAACTTCGGTCTAAAAATAGTGAATTGTTATGATAACCGCACATATTCTTTTAATTGAAGATGAAATCAAACTAGCTCGGTTCATTGAGCTGGAACTGAATAGTGAGGGATATCGTATCACCGTAGCGCATGATGGCATGGCAGGACTAACCTTGGCGCGGGAGTCTACACCAGATTTGGTCATTCTAGACTGGATGTTGCCTGGACTGACTGGCGTAGAAGTTTGTCGCCGCCTGCGAACAACTGGAAACAAAGTACCTGTGATTATGTTAACAGCGCGGGATGAGGTGCAAGATCGCGTTGCGGGGTTGAATGCTGGGGCAGATGACTACGTCCTCAAACCCTTCAGCATTGAGGAATTGCTTGCCAGAGTTCGCGCCCACCTGCGCCGCCAACAGGAAGATGACCAAGATGTGTTGCAGTTTGCAGACTTGAGCCTGAATCGCCGTACACGTGAAGTATTCCGCGGGCAACGAGCTATCGAACTCACGGTTAAGGAGTTTGACCTGCTGGAGTACCTACTTACCCATCCCCGCCAAGTCTACGCCCGTGACCAGATTTTAGAACACGTTTGGGGCTATGACTTCATAGGAGATTCTAACATTATCGAGGTTTATATCCGCTACCTGCGCTTGAAGCTGGAAGAGAACAACGAAAAGCGGTTGATTCAAACCGTGCGAGGCGTTGGTTATGTGTTACGCGAGTGATGTTCCAGCTCATAGACTTTTTGCACTCATTCCCGTTTAAAGATATTTGGAACCACTCATGGAACACAGATGCACACAGATAAATCATCAGTGTTCCATGAGTGTTCCATGAGTGGTTTTTTTTCATAAACATTCACTTTTGCAAGAGGTTTAATAAAGAAGCTGATAGTTTCACAAAAAGCTACTCATGATTGATTCAGTAAAAATTAAGTTTTAATTACCTATGGAGTAAACAGGATATATTACTGTTGATAATATTTGTACAATTTTGGAGTAAAAGCTATTGCCCCGCGATCGCGTCAAGTGAGCCAAGTCCATCAAGATAACCAATTAGGGACACCTCTGCCGGAAAGAACGGCAGAACGTATCTTGGAAACACTATCTTTCTTGAGCTACCGTTCCGGTGAAATCAAAAGCTACCTATACGAAATAACTTGCAGGCTCAGTCGTTTGCTGCGTTTGGACTGGTCAGCAGTCACCCTCTGTCAGGATGGGTTTGAGCGAGTTATGGCAAGTAGCTTAGAATTTGATGGCATGGCTCAGCTTTATTCGCTACATGGCACACTGACAAATACGGTGGTGCAAACTGGGCGTACTTTGGCTGTGGCAGATGCGAGCATCACTACTCAGTATGGTGAGCCGCCAGATGGCTACCTGTCTTACTTAGGTGTGCCACTGCGAACGTTTCAGGGACAGGTGATTGGTACGATTTGCTCGTTCAACGTCCAGCCCTGCCAGTTTAGTACTGACGAAATTCGCATAGCCGAAATTTTTGCAGAACGTGCTGCCACAGCGCTGTTTCATTACCAGATCTACCAACAGCAGCAGCAATTTAATCAAACTTTGGAGGCTGAGGTAGCCAAGCGTACAGAAGCATTACGGGCTGCTCAAGCGAAATTAGTTGAAAGTGAGTGTCTGGTAGCAACGGGCGAATTTGCTGCAATGATTGTGCATGAGTTACGTAACCCCCTGACAACGGTCAAAATAGGGCTGAACTATTTTAAAAGAGCTGAACTGCCGGAACTAGGCAGGATGCAATTATTGCAAGCCTTAGGTGCAACCAGTCATTTAGAATACCTGCTGGAGCAAATTTTGGTTTACGCCAAACCCCTGGAGTTGCAACTGGCAGAACTTGAGGTAAATTCGTTTATAACAGGAATTTTGGCGTCTTTGCAAGAGTTGCCTGCGGCGAGAGAGCGTCAAATTGAGTTTAAAATTGCCCCAGTTGCACATCTGTTCTTAGGCGACAAAGTAAAGTTACACCAAGCGTTGCTACATATGGTGGAGAATGCTTGTGAGGCAAGTCCTCCAAGCAGTGCGGTGCTCCTAAGCGTCGCAGAAAGTACAACAAGTCAGATGAGTATTCAGGTTCACAATAGCGGTGAACCAATTTCACCAGAACTGTTGCCAAAGTTGACAGAACCGTTCTACTCCACGAAACACAATCGATATGGGCTGGGGCTAGCAATAGTCAAACGGATTGTGGTTGCCCATAGTGGGCAGTTGGTCATTAAATCTAACCTGACGACAGGTACGGTGGTAAGTATTTCGCTACCTGTCCTGGAGCCACCTGAACGTTCAACGCTCGCCATTTTCTCAGATTCTCATGGCACACAAGCCACGGAGTCCCTGATGAAGTTGCCAAGTACCCCCCAATTACACGGTCAGCATCATCAAAGGAGCATTGATATCTTATCCGCTCTCATTGGGCGTTCCCATCTTCCTGTTGATCGCTATCTACAAGACATCGCCGCCAGTGTTAGCGAGTTGGTGCGTTCAGACTGGACGATTGTCACCCTACGTGAGGGAGACTCGGGGCGAATCGCTGCCAGTAGCTTGGTACTGAGCGAGAGTGAGCGGGTTTACTCGTTGCATGGCACCCTGTCAGACGTTGTTGCCCAGCACAGACGAACACTCGTGATAGCAGATGCTCGCCAACAAGGACATGGCACTCCACCAAAAGACTACCTTTGCTACCTTGGCGTGCCTGTGCAGACTCCCCAAGGCGAGATTGTCGGCACTATTTGTTCCTTTAATAAGCAACCGCGTCAGTTTACCAGTGAGGAATTGCGGATTGTGGAGCTGTTTGCAGAACGGGCAGCGATCGCTATCGACAACCACCGCCTCTACCACCAGCAATGGCAATTTCAAGAAATTTTGGAAGCCGAGGTGATAAAACGCACCCAGGAACTACGAGCCGCCCAAGCTCGCCTGATTGAGAAGGAACGACTAGCAGCCGTTGGTGAGTTTGCCACGCGCACGGTGAACGAAATTCGCCAACCAGTGACTACAATAACTGATTGCTTGCATCACCTCCAGCAAATCAGCTTATCCCAACCAGCTCAAGAGCGGCTATTCTTGGCAGTGGACGAGGCGCAGCGTCTAGCAAACCTGTTGAACGAAATCTCGCTTTACGCCAAGCCGCAGGTATCTCAGAGAGCTGCTGTAGAAATCAACGCTTTGGCGGCTGCAACTCTGGATACCTTGCGGGCTACAAAAGAAGCCTTGGGGCGAGAAATTATCTTGACTCCGGCATCTTTTGCAGTGATTGTTTTAGGCGATCGCGACAAGCTCAAACAAGTGCTGATCAACTTGGTGCGGAATGCTTGCGAGGCGATCGCCCTTGGTGAAACTGTAACTTGTACTGTTGAGTTGCACACCGATACCAGTCAGGTGTGCATCCATGTTCATAATGGTGGTGCGGCAATTCCACCCCATGTGTTGGCAAAGCTGACGCAACCTTTCTATTCCACCAAACCAAGTGGAACTGGGCTAGGATTGGCGATTGTCAAACGAATTCTACAGGAACACACAGGCACGTTGTCTATCCAGTCTGACCCCCTAGCAGGTACAACCGTGAGTATCCGTTTGCCGTTAGCGGATCCTTTGGGTGATTAGCCAAAATCCCGATATTTCTTAAAAGAATTCTGACAGTGGTCATAACATACTGGTGGCTGTTTACCAATTATCAGTTCTAGATCGGGAATAACATCACAAATCACCTGAGAGTTCGCACCCAAAGCGGCTTGGATTTTTTCTCGCCACCAAAGTAAACAAGCTTCCGGTTCAGTCAGTAGTTGTCGCACTAATCCAGCAAAGACATTCACAACTGCAGAGTAAGGAATATTACGCCCAAACTGGTCAAATTTCCCCGTAATGAAATAACCGCGCTTAGAGGTAATCAGTTTATAAATTTCTTGCACCAAGGCTGATTTGCCTATGCCAGAATAACTTGCTACAAGCATCATCTCACTTTGAGGTTTGCGGTTTGCGGATGCATCTACTACTAGACTTGACCCTGTACTGATTCGCTCAAATGCTGCTAATAATGTCTCAACTTGGGCTGAACGTCCATAGAGTTTTTGCGGAATCTGAAACTTATCATAAATGTCACTTGCACCTAATTGGAACGCTTCTATTCCACCTTTGTTTTCTAGCTGGTGCAGACATTGAGATAAATCAGCTAGTATTCCCCAAGCACTTTGATATCGCTCCTCTGCATTTTTCGCCATTAATTTCATGATGATGCCGGAAACGACTGAGGGAATTTGTGCATTCACTTTATCAGGTGGAGGAGGCTCAAGAGCGATATGACAATGCACCAATTCGAGCACATCATTAGCGACAAACGGCAGTTGCCCAACAAGCAGTTCGTAGAAGGTGACACCTAGCGAGTAAAAATCTGTGCGGTAATCCAATAGACGGTTCATTCTCCCCGTTTGCTGGGGCGAGATATAAGCGACGGAGCCTTCTAGGACATTCGGATTCTTAAAACTCGGACAGTGGGAATTGATTGCAGAACTGTTAACCACTAATCTAGAACACTACCCAAAAGGGTAAGTCTATCCGCGAATCAGTAGAAACAGCCACTATGATATCTCAGGAAGTGGGCTATGACGCTCTTAAGAAGATACACGGGCGTAAACGACATTTAACAGTTGATTTACTAGGGCTTGTTTTACGGGTTTTGGTTACATCCGCTTCGCTTCCGGAGCGCACTGGAGCCAAAAAACTCCGAGTGGCGAGTTCATTGTATGGGCGATTGCCCAAGGGGCAGTGGCAAAGCCAATCGCCTGAATCGCTTACATACGATTTGGATGGATGGTGGGTATCGAGGAGAAGACTTTATGCGTTGGGTGATGGATGTGTTTCGCTCTTCTTGTTGAGGTCGTCAGCCCCTAAGCCCTCCGGGCACGCTAGGCGAACGGGGAATTCAAAATTCGCTCATTCGCTCGTTCACGCATTAAAGACCCCACGGATGAATCCGGGAGCTTGAATAATGAAGCGAGTGCATTTTTATACCTCAATTAATAAATTCTTGGCGCAAGACCCTTACTCAAATTTCAATTTAATTCCAAAATTCAAAGAATTTAAAATTTTTCTTTTTCATTATTTCTTAATTATTTTTGAATTTTGAATGAGCGAATGCGTGAATTTGAGCGTGATCGTGGGTCAAGAGACCTTTGGAGAACAAGGGTTTCGTTCTATTACCAAAGCGCGCTTGTCGTAGAGCGAACATTTGGGTGGCTTAATTGGTGTAGAAGATTAAGTAAGGACTACGAAAGATTACCTGAAACTTCCGAGACTTTTATCTACATTGCCATGATACGCATTATGGTCAGGCGACTCGCATAATTTTTTATTCGTTTAGACTTTTAAAACATCCTCTGAGCCTTAACTGAACTGTATTGTCTCATACCCCAGATTGCAAATCATCCTAGTTTGAAAGTACTTTGATTGCAGGTTTGAGCGATTAGTATTGCAGGTCGCAACATTTAAGGTTTGAATTTAGATTCCAACTTTAGTTGGAGCTTACCTTCCACTTTAAGATGGGCTGATTCATCAATCATTGTATTATGCAAAAGTTTCAACTCAAAGTGGACGACAAGTTAGAGTCAATTAGATATATTGAATTCATGCAAACATTGATAGCAATGCCCGTTGCAATATCTAAGTTTGCTTAACACAAATAAATCAAGCTAAATGAGCGCTTAACTTCTGTTGGGCAAATTTTTAAGGAGAAAAATCAACCATGGCTCAAATACAACTCTTTAGGGATATAAATTGTAGTGGCTTGCTTCACAGATTATTGAGCAAGGCTTTATCAGCACTTATGACAAATTAGAAACCAGGTAAACAAACTAAAACTTCTGTTTTTTCTAAAAAATAGTTGCTCGTTAGTTAGATTTAAAAATTTTGTAAGGAGAAATTCGGATGAAACTATCAACAATATGGTTAGCAGGTATTGGTTTACTTATCGGCGCTTCTACTTTAGGAATCGCTGCACTTTCTCAAGTTAACTCAAAAGCTGTTGCTACTGCACCAAATATCGCACCAGAGTTGACTAAACTTGGTGATAAATCTTATCTACTCAGTTGGACAGATGATTCTGCCGTATATGTCTCTTGTTATCCCACAGTTAAACCCATAATGAAACCAGCACCAATTAAGCAAACACCAAATAGGTATGTCATTACCTGTAAAAATAAATAGGTCTGTAGCCGTTGCTGGTGTGTGGAGGAAACTGGTACTTTGACACTACCCATTTCCCCACACCTGTTAAAAAAGCCAACACTAAAGGCAAGCTGGCTACTAGGTCAATTCCAGTTATTGAGGACTTGCGGCAACTGCTGACTAACTACTATCCAATTCGGGGTGATGTTTACCTGTTCCCCGCTCGCAGCAACGGACACTTGGCTGAAGATAGCGCCGCAAGGATATTAAGGGAAGCGTGTAAGCAAGTGGGGAGAATTGGTGTCAGTACCCACAGTTTTAGACGTACCGCGCTTACCCAGATGAGTAATGCTGGCATTCCATTGAGGGTGATTCAGCTTGGGTTTTGGATTTGTCAAAGCATCTGCCATTTCACAACCCATGACAAATGTAATGGTCTGAACATGGCACTTATTCGATGTAGCCAACCATTCATTTCCGATAACTTAAGACTATCCAAATGAACTATCTGACATTTTTTATCAGACGCTTATGAGTAGATTAGTAGTTTTAAGTTTGGGTCACGGAGATTTATACGCAGGTTTTCCCTTTGTAACAGTACATATCGGAGAATCAGACAACTGCTATCAAATGAAATTTACTGCAAGTTTACCAGCGGCACCAGAAATTGCCGAATCTTACCGCAAGCTGCAGTCAATATATTCAGTATATTATCATCGTTTAACTCGGTTTATTGACACTTCAAAAAATGAAGATGAAGATGATGATATTCTTGAAATTGAAGAAGCTGGTATCACAAATGTTTCCGAGGTAGATATTAACGATTTCTGTCAGCGATTATCTCTTCAAATAAATGCATGGCTAAATTCAACAGAGTTTCACAAAATTTTACATCAATTAGATATACATTTGAAACCATCAGAAGAAATTCGTTTCATTATTGAAACCAATGATGATCTACTGCGGCGACTCCCCTGGCATTTGTGGAGTTTATTTGAGAACTATCCTATGGCAGAAGTTGCCTTTAGTGCTTTAGAGTATCAAAAAGTATATAAATTAACTAGAAATAATCAAAAATCTAAAATCAGAATTTTAGCGATATTTGGTGATAGTCAAGGGATTGATATCAGCCAAGATATGGCTTTTTTAGAAAAATTATCAATTTGTTGTGCAGAAATTAAATTTTTAGTAGAGCCAAAGCTTAACAAGTTTCATGAGCAGCTTTGGCAAGAAGATTGGGATATTCTCTTTTTTGCAGGTCATAGTTGTAGTAAAGAAAAAGGTTATCTTCAACTTAATCAACAAGACACAATTAGCCTTGACCAATTAAAATATGCTCTCAAGAATGCTATAAGTCGTGGATTACGCTTGGCAATTTTCAACTCTTGCGATGGTTTGGGATTGGCGCAGCAGCTACAGGATTTACAAATTCCCCAAGTTATTGTCATGCGAGAGCCTGTACCAGATGTAGTCGCGCAAGAATTTTTAAAGTCTTTTCTAGCAGAGTTTTCCCGTGGACAGTCCTCATATACTGCAATGCGTTCTGCACGAAAAAGACTGCAACAACTTGAGGGAGAATACCCTTGTGCCACTTGGTTACCAGTTATTTGCACTAATCCTGCTGAACCGCCGATGGTTTGGCAAGTAGAACATACTGAAAGTGTAGACATAAGCGACGTAGTAGCAACTTCTTCTAGTAGAGAAAAGTCTACCACTCGCCCGTTTGGAAGGCTCATACATTTCATGACAAATGCTATAGGCAATCCGAAGGTTCAAAAGTTTACCCAGATGAAGTTTCATAAGAACAGGTTCTTTGCTGCTAGAGTTTAGATGAGTTAGGCGTGCAAAACTCGCTCAAGGTTAGTTTATATATTAAATTTAAAATATTAGTAAGAATCAAAAATCATTAAAAAAAATAATTGAAAAGTAAATGACTTATGAATGAAGTTAGATAAATTAAAAATAAAAATATTTTCTTTTCGCATTTTGCATTTTGAATTGTAACGAATTCATGTCATCTCACTTAATTTTTGATACAAATTCACCCCACCAGTCTTAACCTCCCCAAGGCATCGGGCAGGTTAGGAACGGTTATATGTTTCAAGCAAAAAGTGAATTGGTATAACGGTCAGCCGAGCAAGTGTCACAAATGATGCAAAACTAATTTTTATCAAGAGGATTATTTAACTATCGCGCTCTGTGCGTGGGGCTTATGTCATTGAACTTTGATCCTCCACTCAAAATTGAACTGAGACTTCCATCTACCCATCCTGAGTTATTGCATGGGCTCGATCTATGGTTGCGCTTGGGTTTGATATCGGATGCCCAAGTTAAGCAGATTTGTCAAGAGTTTCTGGTTTGTCGTGTGGAGTTGCAACCTCAGGCTATACCTGAACCACAAGAGACGTTCGCCAATGTAGAACTCTCGGATGCAACGTCTTTACATCAGGACGATGCATCACTAACAGCCAAGAAACCCAATATCCTATCTAGGATGTTGCAGTCGCTGGGCGAAGAATTAAGCGTCCGCTGGCTGCTGTTTTTAGGAATGTTCTTAGTGGTGGTGTCCTCTGGGGTACTTGCTGCTAGTCAGTGGGAAAAGTTTCCGCCTTCTGGACAATATGGAGTTTTGCTTGCCTATACCCTAAGTTTTTGGGGGATAAGTTTTTGGGCTGGCAGACAGCCTAATTTAAGCTTAACAACTCGGGCATTGCTCATTGTCACACTGTTGTTAGTGCCAGTAAACTTTTGGGCAATGGACAGCTTCAGTCTCTGGCAAAATCCTTTGGGCTGGATAGTGGTTGCAATAGCCTCTATTACCCTCACAGCTATTACTGTTTTACTGGGCGACAATCGGCTGTTTGCTATCAATAAGCAAGCTAGGAGATTACCTCTACTCAATATTTTAGGACTGTCGTACTTACACTGGGGCTGGCAAATCCCAGGATTTCCCTTGATTGCTGTTTATCTGGCAACGGTAGGAACAACGATTACTACCATTTATCACACTCGTACCCAGCAAAGGCAAATTGCACCAGTTGGGGAGAGGCAAACTGACTTGGGTATCAGTCTGCCTTCGGTTGTGATTATTTATGCTTTATTGGTACTGCTGGTACGAGCACTTTTTATTGTTCGCGTAGATGTCCAAGAACTGGGGTTAGCAATTGGCATTTGCGGTTGGCTGGTGGCTTGGTTGGCGCAGAACCTCACCCCCAGCCCCTCTGGGCAAGCAGAGAGGGGAGCAGTCAACGGCGAAGTGAGGTCAAATAATGCTACTTCTCCATCTCCCCCCACTCCCCCGACTCTTCCTTGGCAACTCCTTGGCGGTATCTTGTTGTTCCTTGGTTGGCTGGTGTCGGTTAGCGCACCCTTTCCTTGGCAAGCAACAGCTGTCAGTGGGTTGGGTTTGTGGTTTTTGGGGCGTCGCTTGCAGTTGCGTGGTACACCAATGGATGTGGCGGCAATTTTCGTCATCGGGTTGGAGACGATTTGGCTGGGTTGGCTGTTAGTGCCTTCTCAATTGCAGCAATGGGCGATCGCCACTGGGACTCAACTGACTTATTCTCAAAATGCACCTTGGGCATTACTGAGTGTGGCGTTATTTCCCTACGTCGTTTTCATGCTGGTGTTGAGGGATAGGCTTTACCGGGCTGACAAGGTGGAATTGGCTAATTTTGCGGAAACATTAACGCTGGTGTTTGCAATTTCGCTGACTGGGGTGAGTTTGATAAATCCCACGTTACGTTCCTTGAATTTACTCTTGTCCACAATCACTCTTTGGATTGTTAGCCAGCGACGGTTTCCCACCAGAATAAGCCTGGTGTACATGACTCAGATTGCTGGAGTGCTGACGCTTTGCTCAATCATTGACCGCTTCCTTCCCAATCTTAATACACAAGTCTGGGCAAGTATTGTGTTAGCCGTGGCGGTTGCAGAGTGGTTATTTAGTTGTGTAGGCAACGGAGTCTGGCAACGCAGTGCATGGCACATGGGTTTGGGACTGGCGGTACTTAGCTACGCTCTATTATGGAAGAATGCTGAATCAGCGTCGTTTGGTTCTGGTAATGGCAGTGAGAATTGGGGTTTAATTTGGTTAATAGTCCCGATGACTCTCACAGGTATTGCCATTTTGGGATGGAAAAATCCAGCTAGCGCAATAGCACCTCCCACTCTCAACGGTTGGTTGAGTGTCACCGCCTTAGGACTTGCTCAGTCACTAACTTTACCTCTATCTGGAGGTAGATTAATAAGTTTGGCTGTCGCTAGCGCTTTGATGTTGCTCAATACGCAGTATTTGCAACACAAGCTATCTGCGTTAATTACTGTAGGTTTTGGGCTGAGTTTCATCGCTGCCCTGTTATGGGAAGGTGTGCCTGGTTTAGCGCGATTGTCAGTACAGGGGTGGTTTGTAGCGGGAGCAGCCTGCACTGTGAGCTTATGGCTAGTTCGTAGTTTGTTCAGCAGGAGAGAGAACGAGTTAGTAGCGATTTATGCCGAAGCAAGCGATAAGTGGGCGATCGCACTATGCAGTGTTGAGTTATTGCTGCTGAGTCTTCACTCCCTGTTTGTTTACCAAGGGCTTGCTCAATCTGGATTTTTGTACTTAACTTCCTCGGCAATAATTTTAGGGGCAATTGTTTACCGCAGTTGGCAGCAACCCACCAATTGGGGCTTTTATGGTATTGGATGGTGTCTGGAATTATTGATTGCCGAAGTCCTGGGTTTTGGCGAACGTTCTATCATCAAGATTGCAATTGCCAACATCGCTTTAGGGTTGATAACTCAGCTTTTAGGGGAGTGGTGGCGAAGAAAACACCGGCTCGAACAACTTCCCAACCGCTGGCACATTCTGCCCCTCGTGTATGGTGTCTTTGGTGCCGTGCTGCGATCTTCAAGCTTTGCCAATTGGACAGGCTTATCAACCCTTGCGATCGCTTTAATTGCTATTGGAGTAGGGCGACGTCGTCAAGAATTCAAACCCCTAGTTTATCTGGGACTCGTTGGGGTATCAATTTCGGTATATGAGCTTTTATTATACCAACTCTTGCAAGTACCAGGAGGAGCATTCGGCGATGGCTTAATTGCCATGTCTGTTGTTGGCACTGGCATTATGTATGCATATCGCGTTCTCTCGCCTTGGCTTGTAGACTACTTACGTCTAACCACTGAAGAACTGAAAGTCGTTGCTCATGTTCACTGGGCTGTCAGTAGCTGTCTATTACTTTGTGCCACCTTCACCCCGATTGCAATCAACCGCCTTGTAGGTTTGGGAGTAGGGGTGTTTTTGATTCGCTATGCCATTTTTCAAGGACGATCCCCCCTTAGTCCCCCCTTAATAAGGGGGGTTGGGGGGATCACAAAAGCAGAAACGTGGGTTTACCTCGGCTTGTTAGAAATAGCTGGGCTAAGAATTTACTGGATACATACAGCAGTAGGACGCTTGTTTGCTGGACCTTTGCTTCCTTGGAGAGCGCCTATTGCCTCCGTAGTTGCCTACTTTCTGTATATTTTACCTTGGGAGCGTTGGGGCTGGTCTAAAAGACCTTGGCAAAATGCTGCATATATTTTGCCATTAATATATTTATGGGAAAGTCGAGCAGAAATTTATCCAGTCGGGTTAGTGATTACAGCTGGATTTTATGCCTTTGTTGCCAAGTTTTCAGAAAAATTCCGTTTTACCTATGTCAGTGTGATCCTGATTGATTGGGCGCTGTTTCGTTGGTTTTCTGGCTTACATCTGACTGATGCTTTGTGGTATGTCACACTAATTGGTTTATCACTGCTGTATGTTGCCCAATGTGACCCTGGGTTGAGACTACCAGAAATGAAAGCAAGTCGCCACTGGTTGCGGCTCCTAGGCAGCGGTTTGATTTGTGGATGGGCTATTGTGTTTCATCAAGACACAGCATTTGTACCAGGAATTTTCAGTCTGATCGCCATTTTTGCAGGATTAGCTTTGCGAGTGCGGGCTTTTCTCTATGTTGGTGTAGGCACCTTTTTTATCACGAGTTTCTATCAACTGGTGATTTTCAGCTTGCGTTATCCATTTTTCAAATGGGTTGTTGGCTTGCTTGTTGGTATCGTACTGATATCTATTGCTGCGAACTTTGAAACTCGTCGCGAACAGCTCAATTCTTTACTTCGCAATACAACTGAAGAATTGCAGGAATGGCATTGACTTCTCCCCCGCATGAATGACGGGGGATTCTAAAAGGTTGTTACGCGACGGGCACCTATTCGCTCTTTGTGTATTCTACCCGTTTGCAAACCGCTATAAGTCCGTAAAAGCAGACCTTGTCCTGATGTAAAATTAAAGATAGTTATCATGTAATGAGCAAAACAAGACAAGGGGACTTGCACAATCATCGGAATTGATGAAAAATTGTACGGCGAGTAGCCATTGGGCATTCTCGCTTGCAAGAAACCCAAGAGGATATCAGTGAAAGTTTTAGTTGTCGGTAATGGAGGGCGAGAACACGCCCTAGCCTGGAAATTGTTGCAATCAAAGCAAATTGAGCAAGTTGTCTGTGCGCCGGGGAATGGAGGGACGGCAGGTATAAAAGGCTGCCAAAACTTACCCTTAGCAGTAGATGATTTTGAGGGGATCAGCCAATTTGCTCTTGATGAGGGCATTTCTCTTATATTGGTGGGACCAGAAGTGCCCTTGGCAAAAGGCATAACAGACTATCTCAACTCAAAAGGTTTGAAGGTTTTTGGTCCAACGAGAGCAGGCGCACAGATTGAGGCTAGTAAAGCTTGGGCAAAAGCCTTGATGCAGGAAGCAGGAATTCCGACGGCACAAGCTGCGGTATTTACGGAGGCAGCAGCGGCAAAATCCTATGTGAAAGCACAAGGGGCACCGATTGTTGTCAAAGCTGATGGTTTGGCAGCTGGTAAAGGTGTCATAGTTGCTGAAACGGTGGAACAAGCACAGGCGGCGATTGATGCGATGTTCGGCGGGGAATTTGGCAGTGCTGGGAAATTTGTTGTTATTGAAGAATATTTGACTGGGGAAGAAGTTTCGGTTTTAGCGCTGACAGATGGGTTAACAATTCGCCCGTTGCAGCCAGCTCAAGACCATAAGCGGATTGGTGAGGGTGATACGGGGGAAAATACTGGTGGAATGGGAGCTTATGCCCCAGCGCCCATTGCGACGCCAGAGGTGATGGCAAGAATTCAAAAGGAAGTCTTGGAAAAAGCGATCGCCGCACTCAAAGCAAAAGGCATTGACTACCGAGGTGTGCTTTATGCTGGGTTGATGATGAGTCCTCAAGGTGATTTTAAGGTTTTGGAATTTAACTGTCGCTTTGGCGATCCAGAAACACAAGTGGTGCTACCACTGTTGGAAACACCTTTAGAAGAGTTAATCTTAGCTTGTGTTGAGCAGCGTTTGGCCCAAATGCCACCCATTGCTTGGAAACAGGGGGCTGCTGTCACGGTGGTTGCTGCTTCTGGTGGTTATCCTGGAGCATACGAAAAAGGAAAAGTCGTTACTGGCATTGAGCAGGCAGAGGCACTAGGAACAACTGTATTTCACGCTGGGACATTGAACCAAGAACAACTGCTCACAGATGGCGGTCGCGTGTTAAATGTTACCGCTGTGGGAGAAACTTTCGACCAAGCGCTTGCCCAAGCGTACGCTGGGATACAGTGTATTCACTTTGAAGGGATGTATTATCGCCGAGATATCGGTCATCGAGTCAGGTAAGAAGAGGAGTGAGGCAGGGAGTGAGGGAGGGAAGTTTCCCTGGCTGTGTCCCTCTTTGGGTCTCTCGCTCCTGTTTCTCCTTACTTGTTTGTCAAATAAGCTGTTAATTTTTAGTTGTTGGGGTATATGTTTGGCTCCTTGATAGGGATCAATGCACAACTATCTTCGCCCTAACAAGTCAAACCCTGAGCAAACCCTAACAGGTATTAGGTAAAGTATATATTTCCCTACTGCCTTGATTGTCAGCACCATAATAACTTTTAACCTTTTAAGATGATAGCTCTTTTAAAAACAATCAGAGAAGCAATTGTCAATTGGTGGTCGGAGTTCACTCTCCAGACCAAACTTTTAGCAGCCGCCACTTTGGTGGTTTCTCTGGTGATGAGTGGTTTGACCTTCTGGGCTGTGAATACAATTCAGCAGGATGCACGTCTGAATGATACTCGCTTTGGTCGTGACCTTGGGCTGTTGCTTGCGGCTAACGTTGCTCCGCTGATTGCTGACCATAATCTCACCGAGGTAGCACAATTTTCCCAACGCTTCTACAGCAGCACGTCGAGCGTGCGTTATATGCTTTATGCTGATGAAACGGGGAAAATCTATTTCGGTCTTCCCTTTTGGGAACCGGAAGTAGAAACCTCGCTTGCGATTGAACGGCGGATAGAATTGCCAGAGGATTATGCTGCTGATGCACAAAAGCCGATGGTGCGACAACATCGATCGCCTGATGGGGAAGTCACCGATGTGTTTGTGCCAATAACTACAGATGGCAAATACTTGGGTGTGTTGGCAATTGGGATTAACCCTAACCCCGCCGCTGTGATCTCGACAAATTTCACCCGCGATGTCACCATTGCCGTTTTTATCTCAATTTGGGTGATGGTGATTTTGGGAGGGGTGATTAACGCTTTGACAATTACCAGGCCAATTAAAGAATTGCTGGTAGGGGTAAAACAAATTGCTGCGGGGAATTTCAAGCAGCAAATTGACTTACCACTAGGAGGCGAACTTGGGGAATTAATTCTCAATTTTAATGAGATGGCAGAGCGCTTGGAGCGCTATGAAGAACAAAATATTGAGGAACTGACGGCGGAAAAAGCCAAACTAGAAACTCTAGTTTCCACAATAGCCGACGGAGCCGTCCTTATTGATAACAGTATGCAGGTGATTTTAGTTAACCCCACAGCACAAAGAATTTTCGGCTGGGAAGGGGCTAAGGTTGTAGGCGAAAACGTTTTGCATCATTTGCCTTCAACGGTGGAAATGGAAATCACCCGTCCTTTGTATGAAATGGCAGCAGGAGAATGCGAAAGCGCTGAATTCCGCATTCTCCTTAACCAACCTATTAAAAGAACTATCCGCATTCTTTTGACTACCGTTGTCAACCAAGTCAACCAACAACGCGAGAGTATCAAAGGTATTGCGATCACTGTACAAGATATCACGCGCGAGGTAGAGCTAAACGAGGCAAAAAACCAATTTATCAGCAACGTTTCCCACGAACTGCGAACCCCCTTATCTGCTATCAAATATGTGATTGAGACTTTGCACGACTACGGGGAAGAGTTAAGTACTGAAGAAAGGAAGGAGTTTTTGGTCACTGTCAATCATGAAACTGATAGATTGACACGCTTAGTGAATGATGTGTTGGATTTGTCAAAGTTGGAATCTGGTCGCAGCTATAACTTCAATGGAGTGGATCTGGCGCAAGCGATCGAGCAGACAGTGCGTACTTACCAACTGAATGCTAGGGACAAAGCCATTAAACTCATTCAGGAAGTTGCTCCTAGCTTACCACTGGTTGTGGGTAATTACGATTTGTTGTTGCAAGTGTTGGCTAATTTGGTTGGTAATGCCCTCAAGTTCACTAATGCGGGTGGAAAAGTTGCCCTCCGCGCTTACCAAATCGTACCAAAGTCCAACTCTATCGACCATCAAATACCTCAGGTGCGAGTGGAAATTTCTGATACTGGAATTGGCATTGCCCCAGAAGACCAAGAAGCCATTTTTGACCGCTTCTTCCGAGTAGAAAACAGAGTTCATACTCTAGAAGGCACTGGTTTAGGGCTATCTATTGTCAGGAATATTATGGAAAAGCATCACAGTAAAATGCATCTGGTCAGTGAAGTTGGCATTGGCACGACTTTTTGGTTCGACTTAGTGGTATTTGATGAAGAAGCGTCTCATGTTAAGAAGTAACCACCTTTTGAAGGTAATATAGCAAGAAGAACAAGATTCCCGACTTCTTAAAGAAGTCGGGAATCTGAGCTAATAATTATTTGGTCATTTCAACGAATCTTACTTGAAAGTTTGCAACTTTTTCTGCTTCTATCTTCATGCAATTTATCTGTTCAAATAGCTATTCAAGATTTTCAGTATTTAATTTATTTTACAAAGAAAAGATTTAAAAGATTTAATAAAATATTTTTATTGTAACTCCATAATTAATATATTGCTTACTTGCCTATGTATTTAATCGTATAATAATATAAATTGAAAACAAAAGAGCCAGAACACTTCTGACTCTTAGTTTTTATTCAAAATTCTGGCTGAATTGACCTATTCAATCTGCACTAGTAACTTAATCGTCAATTTTCGCAGTAGTAATTCCAGCATCTAGCACGGTTTGCAAATTTTCAGGAATAAACCAGTTAGCTTCGCCAGATTGAAAAACCTTCGCAGGTGGAAGATTAAACTCAGTTTCTCCAGTTTCAGGATTAGTTGTTACAACTAATCGAGTTCCATGAACAATCTTAAAAGCTTTAGCAGGGGTGGCTTCTTGTTCTTCTGTAGCCGCTTGTCCAGGAATATAAACACCTTGACAGTCCCATTCATCATCGGTTTCTGCGCCACTAGAGAGCAGATATAATTCATTATCGTAGGTTGAGGTAGATTTTTTTGGTTTCTCACCGTATATCAACAGTGTTTTCTCGGTTTCATTGCGACAAATTCCCACAGGATCTTTACTATTTTCCAAAATGTACTTTTGGTATTTCAAATTAGTAATTTTTTGCTCAAAGTCTGGTGTAATTCCTTGGACTTGTTTATCCTGTAAAGCAGATTCTAGTGATTTGGTGACTTCTATATAGTCTGGGTCATCAGCTAATTTTTTTCCTGCCCAAGATGGTTGAGCAATTATCAAGTTGAGTAGCAGCAATAAGCAAACAAGCGTAATTTTAACAAGAGCGTTTTTGAAAATTTTCATGTGTTTCTCCTAATCAATTAGTTTTTTCAGATACTAACTACCTAATTTAAGGTATTAATTGAGCAGTTTTTCATCTATCTGTTGATGCCAGTTGCAAATATAAAAGCTCATTTTTGTCTAATTCCAGGTATAACTTCGGCTTCAGACGATCCCAAAGAAAATCCATAATTTCGGTCAAGCATCTGTATCGGTGAGATAGAGGTTGCGAGTGTGGAAAATTCGTAATTTCAGAAAATCATTAGTCTAGTTAGCACTTTTGCTAGAGCCATAGTTTCACTCTATAGCTACCCATCAATAAGAGCAAACAGTCTTTTTTGTTAAATGCATAGACTGAATTTATGGATATGTCGATATAACTGTAACCACATAATTGGCAACATTGAGAGATATCTACAGTTTTACGCTAATTTTACCGTATAATCCTTTCAGGGTGTTCAAAATCACTACCATACAACCCTGTACATATTCCAAATGACGCTCGAACAGTTGCGAATTTTTTTAGCCGTGGCGGAAATGCTGTAGGTATGTATGATTTGGGTTTGGTTACAGGGGAGATTAAACCATCGTTACAGCAATCTTTAGAGCAAGACGAAGTAGGAAGCGATCGCCTGCCAATTGGCGATCATATCAGTATTTATATTCCCTTATTTGCTAGTAGCAATTTTATCAATTTACTAATAATTATTATAGTTTTTATTGTTATGAAAGGACTTTGGTATGCAGTTGCTTATTTATTCGCTCGCCAACCTAGAATCGCCCATATTATAACGTACTCTGGTAAAAATGCTGTGCCTTTTATATTAATTGCTTTAGGTTTGTATCTGATGTATGAAAGGGGTACATTTGCCCTATTGTCTTGGGGTCAATAGATATTCTGCTATTTGTAATATTTTTCAAATTGATATCTTTAATGCACACAGAATGACTCAATGTCAAGGGAATATTTCTGTCATTCAATTACTTTTATTTATCGTTTTAAAAACAAAGAGTATTTGCTCTTATCAAGCAGAAAGAAATAATATTAGTTTCAGACAAAGCCAAGTATTTGAGTGAGAAAACAATAACAGAAAATCATCAATTTGTTTGATAGCGATCACCTACGGTGGGCGGAACGCCATCTCTACGTTCCCTGCGCGGAAGAAAGCTGCGCGGAGCGTGTCGTAGACAGGGGCTGCGCCAACGCCTTCAAAGTTTCTCAAAATTATCTGTCTGTTAATACTAGGCAAAACACTCAAACAATCTCCTAATACATCCTCACCTTAAAAAGTAGAGAGAAGCTAGGGAGAACAGAATTAAATCCTTGCGAGCAACAAATATGAGTTGGTTAATTGGTACTCTAATTATTGGGATTTCTACTGCTATTGCAACGACCTTTGATGACAACTTGTACTTGACAGCTTTCTTCGGTAAGGTCAATCGCACCTTTCGTCCTCACCATATCATTCTCGGTGAATTTATAGGATTTACTGTGCTAGTACTGGCCAGTCTCCCTGGTTTCTTCGGTGCTCTGATTATTCCTCATACCTGGATTGGATTACTGGGTTTTCTTCCAGTCGCTATTGGTATCAATCATCTCCTCCGTCGAGAAGATGAGGAAGAGGTAGTGCAAGCTGTATCAATTGACTTTAACTCTCGTGCTAAACCGCAGCGCCATAAAAAATCTTTATTAGCAACTCTACGCGACCCTCAAACTTATCGTGTATCTGCTGTTACTATCGCTAATGGTGGAAACAACATTGGTATTTATGTACCGTTGTTTGCTAGTAGTAGTCTTCCAAGTTTGAGTGTAATTTTGTGTGTTTGTTATTTGACACTTGGAATATGGTGTTTTCTCTCTTATCACCTGACTCGTAATCCTGTCATGGCTCCCGTTCTTACTCGCTATGGCCGGAAAGTCTGTCCTTTCATATTAATTTATTTAGGATTCTCTATCCTGATGAAAAGTGAAACGTATCGGCTATTACCTAGTATTGCTATGTTTTCTAATTAGACACAGACAATTTATTTCAATTAACTATGACCATTGACACTCCCCTTTTAGCATTACCTTTTTTTAAAGTCTTTCTGGCTTTTTTAAACCATATTTCAGTATTAATACTACTTACTCTGTAATCAATATTTTTTGTACTGACGAGAATGATTAGCGATCGCACTTTTTTTGGGGTCATCTAACAAAATCGCATTGCTCCTGGGGCACAGCATGCTGTGCCCCTACGGCTGCACACCCTCCATTTCGGAGGACTTGGGCGGCTGCAACATCTTGCGCCCTCTGAGTTTTCGCTTAAGTTGTAGACAAAGCAATCATCAAACATACAAATAATAGAACCAGCAGCAAAACCAAAGCCTGATTCCGTCTCATCCAACTTCTCACAGTTGCACCAAAGCTGCTGGTGTAACGCCGCTGTTGCAACTCTTGCTTACTCTGTTCGATATTTTGGTAGAGAATGCATTCTTTAGCAAAAGGACGTTGGGGAAAATTGCAAGTATCGTCAGCGTGGTAAGTGCAGGTATCACAGAGATACTCCTTCCCAGTGGCGCGGTGTAGGGGAATGCCAGGATGTCCATAAGCTTTCAACTGGTTACCACAATGAGGACAGGTGACAGCTTGGGAATTCACGGGTTGATGACAGCGAGGGCAAGTTGCAGTGTCCACAGCTTGAGCGTTCATGAGCAAACATCTTGATTTTAGCCATTCACTCACAACATTGGGTAGAAAATACTCGCTCACGAGTTTTCAATATTCATTCACAAAGCTCAAACACTCGTCCACGAGTTCCAAACACTCGTCCATGAGTCCTAAATACTCGTCCACGAGTTCCAAACACTCGTCCACGAGTCCTAAATACTCGTCCACGAGTTCCAAACACTCGTCCACGAGTTCTAAACACTCGTCCACGAGTTCCAAACACTCGTTCATGAGTCCTAAATACTCGTCCACGAGTCATAAACACTCATGGACGAAAGGAAACACCTCGTTTTGCAAATCTTAAGAATCAGAAGCAGGTTTAACAGGTTTGCTTCTGATAGCTTTAAAGCGATCGCCTAACTGTTCAGCAAGACTTTTTAAACCAGGAGTCTTTTTAGCAGCTGTTTTCACGTAGTCATAAACCGTTAAACTGCTGCTGATGGCTTCACTCCCCACAGCTAATAAGGTATCATCTACCTGTTCGCTCAGTTGCCGCAGTGCAATCAAAAGTTCGGTGAGTGTAGCGGCTAATTGATAATCCCGTACAAATTCCTGAATGTCAAAACTAGCTGGTAAGATGTCGGGGTTGGACTGAGCAGCGGTGATACTGTTGTTAACAAAGGCTAGGCTTTTATCGCCCATTTTAAATAACTTGCGGCGTTCTTCAGTACTTAAGGTAATCAGGAAAGGTAGCTTCTTTTGAATTGTTTGCAACGCTGCTTTGATTTGTTGCATATCTTCGGGGGAAAGAGAACCAGTGATGTTTTGGTATGCCATCGTAAAATTACCGTGGAAATTCAAGTGGTTAAGTAGCAATGTCTGCTACTTTTAGGATTCCCATTGGTAAGTTAAATTACACAACTTGATAATTCAATTTTTACTTTGTGATATGATTTTCGCTCTTATTGCCCATGAGAAAACTTATTTGTAGTAAGGACTTCAGTCCTTGCTTTGTCGGTAAAGAGGACTAAAGTCCTCACTACGAACTTCCGCAGGGTTATATAACCGGGCACGATATCATACGTCATAACGCTGATGCAGATCGCTACTTGCCTGCTTCTACCAGGGTTTGCCGCTCTGGAATTCCCTGATCACTGTTAAAATCTAGAATGCGTGCTGTTAGAGTTGATTTATAAAGTAAATCTTAAGTAGGGTGCGTTATGGCTTTAGCCTAACGCACTATGTTATATGCCGGTGCGTTAGGCGCTCATGTCATGTTTTTCGTTACAAATTAAATCGAAAGGGTGCGCCTAACACACCCGACAAAAATTTTATTTTTACTTTATAAATGACCTGTTACTTTTACAATGTTAGTCAGTACTTACTCAGCACTAATATACTTATAACCCCGCGCTTTTGCTAGCGTTATTATATGCTCTAGCGTCAGGAAATGGTTTAATTCCCGCTTTTTCTCTGGTGTGAGTTCCCCCATTTTGTGTTTATACACTAGGTCTTCCAAACAATCTTTTGCTGAATCCGAAAGTTGAAAATTGGCAACGGTTTGGGGCGTGGTTCCAGCAGCAATGAAGTCAATAATTTCGTCGTAAACTTTTGTGGTTTGGGTAGGTGTATTCATGGGCGTGTCCCTCTTTATTGCTCATTGTACTTCTATGCTACTTTCCAGGATTTTGCTAGCGTTTGAGGTTCTGGCAGAGGTTCACCATTTTCTAAAGATGTCTCAATTAACATCTCTATCACTTCTTGAGCATTTTTGAGAGCTTCTTCGTAGGTGTCTCCGTGAGTATGACAAAACTCTCCCCATTCAGGAAAACTGACAACAAAACAATCATCTTCGTCAGACCACTGAATAATTATGGTGTAGTGAGAATTTACACTATACATCTGACCGAATTGTTCTCCAATTTTTTACACGACCTTCGGCAATATCTTTTTTACCCCTCTCAAAAGATTCTATAAAACCTGGAATATCGAGTAATTCTTGGGTTGCTTCTTCACTCTCTTTCTCTGCTAGATAAGCTAAAAAATCAGCAACTAGTTCTAGGTGTTCGGAAGATAATTCATCAAGGTATTGGTTGATTTGCTGACCAATTGCAGTGTTGTTCATATTTTTTATGACTACTCTACTTCTCTAATTCTGCCAACTTCTTCTGAGCAAACTCCCGCACTTTCTCATCGGGATCATTCTCCGCTCTGTCGCGCAACAGTGGTAAAGTTTGGGGATGGTGAGGATGTTGTTTGACAATTATCTCAAGTGCAACTCGCCGAGGATTGGTTCCATTGTTCTTCTCATGCTCAAAGGGGTCATTAACAGCGCAGTTGTAGTAGATATCAAACAACTCAGGCAGATAGGTGAAATTTTTACCTAATGCTTGGACTGCTGCACGTCGCACATCCGAATCATCATCAGCAGTGGCGCGTTCTTTGAGGAAGGCTAGGGTAGCGGCGTCATCTTTGTAGTTGCTGGCTAATGCTTGGACTGCTGCACGTCGCACAGACGAATTATCATCAGCAGTGGCGCGTTCTTTGAGGATGGCGAGGGTAGCGGTAGCGGTGTCATCTTTGTAGTTGCTGGCTAATGCTTGAACTGCTGCACCTCGTACATACTTATCATCATCAGCAGTGGCGCGTTCTTTGAGGATGGCGAGGGTAGCGGTAGCGGTGTCATCTTTGTAGTTGCTGGCTAATGCTTCGGCTGCTGCATATCGCACAAACAAATTATTATCAGCAGTGGCGCGTTCTTTGAGGATGGCGAGGGTAGCGGTGTCATCTTTGTAGTTGCTGGCTAATGCTTGGACTGCTGCACGTCGCACATCCCAAGCATCATCAGCAGTGGCGCGTTCTTTGAGGATGGCGAGGGTAGCGGGGTCATCTTTGTAGTTGCTGGCTAATGCTTGGACTGCTGCATATCGCACACGCCAATTATCATTAGCAGTGGCGCGTTCTTTGAGGAAGGCGAGGGTAGCGGGGTCATCTTTGTAGTTGCTGGCTAATGCTTGGACTGCTGCACCTCGCACATTCCCAGAATAATCAGCAGTGGCGCGTTCTTTGAGGAAGGCGAGGGTAGCGGGGTCATCTTTGTAGTTGCTGGCTAATGCTTGGACTGCTGCACGTCGCACATCCAAATGATTATCAGCAGTGGCGCGACCTTTGAGGATGGCTAGGGTAGTGGCGTCATCTTTGTAGTTGCTGGCTAAAGCTTGGATTGCTGCACGTCGCACATCCGAATCATCATCAGCAGTGGCGCGTTCTTTGAGCCAGGCTAGGGTAGCGGCGTCATCTTTCCAAGTCGTTGCAACTGCTGCAACTGCTTGGGTGCGAATTTCCTGAACTAGTTTTCTCTCTTCTTCATCTTCATAGAGGTCGTAATAGTAATTTAAGTCATATTTGGTTAAATCTTTAAAGCGGTTAAGTAATTGCTGAGCAGTTTTTGCAATCACCGTCCTATTCCTGACATCTACAAGACACTTAGCCGCCAAAAAGAGATTGCTGAATTTCTCCGCCTCGCCATTTTGCGCCATTAGGTAATCAAGAATTTCCCCTACAAATTTTGGCTCAATCATTCCTGTAATCAACCGCAGAACTTCATGCCAAGTTTCATCCCGCCAGTGTTTGCCAAAAACTTCACTCTTGAGTTCTTCAATTTCCAGAGTTTGCGTTTCTTTAAACTGCCAGACAAACTCCCAAGCACAGAAATATTCCAAAAACGTCCGATGGACAAAGGCATAGTAATCTGCACCCAGGAAACATAACATAAAGTTGCGAGTCCGTAGTTGCTCCCTCATCACCCTCGCAGCTTCTCTGGCTTTGTCAACTTCTATGGTTTTTAGATACTCAGTCAAAATCCTTTCTAAATCATTTGCACTTATCAAATTGCCTGCCAAACCTTTTTCACTGGTTTGCATATGGTAAGCAACTTGACGCAACATTGCTTGCTTATCTTTATAATCTATCGTTTTTGGGTCTAACCTCTTATCTTCCACCAAAGCGCGTTCCACATCCCATTGATGCAGTAAAACCCGCGATGCTTGATTGTAAAGTTCGGCTCTATCTCTTGGCAGTTCTTGGTTACGATTTAGAATTGCCATCATTGTTAACAGTAAAGGATTTCCTGCGAGTTCTGCAATCGATTTTGATGTGTCAATTCCTCTTTGCAGTCGCTCTTTTTTTCTCTCTCCATCAATCTTGTCAGTAAAAGTGTCAGAATGCCAACGGTTGATAAAATCCTGAATTTGTTTTGGTTCCAAATCTTGCAGCATGAAATGCTTAAACTCAGCATCTCGCAGGCGTTGTGCTTTATATCCAATGACGCGAGAAGCCACAATAACCTGCACATTGGAGTAGTCATTAGTGAAGCGATGAATATCTGTAATCACATCTTCTCGCCTACCAGGATCGAAGACTTCATCCAAACCATCAAACATCACCAAGGCGTTACCAGCCTTGAGTTGTTCCTGCAATTGATGCTGATTCAAGTGAGCGATCGCACCGCTACATTTATGGAAGAATTCCAGAAAATTATTGCATTCTTTGTCCTCCCGTCGCCGCATATAAGTGCGTAATTCAATCAGCAACGGAATTGGCAGATGATTTTTCTTATCAAGCTGATCAAGTGTTTGTTCTACCCAATCTAACGCTAGGTATTGCAATAACGTGGACTTACCTGAACCTGGATCGCCTAAAATTACGATACATTTATACTTTTGCTTGTCTTCGACAATCTCTTTAACAGAACGCACAGTTTGTTCAAAATAATCTCGTTTGTGGCGTTCCAACTCTTCTTGTAAAATTTCTTCTGCTTCTAGTTCGTTCTTTTCTCGCAGTCGTCGGAGATGTTCTTTAGGCAATTCGTGAACTTGTGGTAATACTTGGTGAACTTCCCGCACATTTTGAGGGATAAACATTCGCCATAACCGCAATTCATTATACGCGTAACCGCTGGTATCTAGACTATCAAATTTTAGATTGGCGTAGCGCTCGCGAATTGCTTCTTGATATTTAATTAAATTAAATTCGGGGATAATACCAGCAGTCTCTGTTGTGTTTTCTGCGATTTTTTCAAGATTTTTGGAATCCAGAATAGCTCTAAGTTCAGATGAGTCCTGAATAATCGCTTTAACTTTTTTGACGTAACGCTTCCCCAGCTTACTCCAATCAAAGTCGTTTGGTAGAGATAATAAATTCAGTTCGTGCCAAATGCTTTTTAATGTCTTTATATCTACAACGTCACACTCATCATTAAAAGGAGTTCCCAGTATTTGTTTAACTCTTTGATCATTGAGAAATTTTTGGAGTGGTTTGTTATATTCCCTAACTTCGTTATCAGAAATGTCAGCATCTTGTAAATCTTGCTGCACCAGTGCTAAAAATTCTTTGAGTGCTTTGCCAGCAGCAATGTCTATGTCTTCCTTTTTTAATCGCTGTAAAATCCGACTGGGGACAGCTTTTAATACATCTTTGAGGACATCTTTTAATAAATCTTTGCCTACATCTTGGGCAAATTGTTTCATCACTGGTTGGAAGAGAAACCCAACAGCAGTACTAACTCCCCAAGCCGTTAAGAAGTCTATAGGCATAATACTTGTGTCTGCTCAGCTTTTGACTACAAGTATATACATCCGCCCAAGTCATGTTTCCTGATTTCACGGTGATTTCAGAAATATCACAGTCAAAGAAATGCGATGATTCACATCCTGTATCTATCTATTGACAAAATACAATAATTATGCATTATGCAGAGCCAAACACTCAGATTCCCGACTTCGCGGGGGTTGTCGGGAATCTTGTTGTTCAGGAGAAAAATTCTGAGAATCTTCAGAAAATCCTCATATTCTTTTTTTACTATTCTTTATGTATTAACGTTCAGATAATTTAAATACCTTATATTTAAATATAAATACATATCTGAGCGTTATCAAATGTGTTCCCTACATAACTAAGGTTCTAGAGTCAGTTCTCCATTATAAGTTGTGCTGCTCATAGTACAAGTCTTATTCATGACCGAGCTTTGTTGGTCTAACAATAATCTTTGCAAGGAGAGGCAGTGATTTTAATTGATTGGACTAATATGACTCAATCGGTACGACATGAGAATTGGGAGGATTGGTTGCAACAGCATGAATATACCCTTGTCCTGAGCGAATATGTTGAGGATATAGAAATTCAAATGTTTGCGTCTGATAAAACCATATGTTTTGCTGTGTATGCTCCCATCAGTTTTGGCTTAATCTACATTAATATCCCTACTGCCGAAGATGCACTCATGTTGATAGCAAGGCTGAGACACTTGCTATTACTACCGTGGGATAAAGTTCAAGATGACGGTTCTTGTGCCGACAAGCAAAGTCGTTCTGAAACCTTTCTAACTATAGAAGGTGGAACAATGCAAGAAAAAATTGACACACTAAAAGCCGAAATTCCTGCACAAGAGATGCAACACGAAGAGGTCATTGACCAATCAACCGTGCTTCAACTTCAAAAAGATACTGCTATTGTAATGGCCTCTCTCAAACAGATGGCAGAACGTAATATTTGCCCAAAAATTGCGTGCCGAAGCATCAAACTGCTTAGTCAGTATCAAAAAATTGTCGATCGCCTGTTGGCGCAGTTATAACGTCTAGCTTTACATAAAGGAGCATCGCTTCCTAAGATAGTTTGACGCTAAATATTTGAGGAACGCGCTTCCTTTCATTGGGAAACAACTTCTAGCACCAAAATAGGGACAACATTTTCGTCCCACAGCACATAACTGGGGCGTAACTCCTCATCAAAAATGCGTTCTACCCCTAAGCTCAAAAACCCATCTGGCACCATGGGAGGTTTGTCGGGGTAATACAGCGCTTTTCACATGATTAGACCACAAATCGTAGGGTGGAGAGAAGTCCTGCAGGCGGGTTTCCCGCCGTAGGGAACTTCGGGGCATTGCCCGTAAAAGCCCATGTGGTGGACATTTGAGATATTGGTGAGCAATGCCCACCTTACAGAAAACCGCTGTAAATACCCATATCTATCCCAAAAAACCAGTCCATGCGTGCCCATAGAATTAGCACTATCGCTTTGAGCAAGCCTGGTATCAATTCTTGCAGTTCATTATCCACAGGGGTGTCGTCATCGGGTAGTTCTACGTCTTGTTAAATAAGATGAGTGGTTTAAAGCGAAAACTTATCAAATTTACAGTGAATTAAACTTCAAAGAATCGGTTGTGTTGATACCAAGTTGCGATCATACATCTTACCTTGTCTCCCTCATCCCCCTCATCGCTTCAACAACGCTACTTTTGTGGAAATTTCCGCACTTGATACTCGCCTGACTCCACAATCGGGTAGGATTTTCCCATCGCTGCGGTGAACTTTCGCTCAATATCCTCCAGTTCTGCTTGGGATATCGCTTTCCAATCCTCCTTCGTCGCCCAGTGAATGACCAAAACCACTTCTTTGGAGTCGTTGGGATTGATCCAAACTTCTTTACCAAGAAATCCTGGATGTTTAGCCAGCGCCGCTGTCCAAATTTCCGCATCTTTCTGGATATATTTTTCTCTTTGTTCGGGCGGAACTTTCACCTTAAGTAGTTCGATTATCACACTTTTTATTTCCTGTGTGCGTTTGTCAAAATAGAGTTGTAGTCTATATTAATTATCCTTCCACGATGGGTGTATAGGATAGATTTATGAGAAACAGTCATCTGATTTGAAAAAAGTGATAGAAAGGGATTATGGACAACAACAACTGGATGCAGCAGTTATTAATGCTTGGTATTGGCACAACGTCAGTAGTTGCAGACAAAGTGCGGGAAGTAAGCGATCAACTTGTTAAGGATGGCAAGCTTGATCCCGAGCAAGCCAAGGCAGTTATGGATGATATGGTACAGCAGTTGAAGTCGGAGCAGGGAAGCTGGGAAGGCAACGTGCAACGACAAATGCGAAATATGTTGCAGGATTTGGGGGTGCCTCGTCAGTCGGAAGTGGACGAACTGCGCGGTAGAATTGACCGATTGGAGCGTCAACTACGCGATTTAGAAAATAAGCTTTGGCGTTAGGGCGTCGTCTGATTTACACTAAGTTTTGTCCTAGTGGTAATCTCATTCCTAGACTACTAAGTAGAGAGGACTGATTTTGAAAGCGATTTTACTCAGCATCGGCTTCATGCTGGTTTGTGTTTTGGTTTTAGTGTTGGCGCAAATTGGCGATAACAAACAAGATATCGCCGTTGCTGCCCAGCTAACCGCAACGACTCCAGCACCCATCCAGGTACAAGAAAACAAGACCCTAATTGCGAGAAAAACTATGTCTGAAGCTAATGCCGTCACCACACCCTCTGGGCTTAAGTACATTGAGTTAAAAGAGGGGACTGGGGCGACTCCGAAAACTGGACAAACAGTTGAGGTTCACTACACTGGTACTCTCCAAGATGGTACCAAGTTTGATAGTTCACGCGATCGCGGCCAGCCATTTAAATTTAAACTTGGTGTCGGACAAGTCATCAAAGGCTGGGACGAAGGACTGAGTACTATGAAAGTAGGCGGACGTCGTGAGTTAACCATACCCCCAGAGTTAGGTTATGGCGCTCGTGGTGCGGGTGGCGTGATTCCACCCAATGCTACCCTAAAATTTGATGTGGAATTGCTCGGAGTTAAGTGATAGCTAATATAGCAATCCTCCGCACATTTGTGTGAAAGTGCCTGCGCTAAACGCATAAATCGAAACGCTCAGATTCCCGACTTCTTTAAGAAGTCGGGAATCTTGTTGTTCACTCAGTTTCAATAATTGTTCGGTCTGACTAAATTTTTAAATTTGGTAAATTGTGGGTCAAACAAGAGTCTAACATTACCAGTGGGACCATTGCGGTGTTTCGCTACGATGACCTCGGCAATTCCTCTTTCAGGGCTGTCGCTGTTATAGTAATCATCTCTATACAGCATTAACACTAAATCCGCGTCCTGTTCGATACTTCCACTTTCTCTTAAATCGGATAACATGGGACGCTTGTTAGTGCGTGATTCTACTCCTCGACTCAACTGAGATAGAGCAATCACTGGGACAGATAATTCACGCGCTAAACTTTTAATACTTCGGGTAATTTTTGATATTTCTTGCACACGATTATCCCCCGCTCCTTCCATCAATTGCAAGTAATCTATGATAATTAGTCCCAGTTCTGTACCCAATTCCGCTTGCAAGCGCCGTGCCTGACTCCGCATTTCTGTGACTGTAATATTGGGCGTATCGTCAATAAAAATTGGCGTTTCCGAGAGCATACCAATAGCACGGCTTAAAGGTTCCCATTGAGTTTGACTGATGCGTCCACTCCGCAAATAACCACTTTCAATTCCCGCTTCGCTCGCCAACAGCCGCTGCACCAGTTGTTCTTTTGACATTTCCAAGCTGAAAACAGCAACTGGTAATTTATATGAAGCTGCAATGTTATGAGCGATATTCAAACAAAAAGCGGTGTTGTGAACACAAATATCATTGGCAACAAAATTATGGGTAACAGGAATTGTCAAGTCATACACTTGTTTGTATCCCACTGATTCTATAGAAACGATTTCATCCCAATAGACATCTCCTGTTGCTGATTGTTGTAAGGAGAAATCTTCTAATCTATTTGCCATCAAACAACGTTCTGGTGATAAAGCTTGTTTTACCACAGGAATATTTGTGTCTGCTTTGATTCTCGTTCTACGTGCTAAAACTGTCCACGGTTCTTCATCTTTGGCTGCTGTTATCTCCCGGAAGGTTTCTACTGGAATGAGATCATAATTAGTTTGATATCTCTTATTAATTAAAGCTACTTGTACTTGTAACAAAGCGCTTTCTTTGCTAAAGATACCAATTTCTGAGAGAAAAAATTGAATAGATTGGGTATCAGTAATATCTAGTTGCCAAGCTTGTCTACAAGTGTCTTTGTATTTAACAGACCGCTTGTTCAAAGTCGCAATGATGCCAAACCTCAGCAGCAGATGTTGTACCTGTCTTGCCAGTTTCTCGCTAACAGTGCAATAGCCTAATTGTGCCTGACCACTTGCAAGCAGCGTAGCCCAACCATCTGTGGCAAAGAGACGGTTGAGGAATAAAGAAACTTGCGATCGCTCTAGTTGAAAGATACAAGCAGGAATTATTTTTTCCTCAGCTTTTTTGCCCCATAAAGCCTGATTCTCCAGCCACTCAGTTAGAGGGCTTTTTTCCTCTTGGCACATAGCAGCATACAGAATTGAGGAACGCTCAGGGCGATAATTGCAAACTTTCAGTTGAGGAGAAAAGCTGATAACAGCATTTTGGAAATCTTCCTGAATCAAAGGGTTTATATTTGTCAATTCAGGTGTTGTGTCTGTCAAACAACCATCTCCTATAAAGTAGGCAAGTAATTTGACTTCACACTCACGAATTGTTTTTGTACCAAACACATTTATTCTGCGAGGTACAGCAATTTTATCACCTACTTTCAGTTCTGAAAGTGGACGCCATCCATCAAGAGTCAAATAAGGATGAGTCATGGTCGTTTCAACATATCGCCCCAGTCGAGTTGTGACGCCTAAAACTGGTTTGATACCGTCATCGACAAATGCAGATGGTTGAGCAATCTCTAATTTCCAATCGTCTGTTAAGGTCAGTAGATCTGCATGACGACGATGATAAATTTCTTCGATAGTAGAAATGGAACCATCTGCTAGAAGAATTTCTGTGTTATGTGCTATACATTTCCCCATTGATGGGCGACCAGCAACAATAATTAAATCAGAACGCTGAAAACCACTGGTCATTCCATCTAAATCGTAAAACCCGCAGGGAATACCTGGTAAGGCGACACCTTCATTGCGAGTTTCAATATCTTGAAAAGTATTAATTAGGGTGTCAGAAATGTGAACCAGACCAACTTGAGGGCGTTCTTGAGTGACGTTGAACACTTTTTGTTCTGCTTGGTCTAAAACTATTGGTAATTCGGTTTCTGTCTGGTAACCCAAATGCACTATTTCATTACCAGCCTTAATTAACCGACGCCGCAGGTATTTTTCCATCACCAACTCTGCTAAAGCGTCGATGTTGACGGCTGATACTGTGCGGTCTATTAGTGTTGCTAATTTATTTCTACCGCCAACACGCGCTAGCATATCGTGGTCGTTTAGCCAATTTATCACCGCAAGCAAATCTGTGGGCTTACCTTCACTGTGTAGGCGTTGCGCTGCTTGATAGATATCTTTATGAGCGCTAATGTAAAAAGCTTCTGGAATCAGGCGATCGTTCACTCTGCTGATCGCTTCCGGATCTAGCAAAATTCCGCCCAATATCGCTTCTTCCGCCTCAATGTTTTGGGGAGGGAGGCGATCCATACCATTACCTTGAAAGTTTAGTTCTTCAGACATAAATGAATTTAGATTTTAAATTTTAGATTAGGTTCAACTATTACCCTTATAGACCAAAATTTACATTTCCAACATATGTGCTGTTATATGTGCTGAATGAAAGCGTCTCTACACCTTTGAGATTAAGAACTGATTTAGAAGTGAGTTGTTGAAGAAGTAGGATGGATTAACGTAGTGTAACGCACCACTTTAACTGTATGTTGAGGTGCAAAAATTTATATTATTTAAAAAGCAGGTTTAAGAAGGAGATAAAGAGAGATTTGGAATAATTTCCAGTTCTTTATAACCTGTTTGTTGGTCTAAGGTTCTAACAAAGGTGTATTCTTCGCTGATACCAATGACTATTTCGGCGGTTGTGTAGATAATGCATCCATCGTCGAGATGTCCGCCGATGGTTTTTCCTTGTTTGTCAGAAATTGCAATGTGAAGATGAACGCCAGTGGTGGCTATTGTACCGTTAAGAGAAAGAATTTCAAATTTTTCAGATAAAACTGTACTTGTGTCTTGATTGGCAAAGCGAATTGTTGCCACCTTTAAGCTGCCAATTGCAGTTAATATAAACCCTGCTTTAATATTTTCCTGCAAGGCAAAAATCTTTAAAGTTTGTTTTAAATCTTCATTTGGTTTGAGTCTCAAAGCAAATACTTTCATTGGAGATTCTAGAGTCAGGTATTAAATAAATATTAAATTTTAAATGACAATATGGTGGTGATCCGCATCCTGGCAATATAATTTCTTTATCAATCAGAAAAAATTATATGTTGAATATATGACCTAGTCAATACATAGAACCTATGTAACAACACGGTTTCTCAAATATGCTGTTAATACTATACTGTGTCTTTGGCAAGTTTAAATATGTTAGGATGAGTGCTTCAATGCAAAAGTTTGAAAGAACAAGTTGGTTTCTATCACAATTTTGACACAAAGAATCGTCATGACGTTTATTACGATGTGACCTTAGTGCAAAAAACCATTACATTTGTCAAGTAATTTCCCCAAAGTTTAGGATTATGTTTACAGGTGCATTTAGTGGAGTATATTTATATCAACACGTCCATAAAACAAGAGTAGTTTCTACTATCAATAACTATTTGCAATCTATAGCAATTCTATAATTATCTATTGCCTGTCATTGGACAATCTGATATAAAAATTGCTAATTTAACTCCTTTTGACAAGAATTTGGTCGAGTCAAATAGTGTAGTGAAATCTAGAGAATTGTAGTTTTAAACACGAAAAATACATAGATAAATAAAGTACATTAGTTATCTACTTTCGTCTGTGTACCCTACCTTAAGGGAAGCTGCTGCATATGATTCGTAGCTCCGACCAAGAGACACGCGTCAACGGAGTCTATGCAAAGTCGCCATCTCGGCGTCTATTCTGTATTTTTTTGACAAAATTTCAATGGCTTGGTAGAGATTGTAGGACAATCTCAAGAACTCGGGATTAGTAAGGAGGATATTTTATATGTTGCCTAACCAATTAAAACGATTGGAGCAAGAAGATGATGTGATTTTGTTAGAGAATAAAATATTTAATGCAGTTCAAATTGTCAATCAGGTGCTTCAAGATCTTGAGCCCAAGGGAAATGATTTAAATTTACGTTGTAAAGATAAATTTCTTAAAAAATATTTCAAAAAAAGGAATGTCCAAGGCATATTTAATAGAGTAGAATGGCAATTTTCACTCAGACGAGGCATTCAATGTGAATTTATCGTACCTGGTAATAATGGTAGACAAAAAGGCAAACTTGAGATTAGGGTCACTTTAGAATTCTCTCCATCAAAAAAACAATTTTCATCCATGAGTGATGGTGAGAGTATGTCTGACTCTCTATCACTTACAGACAGTAAGAGTTCCAAAAATTTTGAGATCAAAGTTTCGTTAGACTTTTGTCCTGAGGAAATGATTTCAGAGAAAAATCATGACGAAAACTCCTTGCATTTTTATTCCTCTAACAGTGAGGAAGTATATATTCCCACGCGACCAATACTAATGCCAAATCTCTGGGAAAACTCCAGTAGAAACTAACCTAGCTATCGACTATATAGCGCTTGGTGGTGTTGAGTGCAATATATCAAGAAATAAGAACTACAGATGGACACTCATGGAACACAGATAAATAATTACTTCATCCAAACGAGAAGCGCTATATTATCTTGTTGAGTGTTGGTGGTACCACATTAGTCAGTTGCAACTTATTCAAGGTAAGAAAGCCCTGCAATCAATTGCAGGGCTAATAGCTTAAGTGAAATACAGCTTATTGTAGGGGCGTAGCGCAAGCACTGCTGCTTTGTAGGAGCCACGCCCGACATCGAAAATCGCTATTTAGTCCCTAAGGGGTAGCTACTTGAGCGTTTTGGCGTGAGATTGCTATCCCAATTGACTTAGCCAAGGACTGACATCTACCGCTAACTTTTGCCCCAGCTTCAACAACTGACAGCACTGAGCGGTATCCTGACTTTTAGCAGTTTTGGCAACAAAGACTGGGACAATCTGACTGTACAGACAGCTATAGTACAGTTCTTGAGAGCGCTCAAGGGAGACGCCAAGATTTAACTGATTTGCCAGATCAATTAACCGCTCTAGGCGTTGCAAATCTGCATCAAAAGTGCCATTGGGATCGTGCAACAATTGCCATAGAGAACGCAATATCAACTGCTCTAACATCTGCTTACCTTCGGGAATGTTCAGATGACAGTGCAGGTGTTTGGCTTCTGTGGCGATCGCCTCTAACTCGACGATGTGATTCCAACTTGATGACAGTTCAGCAATGTCTTGCTCAAGCAAGCGTAAACTCATCATACATCGATACCCCAAGGCAATTTCTGCTGCGACCTGCAACTCTTGCGGCGCAGCTAGTCCATCGCGGTGAAATGCCATCAACACTCCGTAATTATCACGGTATGCTTGGGTATAAAGTTGGTCTAAACGTGAGAGAGTTTCTTGACTCAACAGGTGCATGAGTCGGTGGCGTTCTTCGGCAAAGAGATTCTGCAAGTTGAAAGACTCTTCGCCAAATAGCTGTGTCATCGCTAAGATGGTTTGAGCTGCACTAGCCTGTTGTAGCGCTTCAAACAGCTTTTCTTTTAACTGAATGTAGGCACGTCGTCCCTGGAAGGGTTGAATGCAACAGTGGAAATCCCAGCCACCAAGATGCAGAACAGCAAATACCAATTCTTCACTTTCCCAGGTAATCTCTGACACTAGGTTCAAATTTCCCACGGCAAGAGTTAATGATCCCATCCGTTGCAATTGGTAATCTAGCTCGTTAGCGGTGTAGCAATAAACCCGCTTTTGGTAGGGATGAGAATGTTTGCTCAAACCATTTCCATTTCCATTTTGTAGAGATGTTGGATGCAACGCCTCTACAGGTTTATGATTGGCAAACAGTGAGGTGAGGGCGTACTGGGCTGCAACTTGTTTAAAGTTCACTTGAGCCGTTAGTACCAACTGGCGATACACTTCGCCACCGTGTTTGAACAAATCAATATTACTAGCTGCTTGATTTAGGCGTTTGACGAAGCCGAGTTCCAACTGCACGCCAGCCACATCTCCTGCGAGTTCTAAAGCACGGGCGGCGTAACGCAAAATTTGCGTCCCCTCTGGACGCGAGAGTTCTTCAAAAAACCACCCGCAACTGGTGAACATTAGCAAAGCATGACGTTGCATTTCCAGTAGGCGCAAGGCGTCTACTTGTTCAGCAGATGTGAGTTTATGGGTTTGGTGACGTGAGAGGAACCGACTCACGTTCTCTGGAGAGCGATCGCGGATCACCTGGATATACTCATCGCGTGCTTGCCAGGGATCACGGAAAAACAGTTTGCCATGTTCTTCATACACCACAATCAGGCGATCGCGCAGCCAATTCAAGGCATCCCGCAAGGGGCGACGCCATTTTTGGTGCCATGTGCCGCCACCACCGCAACCGCAATCATCCTGCCATCTATCGACACCGTGGGCGCAACTCCACGCTGTGACTGGCTTTAATTCCACTTCCCATGTGGGAGTATTCAAGCTGAGGTAGTGGGCAAAGTTGGTGACAGTCCAACCCCAATGAGGAAACTCTTTTGTAAAGGCGTAGGCTAATGTTTTCTCGGTTCCTCCCTTGTGATGTCCAAAGGTTTCCCCATCTGTGCCAACAGAAATTAACTGTGCAGGGCGATGATCCCCACGCACTGCCGAACCGATGCGTCCTGCTAAGTGACTGGAATTGAACAGGACATCACTAAAACCCATATCCCGCGAGATGGGACCATCGTAGAAGAAGATATCAATATAGGGTCTGTCGTTTGTCATTTGTCCTTCGTCTGATAAAGGATCAATGACTAATGACGAATCACTCTCTTTCAAAAAACATCTGTAGGGGCGTGTGGGATCAATCTGATTTCCGCCAACTTCGTGCCATTCAGGGTTGGAATTATCGTTGGTGGGCAACAGACGGCAACGCTGTGCTTGCGATGGTGCAAGGACAATGAAGCGAATTCCTTCGTCTACTAATGCTTGCAAAGTTGCATAGTCTACAGCAGTCTCTGCCAGCCACATTCCTTCGGGATCGCGTCCAAACCGGGATCGGAAATCTTCTTTGCCCCAACGGATTTGGGTGTATTTGTCGCGATCGTTTGCCAGGGGCATGATGATGTGGTTGTATACTTGCGCGATCGCATTGCCATGCCCGTTGAGGCGATCGCTACTTTTACGATCCGCTTCCAAAATCTGCTGATAAACCTCTACATCGTGGCGTTCTAGCCACGACATAAGAGTTGGTCCAATATTAAAGCTCAAATACTCATAGTTATTTACGATCCCCACCAGTTCGCCTCGGTCATTTAACACCCTGGCAAAGGCATTGGGACGATAGCATTCGTGCTGAATTCGTTCGTTCCAATTATGGAAAGGCGCTGCACCCGGTTGCCGTTCAATCGAGTCTAGATAAGGGTTTTCGCGTGGTGGTTGGTAAAAGTGCCCATGAACAGTAACGTAAACACCCGTAGCTTGTCTCAGGGGATCAAGCATTTTGGTGTTTTTGATATTTTCAGGTGGCGTCAAATTTGAACCAGCACTAGCTGGCAGTTCAGCAGCAGAAGTCATGGAGTATTTCCAAAAAAATAAACAGTCCTTGCAGTTGCGTCCAAGATAATGCTTACAAACCTTCCTACAGCGGCATTCCAACAACAATTGGTACAGACAACAACTATGAGATAGAACCAAATTCCGAGGTAGCGGTCTTCGTGTTGGGGGTAATCTGCATTATCCAGCAGTCCTTTGCCCGGTGCAATCAACCATAGACAAAAGCCATATTAACGGGTTTTGTCGTTGGTACTGCCAAAATTTTAATTGTCTTTTAATATATTAAACCGCATCCTTGGTGTACTATTTGGGGTTTATTAGAAACTTTTGCAACAAAAGATTGCAAATTCTACTCATACTGCAATCTTATTTTACAAATCTCGCTCTAGAAAGCAAACAGTACAATCTTGAAACCCCTCAATCAGAGGGTTGGGAGTATTCTAGAGTCTGGTCTACACAAGTGCTGAGTGCTAAGTGCTGAGTGCTAAGTGTATATTGTTTGTTACTTAACACTTCTTACTCATGACTCAGGACTAGTTGAGGACTACCTCCTCACGCAACTGTCTCTAATACTTTCAGTTCAAAATAACAAATGTCAGGTAAAAACATTGTATTTTTGGTTCTGTTACTGTTTATTCCAGTTTCCATCGCGGCTCATTACTTGAAGTGGGGAGACTTAACAGTTTTCATCACAGCGAGTTTAGCCATTTTGCCTTTAGCAGCTTGGATGGGCGCAGCCACAGAAGAAATTGCTGTCGTGGTTGGTCCATCGCTGGGGGGGTTGTTAAACGCCACTTTTGGCAATGCTACGGAACTGATTATTGCTCTAGTTGCCCTAAATGCCGGACTGGTAGATGTGGTCAAAGCCAGTATCACGGGATCAATTATCGGCAACTTACTACTGGTGATGGGTCTTTCGATGCTTCTAGGCGGACTGCGCTACAAAGAACAGACATTTCAGCCGATAGTGGCGCGGGTAAACGCTTCTTCGATGAATCTGGCGGTGATTGCGATTCTACTACCTACAGCGATGAAATTTAGCGCTCACGAAATTAGTCAAAACACACTGCAAAATCTGTCCCTTGCTGTTGCTGTGGTACTCATTCTCGTCTATGCTCTAACTCTGTTATTTTCCATGAAAACCCACTCTTATCTTTACGAAGTGGCGATCGTAGAAACAGTGGAAGACGAAACCCATCATGGCAAGCCAAATATTTGGTTGTGGACTGGAGTGCTGCTAATATGTACCCTGTTGGTCGCATTGGAATCAGAATTGCTTGTCAATTCTTTAGAAGTCGCCACATCGCAGTTGGGTCTAACCGCACTGTTTACAGGAGTCATCCTTGTGCCCATTATTGGTAACGCCGCTGAACACGCTACAGCTGTGACTGTGGCAATGAAGGATAAGATGGATCTTTCGGTTTCCGTGGCGGTGGGATCAAGTATGCAGATTGCCCTGTTTGTTGCTCCCTTTTTAGTTTTAGCAGGGTGGGCATTAGGTCAACCGATGGATTTGAATTTCAACCCGTTTGAATTGGTGGCTGTGGCTGTAGCGGTGTTGATTGCTAATAGTATTAGTTCCGATGGTAAGTCAAACTGGTTAGAAGGCACATTATTATTAGCAGCATATACAGTGTTGGGGTTTGCTTTCTACTTCCTTCCAGTTGTTGATGGTCTCGGGTAGTTATCACGTCAAAGCGTATCAGCAGCATTTTTCTTTGGGGTTTGCGACAGATGATCCCCCCGTCCCCTAGTTAAGGGTTGGCTGCCACGAATGCAAATAAGCACGATACGATATCACAAGCCTGCGCACCTGCAGCAGGCGCTGATACTTCCTTATCTTTCTCATCTAAACTTAGTCCGATTTCGGTATATGCGAATATGATGGTTTTGGGGTGTGGGGGAATTATTATCCGTTACCTTCTTACCTAGTGAGATACTACCCCAACAGGGTACTGCCAAAGCGAGTCCGTTAAAATTACCCTAGAAATGTGGAAACAAAGTTCATGAGCATGAATAATATCCGTAGAATATTACCGAGCAACTAATCACTGTTTATGTGGGTATGCACTGCCACAAGAGCTAAAACAACCCGATTGGATAAGTTAATTCTTTGGCAATCCAAATACGGTTGAAATGTGTGAAAAATAGTTTTATAAATTAGAAAAATAGTTTTATAAATTAATTGTATGGAAGAATCTACAAATCAACCAAAACCTGAAGAACAACCTAAGGCACAACCTAAGGCACAACCTGAGGCACAACCTGAGGCAAAACCTGAATTACAATCTCTGATCAAGCCCACTGCGATCAGTTCTGGTTCTGGTCTGCCAACTCTACGGTTTGGTGCAAGAGGTGATTCTGTAAAAGCCCTACAGCGACTTTTAGTGTCTAATGGCTACTTTGTTAAAATTGATGGAGTTTACGGGGCGCTCACAGAGGCTGCTGTTAAAGCCTTTCAAAGTGGGCGTGGTCTCAGGGCGGACGGAGTTGTTGGTCCAAGAACTTGGGGCATTTTGACAGCCTAGGATATGGTAGCTTTATTTCCGCGCCCAACGTACTAGTACAGCATGGCGGAAGTAAACCGACCATTATTTTGACTCAAATTTCTCGTACACGGACTATAAAAAGATGGTAGGCGTATTTACGCCGCACGGTAGTAGTCACAAAATGAGTCAATATATTGTCATACAAATTCTGTATGAAGATGCGCCGCCTTAATACCCCCCTGTAGTCCCCTCAAGGCATCGGGGGGACGGCGTTAGCCGGGGGTAAATATATTGCAGCTTCACAAATAAACGGTATCAGTTATGAATTATGAAACTTTTTCTCACTCATAATTCATATTTTTTATATAATTTTTTATCAGTTCTACTTCATAATTCTTTAAGAAAACTTTGCTCATTTGTAAATCATTTATATTTTATGCTTTTTGTTTACGCCTTTAAAAAGGGCAAATACTTGAGTATTCTATTTTACTGATTCTTTGAAAAGAATTTATTAGATTTTTTTATTTTTAAGTACTGTCTATTCCGGAATAGCAGCAATTTTTCCTGTCAAAGGAAACATGGGTGTTAGGAAAATGAAATACAATGACAGATATTGCCCTGCTGATGACGGGCGTGTTAACAACAGGACAACCATCCCCGCCCATTGCACCGGAACTTCCACTCGTTCAGCGAGACAGTGATCAGGAGAAGTCAACACAAAGGCAGCTATCTCAGATACTTCCAGCTGCTCAAATTACACCACCTGAATTTGTGCAGCCTGAAGCGACTGCCCAAGCTGCCGCGTCAATAATAACTGTAAAAAATGAAAGTACACTTAATCCAATAGAAATAAATATTCTCTCTGAAATCTCTTGCCTAGTTGGCTCTAGGAATTTTCAGGTTTTAAGGAAGGACAATAAAGATGTCATTGCACCTTTGAGCTTTCATGTGTGTCCACCAGAAATGCTTTTGTCTAGTGAGCCTATCCCCAAGTTGGTAGCCCAGTGGGGAAACACTGTCCGAAGTTTTCAAAAAAGTCCGCTTAAACAAAGTAAGAAGATTATGGTTGCTTCTACTTATTTTGTCGGATTCCAACTAGCATCGGACAATCTCCCGACCACGGCTCTTTCTCGGCGCGCGCAAAGACCTACTGGCAAACAAGGTAGTAATCAGATCAGGGCTCAAATGTATAATAGCCAATCTTTGCCCGCTTTGCGTTTTGGTGACTCGGGTGTTGCTGTCAGAGTCCTGCAACGACTGTTATTGTCTAGTGGTTATAATGGTGTTCAAGTTGATGGAATGTTTGGTGTCCTAACGGAGGCTGCTGTCAAAGCCTTCCAAAACAAGCGGAGTTTAGCAGTGGATGGCATCGTTGGTCAAAGAACTTGGTACGAGTTGACAAGATAGTCATTAGTGATTATTCATTAGCAAATGACTAATCACTAATCACTACTTAACGATACTTATGCTGCTCCAATAGTTGTTGCGCTCTGGGTTTGTAAATTAAATAAAACAAAGCCTCGATATAACGCAGCAAATCTTCCCGGTTTTCTCTGGAAATAAAGTTCCAGAAGCCATAAATACGCGCCAAAGATAACAGCTTTGAAGTGTGAATTTTCCATGTGTAAGTGCTGTAAACCCTGTCAATGGCTCGCTGGGAAATTTCATACCAATAGTTGGGGTTTTGTTCGCACTTGTCGAGAAAAACCAGGATTTTTTCGGCTGTTTCTTCTAAGTTGGTTGGGTTGATGTAAAAGCCATTGACTTGATCTTGAATAATTTCTAAAGGACCACCAAATTGTGTAGCAAAAGTTGGCAATCCTGAAATCATCGATTCTAAAATTGTCAAACCAAAAGCTTCAAACAAAGCAGGTTGCACAAATATTCCCTGGCGATCGCCAATCACCCGATAAATTTCTCCAGAGTCAGATTTGGTCAAACGCACACCTAACCAACGAATCTTGCCGTGGAGATTGTACTCCTCTATAATCCGGTACAGTTTGACAATCTCATCACGTTCTTCGTTGTCACCTGATTCTTCTGTTCGCAATTTACCTGCTACCAAAATGAGGTTGCATCGTTCTTGCAATTGTTGACTCCGACCAAAGCATTCGGCTAAACCAGTGAGGTTCTTAATGCGGTCAAGACGCGCCATTGAGAAAAGTGGACGCTTGTTTGGGTCATCGAGGGTACCAAAAATTTGGGTGTCGTCTTCCAGAGTGAAGAGCATTTCTTCTATTCTGGCGCGATCGCTCTCAACTCTGTCTTGCGTACGTGTGTAGGGGAAATAGGAATTCTCGTTGACTCCAGGCGGTACCACGTTAAACTTGGGACTAAACAGTTCAATCCCATTGACGACGTGGTATAGTTCCGGCATGGTGAAGCACTTGAGAGACTCGTACTGTCCTACACTATCCGGCGTTCCCACAATTTCTTGGTAGGTGCTGCTGATGATGAAATTGGCAGCATTCATCGCCAATAAATCGGCAGTGAATTGTAACGAAAAATGATATTTCTCCTCCAAATCTTGCCAGTATAGGTTACTGAACAAGTATTTGGACTTTTCCAACGCATGGGCAATGTTACATTGCGTTACGCCAAGGCGGCGTGACAGCAAAAATGCTACTAAATTTCCATCAGTGTAGTTGCCAACAATTAAATCTGGTCTACCGTGAAACTCTGCCAGCAGTTCTTTTTCAGCATCAATCGCAAAGGTTTCCAGGTAGGGCCAAAATTCAAACCGCGAAATCCAGTTTTGCGTCATGTTGGGATTGAATTCGCGCAAAGGCACTCGCAAAATCCACGCATTTTCAGTATCGTAGACTTTTTCTAAGCGTTGGTTACAAAGAGTGCCATCACTATTGGGGATCAGGCGAGTGAGAATAATCACCTTCGGCTGGACATTTAATCGCCCTAAACCAGCCAATGTGGCATCTTCTTGCAGCTGCTTTTCCAGATTCTTCGCCTGGTCGAGGACGTAAACCACTTGACCGCCAGTATCCGGACGCCCCAAAACTCCCTCTTGGCCAAACCAACCATGAGCAGAGACCAAGACGATTCTAAAAATCATCGGGATGCGAGAGATAAAGGCTTCCAGAGTTTGGGGAGCCGGAGAGTCAAGCAGTTCATCCAGAATGCTTAAGGTTTCCTGGACTTTTTGGGCGGTGTTCCCCCAACCCGGCTCAAAACCCATTGTTTGTAAGTCAAAACGAAATTCTTCGTAAGGTTGCTCATTAGGGCGAGAACTGACGAAAGTTATGGCTTTTTTGACTTGCTCGGAGAGTTGCTGCTGCGACTGAATACGCTCATTAATGAGCAATTGCACGCCGTTGTACTGGTGTAGGCGCAAGAAGTTAAACAAAGTTTCTAGCCATTGCTTAGGGTCAGCAAACAGCTTGCTGGATAGATAACGGTTGAGAAACTGCACACCCTTACCAATGTTTTTCGGGTCACGAATGACTGGGGTGTAGTCATAAAATGGACCAAAGTCCAACTCCAAGAGGTCGCCTTCGTTGGGGTTATATCGGTTGACGAAGCGATCGCGCAAATCCAACAGTTCCTGAACCGTCATCGGCTCAATACTCAAGTCGCCTGTCAGCCGGTAAACTTCTTGACTGGCAATCTTTGGGCGGATAATGAAGCAGAGGCTTGATTCCTCTTGAATAATTTCTTGAGTGTAGTAAATAAGTTTGCCCAAGTCAGAGGCAGTGTAAAACGTCTCAGGCTTTTCGTACTTAGAGCAGTATGCACTATACAGGTTGAGTATATCGTTTCGCAGCAAATACTTTTTTTCTTGCTGGCGTAACTCACTAATTAAGGAACGCAAGTCACTTTTCTCTTCACTATCCAGAACGGCTTGAAGTAATTCAGACATGGCAACTCTTGAGATGATTGTATTTGGATTCAGCGTTTGACTGGGCAATAGCTAATAGCCAACTGCCCATCGCTAATAGTAAAAACAACTACTAACAATTAGCAATTAGCAATTATTACTATTGTTACTACCCTTAAACCTCTCTACCTTCCTACGCTTATCTTATCTATGACTACTTTGCACTCTAACTAAAGGCGTACTCTTTTTTTCTTTTTGTTACTGACAAAATAGCAGACATCAAGCTAGTGGTCTGTCAACCGAAAAATGACGGGTGAAGGCAGGCAGTTCTTGAGCAGGGGAAGCAGAGGAGCAGGGGGAGAAAAGAACTTGGATTTTTTTACCATTAACCCAGCACGCGTTAGCTTGACAGACTACTAGTAGAAATTTTTTTGTCACTTTGACATCCTCCCCAGCCGTCCATGCATGGGGATTCCTAAGACTCACGACTTAGGTTTGTGCTTCTTTCCCTTACGGGTTTTGCTTACGCACGCCCCTTCGGATCTACGCAACTGCCCTTCAACCTTATTGTTGTCAGGTCTTATGTTCGCTCCACAGACTGAAACGGCAAGCCCTGCCGCCAAGATGTTCTTACTTGCATTGATATCTCGCTCATGAACAGTGCCGCATTCTGGACACTTCCACTCTCTAATATTCAACGGCATCGAACCTACTATATGCCCACAGTTGCCACACCTTTTAGAGCTTGGAAACCATCGATCAAGAACATGACCGCAGCATGAACAAGTCTTGGAACTGGGAAAAAATCTCCCTATTTCTACAAGTTGTCCATCCACCGCTTTCAACTTGTAGTCTAGGAAATTGATAAACATTCCCCAACCAACATCGGATATTGATTAAGCTCGTGCTTCCGGTTGCGTACCATTCCCTTGACGTGGAGGTTCTCCACAGCAATAACTTGGCTTTCGTTTACCAATTTTCTGCTCAATTTATTTATGCAAAAAGTCTTGGCGGGAATTTGATACTCGTTCGTGAACAAGAGCTACTCGTTTTCTATATTTCTGTCTAGAATTGCTTCCTTGTAGAGACGCGCCATCCGAGAGTTCTACACGGGCAAGCTTTTTCTGTTTACGAGCTAGATTTTTCTCATGACGTTTGAGGTGTTTTGGATTGGAGTGCTTGGTAACTTGTTCACCATCATGAACAATAGCAAAATCTTTCAATCCCAAATGACAAGATGCGTTTGCCCTGGGGTACGGGTACAGCCAGATCGCGGTTGTAGGTAGGGATGCCCGATAGTTTTAAAACTCTTATAGGATTTAATCCCCCGAACTTAAACTTCGGGGGATTTCGCGTTGACCACTGCTTGAGCTTAATGTCAACCCGATTGTTACTCTTTTAACTGCAGGGCGAACGATGGGAGTCGAACCCACCAGTGGAGGTACCACAAACCTCTGCCTTAACCGCTTGGCTACGCTCGCCATTACTATCCATAGTATAACACTGCTGCTGAATAGATCAAGTGCTTTTGCCAAAGGAACGGACTCAGTTAATCTGGAGTCTAATTACTACGGCGAATAGCAATTATGAAAAATGAGAGCCTTTACTATTATTGCATGTGTGGGAGTAGTGGGAGTATCAGTTTTGGGTCTCGCGATGGCGAACACAAATCCTAGTCAGGCGAGATATGAAGAGTATGCAGTGGAAAGGCTGACCGAATACTTGAAAAGCAATGTTTGTAAGAAAACTACAAATTTATTAGAGAATTTAATACAAATGAACTGCGATAAATTGGTAGACGTAGCAAACCCGCGTATCAGGGAAGTTATCTCAATTCGTACACAAAAACAAGATTTCATCCTTTTTAGTGTTTACCGTACAGATCTAAAACTCAATAATTGGATACCCTCTTATAAATTTGAGACCGTGGGAGCATTGGACAACTTCTACACATACAGCGCCCAAAAGCAATAGCTTGCCTGAAAATAATAACGACTTTGGATAGAGGAACTCACAGAGCAAGTCTTTCTCAGGATGCAGGTTTCAGCGAGCTGTCACCCTTAACATTTGTAAATGGGTGCGGAAAATTTCCAGCTTTCAACAAGAGTCCGATTCACAAAGCTTACTCTTAAGGAACTGGAATAAATAAATCAAAAAAAAGGAGCAGAGTTGTGTTTTTTCACAAAAAAGAAACAATTAAACCTGTTAACATTGCTGAACCGAATCCACGTTTTGCTCAACTACTTTTAGAGCAATTTGGTGGTGCAACAGGTGAATTAACAGCAGCTTTGCAATACTGGACGCAGTCCTTACACTGCGAAAATCCTGGAATTCGGGATATGTTGCAAGACATTGCTCTCGAAGAGTTTAGCCATTTGGAGATGGTAGGCAGACTCATCGAAGGTCATACTAAAAATGTTGACCAAACCGAGGCTTACAAAAGCACTTTGTTTGCTGTGCGGGGTGTGGGACCTCACTTGCTAGATAGTCAAGGTCAAGCTTGGACAGCAGCTTATGTTAATGAAGGTGGTGACGTAGTACGCGATTTGCGGGCTGACATTGCTGCTGAAGCTGGCGCACGTCAAACCTACGAAGAATTGATTAAGCTAGCTTCTGATGACGCTACTAAACAAGCACTCGTTCATCTTCTGACGCGGGAAATTTCTCATACCCAAATGTTCATGAAGGCTCTGGATTCTTTGGGTAAGTTAACTGACCCATTCTTCGGTAATATCCAACCTGACACCACTGTGGACATTTACTACAACTTGTCTAGTAATGGTAAGGACGAACGCGGTCCTTGGAACTCTGAACCAACTTTCCGTTACGTTGCTGATCCCGTTGCAGAAAAGTAAGTTGAGAAATCAACTGACATCTGACGGCATTCTCAATTAATCTCCACAACAGCTAGGAACTTACAGTTCCTGGCTAATTGCTATTTCTAACCCCCATTCATTCCGCACCCCAACTGTCACAAGCGGCAATTAATGAAGTAATTTTTTCAATAAAAAATAACATTATACTTTTGATTGAGTAAAAACAAGAAAGAGAAAGCGTAAAGACTAAGATTTAACACATCCAAATTATTCTCAATTATTAGCAATAAGAAGGAAATATCTTTTCTGTTGTATTTTATAAATGAATCTTTATGGTTACCAGGGTAAACCCATCTAATTTTATTTGACAAATCATCAATTGTATGAGTTGTAATTTAGAGGTGTATTTTGTGATCTATCAAACTGTAAAGTTGTGTAATTACTGCAATATTTCCATGAAAAATAGCGATCGCAACGATATCTAGCAATTGATGTTGTTTAGTACGCTTAATTCTTGGGTCTTCCAGGGAGCGAAAAGTATTTGAGGATAGTATCGTCGAAGTTCGCAGTCATAATTTGTCAATCTTGCGATCGCCTGAAATGCTGACAAAACTACAATTCCCTACTATACCTCATCTTTAGAACTGCAAATGTTATTTATTCTTAAAACAATAAATAGAACTGAGGAAGGACAGGAGACGTCATTGCACAATTGCCTATTCATTCCACATCTTCGTGGGCTTTCACCTTCAAAATCTGTAAAAATTGAAAAATAACTTGAATACTGGAATTCTCCTAGCTAAGCCAAAAGACTATAGCGGCGGATATCAGGTTCAGCAGCAAGCAAACCGTCAAGTTTAGCATCTGCTTCCTTTATATGGGCTGTGGCTAAATGAGCATCAAGAGCATCATCAGAAGCCCATTCCTCAACAAAAGTGAAATCTGTGGGAGCAGACTGATTTTGTAGTAATTCATATTTTATACAGCCTTGCTCCTGTCGAGATGGTTCAATGAACCCCAGCAGCACAGCTTTAACAGCTTCCACTTTTTCAGGTAAAGCAACAATCCGAGCAACAACGCGAACAGTTTGGTTAGTCATTGGTGATGTAAGTTAGTTGTTAATTGCTGGTTATGAATTATTAGTGGTTATTTGTCAACAATTAACCCAAGTTGCTAGTTATTTGAGAAGGCGATCGCAAAGATAATAAAATCCCCTCCAGTAAGAAAAACGGAGGGGAATTATGTTAAATGAAACAATTGCTGTCTATGCTATCATTGACGACTTG
>JAHHIB010000057.1 GCA_019359075.1 Kalymmatonema hyalinum WJT4-NPBG1
GAAATAGAACGCAATCAACAACGAGCTACTGTTAACTGGCGCTTCACCACTAAGGATGCACGAGTTAAACTCAACAGTCTTTATCCTACTCCTGACCTGTCATAATTTCTGTGGTGAACTACTAGTTGGAGAGACTTTTATCATCAAAAAGTCAATTCCATAGGATTACCAAGTTTTATAAAGGTAATCCAGTATTAATACTGACGCTTCCCAAGTATCCTTGTGAATAAGATCTAACAGTTACCAGTGTAATAAGTTACAAAAATTCCAGCTTTTTTTCTTGTTGATTGACTGAATTTTTACTCTTTTCACTGGTACATAGTGTTAGACCTTGAGAAGGATAATTATGGCTAAAGTGAATCTAGGGCAGCTAGAAAAAAACTTGAACGAAGTTAACTATCCCCTTAGCAAAAAAGACTTGATTAAGTATGCTGAAGAAAAAGGTACCGACGAACAAGTGCTTCGGGCTTTGAAACAGTTACCTTCAAAAGAGTATGAAACGCTAGGAGATGTCACCAAAGCTATCAACAAAAGCCAATAAACCTCTCCAGAAATTAGATAATATCTCAAGCAACACAAAGGTGTCAGGCTTTTGCTTGAGATGTCTAATAGTGGATGAGCCTAGAAGAGCAGTGAGCAATACCAGGAGTAAATATGAGCAACAGCGTACTAACTGCAACCACAACCGTCAAAACACTCTCGCTAGCAGACTGGTTGGTGATTGCTGACACTCTCAATTACGAGCGGTTGTGGGGATTCGATAAATTTAGCCAGCACTCATCACCGGAAACATACGACCTCAGCGCCCTGACTCTAAAAGATTGGGAAGAGATAGCAGAGCTAATTGGATGTGACAAATATTGGGCTAACCGCAGATACCGCGCTCACACTGTTGGCTCAAAAAGCAGTCGATAGTTATTGAGCTATTCCCTATAATGAGGGGATTAAAAAAGCCTTCGGCAGCCACATGGTGCGCGTTTCCAGCGCAGTGACACTTTTTTCTCGCGATCTCGGCTCAATCTTACAACAAGCCGCGATCGCGATCACTGTTTTGGGGCAGTTGATAAGCGATGAAATGACGCCCACCGAACAGCAGTTGAGAGCTATAAAAATATTGCTGGATTTCACCATAAAAGCGGGTTAAGTGGGTGAGCAGCAGCACCATTGTAAAGTCACCCTGGTGCGTCGGAATCACTTCACCGTGTTAGTGATTTTTTTTCACCCGCGATTGCCATTCTTCTAATAAACCACGTTCTTGAAGGAGCGCGATCGCATTTCCTCGAAGTATTACTGGCTGAAGAGTGTAGGCTGTTTACAGCATTGTAAACAGGGGTGTTAACAGTTGATGGGGAAACGCTCATCTTTCTAAAGGGAAATATTAAAAGCTACCATTAGATAAGTCTTTTATTGAAGCTGTAAGTTTTAGATTTTACTCAGGAAAAAGTGAAGTGACTAAAAATACTCGCTTCCGAGAAAAAACGAAGATAGTAATTGATCATAGCTAACATTACAGATACAAAATTTGAAGAACTGATTTTATATATTTGGGATCAAGCTTCACAAACATTACCCCCTTTAGATTTCTTAAAAACAGAAGATTTGAGTCGGCAACCCAAAGAGCATTATGCCAGTACTTGGGAGGTTGAACCTGAGTTATTAAGTAGGCTTAAGACTAAGCAGCAAGCTGCATTCATTATCAACTTACGTAGAAAACGTTTTGGATTGCGCTGTCACTTAATCGCTGATATTTATAACCACGAACTTCAAAAAGCCAATTAATCTTACATTTGCTTAACCATTTATCATACCACAAAACTTTTTTGCAAGAGATATAATATAGACAGTTCTATCTATAAAACACAAGGAACGCTTGTCGGTACATCTAAAGTTCCCGATCCTGAAAGAAATACAAAAATTTGCGCGGGCGTTTGGGTTGGGAGTGTTGCTGTGGAACTGTGCAAACGGTCAGCGCGTCCTTATTCTGTATAGACCTGTCTATTTACGAGAACATTGCTTATACAAGAGAGTTTTGGTTACATTGATTCATAGGAGCACCGAATATGCAGCGCGGAGAACACCGAGGAAAGATTTTAGCTGTGGCGACCGAACTGTTTTACCGAAACGGCATCCATGCCACAGGCATTGATACCATTATTGCTCAATCCGACATCGCGCGCATGACCCTCTACAAGCATTTTCCTTCCAAGGATTCTTTGATTGAGGCTGTCCTTCGCAAGCATGCCGAGGACGCGCGTCAACTCCTGGAAAGCATCGTCAAGCAAACCGAGAAGACCCCGGAAGAACGGTTATGGCTCCTGTTCGAGGCAGTGGATCAGACGGTGCAAACGCCGGAGTTTTTCGGCTGTCCCTTCATCAATGCAACGGCAGAATATTCCGATCTTCGCCATCCCTTTCACCGCCTAGCCGTCGAGTACAAGCAGATGTACCGCGACCATATCCGCCAGATCGTCGAGCAGCTTAACATTGCTGACCCCGCTGCATTAACTTCGCAGCTTTTTTTGCTGATTGAAGGTACGCTCGTAGCCACACAAGTGGACGCGCAACAGCGCACGTCCGAAGAGGCTCTGGCGGCGGCACATATTTTAGTGGATTTTCATCGCAGAAAATGAAATACCGCCTATGAAGCACTTTTGCATTTACGCGCCCGAACGGAACGCGCCGTTCGGGGGCCTGTCCGCCCCATGCGCTTATCCCGAACTCACATTATTTTACGGTTTGCGGCGCGATTGCTGCTGCTATTAATACAGGGCGGATGGTAGAAAAACCCCTGCCGGTTCGTTATACAGGCCGAGGCTCATCAACGTTGCGGTCTGGCTGATACGCAGGCCATGGTTCAAACACCAACGGAACAGGTCGGCGTTGCGCATCGGAACATAGAAGCCAAACTCAGCAGACGCTGGAGCCGCCCCGATAAGCGCCTTTAAGTCCTCATTGTTCTCGCCAACAGCGTGGCCGAAGAAGCCAACTTCGCTGGCGTAGCCCGATACGCGTCCATCACACTCGACAAGCATTGCCGTGCCCTGCCCGACAGCTCCGTTTAGTTCGCCCGCCCGGTCATGACCATGAATGCGATAGCAGAGTTGATTACACGCAGCAAGGTCGGCCTCAGTCGCCGGACGAACGGTGCGGCCGGGTATCGTCAAGCCGAGCAGCTGTCCTTTAAGGTCCGCCAGTGACTCGCGCACGTCGAAGCCGAGTTTTGTATACAGCGCAAGCGAGCAGCTGTTATGCGCGGCCTGAACGAGCCGCACACCGGCGCACCGTTTTTCGTGTGCCCGCTGTAAAATATGTTCCATTAGACGGCGACCAACCGACCTGTTTTGCGCGGCGGGGTCTACCGTAGTGGGTCCGACCCCGGCGATAGTATCGCCTTCCCACAAACAGTTGCTGCCGATGACGCGCCCATCAGATGCCTCAGCGACGACCGAATAAACCGCCGGGTGCGCCAACAGTTCGGTCAACATATCCGCCCCAAACTCCGCAGAAGGAAGGTCTGGTACGAAGCCGTGCTGTTCCGCAACAACACGTAACCCTTCATACAAAATGGTACCACAGGGGAGTGCGTCGTCGGGCCGTCCCGCACGCAGTATCACCGAGGATGTTTGTTCAAATACTTTGTCCATCATGAAAAACCTTTCAAGTGTTCCGTTCGCAACAAGAGCGCGAACGGGGAGTTAGATAACGAGCGCGACTACGTATACGTAGTCGCTGAGATGGGCGAAAATGGGCGACGGCTTTGCTTGCGACCGTGCCGATGCGAACCTTACCCGGTGCGGGCTTGTGGAAGGCTTTCGCGGAGTTAAGGGCCAAACGCCAAAACAAGAGCGACCAACCCATAGCGTAAAATACCCAAGCCGATGCGCTCCATCGTTTGCCCCGCGATCGTGCGGGACGTGGTTGCCGCAACCCCTGATGATCCGGGCGTGTTTGCCGATGATACCATTGTGTTCCTCCATATAGTATAGACCGTTCTATCTACATAACACAAGGAACGCTTGTCAGTACATCTAAAGTCAGCTTTATCGCAAAGTTTTTTAGAACCCCAGCTACACGGTCATTCCACCGAAATACTCAGACACCAAAAAATAACCGATGAATTCAGTGTTTCTAGCACTCCCATAAGTTTTGACAAAGCGAAAGTCACGAAAACGAACGCTGTTTCCCCTTAATTTACGATGGCTGAAACCCCCATGATTACGTTAGTTTCTGAAAGTTCCCGATCCTGAAAGAAATACAAAAATTTGCGCGGGCGTTTGGGTTGGGAGTGTTGCTGTGGAACTGTGCAAACGGTCAGCGCGTCCTTATTCTGTATAGACCTGTCTATTTACGAGAACATTTTGCTTGCTGTGCCTGCGATCGCATCCCACCACGTAAGTAACCACAGTCGTATGGCATTTGTGTCTACAATTCTTGCCCTGTTTTTGTGCATTTGCACAATTGCAATGACCAACAGGAAAAACTTCTTTGGTCAAATGCCCAATGAACTGGAGTTCGCGACAGAGTAATGTTAAAATAGGCGTCCAGGAGGTGAATGCGTGTCCCACACAAATCGACTCAGCAAGCATCTACCCATCGCTCGTATAGCTATCGTGCGATCGCTTCCCGGATTGGGCGATTTACTGTGTGCTGTCCCTGCCATGAGAGCATTACGAGCAGCTTTTCCACAAAGCCACATTACCCTGATTGGTCTTGCATGGGCAAAAACTTTCGTCAAGCGCTTCAGTCATTACGTTGATGAGTTCTTAGAATTTCCCGGCTATCCAGGGATTCCTGAAATTGCTCCACCCGTCCACGAAATACCACAATTCTTGGCTAGCGTACACCAACAACGCTTTGACTTGGCATTGCAAATGCATGGTAGCGGTATCATCAGCAATACTTTCACCGTCTTACTTGGTGCGCGTGTCAACGCTGGTTTTTATCTGCCTGGTCAATACTGTCCAGATGCAGATTATTTCCTACCATATCCAGATCACGAACCAGAAGTATGGCGTCACCTGCGGTTGATGGACTACTTGGGAATACCACTTCAAGGAGATGCGCTGGAATTTCCTTTGGGTCAAGAGGATTTTTCTGCTTTGCACAAAGTCGAGGAAGTCCAAGCTCTCCAGAAAGGAAAGTATGTCTGCATTCACCCTGGTGCAAGTGTGCCAGAAAGACGTTGGTCTGTGGAAAAATTTGCGGCTGTCGCTGATGCAATTGCTGATCGTGGTTTCCAGGTTGTGCTGACTGGCACAGCACCAGAAGCAAATCTAACGCAGTCAATTGCCCAGATGATGCAAGCATTGCCGATTAATTTGGCGGGTAAGACCAGCTTGGGTGCATTGGCAGCGCTTTTGAGTAACGCAGAATTGCTGATATGTAACGATACTGGTGTATCGCATTTAGCAGCAGGTTTGGGAGTTAAGAGTGTTGTGATTTTTACGAACTCTGACCCGCATCGTTGGGCACCGTTAGACCGCGATCGCCATCGCATCTTGTACAACAACAAGAAGGAACAAAATCCGTCTTCTGTGTTCAATTTTCACTCTTCTATCTTTACCATATCCCCAGAAATGGTTATGGATCAGGTGGATGACCTGCTGTCTAAGGAGGTAGCGAATGTTACCTGAATTGCAGAACCTGCGAAGAGCTCTGGTGATGCAAGTAGGTAGTCGCCAAGACTTAATGCTAACCATTCCTGCACTCCAAAAGTTGCGCGAGCTGCTAGGAGATGCCACCATCACATTGATGGTTTGTCCGTGTAATAGCGAAATAAGTATAGAACTGCCTTGGGTAGATGAAGTATTTGTCTATGAGGGTGGTGAGAGAAAGTTTGTAGATGCTGAACGCGAATTGGCGTTGATTTCCAAGCTTCGCCAAGGCGCTTTTGATGCAGCTGTCATTTTCACCAATCCTGGAGAGTCGCCTTACCCCTTAGCATATATCTGCTATTTGGCAGGAATTCCCATACGTATCGGTCAATCGCAAGAGTTCGGCGGCGGCGTTCTTTCGGAATGGGTAAAGTTACCACCAAAAGATTCTCACCCAGTAGACAAATACCTTTTCTTATTGACGCACTCCTCGGCATAAATGCACTCCTGATTCTTAAAGGTTGCTACTGCGAAAGCTAAAGCTTTACTCCGTAGCAATTCAACTTCGCTGTTTCTTTGACTCTTAACTAGGCTTCGTCTGGTGACGAACGCCCCCGCTACTACCGTCTCCGCAAGCATTTTACTTTTACATCCAGGAAGCGTCCCTCCCCAGATGGATCTGAATTTTATGGGTTTGTTTCTCTGCAATTTCTAATTGCTTCGTATTACAGGTCGCGTCACCATTACATGTTCTAGGGTGATATTTGTCTCGACAAGCCCAAACAAGGTTGAGATACCTTTAATCTGTGGTTCATTGACCACTTGTAATAATATTGTACATCTTAAACATGGGTATGCTTAGGGAAAAAGAGAAACAACAAGTTAAAACGGCGTTGCGTCGGATTTCATCCCCGGATTGAAAGGCAGGGGTTCTCATCCTCCCCAGGGTGCTTTGATAGAGTCATGAGTCATTTGTTGTCCTGCGCAAAAGACTAATGACTAATAACTAATAACTATGAAACCATTACGTATCCTCACCTGGCATATCCACGGTAGCTATCTCCACTACTTAACACAGAGTCACCATCACTTTTATTTGCCTGTCAAACCAGAACGACCGGAAGGATATGGCGGTCGTTTGGGGGGTTTTCCTTGGTCAGATAATGTTCATGATGTTTCTGCAGAGGAAGTCAGAAATCTTAAGTTTGACTGTATTTTATTTCAGTCGCGTAAGAACTATCTTGAAGACCAATACGAGATTCTCTCTGAGTCACAGCGACGGCTACCCCGAGTTTACCTTGAACACGACCCACCACGGGAACACCCAACGGACACACGTCACGTTGTAGATGATTCAGATGTGTTGCTGGTTCATGTGACGCACTTTAACCAACTCATGTGGGATAGTGGTCGCACTCCGACTCGTGTGATTGAACATGGAGTTATGATACCCGATGGTGTTCGCTACACAGGTGAACTAGAACGGGGACTGGTGGTAGTGAATGGTTTGCGATCGCGCGGTCGTCGTTTGGGTGCAGATGTCTTTGAACGAGTCCGCCAAGAAATTCCCCTAGACTTGGTTGGTATGGGTGCAGAAAAACTCGATGGACTAGGCGAGATACCACATCACCAATTACCAGCATTTGCTTCACGCTACCGCTTTTTCTTTAATCCCATCCGCTACACCAGCTTAGGGCTTGCTGTGTGCGAAGCAATGATGGTGGGTTTGCCAATCATTGGACTAGCAACGACAGAAATGGTCACGGTAGTAGAAAACGGAGTTTCTGGCTACGTCGATACCGATATTAACAAGCTCATTGACAAAATGCACCAACTTCTGCACGACCAAACTCACGCACAAAAGTTGAGCCAAGGTGCAATAGCAACAGCGCAAAAACGCTTTAACATCCAAAGATTCTCTCAGGACTGGGACGAAGCATTTCAATCAGTCATTAGTCCTTTGTCTTCTGTTCTTAGCAAATGACAAATAACAAATGACTAAATCAATTGCCTTAATTAGCGAACACGCCTCACCTCTTGGTACCTTTGGGCGTGCAGATAGTGGTGGTCAAAATGTCTATGTAGGACAGATAGCAAAACATCTGGCTATTGCTGGATACACAGTTGATGTTTTTACGCGGCGGGATAGTCACGAATTGCCAGAAATTATCGAATGGATGGATGGCGTTCGGATTGTGAATGTCCCGGCTGGTCCTCCCATGTACGTCCGTAAAGAGGATATGTTGCCGTATATGGAAGAGTTTACGGCATATGTCCTGAATTTTTGTCAAAATCCTTGGTTTTTTCAAAGCAAAGCGCACAAAAAGTACGACTTGATACACGCAAATTTCTGGATGTCAGCATTGGTAGCGGCAGAAATTAAGCAAGTGTTGGGGATTCCTTTTGTTGTTACTTTTCATGCTCTCGGTCGTGTGCGCCGCTTTTGGCAAGGTGAGGCGGATGAATTTCCTGATGAGCGATTTACTATTGAAGACCGCATCGTTGCCGAAGCTGATCATATTATCGCTGAGTGTCCGCAGGACGAGGAAGACTTGCTGCGTCTGTATCATGCCAAAAAAGAGAAAATCACCATTATTCCTTGTGGTTTTGATGCAAGTGAGTTTTGGCAAGTTGATAAAACAACCGCTCGTAAAAAGCTTGGTTTACCGCCTGATGAGCGTCTCATTCTCCAGTTAGGACGTTTGGTACCTCGAAAGGGCGTTGATACAGTCATTCGTGCCTTTGGGCATCTTCTGCAACAGTATCACATCCAGGCAAAGCTGTTGATTGTAGGCGGTGAATCAGAAAAACCAGATCCTAGCCTCACACCAGAAATCGCTCGTTTGCAAACTATTGCAACTGAAGAAGGCGTTGAGTCGCAAGTGACATTTGTCGGACGCCGCAGCCGCGAAATGGTTAAATATTACTACTGTGCTGCTGATGTTTTCCTGACAACGCCTTGGTATGAACCGTTTGGCATCACACCTTTAGAGGCGATGGCTTGTGGAACGCCAGTGATTGGTTCTGATGTTGGTGGTATTAAATATACCGTAAAAGACAGTGAAACTGGCTATCTTGTACCGCCAAATCAGCCAGAGGCGATCGCCGAACGCATTGCCTATCTCTACAAAAATCCTCAAGCACACAAGCGTTTAAGCCACAACGCAATACAACGCGTCAATCACCAGTTTACCTGGGAAAAGGTAACAAGTTCAGTCGCGTCTCTGTATGAAAAAGTCTTGAGTCAAAAGCACAAACCAATTTTTCTTTCCCCCCCTGCTCCCGAAGCTTCCCCTGCTCCCCCTCTCGCCTCTTCCCTCACTTTTGTTGATGACAGTTTTGCAGCAGCAATAGCGGCGATGGAAAAATCCCGACAAACTTTGAAAACAACCATTCTTGAAGCAGCGGAGGTACTCTTGAGTTGCTTTTCCTTGGGTGGTAAGGTGCTTGTGTGTGGCAATGGTGGTAGTGCGGCGGATGCTCAACACTTTGCAGCGGAATTTGTTGGTAAATTACGTTGCTCGAAGCGTGCAGGGCTACCAGTGATTGCACTGACGGCTGATACTACTTTTTTAACTGCTTGGGCGAATGATGTTGGGTACGAGTATGTTTTTTCCCGACAGGTAGAAACATTTGCTCAACCGGGGGATGTATTACTTGGCATTAGTACAAGTGGGCGATCGCGCAATATCATCGAAGCGTTTAAAACTGCTCGTTGCTCCCACATCAATACTATTGCTTTAGTTGGCGGTGACGGTGGGGAATTATTGCCACTAGCAGATTTAGCACTCGTTGTCCCAGCCACAGATACCCAACGTATTCAAGAGGTACATCACCTCGTACTACATCTTTTGTGTGAATTGGTTGAGAAGCAAGTTGGGAAAAAAGAGGAGGGGGAGAGTGGGAGAGTGGGAGAGACAAAGAGTAGCCAATGGAAATCATCACTTCTATCAACTCCGGTAATACCTTAGTGAGGACTTTAGTCCTCTCGTAACAACATAGCAAGGACTAAAGTCCTAACTACAAAAATTAATTTAAAGGAGACAAAACAACTATGGAAGAACTCAAAGGCAAAGTCGTATTAGTCACAGGGGGCGGACGTGGACTGGGAGAAGCTATCAGTCACACGTTGGCAGTGCGGTTATTGGACTCAGCTTTATTGATGATGTTCGCCCTCACGAGCAAAAAATTGAGTTTTGGGATGGTGCAGTTGAGCCGGAGATTGTCAAACCTGACACAGCCGAATGGGAACGCTGGCGTTTGCATAACGCCGCTAATCTTTACCATGTGCAGAAAAGCTTGGGTCTTACCCAGAAAGAGCAACGGAAATACCGTGTAGCTTGGGTGGGCGGTTGTGTCATGTATGATACAGAAAAACTTCGCAGGCTCGGTGGCTACTCGTTCTGGCAGCAGCTTCCCTCGGAACACTGTGGTGAGGATGTTTTGGTGCAGTTGCGGTTGATGGAACTTTACGGGGGTTGTGGGATTATTCCTTCGGGTGTCTATCATCAAGAGTTGCCCACCACGATTGTTGACCGTAGTTCTCCTGCGGATAAATACGTAGAACTAATGTAGAGACGCTTCAAACAGCGCGTCTCTACAACTAACTATTAATTAATATGCGTAAAATTTTGTTTATTGAGCTATTAGGTGGAATTGGCGATGTTTTAATCGCGTTAAGTGCAATTCATGCCTTGGCGGGATCGCACCCAGCCGCTGAACTGACAGTTTTAACTTTCCCGCCAGGAGGTGAACTCCTGAAAAGCGATCCGCTGATTAAGCGGGTTGTCTATGCGGAACCAGGAAAGGCAAAACAATCAGTTGTTGAGTTACTATCTGGTGAAACTTTTGATTTGATTGTCTCTGATACAAATTACGACGATATTGATAAAGTTATTCAAAATAGTGGCGCGTCGCAGGTGGTCACAAATTTGTGGCGACAACCTGCAGCAAATGAATTGGTGGGCGATCGCTTTGTCAAAATCCTACAAGCAGAAGGTTTCATCAGCCCGGATGCGATTAAACTTGCACAACTCCACCTCACCCCTGATGAAGTCAGTAGATCACAAGAGCTATTCAATCATGTCCGCCGTCCTTTGGTGTTCTTATGTCCAGATGCCGGGATGGCAATTAAGCGCTGGTCTGATGTAAATTTTATTACTTTAGGTAAAATATTACAGCAGCGTTGGGATGCGACTGCGATTGTCCCAGTGGGTTCTGATGCCAAGCAGGCAACATACATTGCTGAGAAGATTTGGGGTGCACGGGTTTTGCCCCGTGGGAAGTTGCGGGATTTGGCAGCAGCTTTGGCGTGTGCTGATTTGGTCATTGCCGCTGACACGGGTCCAGCACGGATAGCTGCGGCGTTGAATGTGCCAACTCTTACTTTGTTTGGTCCTTCTTGGCATGGGCGTTATGGTCAACCCTCACCTCATGTCAATTTGCAAGGATACCCCCAGTGTCCTGAGCGCAATATCAATAATTTTACGGTGCAGCGATGTTGGTGCGGTGGGGTGTGTCCGTTGGATAAGGGTTGGCAAAGTTGTATGGAGGGGATTTCGGTTGATGAGGTTTTAAGTGTTGTGGAGGGGTGTTTGAATAAACCCCAGAGGCGCAGAGAACACAGAGGAGAGGAGGTTTTGAGTTAGAAACATGAGGTTAAACTTGCAAACTTCAAAATCCAAAATCCAAAATCCAAGGTTGCATGGGTTGCGTAACATTCTGGTGATGCGGCTGGACAATATTGGTGATGTGATTATGACGAGTCCGGCTTTGCGGGCTATTAAGGAGAATTTGCCGGAGTGCCGTTTGACGTTGATGGCGAGTCCGGGTGGGGCGTTAGCAGCGGAGTTATTACCTTGGGTAGATGCGATTATGCCCTGGCGTGTCCTCTGGCAAGATTTGGGTAAGTTGGATTTTGACCCGGCGCGGGAGTGGGAATTGGTGAGGACGCTGCAAAATGGCAAGTTTGATGCGGCGATTATTTTCACTAGTTTTAGTCAAAGTCCACATCCGGCAGGGTTTTTATGTTATTTGGCTGGTGTTCCGTTACGGGTGGGTGAGTCTAAGGAAGCGGGAAATGGTGTGCTGACGCTAGAAGTACCATCTGCGCCAGATGAGATTCATCAAGTTGAACGAAATTTGAGATTAATTGAGGCTGCTGGGTTTGAAGTTTATGATCGCAGTCTCTGCATTCAGATACCAGAAGCTGCACAACGAGAAGCAGTAATGTTATTAGGGACTAGTAGCGATCGCTTAAGCGCTTACTACAACTATATCTTGCTCAATCCCTGGACAAGTTGCCAATCTCGCAATTATGACTCTCAACGCTTTGCTTTTGCTGCACGTCAACTAGCAGAAATAACACAAATGCCTGTGGTGGTTACTGGTGTGGAAAAAGACCGCTCCAAAAGTCCATCTTTACTTGCTACACTAGGCGACTATGGAATTGACCTCATTGGCAAAACAACTTTGTCTCAACTAGCTGCACTGATTGCCAATGCAAAACTTGTACTTACCAACAACACTTCAACGATGCACATAGCTGATGCTACGCGCACACCCACTGTTGTGATGTTTGCGGGAACCGAACTTGAGTGTCAATGGGAACCACGCAATGGGACTTCCCGCTTACTCCGCCGCCCTACCACCTGTAGCCCTTGCTACGCTTTTACCTGTCCCTATCAGTTGGAATGCTTAGATATCTCTCCAGAGGAAGTGGTAGCCGCAGGGCTGGAATTGATAAACGGTTCGTAGTAAGCGCAAAGAGCGCTTATTACAAATTAATTACCGATGACTAATGACTATTACTATTGCCATTATTGCTGGCACTTACAAACCGGAGCGTTGTGGTGTTGCTCATTACACTGCTTGTCTGCGGGATGCGCTGAAAAAGCATGGCATTCAGTCTGTTGTCCTCACTACCCATGCAGCCGCCACAGAAGTTAATGACAAGAGCGTTAGGGGTGTGGTACAAGATTGGCGATTTGCTGATTTAATGTCTTTGGTACAAGCAGTACATGCCACCAAAGCTGATATTTTGCATATTCAACATGCAGCAGGCACTTACGGTTTTGAACGTGCTATCTTTTTGTTACCACTACTTCTGAAAGCGACAGGTTATCGCCAACCAATTGTCACGACAGTGCATGAATACGGCTGGTGGGAATGGCAACCTAAAGCTATTCCCCCACAACTTATAGAATAGTTGAAGATGTGGGGACAGCAACGCGGCTGGTGGGATAGAGAAGACGGGTTTTTACTGAGTTTGAGCGATGCATTAATTACAACGAATGCGGAGGCAGAAAAAGTTATCCATCAACGGCTACCCCAACTAGTTAAGCGCGTATCGCTTATTCCCATAGCTGCAAATATTGATGTTACGCCTATTGAACGAAACACAGCACAACAGCAATTACGTCAAAGGTGCAACTTTGCTCAAGATACCACTGTCATCGCCTTTTTTGGCTTTCTTCATCCAGTCAAAGGGCTAGAAACGCTTCTACCAGCATTCAAAAAAGTTCTAACAACTCATCCGCAAGCACGGTTGTTGTTGATTGGTGGTGTGGAAAGTCTAGCTTTGCGGGGAGAAGAAGCAAAACGCTACTGGCATAAACTCCACACGCTTGTAGCTGAACTAAACTTAAGCGAAATAGTACATCTTACCGGCTATCTGGATATTGAAACCGCCTCAAAATATCTTTCCGGGTGCGATATCGGAGTCCTACCCTTCAACCACGGAATGACGATGAAAAGCGGTTCACTTTTGACTTTATTAGCTCATGGTTTGCCAGTCATCGCCACCCAACATCCCACACCTCTACCCGATGGACATCCAGTACAGCTCGTTCCTCCTCGCAATATACACGCTTTGGCAGATGCACTTTGCCAACTTCTAAACGACCCTGATAAATGGAACCATTTAAGTAATGTCGGTCGTATTTTTATCGAAAACTATACTTGGTCTAACATAGGGCGATCGCACTTCAGCATCTACCAAAAACTTCTAAAACACCAAGAATGAAGAATAAAGAGTGAAGAGTAAAAATTTTTCTCTCTTCACCCGCGCCTCTTGTAACCATCGCGACTCATTTGTTGCGGATGTCCCTGTACAAGAAGTTGTTGATTATACCCTTGACTTACTTGCTACCACATCTCTGGCAGACAGATGATTTCTACCTCCTGGAAGTTACACCAACGCCTTGGGAAAGATGCAGTACATACCAAATATTTGGTATCAATTGCTTCATGAGGAAAGCACATCACAGGAAAAGGAGATATTTTGATGAATTTAAAGGCAGTTTGGGGGCTGTTCCAAGAGACATTTAACGAATGGAGTAACGATAAAGCGTCGCGGTTAGCCGCAGCATTATCTTATTACACAATTTTTTCCCTCGCTCCATTGCTGATTATTGTGATTGCGGTTGTCGGTGCGGTGTTTGGAGAAGATGCAGCAAGGGGTGAGATTTACCGACAAATAAGAGGTTTAGTCGGTGATGCTGGCGCACAAGTTATCCAGACAGCAATTGAAAGTGCCAGCCAGCCCAAAGCGGGAACTATCGCCTCACTCATCAGTATCGTAGTCCTCATATTTGGTGCAACTGGTTTATTTGCCGAGTTGCAAGATGCCCTGAATACGATTTGGGAAGTCCAGCCGAAACCGGGACGCGCTATGAAAAACATGGTTCGCCAACGCTTTACGTCGTTCGCAATGGTGCTAGCCATTGGTTTTCTATTACTTGTGTCACTTGTGCTTAGCGCGGTGTTGGCAGCAGTGGTTGGTTACTTTAGACATATGGTGCCTGGTGTCGATTTTATCTGGCAAATTGTCAACTTCCTCCTTGGTTTTGCCGTCACCACAGTGCTATTCGGACTCATTTTCAAAGTCCTGCCAGATGTCAAAATTACTTGGAATGATGTTTTAATTGGAGCCGCCATCACCGCACTTTTGTTCTCCATCGGTAGGTATCTTCTGGGGCAGTATCTCGGTAACGGCAGCTTTGGCTCAGCCTACGGCGCTGCAGGCTCAGTCGTCGTTGTCCTAGCCTGGGTTAACTATGCTGCCCAAATTCTCTTTTTCGGTGCTGAGTTTACGCAGGTTTATGCTAGAAGATACGGTTCTCGTATTGTCCCAGATAAAAATGCTGTCCCCCTCACTGAAGAGGCTCGTCTAAATCTAGGGATGAAACCAAAAAATACGACTCCACAAACAAAAACAAGGAAACAATCTGGCAATAAGTCTAACTTCATTAGTCGCCTCTTACGGCGCTTTACCCAAAATAAGCATTTAAAGCGTAAAAGAAGCCCTCGGTAATTTTAAAAACTTCTTTTGCATATGTATTTAGTAGAATTCTTGCAAAAGTCAATGTTTTTGAGATTAAACCACAGATGGACAGAGATGGACACCGATATTTATCTGTGTCCATTTGTTTCTAACTATTAATTAACGTGACTTCGATGTATCCTGATTTGACCCCTCTCCAAACCTCCTCCATCTCTCCTCTTCCCTCCCCTAAGAGGCTACGGTGTACACACAAGTCATCGCATCACTCAAAATTTTCTCGGAACCTCACCCTGCCCTATCGGGCATCCCTCTGGGCGAATTCGGAGAGGGAAAGATTTTAGCGCAGCTAAAAGCGAGGGTGAGGTTTTGAGCGAGATGTATGTACACCGTAGCTCTGGGGATGGGGGGAAAGAGGTCTATCGAACTCACGTTAATTAATCATACTTTTGCAAGAAGTCTATTATGGAGATATGGAGAAAGGATATGTTTAACGCAAACCGCAGCTTGTCTACATATATGTACTTAATAAAATTAAAAATGCAACATTTTTTGTCAAAGAGCACAGGACTTAGGAAGTCTCAGATATCGCACAAACAATTGATATACTGGTGGCAAAAATCGTTTTGTCCCATCATGGTACGTATTGCCACTAGAGTAGTGGTAACGATTTGTCTAACGGCAGGGGTGTTGGGCATCTTGGGAAGCAATGCTCCTGTGAGTCATGCTCAAGCTCTTTTTCCAACTTCTGCTGCAGTCAATACTCAACTGCTAAGCACAACCAGGCACATACAGAACCAACACATAGCATTAAAATCAACAGTACCAGATGTTACTGTGTATCGCAGTCCCGACTGTAGCTGTTGTGGTGGGTGGATTAACCACTTAAAGGCACAGGGTTTTGGAATTAAAGACTTTCCCACACCTGACATTGAAGCAGTAAAACAAAAGTACAACGTGCCAGATAACTTAGCATCTTGCCACACAGCAATTGTTAATGGATATGTTATTGAAGGACACGTACCAGCACAAGACATCAAACGTCTGCTTCAAGAAAAGCCAAATTCGCTTGGCTTATCTGTTCCCCAAATGCCTGTAGGCACTCCTGGAATGGAGATGGGGAATCAAAAAGACCCATTTAGTGTGTTTTCCTTTGATAACAAGAGCAGAGTTGCGGTGTTTAATAAGTATTCATAGCAATTGACTTTTGCAAAAAGTCTATTTTTTGCTCTCTTGCAACAGATGCTGTTCGATAAGTTTAAGAACCGCTGCTTCTTCTGGACGCAGAGAGTCTGATGAAGCTGTTTTTTGATTCGATGCTTCCATAAACTCAAATAATGAGTCATCCATATAGGCATCGAGAACCGCAGGATGGACATAATATTTACGGCAAGTCGCTGGACGATTGCCAAGGTGTTCGGCTACGTTTTTGATAGCCTGAGTTACATTTTTCTTTGCTTGTGTTTGCGATTCAAATCGCCCCATTTCACATAATTCTTGTGCTGCCAAAACAGTACCACCCCAGGTACGAAAATCTTTAGCAGTAAAGTCTAAACCAGTCATCTCACGCAGATAATCGTTGACATCGTCAGAACCGATAGGTTGACGGTGTCCTTCTTCGTCTAGATACTGAAATAATTCTTGTCCAGGGATATCTTGACAGCGTTTGACAATTTTTGCCAAACGGCGATCGCTCAATTCAATGTCATGATCCACGCCACTTTTTCCCCGGAATTTAAACCGAATTTTGGCACCGGATACATCAACGTGGCGTTAGCGAAGCTCCTCCGAAGGAGGCTCGCGCATTGTTGTTAAACCAAAAGATTTATTCGTTTGGGCATACTCTTCATTCCCCACACGAATTTTCGTAATTTCCAAGAGTTTCACCACAGTCGCCAGCACTTTTTGTTTTGGTATACCTGTAAGCGCCATATCCTCTTCAACTCGCTTGCGGATATCTGGCAGTGCTTCCCCAAACGCTATCATTCGGTTAAACTTCGTTTGAGAGCGTACCTGTCGCCAATGCTGATGATAACGGTACTGCTTGCGTCCTTTAGCATCGCGTCCCGTTGCTTGTAAATGCCCATGTGGTAGTGGACAAATCCAGACTTCAGTCCAAGCTGGCGGAATAACAAGAGACTTAAAGCGGTTCAATTCCTCCTGATCACAGATTTCTTTGCCGTCTGCGTCAATGTAGCAAAATTCCTCATCAACACGCTGACGCTGAATTCCTGGAATGGTATCGCTTATGTAGCGCAATCCCACTATCTTTGCTGATTTAACAGGATCGATCTGGAGTGCAGCTTCAACTTCCTTTTTGATTAATTCCTTTTGAAGCGTTTGCATAGGTAAGGAAAGACAAGTTTTGAAGAAAACATCTCATACCATTTTGGAACGGCGATTTTGAATTTTAGATTTTCAAATAGCTTACTACTAGCCATTATTAAGCCATATGGTATTACAATTTACCTTAGCGAATGACAACTCCATTGCAATCTACACAAAAGCATACTCATCAAGATACAAACGAGATATAGCAATCCTAAATCATAAGCCCTGAACAAGATCCCCGACTTCTTCAAGAAGTCGGGGATCTGAATAATAAGAAAAACTCTTCAAAAAAAGCCTCTAGAGAAAACTAGAGGCTTTAGTAGTAATTGAGAAGAGAAATGCTGGAGAAGCATTGCTGTTTTATTCTGCCTTATGGCTAGCGAAGTACCCACATCCAGAAGGAAGAGAAAGAATAATGTGTCTTTTGAGACTTTTAAATTATGAAATCACACCCAAAAGGTACAAACTTGAAAGATGTAATAGTATACACATCAAGCAAGTCACTTTTATATTGAAAAGCAAACTTTTGCCAAAAGTCTGGTAAATAGTCTTTATGACTTCCCGCTATTCTCTGTACAATATGACGGTTGTACTGTGTGGCGGACTGTGATTGAGCGTTATACCTTGCCCGAAATGGGCAATCTGTGGACGGAAGCCTATAAGTTAAAAACCTGGCTGCAAGTAGAAATCGCTGTTTGTGAGGCGCAGGCTGAGTTGGGTTACATTCCAACTGAGGCGGTTGAGGAGATTAAGGCAAAGGCGAATTTTGACCCAAAGCGGGTGCTGGAAATTGAAGCTGAAGTCCGCCACGATGTAATTGCCTTCTTGACAAATGTTAATGAATATGTAGGGGATGCAGGACGTTACATTCACCTGGGATTAACCAGTTCCGATGTGTTGGATACAGCTTTGGCGCTGCAACTGGTAGCCAGTCTGGATGTGTTGTTGCAACGCCTAGAAGATTTGATTTCGGTAATTCGTCAAAAGGCAAAGGAACATCGCACTACCGTGATGATAGGACGTTCCCACGGCATTCACGCTGAACCGATCACCTTTGGTTTTAAGCTTGCTGGGTGGTTGGCAGAAGTGTTGCGCCACCAAGAACGTTTGAAAATTCTACGTGAAACGATCGCAGTCGGGAAAATTTCTGGTGCAGTGGGAACATATGCCAATATTGAACCTCGCGTAGAGGCGATCGCCTGCCAAAAACTCGGACTCAAACCTGATGCAGCATCGACACAAGTCATATCGCGCGATCGCCATGCCGACTACGTCCAGCAATTAGCCTTACTCACCGCATCAATTGAACGCTTTGCCGTCGAAATCCGCAACCTACAAAGAACAGACGTTCTGGAAGTTGAAGAATTCTTCTCCAAAGGGCAAAAAGGCTCCTCAGCAATGCCTCACAAACGCAACCCCATCCGTTCGGAACGGTTAACGGGAATGGCGCGAATTATCCGTTCTCATGCGGTTGCTGCTTTGGAGAATGTCGCGCTGTGGCATGAAAGGGATATTTCCCACAGTTCTGTAGAACGAGTCATTTTGCCGGATGCTTGCATTTTGACGCATTTTATGCTTAAAGAAATAACCGAGTTAGTGAAAAACCTGTTGGTTTATCCGGAGAACATGGAACGCAATATGAATTTATATGGCGGTGTTGTGTTCAGCCAGAAAGTGCTACTAGCATTGGTAGACAAGGGAATGAACCGCGAGGAAGCTTATGCGATCGTGCAAGAAAACGCTCACACTGCTTGGAACAAGCCAGACGGCAATTTCCACGACTTGATTGTCAAAGATTCTCGCGTTACCCAAAAGTTATCGCCAGCAGAAATTGAGACGTGTTTTGATCCACAGCAACATCTGCGACACTTAGAGCAGGTATACCAACGACTGGGAATTTAGTTTTGTAGTGAGCGCTTAAGCGCTTGCCTCGTTCCCAGGTTCCACCTGGGAATGCACTCCTTGAGGCTCTGCCTCGACTGTTAAATTTCCTGAAAGATTTTATAGTTACCACAAACAACTTCTACGAAGATATCTCCCTCTAAACGGAAATAAATAAGTCATGAATCTGCCTCAATGCTTCCATTTGGATTCTTAAATGGGTAAGACAAGCCTGATAAAATTTGACTCCCACCTTCCTCAATATTTCTGAGTTCGACTTCCCCTACCCAAAAGCAAAAATTTTCATCATCTGTATTTAGAGGTTGGGAAAATACAAGGTGAACGATTCGATAAAGTTCAATCTTTGCATCACCAGATTCGGGACCAAAGGTAAAGTCAAGACGCAATCCCAAATTTTGAGGAAGTAAGGAAATTCCAACTAGATCAGGGCTTTTTAAATCTTCCAGAAAGGTTGTTATGTTTTGGGCAATGCTTGTAGTTATGGAATCACAATTTTTCCGGTACTGTGTGTATTGGCTCCAGGAACAAATTGTATTTGGCTACCAAATTGATCGTACTTGCGATTAGTTATGATTCCCACGTTGACTGCACCCCACCCCTCAATCCCCTCACCGCAAGCGAGGAGGGGAGGTGAAGTGCAGCTTTGGCGGGGTGGGGTTCTTCAGGAATGATAAGTAATCAACCGAACTATGGTTTTACTGTTTAGCGCACCCAGCAGGAGTAGATCCCAAACTATTCCTACCTGAGGTATGAGAGATCAGCGTAACGTTCCCTTTGCCGTCGAACACCCAACCAGTAGCGGGGACAATCTCCACGGTTTCAGCTTTAGACGGTGGTTTCGCAGCAGGTTTCTCTGAGCGCTGCTGTTGCGATGCGATCGCTGATAGACGAGTATCTAACCATACCACATCAGTACTGAGGGGTTCGTAAGGATTGGGAGGTAAACCGCCGCGTCCGGTGATAGTAAATTTGTTTTTTTCTATGTCAGAATCTGTGGTAGCAACGGCAGCACAGCTAGTGTCTGCTATTAGCTCTGATGTATCTGCTAAGACTGTAGGTAGTTCGACTAATCCCAAGCTTTGGTCAGTATCGGGTGTGTTAAGACTGACTTGACCGCTCAAAGTAGGATTTTGTTGCGAAATCGCTGTGATATCATTTGTTGGTAAGTTATTTGGGTTTAAATCATTAGGGTTTAACCGCTCAAGCTCTTGCCTACTGAGTGGTGCGATGTTAAAAATACCAGCAGCCCGAATTGTAACGTTTCCTCCCTGACCGCTAAACGCATTGGCGGTGATGTCGCTATTTTCACCAGGGGCAGCAACGATAAAGCCACGGGGGGCATCAATGGTGATGTTACCGCCGTCGCCGCCAGCACCAGCCGTACCTGCAGTGGCGGAGATTTGACTGCCACGACGCAGCAATAACACTTCTCCCAAATTTAAATTAATATTACCGCCTTGGCTAGTAGTAGTTTGAGCAGAAATCGAGGCTTTATTGTCAAGAGTTAGATTACCTGCTTGTAGTCTGATATCGCCTGCATTTCCTGTACCATCGCTATTGACTGATATTTTTGCCCTATCTCTAATTGTGACTCGACGGGCAGGGTTAATGAAGATGCTACCGCCTTGCCCTGTGGAACCAGGAGTAGTGCTTGCAAATAGCCCACTCGTACCTTCACCTTCGACAAACACGAGATCACTTACCCTATCGGTTGAACCAGAAGATTTCTGTTGTTGTTCAATCAAAGCTAGTCTAGCTGTGAAGTTCGGGTCACTTCCAGCGAGGGTGATACTATCTCTAATATTTAGTCTGATAGTTCCAGCTTGACCACTGCTGCGAGTACTTGTTAGGACTTGCCCACCGTTAACTGCTTCAAAGTTATTGGCGTTAATAGTGATGTCACCCGCGTCACCATCATTTGAGGTAGCCGCCACCACAAGAGCACCATCTGCAACGCGGAAGTTATCTGTACTGACATTGATGCTACCCGCATCACCCGATGCACCTCTTTCCGTCAAAGCTATCAGTCCGCTCGAAAATCCTGTAGAACTAATACCTGAAAGGGTAACAGAATCGGAGGCGTTTATACGAATTTCTCCCCCTCTACCTCTGCCACCAGGAAGATTACCAAATTCTCGGAAAACCGCAGCACCAATTTGAGAACCATCGGTTAGTGTGAGGGTACGGGTGTTGATATCGATATTACCACTGTTGCCTACGCCGCCTGGTAGTACGCTGCTGGTAATAGAACTAGAGTTTGATAACGAAATTAAGTCAGATGCTTGGACAAAGATGTTACCTGCATCTCCCTTGCCCAAAGTCACGGCAGAGAGGTTGGCATTATTAATTATCGAAAGTGAGTTGGCTGCCAACCTGATATTACCACCCTTACCCACGCCTAGCGATTCTACTGTGCTGAAGACACCACTAAAGCGACCATTGCTGCCTGTACCGTTGAAGGTAATGGCATCGCGGGCGTTAATATTGATATTGCCTGCGTTTCCCTGACCAAAGGTGCTAGCAGCGAGTTGAGCGCCATTGGTTAAAGATAGCGAGCCAGTTGTGACTTGGATATCGCCTGCCTTGCCTACGCCACCAGATTCTACTGTGCTGTAGGCCCCAGTGGGGTTTTGATTGCTGCCAGTGCCATCAAACTTAACAGTATCGCGGGCATCGATGGTGATATTGCCGCCATTTCCCCGCCCTGAGGTGCTGGAATTGAGTTGAGCGCCATTGCTTAGTGTAAGTGACCCAGTTTTTATCCCGATGTCTCCCCCCTTACCAGCTACTCCTCCAGATAATACTGAGCTGACGAGACCACTTGAGTATCCATTACTACCTACGCCATCAAAATTAACGGCTTCACGGGCATTAATAGTGATATTGCCTGCATTCCCACGCGCAGAGGTAAATAGTTGACCGCCATTAGTTAATGACAGGGTTCCGGTGGTCACTAGGATATCTCCGCCATTACCTTGAGAACCTAAAGTATTTGCACCGCTTTGAAGTCCATTACTACCTACGCCGTCAAAGGCAACTGTATCGCGGGTATCGATAGTGATGCTGCCTGCATTACCTTGCCCGAAGCTATTAGCATTGAGTTGACCACCATTTTTTAACAGCAGCGCCCTAGCATTCACGCTGATATCTCCACCATTACCTACACCATTACTTCCCAGCGTAGTGCTTGCACCGCTGCCAAGAAGTCTATCGTTTCCTACGCCGTCAAAGGTCACAGTGTCACGGGCATTAATGGTGATATTACCTGCATTCCCCCGCCCATTTGTGCTGGTAGATAGTGCTGCGCCATTGGTAACAGAAAGGGAACCTGTTGTCACCCGGATGTCTCCTCCCTTACCGACACCACTTAGCAAACCGCTTTGAATACCACTAATTCCATCGCCCACTATGCCATCTAAATTAACTGTATCGCGGGCATCAACAGTAATATTGCCTGCGTCACCTTGCCCCAAAACGTCGGTATTCAGTTGAGCACCATTAGTTAATGAGAGTGAGCCAGTTGTCACCCGGATATCTCCTCCCTTACCGACAGCTTGTGTACTCACAGTGCTTGAGGCATAACTATTACCGTCAAAGGTAATCGTATCGCTCGCATCAATCGTGATATTTCCGGCGTCGCCTTTTCCTAAGGTGCTGCTACTGAAAAATGCTCCATTGTTCAATGATAGAGTACCCGTTGTTACCTGGATGTCTCCGGCTTTGCCCTCGCCCCCTTGTCGTACACTAGTGTTTGCACGGCTAAATATTTGCTCTCCCTTGCCGTCAAAAGAAATGCGATTGCGGGCATTAAGAATAATGTTGCCTCCATTCCCTTTTCCCGAAACCGTGCTAGACAGTTCAGCTCCGTTTTGTACTGTCAGGGAAAGAGCGTTAATGTTGATAGTACCGCCATTGCCTTGTGCCCCTGTATCCACATCGCTGTAAATGCCGCTATTATTGTTTAGGAAAACAGAATCAGAAGCTTGAATAAATATACTACCTGCATTCCCTTGCCCATAGGTGCTGACATCCACATAAGCGCCATTAGCTAACGAAACTGACCCTGCCTGTATATTGAGACTACCTCCCTTACCTACGGCTTGTGATCGCACATTGCTCACGATGGTGCTGGCTGACCCGTTTTGATCCAGTCCAGCCAAAGTCAGGGCATCGCGAACATTAAGATTTATGTTGCCACCATCCCCTTGCCCAAAGTTGCTAGTATTTAGGGTACTGCCATTGATAAGCGCAAGTGACCCAGTGGTGATATTGATGTTGCCACCTTTACCAAAAGATGTTTCCTGGGGAACATTGGCAATAAAGCTGCCATCAGTTAAAGTCGTTGCCCCTGTTGCATTAATATCAATATCTCCCGCCTTGCTTAGGGGCGTACCCAATCCTGTGTCTATCCCCGCCCGTAATTTACTTTCTCCTGCCAAACTCAAGTTTTGAGCATTGATGGCGATACTTCCGCCATCTGCACCACGGACATTAATCTCAGCTGCATTACTTAAGGATATATCGGCGCGGGGGATTTCGTTAGGAACACTGAAACTGAGAGTATTGTCCGCCACATTTAGTCCCACGACTCCCGGTGCCGCTAATCCTGCCAAATCAATGCGACCTCCATAAGCCCTCAGTGCGCCACCTTCAAGGTTAATGTTTCCACCCCCCAGCAGCAAACTCTTGCCGTCTGGTACTCTCAAACCCGTGACTTCAACGCCTGCTGGATTTGTTCCTGCGGCGGCTTGAGAACGGTTGATGATGGCAGTCGGGAGTTGATTGAACAGCAACGCTGAAGGGTTTATTGTCAGCAGTGGAGTGGGTGCATTCGGATTATCAGCGCTAAAAAAACCTATATCGCCAAATTGGATCGCATTTGCCGTTGTTGCCACAAATGAACCGCCAACATTCAGACTGGCATTTGGACCAAAAACAATGCCGTTCGGATTAATCAAAAACAGGTTAGCCGTCCCTAAGGTGCGGATCAACCCATCAATATTAGAAACTGACCCACCTGTTACTCGGCTAATGATGTTTTGAATGCTAAGCGCATTATTGAAAAAAGCTCCGCTACCAGTAGGAACAGAGAAATCTTTGAAACTGTGGAACAGATTACCGCCAGCTTGTGTTCCGCCTGTGATGTTGAAGATGCTGCCATTGATGTTGACGATGGAATTATTGGGTAAAGTCCCATCTGGTGTGATTTGAGCAACGCAATGTGTTTCTTGAGAGTTGAAAGTATTTCCAAGTGCGATCGCAACCCCTAGTAAGCAGCCCCAGCAACCGATCCCAGACATCACGCCCCCACCTTTTTACAGCGTTTACCTTATTACTCAGTAAACCACAATTAGTGGTACTTAGTGTCATGCTAATAAGCGAGTAATCCAGAACTATTGGTACTCTCTTCAACTGCACCCAAAGCCAAAAGTGTCGCCCGCTGCGCCTCACTTAAACCAACGACTCCCGTAATATTCATTCCTTGCGTAAGGACTTACGCGAAGCGTGCCCGTAAGGACTCAGAGACTCAGCGTGGCACGAATGTGCCATAGATTCTACACGTGTAGAGACGTTGCATCCTTTGAGTTCTACATTGCCATCTTGATAATGGTTTTGGTCTTATCACCAACTGTATTGGCTTTTAATCCCCTTGCCGGGAAAAGGTAACCTACGGCTCCAAAATATCAGGTTTGAGCATCAGATTTTCTGTTTCCGTTTCGTGAAATTCAAAGGTTGGTAACAACGCGTGGTGATTTGGTAACAGTAAGTAGCCATCATGAACTCCGTACACCAGGACAGATAAAAATTATTTTTTCTTCTGCGTTCTGCGTTCCTAGCTGCGGAGTTCTATTTTCAAAGTCAGTTTGGTTTGACTCACTTCCCGCTATAAGATTAATTATTTACTTAGAGGACAGAAGTGATAAGATACGGGTAATTTTAGATTGCAAAGGCAGTCTAACAATGTAAAGAAAATACTTGGTATAAATAAAGTTTTTGTAAAGTTTGTTAACTGCAGTTTTCTCAAGCAAATTTAGAGTGTTACGATGTTGACGTTGAAATCAATTAAACAAAGTAAAACTGTAAGTCATGCAGTTTCTACTGTCAATCAAATAGATAGCCGATAGATAGCTGAAGTAAAAACTACGATTTATCAATCTCCAACATTTATCCGGATGAGAGGTTTGATGAATTCTACCAAGAGTTTTTCCGTAAGTTAATCTACCAGAAAATACTTTATCAAAGTAAAAATGATTGGGGTGCGGCTCTATTGAAAAGACGGTTAAATACGGTTAAATAACAAAAAGCAAAAACTCAAAAAGCAAAAGCTCAAATGGTTGTCAAATAAGAATTAAAGAGTAAATTATCAGGGTAAAGCGACAGCCAGAAAAAATGACACCCGTCAGACTACAACCAGGACATCTTGTAATAAGTATCTACCGCTTCACACAATTATTACAAAACACACATTTTTCGCACAAGCACGGCAACAATTCGAGCAAATAATTAACTGGTTGAGTTCGCATAGTGCGTGCGGTCTAGAACATGGGCAATGGGATAAAATGCTGCAAATCAAGCGAAGTGACGACAAAAAAGAAGGTAATTGCTTTGGTAGCGACAGTGCAACTTTGGTTGTTTGAACCCTTTCCTGTCTTCCGAAAAGAGCCGTACCCAAATAATTGACTTTTGTACTAAGTTGCACTAAAAGATAGTACTTCCCTCACCCCACCTGTCGGCACCACTGTCCCGAATTGGGAGAGGGCAGGAATGACTACATCACCAACGCAACTTGGTATGAGTTCATAACATATCAACATCTGCAAGGAGAATAATTGGAAACAATCTGCTGCAAACAGTTTTGTTTTCTACACGTTTGTGCATATGACAATGGAATCTTTACCAAAATTGGAAGAAGTAGATGTTCAGAAATATCTACAGGTTTTGCAACGACGTTGGCTATCTGTAGTAGGAATTTTTGGAATAGCTGTCGGCTTTGGCTCCTTATATGCGTTTTCCCTGAAACCCTCATACAAGGCAGAAGGAAGTTTGATGATTAAAACGAATCGCACTTCCTCACTCACAGGGTTAACCCAAGACATAGGACGGCTGGAAGCGTTGAATCAAAATGAAAATCCTTTGGAAACTCAGGTAAAAGTAGTTGCATCAAATCCAGTGTTTGAAGAGACTATAGAGTCACTCGAACTTACAGATAATAAAGGAAAACCTCTGTCGATTCGCGACTTTGGAGCCAAAGTAAAGGTCGAAGGTATCAAAGGGAGCGATGTCATTCAAATTTCTTATGCAGATAATAATCCTGAACTGGCTAGTAAAGTTGTCAATACAGTTATCGATAAATATATCGAGCTGAATGTGCGGGCGAATCAGAATGAAGCGCTGACAGCCAGACAGTTTATTGAGATGCAACTACCCAAAGCAGAAGGAAGTGTTAGGAGAGCCGAATCAGAACTGCGGCAATTTAAAGAAAAAAATAAAATTATTGTATTAGACCAAGAAGCAAATGCTGCAGTTGATACAATATCCAAGTTAAACAACCAAATTTCCCAAGCTCAAGCTCAACTGGATGATGTCAAAGGACGTTTAGAACAGTTACGCAGGGAAGCTCAGATAAATTCACAGCAAGGTGTCGTTGCATCTGAATTAAGTCAAGCACCAGGAGTTCAGAAAGTACTTGCTCAACTTCAGGAAGCAGAAAGCCAACTAGCACTAGAGCGCACCCGTTTTCAAGCTGGACACCCTACAGTTACTAATTTAGAAGAAAAAGTTACTGCGCTTAAAAATTTGCTACAAGAGCGCACAGAACAAGTCGCGGGTGAAGCACAGGTTACACAAGGAAGTTTGCAGGTAGGACAACTACGACAAGGCTTAATTGCAGATATTACCCGTGCTGAGGCGCAACGTGTCGGTATAGAGAGACAAATTGTCACACTCACCCAACAGGCGGAAGCTTACAGACAAAGAGCAAATTATCTGCCACGCCTAGAACAGTTTCAACGAGAGCTAGAACGTAAGCTGCAAGCGGCTCAAAAGACTTACGAAACACTCTTAACAAAACTCCAAGAGATTTCTGTTGCAGAAAACCAAAAGATTCCTAATGCTCGTGTCATCTCCTATGCCTTAGTACCAGACAAACCAGCAGGTCCCCGCAAAGCTTTGTTTATTATTGGTGGAGGAGCTTTTGGTCTTTTCGCAGGTGTGATTGCTGCCTTTAGCTTAGACTTGATGGATCGTTCGGTCAAGACAGTCAGAGAAGCTAAAGAAGTGATGAGATACACCATTTTGGGAATCATTCCGGAGTTAAGTAGGAATGGGAAAAATCATTTTTCTACTAACGGATTAAGTAAGTCTCTTCCTAAAATTATTGGTAGAGATATTCCTCAATTCCCATTTGGTGACGCATACCAAATACTGCAAGCGAACTTGAAGTTTCTCTGTTCTGATAAACCGCTGAAAAGCATTGTTGTCTCTAGTTCTGTTGCTAAAGAAGGAAAGTCTGAAGTCGCTGCAAATTTAGCTGTAGCTATGGCTCAGATTGGGCGTCGGGTATTATTAGTAGATGCAGATATGCGTCATCCCATACAGCATCATATCTGGGAATTAACCAATGCTGTAGGACTCAGTAATATTATAGTTGACCAAGTATCTTTAAAGGCAGCAGTTCAAGAAGTGATTCCTAACCTAGATGTTCTTTCATCTGGAGTTTTGCCACCAAATCCCATGGCATTACTAGATTCACAACGTATGGCAACATTGGTTAATAACTTTGCCAAAGAGTATGATTTTGTGATATTTGACACTCCTGCTCTTTCGGGAACGGCAGATGCTGCTCTTTTAAGCAATCTCACAGACGGTATCTTGTTAGTGGTTCGTCCTGGAGTCGTTAACTTAGACAGTGCAAATGCAGCGAAAGAGTTTTTAACTCAATCAGGTCAGAAGGTTTTAGGAATAGTCATCAATGGTGTGAATGTGAAAACTGAACCTGATAGTTATTTTTATTACACCAAAGATGCGATTGAGTCAGCTATTACCTCTAACAATAATTCTTCAGTGGTGAGAGAATTTGATTCAAGATGATTGAAAGAAGCTTTTAGAACTGCAACTTATTGATTTCCTTGCACTTGTTGTTCCCTGTTCATTTTCTTATATACGAGGCATTTTCTAGCTATGGATACAAAAACAGTGAAAACATCTTGTGTAATCAATAATTACAATTATGCTGAATTTCTTGTGGAGGCAGTGTCTAGCGCTTTAAATCAAACAGTAAAATTTGATGAAATTATTATTGTTGATGATGCCTCTACAGATCACTCGGCGGAAATAGCTAATAAACTCAGCAAAGAAGCCAATATAAAATGTGTTTTGAAACAGAAAAATCAAGGACAATTATCATGTTTTAACGAAGGTTTTTTAGCTGCAAATGGAGATATTATCTTTTTTTTAGATGCAGATGATAAGTATGACGCTCAATACTTAGAAAACGCTCTAAATTTTTATAGCAGACATCGTGAATGTGATTTTCTATTCTGTGCCTATAACAAATTTGGGGCAGTAGAAGGAACATTTCAAAGTGATGCAGTTGATTTAGATTTAGGTTATTCGGTAATTAGAACTTTATGTATTGGTGAATGGATTGGTTCTATAACTTCAACTTTATCGATACGTAGAGAAATACTAAGAAAATTTTTACCGATTCCATATATAGAAGATTGGCGTGTCAGAGCTGATGACTGTCTTGTATGGGGAGCTTCATTGGTAGGAGCTAAAAAGTTTTATATGTCTAAACCTTTAGTTATGTACAGAATACATAACAATAATCACTATCATAACAAGAAATCTTTAGAGATAGACAAAAACTATGAATACAAGAGGTTTTTAAAATGTAATTCATTATTTAATTACATAACTAAAAAAAATGATTTTACTTTACCGTTATCTTTGTCTTTAACATCTTTGAATGAATTCAAAACCATACCTTGTCCAAAGTTTAAAGATTTACTTGTGTATTTGAAAATCATACTTTTATTTGAACAAAACTTTTATTCAAAAATTAAGGGTATAGTTTCCTTGTTCAGCTATTTCCTGAAAAAACTGATGAGTGGGAAATTACAAATAGTGTTACCAATCATTATATAAAAGCCTCTTGAATTCAAACATTTAGTAATTATTTGCATAATCAGGATTCAGAATATTACATGGTTAAAAGAATACCTAATGCTAAGAAAATTGAAAATTCAAAAATTATCACAAATTAAATCTCGTTCTGGGCTGCGTGCAATTATTGCCAATACAGGTTGGTTATTTAGCGATCGCATTCTACGTATGGGCGCAAGCTTAGTTGTAGGAGTATGGGTAGCACGCTACTTAGGAGTCAAGCAGTATGGTTTATTTAACTATGCTTTAGCCTTTGTCAGCTTATTTAGTCCAATTGTCACCTTAGGGCTGGATGATGTCGTAATTCGCCATCTTGTCTCTAAATCATCAAACAAAGAGGAACTTTTAGGAACCACTTTTGGGCTAAAACTCCTAGGTGGAATTGTCTCTGTGTTACTAGCAGTAGGTTGTACGTTTTTCTTGGGTGAGAAAGAACCACTCAAGATATGGCTAGTTGTGATTTTAGCAGTGGCAGGAATTTTTAGAGCTACTGAAACTATAGAAATATGGTTTCAATCACAGGTGAAGTCAAAATACACTGTAGTTGCGAAAAACGTAGCTTATCTGCTAAACACTCTTATCAAAGTAGGACTCATTTTAACAAAAGCACCATTGTTGGCTTTTGCTTGGGTCACATTGGCAGAATTTGCCATGAATGCAATAAGTTTGGTAATGATTTACCAAACCAAAGGATCTTCATTATTGTCCTGGAAATGGAGTTTTTCTGCTGCCAAAACTCTTTTGAAAGAAAGTTTACCTCTGATTTTTTCGGGGTTCGCTATCCTGATTTTTATGAAAATTGACCAGATTATGTTAGGTCAAATGATAGGAGATGGCGAAGTTGGTATTTATTCTGCTGCTGTCCGAATTTCTGAAATTTGGTATTTTATCCCGACAACTATTGTTGCTTCTGTTGCTCCTTCCATTTACGCAGCTAAGGAAACATCAGAAAGTCTTTACTATAAACGGATAAAACAATTACTTTCTTTACTGGCATTGATAGCTATTGCAATTTCTATCCCAATGACATTCCTATCCCAAAAGATAATTATGGTGATGTTTGGAAGTGGATATGCAGAAGCAGGACCAATATTAGCAGTTCATATTTGGACTTCATTGTTTGTGTTTATGGGTGTTGCAACATCAACCTGGTTTATTGCTGAAGGGTTGAACAATGTTTCTTTAGGTAAAACTTTACTAGGAGCAATTTTAAATGTCATTCTTAACTTCTTACTAATTCCCAAATACGCGGGACTTGGCGCAGCGATCGCCACCATAATATCTCAAGCTGTTGCTGCTTTTTTAAGTAATGCCATTGATAAAAGGACACAAAAAATCTTTAAGCTTCAACTTCAGTCAATTATTCCTTTTTCTAGAGATTAGAATATTATGATATTTCTAACGAAATCTTGCTTCTATAAAAACATTTTTATAAGCAGATATTGTTTTTCTAAAAAATGTTCTTTTTTGCCCAACTAATTCTGAAAAAATTAAGATGGAAACACCAGTTACCTTTATTATTTTCAAACGACCCGAAACCACACAGAGAGTTTTTGAAGTTATTCGCCAAGTAAAACCTCCAAAGCTCTTTGTGATAGCAGATGGACCTCGTATTAATCGTGAAGGTGAGGCAGAAAAGTGTGAAGCAACTCGAGCAATTATTGAAAAAGTTGATTGGGATTGTGAAGTTATAAAAAATTATTCTGATATTAACTTAGGGTGTGCAAAACGGGTTTATAGTGGTTTAGATTGGGTCTTCAATCAAACAGAAGAGACTATAATTTTAGAGGATGATTGCATACCTGATGCCTCCTTTTTCCGCTTCTGTGAAGAATTACTGGAAAAATACAGATACGATACCAGAATTTCTACAATTTCTGCACAGAATGTTCAATTTGGGCACAAACGCACAAATTACAGTTACTATTTTTCTCGCTACAGTCATTGCTGGGGTTGGGCAAGTTGGAGACGTGCTTGGCAACATTATGATTTGAGCATCAAACTTTGGAAAGAAGTACAAGCAGAAAATCTTTTAAATGACATTTTGATAGACCGAAAAGCAGTAAATTATTGGCGGCGAATATTTCAGTCTGTTTATGAAAATCCTACAGGTATTACCTGGGATTACCAATGGACATTTACTTGCTGGATGCAGGGCAGCTTAAGCATTATTCCCAATGTCAATTTAGTTTCTAATGTTGGTGTTGGCGCAGACGCAACTCATTTTAATTCCAATGGCAAATTCTCTTTTATCAATGTACCAACCCAAAAAATGGAATTCCCGTTGAAGCATCCACCGTTTATTGTGCGTAATTTAGAGGCAGATACTTTCACGCAGAAAACCGTTTATAAAGCAAGTTTTTTAGATATTTTTAAAGAAACAATCAAGAAAAAAATCAACTACTCAAAATTCAGATAATAGTCATAAAAAATAGTAAGAAAAAAATAAGTTTGAGGTCGAAAAAAATTGAGAATTAAATTATCAGAAAAACTATTAACTATATTGCTCATATTCATTTCTGTAGGAACGTTAGCGATACGCCCTGCGCAAGAGATTTCCATGTCTCCACTGGGAGGGAAGATAGTAGATAATTTGCTCAATCTAATTTCATATCTTATTTTGTTTTATTTCATACTTTTATATTGGAAAAGTTTTCTGTATGTAATTACTAAAGGCAAACTACAGTTTTTTTTACTAGCAATCATCTTATTTTCTCTTTTATGGTCACAAGACGTAACTAGTAGTCTCACTTATTTGAGAGGTTTAATCAGAATATATTTATTAGCAACTTATTTGGCAATGCGTTATAGCCTTAAGGAACAAATGAGGCTCATAGCGTGGGGACTGGGTACAGCCGCATCATTATCTATATTCTTTTCGGCAGTTATACCAGGTTATATTCACAAATCGCCGGAATTAGCAGGTATGTGGAGCGGAATTTTTGGTCATAAGAACGAGCTAGGATACATGATGGCTTGGAGCGCAGGAGTTTTTTTGCACCTTGGTTTGAGTATCAATCGATATCGCTGGTTAATGTGGCTGCTCTGTGGAATATCTATATGCTTAATTATTTTATCGCGGTCAACAACATCTTTGATGATTTTGTTGGCAATGATATTACTTTTACCCTTTTACAAACTCATTAAACAAGATAACTACAAATTGCGAGTAGTTATGATTACCTTAGTTTTAATGTTACTCATAAGTTTTTCAATATTTATTACCAACAATGCAGAAAGCTTAATCGGTACTTCTGGTAAAGACCTGACCTTAAGTGGACGTTCTGACCTCTGGGAATTGATAATTGACAAAATTTTAGAAAGACCTTTGCTAGGTTACGGATTTTATGGATTTTGGACTAGCCCCGATGCATCTAAAGTCAGAGCAACTGTTGACTGGGCTAGTAATGCTCATAATGGCTTTTTAGAACTGTTATTAGACCTAGGCTTTTTAGGCTTTTTTACTTTTGCGGCAGGTTTTATTCGTTTTTTTGTATTGGCAATAACTCGTGTTGTTACAGTTGGGAAAAAACCGGAAGATTATTGGCCCGTACAGATGCTGCTCATCATCGTGATAGTAAATTTTTCAGAAGCAAGATTATTAACTCCTAGTTGGAATTGGTTAATGTATGTCACAACTTACTTATCTCTCAGTTGTGAGTATGAAAGAAATCGGAAAAATATTGTTTTGAATAAGTTTTCATCGCCAAGTCATTTTAGCAATCAAGGAGTTCATAAAAGTGAAGATTTTGCATCTTAGTACTCAGGATACTGGTGGAGGTGCGGCTAGGGCTGCATATCGTTTGCACAAAGGCTTACAAGATATAGGGCTAGATTCGCAAATGCTAGTGCAAGAAAAACTGAGTCATGACAAAACAGTTTTTGCACCTAAAGTCAGACTATTTCAAGGTATTGCTAAAACAAAGCTGACATTTGAAACTTTGCCATTAAAGTTCTATAATCAAAGAAACAAGGTTCCATTTTTTACTCAATGGTTGCCAGACAGAGTTGTTCCCCAAGTTGCTCATATTAATCCAGATATTATCAATTTGCACTGGATTAGTGCGGCTTTTGTACAAATAGAAACTCTTGCCAAGTTGAAGCAACCTTTAGTTTGGACTCTTCATGATAGCTGGGGATTTACTGGTGGCTGCCATGTCATTGGAGAATGCGATCGCTACAAACTCTCTTGTGGAAGTTGTCCTCAACTCAACAGTAGTAGTGAGCGTGATTTATCTCGTTGGGTATGGCAGCGCAAAGCAAAAGCTTGGAAAAATTTAAATTTAACTTTGGTATCACCTAGTTCTTGGTTAGCACAATGCGCTCATTCCAGTTCTTTATTCCAAAATTTACGAATAGAGGTCATTCCTCACGGATTAGATATTGAAAAGTATAAACCTATTCATAAACGTTTAGGACGAGAGATACTCAATTTACCTCAAGACAAAAAGATAATTCTATTTGGAGCAATAGAAGCAACAAGTGATAAAAATAAAGGATTTCATTTATTACAACCATCTCTACAAGAATTAAGCAAATCTGGCAGGAAGGATGAGTGGGAGTTGGTGATTTTTGGGGCATCTCAACCCGATAATCCACCTGATTTAGGCTTCAAAACACACTATTTAGGACACTTGCATGATGATATCTCTCTAGCAACAGTTTACTCCTTAGCAGATGTGATGCTGATGCCGTCGTTGCAAGAATCTTTTGGACAGACAGCTTCTGAATCACTCGCTTGCGGTACTCCAGTTGTCGCATTCAATACCACGGGGTTAAAAGATATTGTTGATCATCAGCAAAACGGTTATTTGGCAAAACCTTACGAAGTTGAGGACTTTGCTAAAGGGATTGCTTGGGTATTAGAAAATGCAGAGAGGCATCAGAAACTGTCTTTCTATGCTCGTGAGAAAGCAGAACGAGAATTTACTGCGCAACTTCAAGCATCTCGTTATTCAGCTTTATTTGAGGAAATCTTAAGAGAAGCTCAAACAACATCAGTTTGAACATTAAGGTAACACCGAATGAGTCTTTTTAAGTATGAAAAAGATTGAATTTACTAGTACAGCGCGGCGTAAAGAAAGTCTCTATCAGAAATCAGTAAAAAGGTTGTAGTATAAGGCTTTGCACTTTCTGCCTCCAGCCTTCTTCTAGTTAGTCCTACAGAAAAGTCCATTATCAGATGTATTTACCTAATTAGAAGCCAAAAACTTATCTTTTGTAACTATAAATACGGCATTTAGCAGGTTTACTGCTTTCATAAATCTTCTTTTTCAGAGTTTCAATACTCTTTATTAAACAAGCAGTTATTGATTCAGTCCACATTTCATTAAGTAAGGGAAAAAGACAATATGTCATTACCTATAGCTTTTATAATTTGCACAGAACCTGGTCGTTTAGAAGGTCAATCTTTAATGCTCGCAGAGAGTATTCGCAAATTCTGCGGGAATTTAAAAGATACACCCATATATAGTTTTCATCCCAGAGTTGGTGAACCTATCTCTATCGAAACTCAAAAAGCCTTTACAGAATTGGAAGTTATTCATCAACAACTTCCTATAAATCAGGAGTTCCATGACTATTATTTAGCAAATAAACCTCTAGTTTGTGCTTACGCAGAACAGAATATAGATGCAGAGATTTTAGTTTTTTTAGACAGTGATAAATGCTTTTTTTCTGAGCCTGAAGAGTTTTTATTACCAGTAGGTTGCAACGTCCGGATGCGTCCCGAATATGGTCAAGGAATTGGTTCTACTGGAAGTCAAGATATCCAAGACTCGTACTGGATGAAACTGTATGAAGTACTTGGAGTGAAGCGTGAGATATTTGTTAACACACCAATTGGCAACAAAAGTATTAGAGGTTACTGGAACTCTGGTTTAGTTGCGGTGAGAAGAAATGCTGGTATATTCACAGCTTGGAAAGAAAACTTTGAAAAAGTAATGCGTCTGGATATAACCCCTCCGCAAGGAAGCTATTTTGTAGAACAGTCGGTCTTGTCTGTCACCTTATGCTCTTTAGAAGAAAATATATCTCATTTTTCTTCTCCTTATAGTTATCCATTACCCTTACATAATCGCTTATCAAAAGAATCCCGAATTAAAGCTTGGGATGAGATAGTGTCAATTCATTATTTCAACTTGTTTTTCTATAACGATTGGAATGCACAAATCAAAAAAATGAGAAATTTTAATCGAGAGTCAGATAAATATCAATGGTTATGTGAAGGAGTCGTTAGACACAATATGCCCCGCACATCAGTTATGCATCGGCATCTATTAACTGTAAGGAAAATAGAACAAAAACTTCGCGTAGTAAATTTAAATATTAACGTCAGTAATTGGATAGAAAAAGTTGCAAATTTTTAAATCATCTCATGTTAAACAGACGATGAAATACAGGTGTGATTTAAATACAGTTCGGTTATCGGAAAGACGTTCTACTTTTGATTATACTCTTATTTTCTTTTATCGCAAAGAAAATCATCAAGTATTATCACCTTTGAATGAAATAGTTAAGAGAGGAAAACAATCTATATGTTGTTTCACGGTTTTTATATTTTTAGTACTCAGCCTCTAATTATTTCCTTTCTTGGAAGCTATCCTTTCTTTGGTGGAGTGGTATATGAGGAAAAGAAAATTACATATAAACCTCTACCTAAATGGTTCCGTCCCAAACACGTTTTAGAACATATTCCTGGATGGTGCGGAACACCTAAGCAAATGTTACTAAGAAAGATAAAGTCAACCTTGCATACCTTGGAGGGAAGAACGCATCACTTAATGGTTAATGCATCAGATGAAGAAGAACTAAGAAAACGTTTTTTAGTTCGTGGAGCGCACTTCAACCAAAATTTTTATATAAACGAGCATTTATATGAAATACTAAATGAACCAAAGCTTTATGATGCAATTTACACGGCACAACTCAATCAATCAAAGCGTCTTTGGCTGGCGAAAAATGTAGAAAAATTAATGGTTGTATCCTATGGTGGCGACTTACATGCTTTCTGTCCAGAATTAAAACATGCCGATTTCAATAAAAGTTTTCTGCCACGTACAGAATTAGCAAAGAAGTATAACCAGTCGTATGTCGGTTTGATTCTTTCAGCAGTCGAAGGAGCAAATCTAGCTTCAAGTGAATACTTACTCTGCGGGATTCCTGTTATTAGTACCCCAAGCAAAGGTGGACGAGACGAATTCTTTACTCCTGAGAATTCAATTATTGTGCCTCCAGAACCTCAAGCAGTCGCTCAAGCTGTACAAACTTTCAAAAAGCTAGCTCCTGAACCACAAAAAATTCGAGAGCAAACTCTGAAAAAAATGAACGATTGGAGGTTAGCTTATTGCACTTATATCGCTAAACTCATCGAACAAGAAGGTGGTGGTAAGAAACAACCAGAAGCAATGATGGAAAAATTTTTTGCTCCGCCTAATGGTATCCAATCTCGTTATATCAAATTAGACGAACTGCATAATTTTGATTTACAAGAATTCAATACAGTCTTCTCTATATAAAGGCTTCAAGACTATATTGAATCCGTTTATGAAGATAATTCAACCTTGATTAATGCCATAACTAAATAACCGATGAAGCAACCACAGTTAGCAGTCATAATGACGTGTTTTAATAGGCGCGAGACAACTCTTACTTGTCTGGGTGCATTATACCAGCAAACAAAATCTTTTGATGTTTACTTAACCGATGATGGAAGTTGTGATGGTACTTCAGAAGCAGTGAAAGCTTTTTATCCACAAGTTCAGATTCTTAAGGGAAATGGAAATTTATTCTGGGTTGGAGGAATGAGGCTAGCATTTGCTGAAGCAATGCAAAGAGATTATGACTACTATCTTTGGTTGAATGATGACACCCTACTGGAATCAAGAACTTTTGAACGTCTATTAACTATCCATGAAAAATTATCAAAAGAAGGTCATAAAAACTCGATAGTAGTTGGAACAACTAAAGATGCACTGACTGAAAAAGCCTCTTATGGTGGTGCAGTGAAATCTAGCAAATGGTACTCCAATAAATACGAGTTTTTGGGTTCGACTCACTTTCTCCAAGAATGTGACACCATGTTTGGTAACTGCGTACTAATTCCTCGTACTATTGCTATAGAATTAGAGAATATTGATCCAGCGTTCATCCACAGTTTAGGAGACTTAGATTACGGGTTAAGGGCAAGAAAATTAGGTTACTCTATATGGGTTGCACCTGAATATGTCGGAACCTGTAGTAAGAACTCAATTCGTAACAGTTGGGTAGACACAAAGTTACCTGTTTTAGAACGTTTAAAAAAGGTAGTTCAAGTTAAAGCTTTTCCACCCAAGCCTTGGGCTATATTCTGTCGTCGTCATTCTGGTCCATTTTGGATCATTTATTGGTGTTTACCGTATATACGCGCCATTATTGGTTACAAAAATTTGGCTGCATCTCCGACATTTGCTGAAGATATTCCACAAAGTAGTTCACAAAGTTAAGGAGATTAAGGAATAAAAAATGCAACGGCGGCTTGGTTTTTTAGCAGCAGCACCTCGGATTTCTACACATCCTGACGCAGAAATGTCTGGTCCTCGTTCCCGAATTTTAGGAATTTGTAAGGGCTTTAAAACACTAGATTGGAACATCGAAACATTTATTGTCGGCGATAGAGTCTCAAAAGAATGGTCAGCAAAGGGTTCTGGCGAAGTCATTAGTAGGGGCTTTTTCCACACCTTAGCAGTAGATTTTATGCGTATTGCGCTGGGTGCTATCAATTCTTGGAGAAGCTGGCAAGAACTTAAGAATCAAGTAGATTGGGTTTATGAATACGCTGCAACGCTGCAATGTCTGGGCTGGATATTTCAACGTCAAGGAATACCTTGGATTTTGCAAGCTGAAGCTTTACTTTTTTATGAAGCTAAGGCAGAACGGAAAGCATTGGTACTGGATAGTTTAGCCCGCTGGATGGAAATAAGAGCATATCAAAAATGCGATGTCTTAGCCTGTGTTAGTGAAACTTTAAAAGAAATATTGGTACGTGATTTTGGTATTGCAAGTGAAAAAATTGTTTTAGTACCAAATGGAGTTGATATTGATTTTATTAATCCAGGGATACATATACCAAAGCGAATATTTCCAGGTTTCACAATAGGTTTTGTTGGTAGTTTATATGCCTGGGCAGGCTTAGATTTACTACTAAATGCGATATCAGAATTACGACGTCAAGGTTTGGATATATCGCTGGTAGTAGTAGGTGATGGTGCAATGAAATCTGCTTGGGAGAAACAGGCTGAAGACCTAGATCTGTTGCCTTATGTAGCCTTTTTAGGTCGAGTTCCTTGGCAGGACGTGCCACAGTATATCGCTGGTTTTGATGTTGGTTATTCAGGGCAAGTGCAACTACAGATAGGAAAAATGTATCTGTCGCCTATGAAGCTTTATGAATATATGGCAATGGCTAAACCAGTCATAGCATCAGCTTTTGAAGATGCTAAACGTTTGTGCGATCGCAAAACAGGCTTCTTATTTCAACCAGGTGACAAAGATGATTTAAAACGTGCCTTGGTAGGAGCCTATCAGAACAGAGAAACACTACCGTCCATGGGAGAACTTGCTCGCATTGAGATAGTCAATCATCACAGTTGGACAGCCAGGGTGCAGGCTTTAGTCGAAGGTGCTGAACAAATATTGGAAAAACAGGGAAAGCATACTCATCGAATTTAAGTAAAGAAATTACACTTTTGATACGGAAAAAAGTCATGATGCAGACTTCGCCTTACAAATATCTTGGCGTTCAAGTAAATGCACTCTCAATTCCTGAGTTGAATTCTTTGATTGGAGAATCTATTCAGCAGAATCAGAAATGGATTATTGCTAATCACAACTTACACAGCCTTTATCTTTATCATCATGACCCCAAAATGCAGGCTTTTTATGGCAAGGCAGACTATATCCATATTGATGGTATGCCTTTAGTGTTGATTGGCAGGCTATTAGGTTTTCCATTAAAGCGAGAACAAAGAGTCACTTATGCTGACTGGGTATGGCCTCTGATGGCGGAAGCCGCGAGTAAGGGCTGGCGTGTATTCTATCTAGGTTCAAAGCCAGGAGTAGCTGAAAAAGGAGCAAATATTTTGCGCCAGAGATTTCCTGGTTTACAGATTGCTTGCGCCCACGGTTACATTGACACGTCTCCAGACAGTAAGAACAACCTTGCTACTCTGGCTGCAATCAATGCTTACAAACCTCATGTATTAATGGTGGGAATGAGTATGCCACGCCAGGAGCATTGGATTCTAGACAATCTAGAACAGATTCGTACGAACGCTATTTTGACTAGTGGAGCCTGTATGGACTACGTAGCTGGAGTGGTTCCCACTCCACCTCGTTGGATGGGAAAGTTTGGCTTGGAATGGTCTTATCGTCTCTTGAGCGAACCGAAAAGACTTTGGAGGCGTTATTTACTTGAGCCTTGGTTTCTAGCCAGATTATTCTTACGAGAAATTTGGAGTTTTCCAAGTCAAGCAAGATAAAATGCTGCCATTTTCTCATTAATTTGACTGCTATCAAGTAAGTCGGCGTTCAAAAATGAATCTATGTAACAGAAGTGAAAATTGGCAAAACTTTAGAAGTAGGGGATTTCACAGTTTTTCCAAAACTCTACATACATTGGTTTTACTGTGCCGACTTATTTATCTCTTCCATGCAGACTTCAGTTGCAACAAAAATCAGGAGAACTCATAATCATGACTTCGCTCAATCTATCCATAGATAGTTTCAAACCGGACTTACGTTCCCCTAGAGGCACAAGAATACAGAGAGGATTATTTATTAGACTACTGCGTGTAGTCATACTTATTCTTCTTGATGCTACATCTATGTGCTTTGCATGGAATGTAGCAGTGTTTTATGGTACTCCCTTTGAGTCTCCTTGGACACAAAATATATTGTTCATACTGCTAAAGCTTAGCTTAGCAATTATCATCTTTGATACGACTGGTCTTTACAAAGGTGGTATTTATCGTCGTAATTATTTTGGTATTGTCAAAGCAATTTCTCTGTCATCTTTGCTCTTACTATTTATTGTCTATCTCTATGAACCAAATGGCTTTATTTCACGTTCGGCTTTTCTTCTGTATTGGTTATTGTCTGTAGTTTTTATTTGTAGTCTTCGTTTTTTCTTTAATATTTCTACCAACTTTTTACGTCAAAAAGGGGCAATCCGACATCCTGTTTTTATCATTTCTAGTGCTGAAGAAAAAGAGTATGGCATGAAATTGATAGAACAAGATAATTGGTATAAAATCCAAGGTTTTGCTGACTCTAAATGCCTAGATTTAGCGAACAGAGAAACAACTTTTGAATATCTTCGCAGCCAACATGTAGAAGAAGTTTTTGTTTCTTGGAGTGCTATTCAAAGACGTTTGTTCCTTTGCTGGCATTTCTATAATGCTGGTATTACTCTCCGCATACTGCCAACAATGGGTGAACTTTCTCTTCCTAAGTTTACATTTGGCATGGTTGGAGACGTTCCTTATCCAACAATTACTGCACCAATTCTTGTCGGTATCGATTTTTGGATCAAGCGGGTTTTTGACCTTTGTTTTTCTCTGGCTCTAATTTTGGTGCTTTTGCCTGTGTATCTCTTGATTGCTCTCATGATTAAGTTAGATTCTCCCGGTTCGATATTTTTCAGGCAAAAACGTGTTGGTTTATACGGTCAAGAATTTCATATTTGGAAATTCCGGACAATGGTTACAGATGCAGAGAAAATTCAAGCTTCTTTAGAAGCAAAAAATGAAATTAAAGATGGTGTTTTTTTTAAAATGAAAGACGACCCCCGCATCACAAAAGTTGGCAGATTTTTGCGACTTTATAGTTTGGATGAATTGCCACAACTGTTTAATGTTTTAATTGGCGAAATGAGTCTTGTAGGTCCTCGTCCTTTACCTATTCGCGATGTACAGAAGTTCAAAACTAAGCACTTTATCCGGCAAGAGGTTTTACCTGGTATCACTGGTTTGTGGCAGGTTTCTGGACGCTCAAATATTGATAATTTTGAAGATGCAGTCAAATTAGATATGGAATACATTGAAAATTGGTCAATATGGCTAGACCTAAAGATTTTGTTGCAAACTGTTAAGGTTGTTCTGCAAAAGACTGGTGCATACTAATACCAAGTTGCGTTCATACATCTTATATCAAATCCGGTAGCATTTGAATAATAAAAAAACCGCAGAGACGCTGAGAGCGCAGAGGGAGAGGAAGGAGAAATAATTCCGGTGCAAACGGATTTGATATTATACCAATTTGAAAAAAGAATTCGACAGATACACACTGCCAAACCCTGGTTATCTTAGGCTTTCTTAATTTTGAATTTTGAATTTTGAATTTTGAATTGGTATTACCCTGTCCCTTTTGTCTCCCAAGTCTGCCTTGTCCCGTCAACAATTGGTATGTTTGAACGCAACTCCGTATGAGATATAGTTGACAAAAAATTTAAATGACTACCGCTTTCCTCAACTGCACCTAATGCCAAAAGTGTCGCCCGCTGCGCCTCACTTAAACCAACGACTCCCGTAATATTCATTCCTTCATAAGGTCTGGGACTTCTGAGAATTTTTATACACTCCCCCGTTTCGATATTCCAAAGCCGGATAGTTTGGTCTTCGCTGCTACTGGCAAGAAGGTGAGAATCGATAAATACGACTGCATAAATCCATCGTGTGTGACCTTGAAAAATTTTCAAGCACTCCCCAGTTTCCACATTCCAGATTCTCACAGTTTTGTCAGTACTTGCACTTGCCAGCAGGCGACCATCAGGACTGTAAGCCACACTTACAACAGCGCCAGAATGTCCATGCATTGAGAGACATTCTTGGGTCTCAACATTCCAAATTTTTATCGTTTTATCTTCACTACCGCTTGCTAAGATTTGTCCATCTGGACTAAAGACAACTGACCAGATTCCATGAGCATGTCCTGTAAATGTTTTGATGCACTGTCCTGTCTGCACATCCCAACCTCGAATCAGGAAATCAGCACCAGCACTAATTACGAGTTGACCATCGCGACTAAAAACAGTTGAGACAGCAGCTGTATCATGTTGAAAAACCTGCAGACATTGCCCAGTATGCACATCCCATATTCGCACTTGTTTATCACTACCAGCACTCGTTAGGTGTCCATCGGGACTAAAGGCAACTGAAAGCACCCAGCTTGTGTGTCCTCGTAAAATTTGTAGACACTCTCCAGTTTGAATATCCCAAATTCTTACCGTTTCATCAGAACTGCCACTTGCCAAAGTTCTTCCATCTGGACTGAAAGCCACAAAGCGCACCCAGTTTTTATGACCCTCTAAAGTTCTGATACACTTGCCAGTATTGATGTCCCAAAGTTTGACTTTTTGGTCTTCACTACCACTCGCTATCATCGGGAAGTCGCCAAGATGATTGCGTGGAGAAACGGCTAATGCCCAAATACCGCTACCATATCCGTAAAAGGTGCGGAAACATTTTCCTGTGCTAATGTCCCAGAGTTTAATAGTTTGGTTGTCATCACTGGCAATCAAATGTTGTCCGTTGGGACTAAAGGCAAGCGATCGCAAAGTATTGGTGTGTCCCTGTAATGTTTTAATACATTCTCCAGTGTGAATATTCCATAGTCGGATAGTTGTGTCACCACTACCACTGGCAATGGTCTTACCGTCACTACTACAGACAACACACCAAACATGGTTTGTATGACTTTGAAGCGTTTGCAGACATTGCCCTGTTGACACATCCCAAATCTTAACAGTGGCATCTGCACTACCACTCACCAACATTTTACCATCTATACTAAATACTACAGACCACACATCATGAGTGTGTCCAAGCAATGTTTTCAAACATTCGCCGGTATTGACATCCCAAAGTTTAATTGTTTGGTCTAAACTCCCACTGGCTAGAGTTCGACCGTCAGAACTACAGGCAACACAGCCAATCCAATCCGTATGTCCTTGCAATGTTTTTAAACACTCTCCACTCTGGATATCCCACAGTTTGATTGTTCGGTCAATACCGCCACTAGCAAGGATGGGATGATAGTCACTTGAATTTGGCGGTTCAAACAAAGCCGCAGTCCAAACAAAGGAATTATGCCCACGAAATACTTGCAAACATTCACCTGTTAAATTCCACTGCTTGACAGTTTGGTCGTCGCTAGCACTAAATAAGGTGCGACCGTCAGCGCTAAACACAATCGACCGAACCCAGCCTGCGTGTGCTTCCCAAGTCAAACATTGTTGTCCATCTGTTGCTTGCCATAGGGAAATTTTGCCGTCAGTATCCCCAGTTGCTAGAAGACAACCATCAGGACTGACTGCTACTGTGAAGATGTAGCTTAGATTTGCAGTAAAGGTAGATTTTGCTAAATCCGAATGAGCGAAGTTTGTCTGATGTAAGTTTACACCTTTTAAATCTGCTTGCCAAATTGTCAATCCAGAAAAGTCATAACCATCTAAATCCACATTCAACTGACGCAGCAAATTAATAGTATTTCCACCAATGTAACCTGTATTAATTGGTTTATTGCCGCGCCGTGAGGCAAGAATTGTCATCAACTGAGTTTCAATTCGAGTTACATTGCCAAAGATAGAAAGTAACTGTTTAATAACAGGGTTAAGAATGAGGTAAATCTGAATTTCTTTGATGTAATCTTTTGCCGTAGCTTTGATAAGAGCATGAGTTTTGAAAAGGCAAACATCCTGATTTTCAATTTCAGTACAGACCTGTTGAATCAGGCGACTGGTCATGTACTCCATTAATACAGGTTGCAGCGTAAATGTAGAGACGTTGTGTACAATGTCTCTAGCAATTTCAATGAGCGATCGCCTCTCCAAAGCTTGCAGTGCTTCTAGTAATTGAGAACTGGAAATAGGCGATAGTAAATCAGCTTGTATTTCTGCAAAAGCCACAGGTTCACGGTTAATTGCCAACCAGTACATAATTTCTTGTTCAATGGTTGACAAACGTTGAAATTGCTGATAAATTATATCTTGAATATCACCAAATACGACTGTACCTTGAGAAATAAACCTAGAAATATTACTATCAAATAAATCTCGAATCGTTGTCGCTACAATTTTCAGTGCCAGCGGATTCCCTGCGTAAGATTGAATTAAGTTTTGCCAGTCATAAGTTGAGCCAGTGAAATGTCCTTTACAGCGAAAGATTTCTTGTCCGTCTGCTGTTGATAAACCAGATAATTGCATAGACCGAACAGGTAATGTTTCACCTTCGATGATTGCAACTTCTCTAGGCTTTTCTCGGCTTGTCAGAACCAAGCAGCTTTGATGGCGCGACTCCCCAATTCGCTTAAAAAGTTCGCCATATTCTTCATATCCTGTCCGGTATTGTCCTGTACGAGTGCCTAGTTCACTGCTACATAAAATTGTTTCAGCATTATCAAGAATAACAAGACAGCGATGTTTTTGTAAATAACTCAACAGTAGAGAAATTTTATCACTAACAGAGTCTGGTAAATTGGTTTCCTTTTGTTGTGAAAGAAATTGAATCAAGCCAATCAGCAGTGGTTCAATTGTTGGCGCGTTGTGGAGCGATCGCCAAACAACAAACTCAAATTGCTCCTGTAGTTTTTCCCCCAGCTTTACAGAAAGAGAAGTTTTTCCAATTCCACCAATTCCTAAAATCGCCACTAACCGACAACGGTCTTGGATAATCCATTGCTCTAAAGTTGCCAGTTCTTGAGAACGTCCGTAAAAGATAGAAACGTCTATCGCCTCACCCCAGTCTTGTAAGCCAGATGAGCCAGATGAGGGGGATGAGGGAGATGGGGGAGAAATTTCCAGATCCCCTGCTTCCCCTGCTTCCCCTGCTTCCCCTGCTTCCCCTGCTTCCCTTATTCCCCTTTCCTTGGGGTTACGAGAACACCATCTTCTCAAGGCTGAACGGAGGTTATCTTTGGTTACTTTCTCTCCCATCACTTGAGAAAGCATTTTCCAGAGTCGAAAGCCTACAATTTTGATGTACTCGGCATCATAACCGAATTCTTCGGCAATCTGGGGATAGGTTTTACGTTCCCAAGACTGTCGAAAAATAACTTCTTGCAAGTCATTTAAAGATGCTGTCTCAAGAACAGTTTCAACAATGGCTAAGGCTTCTTCGATTGTCATTGGTCACAAATAGTGCTAACGAAAGCTAACTGAATGTTGTAACTTTCAATAACTTTTAGTTACTGCAAAGACTATGGGATTTTTTTTACTATGCATTCAGTTGTTGATTCCAAGTGAACAGCAACTATAACCATACTTTATCACTGTAATCATTTTAGGATATGACCACAACCTTACAACGTCGCGAAAGTGCCAACGTATGGGAGCGGTTCTGTGAGTGGATCACCAGCACCGAAAACCGTTTATACGTCGGTTGGTTTGGTGTGTTGATGATTCCCACACTGCTAGCCGCTACAACCTGCTTTATCATTGCATTCATCGCAGCACCTCCAGTTGACATCGACGGTATCCGTGAGCCTGTTGCAGGTTCGTTAGTATACGGCAACAACATCATCTCTGGTGCAGTTGTTCCTTCCTCCAATGCTATTGGTTTGCACTTCTACCCCATCTGGGAAGCAGCTTCCCTTGATGAGTGGTTGTACAACGGTGGTCCATACCAGTTGGTAGTATTCCACTTCTTGATCGGCGTATTCTGCTACCTCGGTCGTGAGTGGGAATTGTCCTACCGCTTAGGTATGCGCCCCTGGATCTGCGTCGCATTCTCTGCTCCTGTAGCTGCTGCTACTGCCGTATTCCTGATTTACCCCATCGGACAAGGTTCCTTCTCTGATGGTATGCCTTTGGGTATCTCTGGAACCTTCAACTTCATGTTGGTGTTCCAAGCAGAGCACAACATCTTGATGCACCCCTTCCACCAGTTAGGAGTTATTGGTGTATTTGGCGGAGCTTTAATTTCTGCCATGCACGGTTCATTGGTAACCTCTTCCTTGGTGCGTGAAACCACCGAGCAGGAGTCCGCGAATTACGGTTACAAATTCGGTCAAGAGGAAGAAACTTACAGCATTGTTGCTGCTCACGGTTACCTGGGACGCTTATTCTGGCAGTATGTCAGCTTCAGCAACTCACGTTCTCTGCACTTTGTCTTGGCTGCTTTGCCTGTAATTGGAATCTGGTTCACCGCCTTGGGCGTCAGCACAATGGCATTCAACCTCAACGGATTCAACTTCAACTCTTCGGTAATTGACTCTCAAGGTCGTGTAATCAGTACATGGGCAGATATCCTGAACCGCGCCAACCTGGGCATGGAAGTGATGCACGAGCGTAACGCTCACAACTTCCCGCTCGATCTAGCTAGCGGCGAGCAAGCACCTGTGGCTGTGACTGCGCCTGCTATCAATGGCTAGGTTCCTCAAGATTTAGATTTCGTGGTCTGTTTTATAAGTGCTTAATTAATGCGTCCCGCTTGTGGGGCGCTTTTTTGTGCCTAATTTTAGTACAAAAGCTTAGCATTTGGGTATCCTTGTTGAATTTCATCCTTCTCAAAGCACCCCGTCGTCAGGTCTTCAACCATTGATAATTTGTTCCACTGAAACAGAAACTTCAGGGAATTTAAGAGGTTGAATCGTTCCCGTAGTGAGTGTGAGTTTTGAGGTGTACTCTCCGTCAGAAGGTTCTCGAAAGACTACCAAGTGTAACTTTTTGAGGTTGACGATCCAGTATTCTGGGATACCAACTTCTGCATATATCTTGCTTTTTGTCTCTAAATCTTTCTCTAAACTAGAGTTAGCATACTCAATCAGCCAGAAGATATTTTCTGGATAGGGGTGATGCTCTCGATACTCACGCCCTAAGCGTTGGACAATGGCAATATCTGGTTCGGGTTCGGAGTTGTTCGGTAGCGTAATTGGTTTGGCATGACGAACCTTAGCGCGTTCAGTCAATAACCTTGCTAAATACTCTCCAGCTTCATCACTAGAATAAGCATGAGGTTCCCCCTCCGGCGACATTTCTACAATTTCTCCCTTAAGTAGCTCAACTCGGCGATCGTCCAAAATACCAGCAGCAATCATGCGGTGATACTCGTCAATCGTCCACTTGGCAGCGATAACGGTCATGGCGATTGATTCCTCCCAATGATTTGTTTTTATCTTCTGATGCTAATGTACCTAAAACAAAAAGCTTACAATTATGATGGTTTATGATGACTTCTAGCAACAACTTTAACAAATAGAAAATGACTCAACTCATCTCTTACGTTAATGGAAAATATCTTCCATCAGACCAGGCTTCGCTGCCACTTAATGATTTAGGGATTGTACGAGGGTATGGAGTCTTTGATTATTTACGCACTTATAACAAAGTGCCATTTAGACTACGAAAACACGTTGAAAGGCTGCAAAAATCAGCAGAATTAATTGGCTTAAGTTTGCCCTGGTCAACTGAGGAAATAGAAGGAATTACTCAAGAAACACTGAGGCGCAATAATCTCCCAGAAGCTAGCATTCGGCTTGTCGTGACTGGCGGTTCTTCAGCCGACTTTATTACTCCTCCCGAAGAACCAAGTCTAGTGGTTATTGTCACTCCTGTTGCCCAATATCCAGTGGAATATTATGAAAAAGGGGTCAAAGTTGTCACTGTGCCAATAGAACGGTTCATTCCTCAAGCAAAAACCCTGAATTATATATCTGCAATTATGGCGCTACAACAAGCAAAACGCGCTAATGCTATTGATGCACTGTATGTTAATCAGCAGAGCCATGTATTGGAAGGAACTACTACAAATTTCTTTGTTTTTCGAGACTCTCAACTGATTACGCCAAAAGAGAATATTCTAAATGGTATTACAAGAAATGTTGTGTTGGAACTTGCGAAAAATCGATTTGAGATAGTTGAGCAACCAATTTATTACAGCGATTTGAATAGTTGTGACGAAGCTTTTATAACATCTTCCACGAAGGAGATTATGCCCGTAGTTCAAATTGATGATTTAGAGATATCTAATGGAAAACCGGGAGAAAAAACTCAACTTTTCATGCATTTATTTAACAATTATACTATAGCAGGATTAAATGATTCGTGAAAAAACAAGATCCCCGACTTCTTAAAGAAGTCGGGGATCTGAAAAACTCAATTTTTACTAATGAAATAGGATTGGTATAGTTTAGGTAAAGTATAAACATAGACGATTTAAACTACTTAAAATATGCTGTGCGTATGCGTGCGCGCCCGCTTTGCGCTTACAGGCGATTGGCTTTGCCACTGCCCCGAATCGCGATTGGGCACGAGGGCACTGCGCTCCGCGCAATCGCCACTCATCCAGTGCCGTGAAACATCATTGGAGAAAAAATATGGACAGAAGCATGATTGGAATGTCTGCACAACCAAAGCCGCCCCTTGCGCCTGTCAAACCGGTTACAGACGACTACTTCGGCACGAAGGTAACGGACAATTACCGTTACATGGAAAACTTCAAAGATGAAGAGGTGCAGCAGTGGGTGAAAGCACAAGCTGACTATACAACTAACGTGCTCAAACAACTGCCTGGGCGCGATGCTTTTTTCAACCGCATGATGGAATTAGAGGCTTCCGTTCCGGCAAAGATGGACTGCGTGTTGCGGCTTGCTAACGGCAAACTTTTCTATCTCAAACGGGAAGCACAAGACGATGTGTGGAAACTTTACCTGCGGGACGGCATGAATGGCAGCGAAATTCTCTTGGTCGATCCTGAACAATTCAAACAAGAAACAGGCAAGCCCCACGCAATTAATCGCTTCATCCCGTCATGGGATGGCAAGTATGTGATGTATGCTATTTCAGCAAGCGGCTCGGAAGAGGCTTGGCTGTATGTGATGGATACTCAAACTCTCAAAGATGTAGACAAACCAATTTCGCGGCTGCATTACGGTGGAAGTTGGTTACCCGATAACCAGTCGTTCCTCTACACCCGCCATCAAGAGATGAAAGAAGGCATGGCGATAACCGAGAAAAATCAAAAGAGCAAAGTCTATTTGCACAGACTTGGCACGGATGTAGAACAAGATACCCTTGTCCTCGGTCATGCAGTGACTCCTTTGATCGACGTTTCGACCGTTGCATCTCCATTTGTCGTCACCGTTCCAAATTCCGACTATGTATTTGCGGTCATCCTCTACGGCACGCAGAAAGAACTTGATCTCTATGTCGCAACTCTTGCTTCATTCAATCAAGGAACACCCGAGTGGAAAAAGGTCTGCGATGCGATCGATGAAGTAAAACTCTTTGACGTGCATGGAGATGACCTGTATTTGCTGACGCACAAAAATGCGCCTCGCTACAAGATTGTCAAAACGTCGTTGAAAAACCCTGACTTTTCTAGTGCTGAACTCGTCATGGCTCAAAGCGACCAGAGTATCGAAATAATGGTTGCCGCTCAAGATGCGCTTTATGTGCTCACAAGCGATAATGGCATTAATAAAGTCATTCGCATTGCTTACGACGGTAAAGCAGAACCACTCAACCTGCCGTTTGATGGCATAGTCGATTTTTTTGGAAATGACCCCAGAGTTTCAAAAAATGATCCCAGAGTGGAAGGAATTCTCCTGGCTATGACCACTTGGACGAGATTCTACAGCATCTATGAATACAATCCGAAAACAGAAAGCTTTGTGGAGACAGGTTTACAACCAAAAGGTAAATATGATGCACCGGATGATTTAATTGCTGTTGAAGTTGAGGTGAAATCGCATGATGAGACGATGGTACCACTCTCTATTGTCCACAAAAAAGGTATCAAGCTTGATGGCTCAAATCCATGCTGGCTGACTGGTTACGGGGCTTATGGCTTCTCCCTGTACCTACCCTATCAACACCAAGATTATGCATGGTATGAAAAAGGCGGCATTATGGCTTTTGCCCATGTGCGCGGCGGTGGCGAAAAAGGGCAAGAATGGTATCGTGCCGGATTTCAGCAAACCAAGCCGAACACCTGGAAAGATTTTATTGCTTGCGCCGAATATCTCATTGAACAGAAATACACCTCACCTGCAAAACTGGCGGGCGAAGGCATAAGCGCAGGCGGTATCTTGATTGGCAGAGCCGTAACAGAGCGTCCTGACCTCTTTGCTGTGGTAATTCCACGAGTGGGCGTGATGAATGCGATTCGCTTGGAAACGACGCCAAACGGCGTGAATAATATTCCTGAATTTGGCAGTTGCCAAACGGAAGCGGGGTTCAAAGCACTCTATGAAATGGATGCGTTTTTGCACCTCAAGGACGGTGTGAACTATCCGGCAATGATGATTACGCACGGCATCACTGATCCAAGGTGTGAGCCTTGGCAATCGGCAAAGTTTGCAGCACGGGTTCAAGCCGCCTCAGCGAGCGGCAAACCTGTCTTGCTCCGCATTGACTACGAAGCAGGACACGGCGTTGGCTCAACCAAAACGCAACTTGTTCAAGAACGAGCCGACATTTTCACCTTTATGATGTGGCAGTTCGGCATGGAGGACTATCAGCCGAAGCAGGCACAATAGAATACGTTGCGTTGCAAAAATCGGGGGGTGTGATAAGGTTAAGCTTGAACCTGGACAATATCAACTACAGCGCTAAAGCGCTTACTACAAGCTAAGTCCAGTACAGAATTTTAGCATTGGGAAAGCGCCGTCCAATCTCACCCTCAAAAAAGCGCTTCATAGTCTTCATCGTATCATTATCATAGACATACTTTGTGCCGCCAAACTTATTTCGCTTGACACTGCGTTTGTCTTCGTCCATGTCTAGTTTTGAATGAGGATACCACGTTTGCAACACCTCTTTTGAGCCTGGTGTAAAGCGGTGCGAGATGAGTTCAAAAGTGAGGTCACAATCAAAATCTAGCGCTTCGCTAATCTGGTCAAATAGACGACCATAATGCATCTCCCAATCATCTATATGCATAATAGGTGCAATGACCAAACCTACCGGATACCCGCCACCACCTCGTTCTGGTGGTAGCGCTAACCGTCGCAATGCCATCAGTCGTGATGATACGGACGCTGTACCACCCTCAAACCGACCAGAAACAGGCGCAGCATTCACACTTATCCGGCAGCGTGTATGACCATTGTGTGGCAAATTGAGTAGCTCATCCACAGCATCAAACTTCGACACCCATCGTAGATGTGCGTCATCACGAGTGCCAAAGTAGCGGATACATTCAGCAAGGCTTCCTGTCAGATGCTCGATACCTAAGGGATCAGTATAACAGCTAACCTCAAAACTTGTTGGGTTCCCTGCTTTCTCGTAAGCTGCCAAGTTCTCTAATATTTGCGGCAAGTTAGCAAACACGCGAATGACTGGCGGACCTTGCAAGCTCCCTGCTAAGTAGCAATATTGACAGTGGGCTGGACAGCCTTCCGCAAGATGAAATTGCCAGTCAGCCGATGGTGGGATGGGGCTGAGTTTAAAGGAACTGGGCGGAGCCGTCACAACTGCAAGGGTGCGTTTGGCAATATCATAAGTATCGCGTTCAGATTCTCCACGCAAACCTGTCAGGCGATTTCGCGGTAACTCTTGTATAGGTAAGTTGAGAGACTGTAGGCGTGCTAATATCTGCTGTCCCCACGGTTCAGCAAGCGCAGCGGGTGTGAACAACACCTGCTCTGGCATCCATAATTTTGGTTGTCGCAAAGGTGTGTTTGGTGTTAGAAGATTGTCTGCAATCATTTATCTTGCTAATTCTTCCTAAAAAATTTAGGTATCAAGGCTCAACAGCAGGAAGACACATTTGTGCCAACATGAAAACTACTACACTGATGTCATATAATTTTATTTTAAAGCCCTGAAAAACAGGCTGGTACCTATAAATAGAGCGGGTTCTACCCAACTAAAAGTAGTAATTTTCTGTTGCAATTCTTGCTGACTTTAAGTATGAAACAAGAGTGCAAAAGTCAATTGGCTCAAAACTGAACCACAGATTAACACTAGTTAATTATCTGTGTGCATCTGTGGTTCTGTCTATCCTTAAATCATACTTTTGCAAGAAGTCTATTGATAGAACTCTAAGTTTGTACGGACTTGTACAAATCTATTTTTCCTTTTAGATAAATTTGTTTACACTTCAGATCGCATGACCAATCATCAGGCACCATGCCAACCCACCCAATACTAACAACAAAGGTGTCAACCAATCGCCCCAACGCACGTATAAAGTCTGAGTTTGCCGTCGATATATTGTTTCTGTATGCACTTCGTACGTATTATGCCCAGATATCCATACTGTTTTGCCGTGGGGATTCACAAAAGCTGAATATCCTGTATTTGTTGCCCGCACTGCCCATCTATCAGTTTCAATTGCCCGCATGATATCCTGTGCATGGTGCTGAGCGGGCATAGCTGCACTGTAATGGGCATCATTGGAAGAACTCAGGATAAATTGCCCACCTGCAGCTGCTTGACGGCGAAATTGCCTAGAAAAAGCAGATTCGTAACAAATACCAACAATAGCGCGACCAAAAGGTGTGTCGAAGACCTGATTTGGCGAACCTGGAACTTGATGTTCGTCCAAAGGCGATAAACGGCTAATGATACCACCTAAAATTGATTCAAACGGAATATATTCCCCAATTGGAACCATCTTTGCTTTGCCGTAGCGGCTTTTGATCTCACCATCGCCAGCGATCGTAAACAAACTATTTGTATAGCTGCTTCCTTTTTTATAAAAACCTCCAATCCAAGCAACTACACCTTTTTCCCGCACTGCTGTCACCAAAGAACTACCCATAATCTCATCCTGGAAAAAAGGCAAAGCGCCTTCTGGGGTCAGTACTCCATCTACACCTTGGTCTGCTAATTTGAGATATCCAGCGGTGTAGCCTTCAATGGCGCGACGAAAACCTTCTGGATAAAGCTTGATTTCGTTGGGGACATTTCCCTGAACAATCCCCACTTTCATCGCTGCTTCTGGTAATTGGGCAAGAGGACGGCTGTATAAACCAAACCCGATAAGGTGGAGAATAATAAATAACGCTACAGCGCTTGCGAAATAAAACAATCGTACACGCGTAGAAAACTCAGAGGAAATCTTGGGGTTCTTGGCGTCTATGTCCTGCGGACACGCTAAGCCCAAAGCGCTCCCTTCGGGTATGCTAAGGCGGTTTATCCACGTTTCAGCAATCAAGCCATTCACTGCAACAATAGCCGCTGTCACCGCGCTAGGTCCAGAAAGTTGACCAAGGTGTAAAATTGCGAGATTATGCGGACTTTGAGTGTAAGAAAGAGAACTCCAATACAAAGGACCAGCACTCCAAAGAGCTTCTAATCCGCACCACAAGGCTGTGCCAATTAAGACACGAACAAACCCATTGTGGATGGAACGGCAAAACACTCGCATCGCGATCGCCCAACAAGCAACTAACGCGGCTCCCCAAAGGCTGATGAATACCCAACAAAAAAGGGCGATCGCCAAACTTGCCAACCAAGGAACCCCCATCCAAGTCATGGGGTGAATCCCCGTAATCCAGGATAGGGCAACGCCGTGATAACCAATACCCCAAGCGAGTGATAGGGGGAGAAGAGCACAGGGGGATGGGTTTTTGCGTTGAAAAGAAGAACTAACAACTAATACCCATAGGGGAGCAAGGGCAATCCACGCTAATAACCACACGCCGTAAGGTGCGACGGTCAACCCCATCAAAACACCACTACATAGAGCAATCAAGTAGGGGATTAAGATAGTACTCCCCCCCTGCTTTCCCTGCTCCCGAAGCTTCTTACTCTGCCTCTGCTGCATCACCAGTATCGGGGGGAACGATCGCCACTCCCGTAATGACATCATCTTCGTCTAGGCGCTGCACTCGCACCCCAGTTGCAGATCGCGATTGGATAGATATCGCATTCACTGCCTGACGAATGATGATACCGCGACTGGTAACCATCATAATTTCATCATCGCTGTTGACAATGTGCAGAGTTGCGAGTTGGTCTTTGATTTTGCGATTTTTGAATTTGGTTGCCGTTAGACCTTGACCGGCACGATTTTGCAGGCGGAACTGGGCAACTGGGACACGTTTGCCGTATCCTCCGATTGTAATCACCAACGCCCAAGGACCAGTACTGCCGTTGGTTGGCACTTCTGTAGACTCTTCATTTTCAATTTCTTCTGTTTCGATTTCCTCGATTTCGGCTTCTGTGTCTGTATCTAAAGTTGCAAGAATGGCAGCGGGTAGAATATCCATTCCCACCAGTTCATCACCCTTACGCAATTTCATCGATTTTACTCCACGAGTTGCCCGTCCCAGGGGACGCAGTTGTTCGTGGGTGCATCTAAAGTGAATTGCCATCCCTTGACGCGAACCAATGATCACGCTGTCTTCTACTCTGGCACGTCGCACCCAGCGGAGTTGGTCGCCTTCTTCTAAGGATATGGCAATCAAGCCGTTGGCACGAATATTGCTAAACGCTGCTAACTCGGTTTTCTTGATATTGCCGCCCTTGGTAAGCATGACCAAATATTCATCGCTGCTAAACTCGTCAACAGGGACAATCGAGGTGATTTTCTCTTCTTTGGGAATGGGTAGCATTTGCACAATTGGTGTGCCGCGACTAGTACGAGAACCAACGGGGATTTGATACGCTTTCAGGCAGTAAACAACACCTCGTTCGCTAAAGAAGAGAATGCTGTCATGGTCGCAGCAAGTCAAGAAATGCTCAACGTTATCATCTTCTTTAATCTTGGCACCTGCTTTACCTCTGGTTGCGCGGCTTTGCGCTTCAAAGGTATTCACTGGCATTCGTTTGATGTAACCTTGCTCAGTCAGCAGAATCAGAGCTTTTTCATTGGCAATTAGATCACGCTCATCAATTTCTCCTTCAAGGGGTGAAATGACGGTGCGCCGAGGTGTGGCGTGTTTCTGTTTAAGTTGCGTGACTTCGGTTTGAATGATTTCTAAAATCCGCTCTCGCCGTGCCAAGATATCCTGCAAGTTAGCAATGATTGCTTGTAATTCTTCGTGTTCGGAGCGGATTTTGTCTGCTTCTAGCGCTGTTAAACGCCGCAGTTGCATTTGCAATATCGCATCTGCTTGCGCTTCCGAAAGTCCGTAGGTTGTGATCAACTCGCCTTTTGCCGTCGGCGCATCAGAAGCATGGCGAATTAAGTTAATAATTTCATCTAGGTGTGCTAATGCAATCAATAAGCCTTGCAGTATGTGGTCGCGTTCTTCGGCTTTCCGCAGTTCGTAACGGGTGCGTCTGGTAATCGCTTCGATGCGGAAATCTAAGAAGACGTGCAAAAACTCCTTCAGGGTGAGTATCTGGGGTTCGCCATTCACTAGCGCCAGCATATTCGCCCCAAAGTTGGCTTGCAGGGGTGTTTGCTTGTAGAGGTTGTTGAGGACGACACGGGGATAAGCATCGCGCTTGAGCTCGATAACAATTCGCATCCCATCGCGATCGCTTTCATCCCGAATATCGGCAATTCCCTCGAGCCTTTTTTCGTTCACCATCTCGGCAATTTTTTCAATCAACGCCGCCTTGTTGGTTTGGTAAGGCAATTCGGTGATGATAATTGCGTCTCTGTCAGGGCGTCCCCGTTGTTCAATAGTTTCAATATTCGCCACCCCGCGCATGGTGATTGAACCGCGCCCGGTGGTATAAGCTTCTTTAATTGCTGTCGTCCCTAGAATCTGACTCCCAGTAGGAAAGTCAGGTCCGGGGATATACTGCATTAACTGAAGGTCGGTTATTTCTGGATTTTCAATCAGTGCTACCAACCCATCAATCAATTCACCCAAGTTATGCGGGGGGATGTTGGTTGCCATACCCACCGCAATCCCAGAGGAACCATTCAGCAGCAACTGTGGGATACGGGCTGGTAAGACTGTAGGTTCTTGCTGGGAAGCATCGAAGTTATCGATGAAATCGACTGTTTCCGATTCGATGTCTTGCAGAAGAGCATCGCTGGTTAAAGCTTCCAAGCGGCATTCTGTGTATCGCATTGCCGCTGGTGGATCGTTGTCTACCGAACCGAAATTTCCATGCCCTGCGATCAGCGGAAATCTCATGGAAAAATCCTGCGCCATCCGCACCAAAGCGTCATAGACTGCTGTGTCGCCGTGGGGATGATATTTACCCAATACTTCCCCTACCACACGAGCGCATTTACGAAAGGGGCGATCAGCGCTTAACCCTAGTTCATGCATTGCGTAGAGAATGCGACGATGCACAGGTTTCAGACCATCCCTGGCGTCTGGTAGTGCCCGACCTACAATTACGCTCATCGCGTATTCCAGATATGACCGGGACATCTCAATCCGCAGATCTGTTGGGATAATCCTCTCCTGAGAGGTTGTCATAACCTAAAAAACTCCAAAAATTGCAAATTTTAGCCGTTATACTGAGAAAAGAGCAAAAGTGTTCCCAATTATTGCTGAATTATTGCCGTTATTTGATACAATTTTAACATATACTCCTGTTTTTTGGCTTGTCCGTGAACAGTTAACAGTGAAAATAAACAGTTTTTAAGCTGTTAACTGCTAGCTAATAACTAATTACTCATGACTGATGACTGCTTCTTGCCCAGACTTAAGTTGAGATGCAATAAAAGGGGCTTTGGGCGCAAGAAAAAATCCAATCAAACTGGCAAATAGGATTGGAGTCAAGGGAGTAAAATTTGTCAATTTTGACAGCAGCAAGGTCGTACTTATGGGTGTGCGCGTCACCGCTGCATTGATAGCTGCCATCGTACAAATCATCGCCAGGGTAGGATTGAGTCCAGGAATCAACGCTGCGACTGCTTTGCCGACACAAGCACCAGTGAAAAATAGGGGAATAATAAATCCACCGCGCCATCCACCAGTGACAGTCATGCTGATGGCAGCCATTTTAGCGAAGGCAAGCGCAAACAAGAAAAGAGCAGGAAAGCTTTGATTGACCAAAAATAATGGGATACAAGCCCCGTCCTAAAGGAGCGGCTTTTCTTGATTTTTAATATATTCCTTTAAAACCTCCAGTGGCGCACCCCCTACAGAAACAGCAAAATAACTAGGACTCCATAA
>JAHHIB010000115.1 GCA_019359075.1 Kalymmatonema hyalinum WJT4-NPBG1
CACAGTCGGTTGCAATGATGGAAAGCGAAGTGACGGGAAACTGTCACGCTTCGTTTGGAGAGAGGGATAGAGAAACATGCAAGTCGTGAGGTTTGAAAGTGCGCTCCGTCCCTACTCTATTAAGTCCTCTGTTAGCAAATATCGCGCTCAACGGGATAGAAGACATACACCCATCAGTCCGCTATGCGGATGACATGGTAATTATTCTCAAGCCTAAAGATAACGCGGAAAAGATACTTGAAAGAATTAGCCAATTTCTCGCTGAAAAGGGGATGAACGTCAGTGAACGCAAAACCAAGATAACCGCCGCGACAGATGGCTTTGATTTCCTTGGCTGGCACTTCAAGGTGCAAAGCAACGGAAAGTTTAGAAGCACCCCTTCAGTGGATAACTTCAAAGCATTTCGTCAGAAAATAAAAGCCATTGTCAATAGCTCGAATTATGGTTCCAAGGAAAAAGCTGAAAAATTAGCCCCCTTGGTTAGAGGATGGAGAAAATACCACCGCTTCTGCAAGATGGACGGGTCACGGTTCTCACTGTGGTATATCAATCACAGAGCGTTCAAGGTATTTAACAAGGAAACCAAGAACGACCGCTACTCAAGCATAAAGCTTGTTGAGAAGGCATTCCCATCAGTTCCTCACTCCGAAAACAAACACGTCAATGTCAAAGGCAATAAATCGCCTTTTGACGGAGACATCATCTATTGGAGCGAACGAAACAGCAAGCTCTACCATGGTGAAACCTCTAAAGCCTTAAAACGGCAAAATCATACGTGTGGTTACTGTGGCTTAAAAATGCTAAGTGAAGAGAAAGTACAGCTACACCATGTAGATGGAAATCACAGCAACTGGAAGGCTAAAAACCTACTGGCTGTACATGAAAGCTGCCACGATTACATCCACATGGGCAAAAGTAAAAACTGAGAACATCGGGAGCCGTATGCCATGAAAATGTGCGCCGTGGTACGCACTGATTGAATTGCCAACACAGTTGGCTGGAGTTCGGGGTAATTGACTCCAAGGCGAACAACTTACCTAGACCCGAAAGGGCGAGGGGACAAGAGCATGTTCGTAAAGCGGAGAGTAACAGAAAACGTGTATGTTATGGCTCTGCAACGCCTAAACGATATGGTTAAAGCTAAACTGCCTAAACCCTAATATCCAGCGGTGGAACTGCACATCCTTCGGTATCACGTTTGTACACCGATGTTGTTGGTAGCCATTAATTCGCCTTTCATTAATGGTACACCCCGACCAACAAGCGATGAGTAATGAACTCATTCAAGGATATGAGTAGGAACCTAAGTCGTTTTTGATACGTTCATCAGTGACGGAACATGGGATTGCCTACGGGACGCGAGTCCTATGGTGACGGAGTTCTAATAGTAGTCGTGGGAGTTACGCCCCACAGCCTGAGAACGGGAGAGCCGTTTACAGGGCGAAGTGGAACAGGTAATTGGATGTAACAGAAGTCGAGAGGTACGCGAGATGCGAACAGCCGAAACGATACTGAACATCATACGTAAGCGCGGACAACGTGGGTTGCCAGTAGAAAATGTGTATCGACTGTTATATAACCCAGACCTGTACTTACGCGCCTACGCCAAGCTGAACAGCAACGCAGGTGCAATGACACCAGGCGCTACACCAGAAACAGTGGATGGGATGTCACTGGAGAAAATCAACACCATCATTGCGGCTCTAAGATATGAGCGCTATAGATGGACACCAGTGCGACGTACTTATATCCCGAAGAAAAACGGTAAACTAAGACCTCTTGGTATGCCATCTTGGTCGGATAAATTACTCCAAGAAGTAATTCGTTCCATACTAGAAGCTTACTACGAGCCACAGTTTAGCGAATATTCCCACGGTTTCCGACCAAAACGCGGATGCCATACAGCACTCTTAGAAATTACCCAAAAAGGTCGAGCGACAAAGTGGTTTATCGAAGGAGATATCAGCGCGTGTTTTGACAGAATAGACCATACTATACTGTTAAAAATACTACATGATAAAATCCATGACAATCGCTTTATTCGACTAATCAAGGGATTGCTGGATGCAGGGTATTTGGAAAACTGGAAATACAATGCTACCTATAGCGGAGTTCCACAGGGTGCAGTCGTAAGCCCAATACTTTCCAATCTGGTGCTAGACAAGCTGGATAAATACGTCGAACGCGAACTAATACCAACATACACACGAGGTCAACGAAGGAGTGTCTATCCACCGTACAGAGATTTAACTAAGGCTGCGTCAAAAGCACGAAAAGCTGGAAAATTGGAACAAGCACGGAAACTGAACCAACAGGCACAGTCCATTCCGTCCCGCGACCCCAATGATCCAAACTTTCGTCGCCTTTGGTATACAAGGTATGCCGATGATTTTCTGTTGGGAGTAGTAGGTTCAAAATCCGAAGCTTTGGAAATCAAACAGAAAATCGCCACCTTCTTACGTGACGAGTTAAAACTGGAACTCAGTAATGAAAAGACGCTCGTTACCCATGCAAGGGACGAAGCAGCTAAATTCCTGGGTTATGAAATTCACATACTACACGCCGATGATAAACATGACCACCGTGGTCAAAGATGTATCAACGGTAGTGTGGGTCTTCGGGTTCCAAAAAGCGTAATCACAGACCACTGTGTTAAATATATGCGCTCTGGAAAGCCGATACACCTAACCCAAAGAATCAATGACGATGCCTACAGCATAGTTAGCCAATATCAATCGGAGTATCGAGGAATAGTCCAATACTACCGTATGGCTTACAACCTCCACACGCTATCTCTACTGAAACGAGTTACGGAACTTTCTCTGGTAAAAACTTTGGCAAAGAAGTTCAAAACAACTTGTCAGAAAATTTACAGGCGATATCGCGCAACCATTGATACAAAAGACGGTACTTACAAAGTACTACAAGTAACGGTACAACGCGATGACAAGAAGCCTTTAGTAACTCATTTTGGTGGTGTTTCACTACGTTGGAATAAGTGGGTCGAAATTGATGATAAGAAGGCGAATCATATCTGGAACGGGCGTAGCGAAGTTGTTCAACGTCTTTTAGCCCAAGAATGTGAAATTTGCGGTGCAACAGACAATATTGAGGTCCACCATATCCGCAAATTAGCAGACATTAAGCAAAAGGGATGCTTTGAACGCCCAGAATGGATGGTTAAAATGTCAGCACGCAAACGTAAAACCCTAGTGGTTTGTCGTCAGTGCCACGAGAAAATTCAATATGGACGCTACGACGGTGATGCTCTTAAACGTAAAGATTACCGGAAAGCTACGTGATACGGAAACGGTCATGCGTAGTTTGGAGGGGGGCTGTTGGAAAAGTACCAATATTGGTAACTCGCTGGCTGCCTACCCTACCGGCACGTACGGATCTAACACAGAGGTGCGCGGGATAATACCCGTCATCGACTCTACCAGTCAGTGCATTCAGCTTAAAAAGCCCTTTTAACATGAGCGAGGAAAACATAACCTGAGTAATCAGAGGATATAATGTCTAATTTTGTATTTGTTCTAGACACCAACAAACGACCTCTTGACCCAGTTCCGCCAGGACAAGCAAGACGGTTACTCAAACAAGGAAAAGCAGCAGTATTTCGCCGCTATCCTTTTACGATTATTCTGAAATATGCCGTCCCTAACCCAAAGGTTCAGCCCCACCAACTAAAGATAGACCCAGGCTCTAAAACAACTGGGCTAGCTATTGTCCAAGGGGACAAGGTTGTGTGGGGCGCGGAAGTTAAACATCGGGGGCAGCAGATTAAGAACGACTTAGAGTCTCGCCGTGCAATTCGTCGTAATCGTCGTAACCGAAAAACTCGCTATCGCAAGCCAAGATTCTTGAACCGCAATAGAGTTAAAGAATGGTTACCGCCTAGCTTGCAATCTAGAGTTGAGAATATCTTGACGTGGGTTAATCGTTTACGTCGATATGTACCAATAACTGGGATATTTCAAGAATTGGTAAAATTCGACACTCAAGCAATGCAAAATCCTGAAGTTTCAGGAGTGGAATATCAGCAGGGGGAATTAGCTGGGTATGAAGTGCGGGAGTATTTGCTCGAAAAGTGGGGAAGAAAGTGCGCTTATTGCGGTGTAACTGATATCAGACTTGAGATTGATCATATAGTCCCACGTTCCAAAGGCGCTAGCAATCGAGCGTCAAACCTCACCTTAGCTTGTCATCCTTGCAACCAAAGAAAAGGAAATCAAGATATTCGCGATTTCTTGGGGAAGAAGCCAGACTTAGTCAAACGCATATTAGCTCAAGCCAAACAACCACTTAAAGATGCCGCTGCTGTTAACAGTACTCGGTGGGCGTTGTTCAACAAACTTAAGGATACAGGACTGCCAGTTGAAACGGGAACAGGCGGTAGAACCAAATACAATCGTACACGTCTCGGACTACCCAAAACTCACTGGTTGGATGCTGCCTGCGTTGGTGTTGTTGAAAGCTTGCAAGTAGTGACAACACAGCCTCTCTTGATTGTCGCCAAAGGTTGGGGGAACCGTCAAATGTGTACAACGAATAAATATGGGTTTCCTGTCAAGCACAGGACTCGTTGCAAAACCTTTTTTGGATTTCAAACTGGCGATATGGTACGAGCTATACTACCTAGTGGGAAATTTACCGGAACTCACGTCGGTCGATTAACTGTACGAGAAAGTGGCGTCTTTGAAATGAAAACCCCAAAAGGCAAAATCAGTCCAGTTCGTTACAAGTACTGCAAATCTATTCACCGTAATGATGGCTATATGTATGCATTTTCCACTAATGTCTAGCTTAGGAGCAATTAGGGGCGTACCGATCGCACAGGTGCCAGCGCCCGCGCTCCTTTGCGATCGCATTCCACCGAGAATGCCAGCAGTAACAAAGTGGTCAAATGCAAATGAAGCTCGCATTTGAGATATCCGAAAATCTTTCGGATTTGCGATTGGGGTGCAGGCGGAGCTAGGGAAAGAGAAAACGGACAAATTTGAAAAAAGTAGGTATTAGGCAGAAATTCACTTGCAGTTATACAGCACAATCCAGGAGTTAGAAGTCAGAAGTCAGAAGTCAAAAGGGCTTTCTGTCTGGCTTTTAGACAACAGCGTTGTACTTAATTTACTTGCAATGTGCTGTAAGTAGTAGTGCTTATCCTTCTAAGAATAAGCAGCCAAAAGCGAGGTTTTGGCTTAATCTTAACTCCTCATGAATTTGTAAGTGTTGCTTAAGAAAAAATGGGTATAAATAAACAGATTTGTCATACGCCCCATAAGGGGATGTATTGGTGTAAAAACTATGCTATTGCCGTAACATTACTATTATATTTGTTCTGATTTTAACTTAAACGCTCTGCTAGTAAATCTCAAAAATATTGGGGCGTGAATTTTAATCATTTGTAACAACCCCAATCAATAACGTAACCTGAGCTTATCTTCTTCTTAACCAAAAAATAGGAGTATTTGCCTTGTAGGCAAAAATTTTATGTTTGAGAACAGCTAATGCTCAATTTCAAGCGTAAGCGATATCTCTTACTTAGCCTGCTGGTAACAGCGGTCATAGTAGTAAGTGGTATCCAGTTAGCCAGCGCCAGGCTTGCTACCACTAGTCCTGTTGGTGACCTTCCTGATAGTGGGGCATTACTACCCACAGGTCAAATTATTACACCAACAGCTGCACCAGGTTCCACTTTTACAATCCTTGGCACTGATCGGCGATCAGATGATAATGCAGCTGCAGCCGAAGCTGTAACAACTGTCAAGAGTCCAGATGGTAAAACTTTACTAGTTCTAACAAGCGGCTATAACAAGAATTTTCGGGATGAAAAAACTGGGGAATTCTTTACTTATCCAGTGTTAGACCCTCAGACAGGGTTGCCAAGTACCGTTACAACCCAGAAGGCAGAATGGGTGTTTGTGTTTGATATCAGCAGCGGTAACTTGGTTAAGAAGCAACAAATCAACATTCCTAACACTTACAATGGCTTGACTTGGGCACCAGACGGTCAGCGCTTCTACGTCTCAGCCGGGATTGACGATCGCATCTATGTCTACAAAAACGACGGCAGCCAGTACGTCCCAGATGCGCCATTCATCCTTCTGGGTCACAACACAGACCAGACTGCACCCTTTCCTAAGTATGATGGTGGACTGTTAAAAGACTCCCCAGCTCAAGCGGCAGCAGGATCAGAACAAATAGCAACAGGAGCAGTTGTGGCAGGACTTGCCGTAAGTAAAGACGGCAAAACCTTAGTAGCTGCTAACTTTCAAAATGACTCTGTGTCGATTGTTGATACTGACACCCGGCAGGTACTCCAGGAAGTTAAGTTCTTTGTACCGGGTAGTAAAGTAGCAACAGGGGAATTTCCCTTTTATGTTGCGATTAAGAGTACAAAAGACGGTGCAGCGACTAAAGTCTTTGCAAGCAGCCAGCGCGACGACGAAGTGCTAGCTGTTGACATTTCTACTCAGGCAGTGACCCGCATCCCTGTTGGTAGCCAGCCCAACAAAATACGGCTTTCGCCCGATGAGAACCTACTGTATGTCGCTAACGGCAACAGTGATTCGGTTTCCGTAATCGACACAATTAGTAATAAGGTCGTACGGATCATCAACCTATCTCGACCCAAGGATAAGTACAAAGGAGCTAACCCAAACTCTCTTGCCTTTAGTCCTGATAGCAAGACTCTCTACGTCACTTTAGGTGGTGAAAACGCTGTAGCGGTGGTGAACTTGTCGAACGGTCGAGTCGTTGGGCGCATTCCCACCGGGTGGTATCCCAACTCCGTGAGTGTGAGTGACGATGGCACAAAACTCTACGCCGTCAATGGCAAGGACAATGCTGGTCCCAACCCCTCGAATGGTCGGACTACAGCAGTAGGCAGATCCCGTAACGCAACGTTTAGAAACGAATACAACTGGGCGCTGGAAAAGGCTGGCATCGCGGTGATTCCAGTTCCAGATCCCGGCACCCTCGCTACTCTCTCGCAGCAGGTAGACGAAAATAACGGTTTCCAAAACCGCCGTGCCGACGAGATGATGGCTTTCTTGGGTAATCAGATTAAGCACGTTATCTACGTAGTCAAAGAAAATCGTACATACGACCAGGTACTTGGCGATTTACCTGTTGGCAACGGTGATCCCGCACTCACTTTATTCCCGCAAGCGATTTCACCAAACCATCACAAGCTGGCACAGGACTTTGTGACTTTTGATAACTTCTACGACAGTGGTGAATCAAGCGGCGTGGGCTGGAACTGGTCTACCTATGGACGGGTTACTGAGTACACTGAGAAAACTCAGTCGGTGTCGTATGGCAATGCCTCCGGTACTAGCGGTCTCACCTACGACTACGAGGGCACAAACCGCAACATCAACGTTGCACTGCCACAACCCTCTAAACCTTCACCACAATTGAGCACGCGGATAACGGAGATTCTCGATCCTTCAGGCAATTCCTCGATTTTGCCTGGTAATAAAGACGTTAATGCCCCAGAAGGCGATGGCGAACTAGATTCAGATGCAGTTGGTGGCTACCTATGGGATGCAGCACTGCGTGCTGGCAAGACTGTCCGCAATTACGGCTTCTTCATGGATCTTGGTTACTACAGTACTAGTGACGTGCAAGTCGATCCCACAAAGCCCGACCCCAATAACCCACTCTACATCCCCATCTCCCCGACGCCCTTCGCTGATAAAATCCCGCAGGCACCAGTGACTAAGGTCGTGTTGCAGGATAAAACTGACATCTATTTCCGAGGTTACGACCAGAAGCACCCAGATATTTATTTGTACAACGAATGGGCACGCGACATTGATACCTATCTCCAGAAGAATGAGCTGCCCAACTTGACACTAGTGCGTCTGCATCACGACCACTTTGGTAACTTCAACAACGCTGTGGCTGGTTTGAATACTGCCGAACTGCAAATGGCTGATAATGATTATGCCGTCGGCTTGCTAGTGGAAAAAATCTCCAAGTCCCCTCTGTGGAAAGATACAGCCATCGTTGTGATTGAAGATGATTCCCAAGACGGACCTGACCACGTCGATGGTCATCGCTCTGTCGCTTATGTCATTTCGCCTTACACCAAGCGAAAAGCCCTCGTCAGCACTAACTACAACACTGTCAGCATATTGCGGACAATGGAGGATTTATTGGGGATCGGCTACCTGGGGATCAATGATGCCAATGCCACGCCGATGGCGGATGCATTCACTAAACAGCCCGACTTTACTGCCTACACAGCTGTTGTACCTGGTAACTTGTGCCGCGCACCTGTAGATCCAAACCTCGTACCAGCTTGCAAAGACCCCAATGTAGTCAAGACTGCAGCTATTCCTTCCCTGCATAACAAACCGTGGTGGGCGCAAGCAACTAAGAACTTCTACTTCGCAGTTGAAGATAAGCTCGATCCTGAAAAATTCAACCGCGTACTCTGGACTGGTATTAAAGGCGACAATGTGTCTTATCCAACAGACCGCAGCCATGTCAACCTCCGTCAAAACCGGGCGCAATTGCTTGATAAATGGCGTTTGAGTGAACCTCACCTTGCTGCTCAAGCAAACTAATAAGTTTTCACGTTTTTGCGTAACAAGGGGTAATATGAACATCCTTGTCATCAAGGTGGGAATAGCCTAAAAGCCTTACATTGTAAAGCTTGAAGCTAATAACATTAGTGGTTTGTCAAGGTAACTTTGCGGGTTATGTAGTAAGCACTAAAGTGCTTAATTAATCACTAAAGTGATTACTACGTACATCTTTTTTTTCTGAAACCTAGCAAAGTTGCCTTGGTGAGGTACTAGGGGCAACACAACCCAGTATCTAATGACTCTTAACTTATTGCTTGCCTAAAGTTAACCTAATCAACGCCTTGATCTAATCTATCCTTACCGAAAATATCTGTTAATTTTTGACATACTTGCAATCTGAACAATAGCTCTCAGAATCGTTGTCTATAACGCTGATCTGGAATCGGAGATGAATTAATGGTGTCAATTCGGGTGCGGCAAATTTCATTTGTCATTGCTGCTGTACTTTTGGGCTGGGGAGTAGGAATTTCGGCACAAGCTGCGCCGAAAACACTGACGATTTATTCAGGGCGAGAAGAGAAAATCATGCGTCCCCTGATTGAAAAAGCTGAGAAAGATTTGGGGATGGATATTGAAGTGCGCTATGGCGACTCCACTGAATTAGCGATCGCCTTAATCGAAGAAGGTAAGAATAGCCGTGCTGATTTGTTTTACGCTCAAGATGCCGGTTCCTTGGGAGCTGTTGCAACCGAAGGGCGAACCCAGGCTCTCCCTACCCAGCTACTGAACAAAGTTGATGGGCAATTTCGCTCTCCCGCAGGGCAATGGGTTGGTATTTCTGGACGGGCACGGGTTATTGACTACAACACCAAGCTTGTCAAAGCCAGCGAGCTCCCCGCAAGTGTGATGCAACTGACCGATCCGAAGTGGCGCGGTAAAGTTGGGTGGGCACCTACTAACGGTTCTTTCCAATCATTTGTGACTGCCATGCGGCTCATGCAGGGCGACCAAAAAACCCTGGAGTGGTTAAAGGGAATGAAAGCTAATGGAGCCAAAGCTTATAGCGGCAATAGTGCCATTGTTGAGGCTTTGGGACGAGGAGAAATCGCCCTGGGGCTTGTTAACAACTATTATTTATATCGGTTTACCAAAACTGATCCCAACTTTCCCGTAGCTATCCACCATACACGCGGTGATGCGGGAGCGTTAATTAACGTCGCAGGTTTAGCAGTGTTAAATACAACCGACCAAAAAAGTGATGCAGAAAAGTTTATTGCCTATATGCTCAGCCCAGAGGTGCAAAAGTACCTCACCCAGGAGTTTTACGAATATCCGTTGGTGAAAGGTATCCCAGTATCGCAAAAGCAAACTCCGCTCAATCAGCTACAGACTCCCCAGCTTGATCTGAACAAATTATCAGATATGAAGGGAACGCTCTCGTTACTGCAAGAGGCAGGTTTGTTGTAATACCAATTCTCTGTAAACTTGCACTAAATAATTACCTACAAAATTCATAAGGTACGGCATTAGGAATCTCTTCCTTATCCGCTCCATCTCCCCCAGCCCGCCGATCCCTACCAGAAGCTATGCAAGTTAAAGGCAGAAAAACTCATCAGCCACCTTTGTTTCTTGTAGGCGCAGCCTCATTGACGGCTGTGGCGATCGCCCTGCCTTTGACTTACTTAGTCATACGGACGGCTGGTGTGGGATTAGAACAGTTGTTTTCCTTGGTATTGCGTCCCCGCACGCTTGCAGTTTTGTTAAACAGCGTCGGCATAGCCGTGGCAAGCACTTTATTTTCCGCTGCGATCGCAGTGCCACTGGCGTTTCTCACACTGCGGACGGATTTACCCTGGCGGCGATTTTGGCTGATTGCTACCACCTTACCCCTAGCAATACCTGACTATGTGGGTGGTTTTGCCCTGATTGCTGCTTTTGGACCAAAGGGTAGCTTGTTGCAACTCTGGCTAGAACCTCTAGGAGTGCAGGAGTTACCAGAAATCTACGGATGGACTGGAGCAATTTTGGGACTCACCCTGTTTTCCTACCCGTATTTATTGCTGAGTGTCCAAGCTGGGTGGCAAGGTATCGACCCAGGGATAGAGGAAGTTGCAAGGAGTTTAGGCTATAGCCAGCGGGAGACCTTTTTTCGGATCATACTGCCTGCTTTGCGTCCGTCAATTGTGGCAGGGGGATTGCTAGTAGCGCTCAATGCCTTGCAGGACTTTGGGACAACTTCAGTGATGCGGTTTGATACATTTACGCGGGCGATTTTTGTGCAATACAGATATACCTTTGATCGCAATCAAGCGGCGGCGCTGGCTTTGATGCTAGTGAGTTTGGTGTTACTGCTGTTGTGGTTGGAATACAAAGCACAATCCCGGGCTGCCTACTACAGCCGTACCGCTAAGTCCTACCGTCTAGCACCATTGGTTCATCTTGGTGTTTGGAAAGTGCCTGCAATTTTGTTTTGCCTCGGCGTGGCTAGCTTAGGTCTGTTGTTACCAATAGGTGTCACTTTGTTCTGGCTGGTGCGCGGATTAACAGCCACAGGGCTGAATGAAATTGTCTCTTTAGCAAAACTGATGCAATTAGGCTGGCACTCTGTGGTAGCGGCAGGATTAGCAGCGCTTGTATCCACCCTCTGCGCTTTGCCAGTGGCAATCCTTGCTGTTCGGTTTCCTAGCCGCATCAGTACTACCATTGAGCGCACAAGTTACATCGGCTTTGGCTTACCTGGAATTGTGGTTGCTTTATCGCTCGTCTTTTGGGGAGCAAATTACTTGCCTTGGTTGTATCAGACTTTGCCGATGCTGGTCTTTGCTTACTTGGTGTTATTTGTTTCGCAGTCTGTAGGCACTGTGCGGAGTTCGCTGCTTCAGGTTAATCCTCAATTAGAAGAATCGGCACAGAGTTTGGGCAGAACAGAGTGGCAAACTTTGAGAGAAATTACATTGCCCCTAGTAAGTCCGGGGGTACTAAGTGGAGCAGCATTGGTCTTTCTAAGAGCAATTAAGGAATTACCAGCGACGTTGCTCTTGGCTCCCATTGGCTTTAATACCCTAGCAACGCATATTTGGAAAGCGACTGAGAATGTTTCCTACAGTGATGCTGCTGCTGGCGCACTCGTCATGCTGGTGATCTCGATGAGTTCCACGTTATTGGTGTTGTCTCAAAGTCCGGGCAAAGCACTCACCATAGAGGCACGCCGTAGCCTGCAAAGGGAGGTGGATTAAAGCAAACGTCGAGGGAAAGAAAGGAGGTTGAGCGGGTTTTATGGCACTATCGGCAATTTTACGTTTGGAGAATGTGACTCTAAAGTTTTCCCAAATGACTGCCCCAGCTGTCGCTAGGGTAACTTTGGCACTGGCACCAGGAGATGTGCTGGGGTTACTCGGACCTTCTGGATGTGGGAAAACCACGCTCCTGCGAATTATTGCCGGGTTTGAATCACCGCAAGCGGGAACTGTGGAGATTGCTGGACATCTCGTTGCAGGCAATGGTCATTGGGTACCGCCAGAGCAGCGGCACGTCGGCATGGTGTTTCAAGATTATGCCCTATTCCCGCATTTATCAGTGGCAGAGAATATTGCCTTTGGCTTGCGGTTTGCGAAAGCTAGAGAGCGCCGGGAACGAGTGGCACAGTTACTGGCACTCGTCAGACTCACAGGACTGGAAAACCGCTATCCTCACGAGCTTTCTGGCGGTCAGCAACAGCGGGTAGCGCTTGCTCGTGCTTTAGCTGCACAACCTAAACTCTTACTATTGGATGAACCACTGAGCAATTTAGATGTACAAGTGCGGCTGAAATTGCGGGAGGAAGTGTTAGAAATTCTTAAGGCAAAGGAGATTTCAGGAATTTTTGTGACTCATGATCAACAGGAAGCACTGGCGATCGCTGACCAAGTTGCAGTCATGCGCCAAGGCTCTTTAGAGCAAGTAGGGACGCCAGAAGCAATTTACCGACATCCAGCCTCGCGCTTTGTCGCGGAGTTTGTCAGCCAAGCCAACTTTCTGCCTGCTAGGCGTAAGGGACATCTATGGGAAACAGAAATTGGATGTTTTGCACTCAAGAATCAGGATTCAGAAGACGGTATTCATCCTTGCGAAGACAAGGGCGATTTGATGATCCCCGAAGAGGACATCATTTTGCAACCAGCTAAGGATGGTTCAGTTGTCATTGAGACGCGCCGCTTTTTAGGTCGCGAATATCGTTACTGCTTGCGAACTCCCTCTGGAAAAAAGCTATATGCGCGGACATCAGCTGCCGTAGCCCTGCCAATCGGTATGCGGGTGCGGTTGTCTGTAGTAGAGCAAGGGTTGAGATTTTTTCCCCACTGCTAAACGACTCGGTTTTAGAAGTATTGCATTACCATAAACCACAACTATGAGGTATTAAATTTTATGAATTGGGAAATCTTTCTCGCCAGTTTTGCGGGTGCTCTAATTGAATTGGTCGAGATTCTTGGCATAGTCCTTGTTGTTGGTAGAGTAGCGGGTTGGCGTAATGCCCTAGTTGGTTCAGGTAGTGGCATTGGTTTGACTGTGGTTGTCTCGCTCATCTTCGGGAAAAGTTTGACGCTGATTCCCGTAGACATTCTTGCAATTGTTGCGGGAGGTTTCCTGCTGGCATTTGGGCAGAAGTGGACGCGCTCAATAGTCAAGTACTACGGCGGTATTCCTAAGAGGCGTGGAGATGATGAAGAAGAAAGGCTGGAAGCAGAACTGGCAAAGGATGGTAATCAATCTGGCTGGAACTGGTTTGCTGTCGTCACCACATTCAAGGGTGCGCTGTTGGATAGTATGGAGGTGGCGATCGCAGTCGTCACGTTGGGTGCTACGGGAGGCAAATGGATAGAAGCCATTGGTGGTGCTTCGGTTGCAGCAGTTGGCTTGGTTGTGCTTGCATTCTTGTTCAGAACCCCACTCAATCAAGTGCCTGTCAAGCCAATGAAGTTTGTAGCTGCAATGCTGCTGATGGGATTTGGCATCTACTGGCTGTGTGAAGGATTGAATGTGGAATTGCCTGGTGACAATTGGGCGATTATCTGGTTACCGATGGCTTGGGGTTGTTTCATGGCGATTGCTGCTGCACTCCTGCGCTGGCGGGTTGGATTGCACAAGCCGGAGGAAATTGTCAGTTAGGTTGCTGTGGCTACAAACTCTTGAGCAATTGACATATCATCCCACACTATAGCGTTAGCTTGGTGTGGGATTCCCGCAGTCACCTGCAAAATTGTAATATATCAAAATCTTGCAAACAGCAAGCACAGCCAACTTCATTGAATATCACAACACACCCAACAACGCTTGCTTAAGCTCTGTCGCACTCTTAAAGTAAATTTCTGGCTTCTCCACCAACGCCAAATCAATAACCTCTGCCAGTTGTTGCGGAATTTGTGCGTTTCGCTGACGAATTGGCACGGGGTCATTTTGTAACACTGTTAGGAACGGTTCGCCGCCTGTGAAGTTGCGGGGGAAAGTCCCAGTGAGCATATAGTAAAGACAAGCAGCAGTTGCCCATATATCTACGTCTGGTTGGGCATATTTGAAGTTAAGCACCTGCTGTCGGGGCATAAAAACTGGAGTACCTGCTTTAGTGCCAGTGAGAGTTTGACCGCTTAAACCAGCTATGTCAAATGCCTTAGATAAGCCGTAATCGCCAATTTTAGCAACAACTTTTTCATCAGCCCAAGCAAGGAAGATATTACCAGGTTTGAGGTCGCGGTGAACTAAACCCCTGCCTTTGCCAAAGCCGCCCTCACCCAGTTTGACATAGGGAATTTCAGCATTGTGCGTGTATTCCAAACCGTCGAGAAGTTGTAGAGCAATCGGTACTGCTATATCAATAGATAATCGCCCACCCTGCTGGCGCATTAAATCAGATACACTGCCACCCTCGCAATACTCCATTGTAAAAAAGAAAATGTTTTCACTGTATCCATAATCTATTAGCTGCACTACATTGGGATGTCGTAAAGCTTTGGTGTTTTCCGTCTCCCTGAGAAACATCTGCACAGCGCGTTCACTAGCAGCTACTGCTGGTAACATCATCTTCAGTGCTACCAATTTCCCAGATTGATTGTGCTGTGCTAAATAAACTTCCCCGCATCCACCTTTTCCCAACAGTTTAACAATTTGATAACCACGAATTGAAATTAAATTATTGTCACCGCCTTCAGCTAACCCCAACAAGCGTTTCATCATTTCCAAAAAATTTGGCGGTTGTGTTGGGTTGTTGTTCACATCAATAGTGCCAGGAAAGAAGTTGGGAATATTTATCTCTTGTAGGTCAATTTCGATACCAATTGTCAAAACAGTATTACCCAGTTTGATTTCGTCTCCATCCTGCAAGTCATACTCTGGAAATTCTAACTTTGCGCCTTCTTCTGGGGTTTGGTTAGTTTGGCGCTGTCCAATTTTTTTTTTATTAACGTAAGTACCATTTTTACTGCCAAAGTCCCGTACCCGGATAGCAGGGGGGTTGATATCTAGCAAACAATGATAGCGGGAGATGGTGCGATGTTCTTCATCATCAGGCAGTTGGAGATTACAATCCGTACTTCTACCGACGATACAGCTGGTGCGGGAGTCAAAGATAAATTGTTGTCCTTGAAGTTTGCCTTGGGTGACAGTAAGAGTGATTTTAGCTGACATGGGAAAATAATAGGCTTTGATATTATTCGTCATTGCGGGTGAATTTTGACTTCTTTCTACTCGCAATGACTTCGTACTACTTGCTTATTTGGCAACTTTGGACTTTATCAACTAGTTAGCGCCTTACCACACTTTGAGCAGAAATTGTTACCCAAAAGATTTTTAGTCTCGCAATAAGTACAGCTAACATAACCTTGAGGAAGTGCCGTCGATGGAGATGAAGTCTTTAATGTTTGATTTTCTTGGTTTGTTGGTGATAAACCATTATTTGAACCAATGGTACTAGTTCTCAGAGTCCTCAACACCTGAGGCATTACTGCATCAATTAATCCAGAACCGCCATCATGAGAATTACTAACCCAAACCTCAGGAAGTTTAAGTTTGACTAACTGCTTCAGTTTTTCGATATCCTGCCAGCCTTCATGACCAATGATATCAATAGTTATTCGTAGAATTTGTAATTCTATTTCACTTAGTCGTTGAGCGCGTTCTATGTCGACCTCCATGTCGTATCTCTTTGCTTCAGCATTAAGTTGAGCAATCTTCACACCATTTTCAGCCTGAACTATATCTGGTTGAATATTCGTTATCGCTTTTGCGTGGGCAAGTTCTCGGCGTTTTTCTTCAGTCCTTTGTTGCTCTTGTATGGTTATGCGCTGTTGCTGAGCAATTTCACGGTCGGTTAAAATCTTTTCCAACTGATCAGGCAGGTCAACTTCACCAATCAAGGTGTCACCTGCTTCAACACCATAAACATTGAGTGCTGATTTAATATAATCATTTGCTTGTCTTTGTTGGTCACTACGTCTTTCATGAAAATCTAGCGCCCTCGAATCTTTGGCAGAATTGCGGAAGTGGTTTTCAACTGCTGGCTGTAGTACCCTAAGAATTAGAGCTTTTATGGAACCATTAGCAGAGTTATCATCTCTCTTCCCAACACGATAAATCATTGTGGGAGCGTTTTTTTCAGGTACGCGAATAACTTGCGTTACTTCTACATCAAAACGAAATCCATCCTTAGAACACAACTTGATAGCATTAAGGCTTGCATCGTAGTTTGTGGGTGGTTTTGTTTTGTTTGACCAGTCTAGTGTGATAGGTTGAGCTGGAACCATCTCTACATCTATCACTTTTGTGTTGATAACGTACTTACCAGGATAGAGGGGAGTATTCCAAACTCCTTTGTATCCTCGTTCAACTACACCAGCCTTATTCTCAGAAGACTTGCCAACGTGGGAGATAACAACTCCAACTGTCCCAACAGGAACGTCAGTTAATTCTACTTGCTCAACCTTGATAAACCAGGGATTAAGGTTCCAAGAACCATCTGGCAGAACCTCTTCTTGCAAACCTTTGCGTCCGCCGCCATCAATAAATTTTTGTCCGTTTTGGAAGTTGTCATGACCCGCAACAGGCGAACCAGCAATCTCACCAGGTTCAATTGAAATACCATCGTAAGTAGTGACAATGCCAATCTTCCCAGTTTCCACTGTATACACCTGTAAATCCTCGGGTTTCATGCCATATTGGGTGGCATTAGCAGCAGTAATTACGGTAAACAAATCGGTGTTAATTTGGTAAGTACCAGTTGTTAGGATTGCTAGCTGTCTACCCTTCTGACCCCCATTTTCAATAAATGCACGCGCATCCTGAAAGTTGTTGCAATCCACAACTTTGCCCAAGACTTGTTGTGCTGGCATTGGCGCACCATCTTCGGCAACGACTAGTCCTATTTCTCCTGGGGGAATATTGATGACTGAATCGCTATGAATGGTAAACAAATCGGTGTTAACCTGGTAGATGCCAGTTGTTAGAATTCCAAGCTGTTTACCCTTCTGACCCCCATTTTCAATAAATGCACGCGCATCTTGAAAGTTATTGCAATCTACAACTTTGCCCAGCAGTTGTCCTGTTAACATGGGCGCACCATCTTTGGCAACGACTAGCCCAATCTTTCCTGGGGGAATATTTATGGCTGGCTTCTTGTGAATGGTAAACAGTTCAGTGTTAATTCGGTAAGTGCCAGGTGTGAGAATTTCTAGCTGTTGACCTTTCTGACCTTTATTTTTAATAAATGCACGCGCATCCTGAAAGTTGTTACATTCAACAACTTTACCGAAAAGTTGTCCTAGTACCATGGGCGCACCATCTTTGGCAACGACTAGTCCAATTTCGTCTGGCTGAACTTGGATTACTTTCTCCTTGCGAACGGTATACATCTGAGGAAAGTAACCCCAATGCAAGCCGGGGGTAAGTATTTTCGCTTGGGGACCAGCTTCTCCTTTAAAAGCTATTAGTTGACCAGCAGGGAGTTTAGGGGAAAAAGGATTAAGGTTAAATTTCTTAATCACAATCCCAAATTCATTGTTACCAATTACTACAACTCCTCTGGACGAGATAACCACAAATACAACAACTCCAAGTACCAAGAAAATAGCAAAAGTCCCGCCCAAAGATATTCCCGCAGTTCTCATGGGCTGATTGATTGAGTTTCCTGTGCTAGCTTGTGATGATACAGCTGTAGTTAGAGTCTGAACAGACAGCAGATTTGGGGGTTGTTCTAATGCTAAAGTTGTTAATTGAGGATTCACTGAAATATACTGACTCAAGATAGCAATGCTGCCTAGAGCCATTGCACTCTTCACTAGCAGACCGACAAATAGCTTTGCTTTCATAGTGATGCTATTCTTCCTGACTATAAAGAAGTGTAGTTAACTACGTATTCTTAATCAGCAATTCCCGAAGAATCTTAAAGGAAAATTAAAGAAATCTCACTATAGACAACGAAGAATGCGAGGGAAGAAATCACTACACCTAGGTAGCCATTCGTGCAAAGGCTCAACACCATATCCAAATGATGGAAGATGCCCTTCTTGAGCGTCTAAGCTAAAGGTAAAGTTATCATATATTAACCATTCGTTATTCCTTCGCCAGCCTACGTAGTTGCCACACTCATAAAAAATTGCGCTATCTAACCTATTTAACCTATCTAACTTGCCTGGGTAACCGCGAATGCTACACCAAATTCGCTGCTGAATACTTAAGCCAAACTTACTATCACTGTACTTTACCCATAGTTGGTCAATCTCGCGAAGAACAGTACAGGGAAAGTTGGATAATTCCTGTGCCCTCATCCAACCCTCGTTCTGACGACCAACTGCTTGAAGCATTACTAGATATGTTTCACAATCCGCTTCTTTCCACTGATGGGCTTTCAACAAGCTTTCTAGTTTAGCGTAATCGACAATTGGATCTGCTGGAGAAGGTTTATCTACAAAAGGTGGTTGAACAATTGGATCTGCTGGAGAAGGTTTATCCACAAAAGGTGGTTGAATTTTAATAGTTGCAATGCCAAGCAATTCTCTAAACTCGCGCACTGTCTGCGGTCTATCTTGCGCTTCCAACGCCATCCCCTCGACAATAGCATTATTTACTGTGTCGCTAATCTTTGGATTAAATTGCTTTGGCGGTGGTAAAGGTATGCCAGTTTTCCTAAAATTAGCAGGTAAAGGAATTTCCGCAGTCAGCAGAGTATAAAGTGTTGCAGCTAAGGCATAAACATCAGTGTAAGCATCAAATTTGCCTCGTCTTTCATACTGTTCAATGGGTGCATAACCTGCTGTCCTTGCATTAGTCATGCTTCCTGTTATTCCAACGGCAAATTCGCGTGCCAAACCGAAATCAATCAGTACAGCTTCTTGTGTACCACGGCGCAGCAGAATATTATTCGGCTTGACATCCCGATGTAAAAGTCCTTGTTGGTGGACAGATTCCAGGGCTTTCCCTACCTGGTCAATGTAGCGTAATGCCTCAGACTCTGGCAACGCCCTATGCTCATCAACATAAACCCATAAATCTTGTCCATCAATATGCTCCATCACCATGCCCCACAGTTCAGCTTCCTTAATCATCTCGTAGACTTTGACGATATGAGAATGGCTACACCCTCGTAACCGCAGCGCCTCATTGACGAACTTTACCTGTTGCTGCTGGAAATCTGTTTGACTTTGTTGCTGTTGGTTTAGGGTTTTGATAACACATAATTGACCTGTGGGGTATTCAATGGCGCTATAGGTGACACCAAAGCCTCCACTTCCAAGGACTTTTTGAATAATGAATCTTCCGTTTTGTAGTGATTGATTTGGTGTCCAAAGTTGCATTGGGAATGTTTGGGAGGAATTTTCAAGCCGAAGTCTTCTAATATTGTTTTACCAGAAGGTGCTTATTGTTTCCAAGCTCAAGCTGAATTGCGGTCATTGCGCTAATTTATGTGTCGCCGGGTAGTGGAAGTGCAAGACTACGACTCATTAAAAAGTAGCTAAAAACAAAAAAGAAACTGGGCTTGTTCCCCTACCAGGGATTGCCAACACTTTGATTACAGATATCGTTGGAGTTATGCAGTTGGTTTATAAGTACTTTTTCCCTTTACTGGGCGCTTCTTTAAAATATAAATATGAGTCATAAGTGTCAACGTATATTACCCCCCATAGTTTTTGTTTTCCCGATAGTGCTGCTCACACTCCTAACAACAGGGTGCGAGCGAGCTATTGAATATTTGCCACCTTTGCCTCAATTCCCAACAGGCAAACCTCAAAAGCCCCCAGTTCTTGCACAAACTCCCGCAACTACCAAAATTGAGGCAGCAGTTAGGCAAGGTATTAACAAAGAGCGTGTTAAATACAAACTGAAACCCTTACAAAATAACGACAAGCTAGCACAGGTTGCCCGGAGATACAGTCGGCAGATGGCTGCACAAAACTTTTTTAGCCACACCGGGGCAGATGGGAGTACGCTTGACAAGCGAGTAGACGCTGGGGGCATTTCTTACTGGGTGGTGGGTGAGAATTTATTCACAAGTACGAATATTCCTCAACCTGTACCAGCAGCGGTGGAGGGCTGGATGAAAAGCCCAGGACATCGCGAGAATATTCTGCGTCCTGTTTTTCGGGAGACTGGTGTAGGAGTTTGGCGAACTGGCAACACTTACTACATTACACAGTTGTTTCTGCGGCGTTAGCAGCTTTGTAGATAAATCACTCCCTCTTTCTAGGATACTGAGGAACACAGGGATTTCCCCAGCAAACTTGCCCAGAGGGTATGTCACTAAAAACAGTACTCCGAACGCCAATTACGGCATTAGCCCCAATTTGCACTCCTGGTCCAATAAAGCAATCTGCGGCTATCCATACTCCATTGCCAACGGTGATACTCGCTGTTTTCAACCCAAAGGCTGGGTCTTGGATATCATGGCTACCAGTACACAAGTAACTTTTTTGAGAAATGACGCAGTGTTCACCGATGTGGATGTGGTCAAGGCTGTATAAAACGACATCATCTCCAATCCAACTGTAGTCACCAATTGTGACTTTCCAAGGATAGGTGAAGCGGGCAGTCGGTCGAATTAATACACCTTTGCCAATAGAAGCACCAAATAGCCGCAGCAAGGCGCAGCGTAGATTGTTGAATGGGTGAGGAGTTAAGGGAAAGGCGATCGCCTGCACAAACCACCATAACAAAATATACCAACCTGCTCTCCCCCGGTCAAACCAGGATTGGTCATACTTACGTAAATCTACAAAAGGTTCGTCATTAGTCATTAGTCATTAGTCATTAGTCATTAATCACAGGCCTCTTTGTCCCTTTATCCCACCACTCCCCTACACTTCTAAAGCACCGTCTGCCCTACTTCTTGAGGGACGGATGGTTGTTCAGCAACGGGGGTGGAGGTGGTATTTAACTGACCGCCATACTTGCGTAATTCGTAAAGTTTGACACCAATTTGATACTCATATTGACTGAGAAGCCGTGCATAAATATACCCAGCCTTACCATCCAAAAAACCACGCTGAATAATGTAAAACAAAACAAACCGCAAAAATGGTTTAAATGGCAATCGCACCCACACTTTTTTCAAAAAGCGCTTGCGTTGTACGGCATCACCGAAGAGATTTGCGCCAATAGTACCGCTGTCATCTTTATCTTTATCTGTAAGTAAATTGAGATAAACACGAGCTTCCCAGTTGGAATAACGGTTATGTCGTTCTATCCAATGATAAAGGTCACGGAAATCCTCATGTATCATATCATTTTTCAGATATCCAGCTTTCCCATCTAAGATAACGTGTTCGTGAACTTCATTATCCCCAGTATTGGGAATATCCTCAGTGTTAAGGTTTTCGTAGCGACCTTTTTTGTGCTTGAATAAACGCAAATTCCAATCGGGATATTTACCACCATGACGAATCCATGTCCCTAAGAAAAAGACTCGGCGGTTGAGGTAATAACCATTGTATTCGGGATTTTGAATTGCTTGGGCAATTTCATCCCACAGTTCAGGTGTGATGCGCTCATCGCAATCAACAATTAACACCCATTCGTTGCGAAAAGATAAGTTTTCTAAAGACCAATTTTTCTTTTTGGGCCAGCGTCCATTAAAGTAGAATTGGACAACATTTGCGCCGTAACTTTGAGCAATTTCGACGCTTTTGTCACTACTTTGAGAATCTACAATCAACACTTCATCAGCTCTTTCGACGCTTGCGAGACAGGCAGGCAAGTTTGCTTGTTCGTTTTTTGCCGGAATCAGTACGGAAACTGGTAATTTGGAAGGCATATAAGTTATTATTCGTTATTCTTTCTTCGATTTGAACACAAGACCCTGAATAGCAGCATTTAAGTAACCAATTTGACCATATGCATAGACAATTTTATCAAACCGTTCTGCTGGGTCATGAAAATATTGTAGTGTTTTATACAAACCCCGCAGAAACCGCTCGCTCCCACGCTGCAATTGTCCTAAACCAGCTTTGCCAGCAAGTTGTTCCCGATAACACTCACTAATACCTTGCCACCAACCCCGGTTGAAAAACCAGGAGCGATTGAGGCGTTCTGGGGCGACATTGTGAGCGACAAGGGCGTTGGGAAGGTAAGCAACTTGCATTCCCCGTTGAAGGGCAAGTTCGGTCATTTGCAGTTCTTCGTTTGATAATAATTTTGTACCAACTCGACCAAGATGAATATCAAAACCCCCTATTTCTTCAAGAAAGCTGCGGCGTATGGAGTAGTTCAAGCCTCTGGGGGTTTTTCCTGGGTTGTCAATGTAGACAATAGCGTCGCCCAAGTCGTATGCCCCGAGATTGGCAGATAATCCAGTTGATAGCCAACGTGGGGGTTGGGTTCCTTCAGGCCATAATAGAGTCACTTTGCCACCGGCGATCGCGAGTTTAGGGTTATCTTGATAAGCTGAGTACAAAACCTGTAGCCAGTGGGAGTTTGCCTCTGCATCGTCATCAAGATACGCCAAAATTTCAGAACTCGCAACTCTCGCGCCAGTGTTGCGAGCAACTGATAAACCAATGACAGGTTCAAAAACATACTTGAGGCGAGGATTGTGGCTTCTGTGTTCTACAACTTCGCGGGTGCGATCGCTCGATCCATTATCCACCACCACGATTTCAAACTCACCGACAAAATCCTGCGCCAAAAGGCTATCTATAGCAGCGCCTAGATAAGTATCTCGATTGTGAGTGCAGATGATGGCAGAGATTTGCGTATTTGGCATAAGCTTTAGTTTGGTTTTTGGATGTTGGTTGCTAGTTGTTGGTTCTTTTAGTAACTATTAACCACAAACCCATGATAAAGTCCAACTTTAGCCTGCTGCCCTTGCTAATCTATCCCAAAAATTTCCGACTCCCCAACCAAGTTTTTTCAAAAAAGATGAAATTATCTTTTATTCTTTACAGAAGTTTTTTTTAGAAGAACTCAGAACTCAGAATATGTCTACGAATCAATTCAGGCGACTCAACATGGAAAGAATTATTTTTCGTTATAACTAAATTTAGTTGCTCTGCATCCTGACTCAACACTAGGTGCAAAAGAAACCTTCTCGATTCTGACTCCTGAGTTCTGTGTTCTGAATTCTGTGTTCTTTCCTAGTCAAATCTCACTGCGATTGAATATGACCGTGCAAAATCACAAGACTTTCTGCCAATTGAGTCAGACGGGTTTCTAGATGTTGCTTTCGCCCCAACAGTTGGCGCAACTTTTGGTAACGCGCAATTGCCATACTCACGCTAGCAACTTGTTCGGGTGGACACGGACGTGACCACACTTTACCAGAAGCATCCAAACCACACAGACGATACCCAGCACGGGCGGATTCGCACGAGACATTATTGCTATCAGTCGCGCAAACTTCTTCTACATAGTCCATGAGGCGGTCAACTTCCGCATGGCGCAGTGTTGCGGTTCCTCCTGGTTCTAGTTCGCGTTCGTGGGACTCTAGCCAGCCATTGACAATCGGTCCTTCTAGATATATGTCTTGAATCTGCCGGACGATTTTTTGCAGTTCTCTTTGCCAAGAGGCAACATTTTCCTGAATTTCTTGCAATAAATTCATTGCCAACGCGGGATTTGCTCCGTTGCGATGGCTTGTAAAGCTAGGAGTTTTGAACTTAGGTAAGCTTGGTGCTTTGCAATCGCTATCTTGTGCTGGAAAAGTCTGTACAGAGGTATTGTGGGTCGGTGAGTTTTGTTCCGATTGCGTAAGAGGCTGCTCTGGGGACGGCTCAGGCTCAGGTGCTGAGCGCTCCTCACCCCCAACGCTGATCCGAAACGATAAAGACGGCTTTGTCAAACCATCCGGTTCGTCAGATCCACCAATGTTGCGAGTCCCTAAATCGTGTAGAGTTGCCTCTATGCGTTTTATGCCTGCTTTCATATCAGATATCAAAGAAAGTGTGCTGTACCTTGTGGTGTTTAAGGATGAAGGCAGCTATGTTGAACGACAAAGGATGAAAAATTAATCACACTTAATGGCTTCATACTTTATAGTTACTTCATACTTAACACTTCAGCCTTCAGATAATGCTGGTGCTAGTCTTACTATTAAAAGTTATTTTGGCGACAAGTTGCCAGCCTTATGGTAAAAAATAAGAGTAAAAAACGTTATGCATTCAGCGTTTAGCCGTCAGTTAACTGATAGCTAATAGTTGATAGCCTGGTAGAATGACAACCCTTCTTAATTCAAGATACTAGGTAAACAGCTTTGAGTAAAGTCATATTAGTGACCGGACCAGCACGCTCTGGCAAAAGCGAATGGGCAGAAATTCTGGCAATAGAGTCACAACTCGCGGTTATCTATGTGGCAACGGCAGTAGAAAACTCAGATGATCAAGAATGGCAGCAACGCATCCAACAACACAAACGACGCCGTCCTCAAGATTGGGTGACATTAGAAATGCCATATGAATTGTCTGCTGCTCTTGCTGACGCGAAACCAAACATCTGCCTTTTGGTAGATTCTTTAGGTACTTGGGTAGCAAATTTATTGGAACAAGACGAGTTGACTTGGCAAAACATTGTCCAAGAGTTTTTAGAAACAGTGCAGTTAGTTGCTGCCGACATGATTTTTGTAGCTGAGGAAACAGGTTGGGGTGTTGTGCCAGCTTATCCTACAGGTCGAACCTTCCGCGATCGCCTAGGTTCTTTAGTACGTCAGTTAGGAGGTATTTCCCAAGAAGTTTACTTAGTCACTGGAGGTCATGTTCTGAATCTCAGTGTGCTGGGTTCCCCCTTGCCAAGTAAGAAGGAGTAGAGGTAGACATAGCAATCCTCCGCAGATTCGTGAAAAAGGCAAGACAAGGAGGACAAGGAAGACTTGGGGGAAATATTTCACAACTCCTGCACGGATTGCTATATAGGGCAAGTAACTAACATTTAACAACTGATAACTCTTCTTAATAATTTATTTACAATTCCTGATTTAAAAACGAGAATTCAGAATCTAAAATTTTAGTATGGCATCACAAAAAAACGTTAAAAGATACTTAGCTTATTGGTTCCAGCTAGGTAAAAAAGTTGTAATTAACAACGGTGCGGCAACCTTACAGCCGCGAGAGGTCATTAATGGTGACCGCTACAGTGACGAGTTTGAAAACTGTTGGCAGAAAATTATTTCACCTGAGTCGGGCGACTGCTACCTGGAAGGAACACAGGAAACCATAGCAGAACTGCTGACACCTGCTTGGGAGGTGTCTCCATGCGCTCGTTGCAGTATGCCGGTACCAGTGAGAAACGTGGGTATGCCCCCGTTGCTATGTCCCTGCTTCGATTTAACCAACTGGCCCAATACAGAATTACCACCGCCGCGATCGCCAGTTAATAACCAAGAGCAACTGACGGCAATTCGCGATCGCGTAGCGCGCCCTACGGGCGATCAGCTTTTGAATAATCTGTCATCCACAAATAGTTGAATACGTAACGTAGGATTTCACCCAAAGACGCTAGGAAGCATAGTTTTCCTAGCGTTTTTAGTTATATATCCCTATGCCAGAAACCCAGCTTGTTCCATAAACTGGGTTTTTAGCATATTGGTTTTCTGACTTTTCACGCGGAGTCCTCAAACTACGAAACAGCGTGGCTTTTTCCAGAGGATGATTCTCAACAGTTTGAAATTAATGAAAATGACTAAGCTGTTGCGCTTTTAACTTGCATTGTTTGGATGGGCAAGATGCCCATCCCACAAGAATGTTACCTGTCGCAAGTGCAACTTGTAGGCGCGACAGCTTAACGAACGGAACAATCAGGGCTTGGGAAACCCCCAAAATGACATAAATCTACATGCCCTGAAAAGTCAGATTGGTTTGATGTATTTTTCGGAAATGATTCGCTTCGTAATTTGACAACTTTTTCTTCTCAAGGTGGTAATCAAGTTGTCTGAAAACGCAAATGACTCTGCTAGTGAGTTGCTCGTATCTTATAAAAGTAAGCAACGAGATGAGCGCCAAACACAAGAAAAGGCAATCAACTAACAGCTAAACACAAATTCAACTTAAATAAAATTCGCGGAGTTTTCAATCATGTCTGACGCATTATTTACCGAATTGTCCATTGAACAACAAGAAGTTGTCGCTGGTGGTTACTACGGTCTTCCTGGTATCAGTGATATAGTTAAGACCGATTATAGCTTAAATGCT
>JAHHIB010000103.1 GCA_019359075.1 Kalymmatonema hyalinum WJT4-NPBG1
AGTGCCATGCCCGAGGACGGCATAAAGCTTAAAGCGCAGGGTATGGTTGCTTTATTTGAGGCGTTACGTACTAGGTTTTTGCGTATTGCTTTGATGTATTTTTCGGAAATGATTCGCTTCGTAATTTAACAACTTTTTCTTCTCAAGGTGGTAATCAAGTTGTCTGAAAACGCAAATGACTCTGCTAGTGAGTTGCTCGTATCTTATAAAAGTAAGCAACGAGATGAGCGCCAAACACGAGAAAAGGCAATCAACTAACAGCTAAACACAAATTCAACTCAAATCAATTACCAGATTCTAGAGGTAATGCTATGTCTAACAACCTGGAAAGAAAAAACTTTGAATTATTTGTAGGGTTGTCTGAAGAAGACCAAGAAACTGTGACTGGCGGCGGGCGCTCTTCAATCGGATTGTACGATTTTGTCATACAAATGACAAATATTAGAACTTTCGCAAATAGCGAAACCACTTATTCAGATGGTATCCATAGTGGTTCTTCTAGGCAACAGACAGGATATATGCTCTCAGAACTTTCCTTTGGATTTAATGGAGGTGGTGGACGCCGCCAACGTAAATCAAAGGGTTTGGGTGGCGGAAGTTTCTTAAATATGTTGTTTGGGCTTCTGTCTCTGCTGTAATCGAAGATTTAATGTCTTAGTAGTGCAAGCACGCTATAAACTATTTGAACATCTAATGGTAATTACTAGGAGTAGCTTATTGATTTACTCCTAATTTTGCAATTTATAGGGATTATTACTGAGTTTAAGTTCAAGCGTAATTTGATTGGTAAAGCTTAAATATTTTTACCTGAATTGTCAATGTGTATTTTTCGGAAATTAAGGTTGGATCATTGTGTAATTGGTTTGTCCACGATAGGCAATGAAACTGGCACAAACACTCAATGCACTAGCTATTTGCTTGCCTTATAGTGTAACTAAAAGCAACGATGACGCGTTTGCCTTCTTTAAGCAAATATCACAACGATGATAAATGCTTTTTTAGTAAATAACAGGGAAATTAAGATAAGCTTTTTTGGTATATGAAATACGCTCATGTTTTACAACATAGTGAAGAAGATTGCGGCGCTGCTTGTCTCGCAGCTATAGCCAAACATTACGGACGTACTTTTACTCTAAATCGCATCCGTGAAGCTGTAGGAACAGGACAATCTGGGACGACTCTGTTAGGGCTGAAGCGGGGTGCAGAAACACTGGGTTTTAATGCTCGCCCAGTGAAAACCTCACCGGAACTCCTCAACAAGATAAAGGAAGCGCCCCTACCAGCAATTATTCATTGGGGAGGAAACCACTGGGTTGTTTTATACGGGAAGAAGGGGAACAAATGTGTCGTTGCTGATCCAGCGGTGGGCGTCCGTTACCTTTCCAAACAAGATTTAGCAGAGGGTTGTGCAGATTGGTTGATGCTGTTGCTGGAACCAGATCCAGTACGCTTTTTTGCCCAACAAGACGAGCAAGTTGGTGGGTTTCTGCGTTTCTTCAAGCGGGTGTGGCTTTTTCGCGGAATCCTAGCCCAAGCATTACCCTTAAACCTCATTTTGGGACTGCTGTCTTTAGCTTCGCCTTTTCTGTTGCAAATCCTGACTGATGATGTGCTGGTTCGCGGTGATACTAAGCTGCTCACAACTGTGGCGATCGCCGTGGTTGTGATGAATTTTATCTCCAGCAGCCTTTCGTTTGTGCAGTCTAATTTAATCGCTCACTTTGCACAACGCTTGCAATTAGGGTTAGTCCTAGAATTTGGACGACAAATTTTGCACTTACCTCTTTCTTACTACGAATCTCGTCGTAGTGGAGAAATCATTAGCCGCCTGCGAGATATTGACCAAATTAATCAGTTAGTTGCCCAAGTTATTGTTGGCTTACCGAGCCAATTTTTTATTGCGCTGATTTCTTTTGGTTTCATGGTTTTTTATAGCTGGAAACTCACTGTAGTTGCTGTAGTCATTGCTGTGGTCATGACGCTATCTACTATAGTATTTCAACCAAGCTTGCAGCAAAAAACCCGTGAGCTTTTAGTAACAGAAGCAGAAACACAAGGTGTTTTAGTTGAAACCTTTAAAGGCGCACTCACCATTAAAACAACCACGGCTGCTCCACAATTTTGGGATGAATTACAAAGCCGATTTAGTAAACTTGCTACCCTCACCTTACGCACAATTCAGATTAGCATTATCAATCATACTTTCTCTAGTTTTATTTCCGGTATTGGTAGTATTATTTTGCTTTGGTTTGGCGGTAATTTAGTTATTAACCCGTCGGAAAATCTTAGTATTGGACAACTCCTTGCCTTTAGCTCGATGAATGGTAGTTTTCTTGGTTTAATTGGTAGTGTTATCAGTTTTGTCGATGAATTTACTCGTGCTAAAACAGCGACGCAACGCCTGACAGAAGTTATAGATGCCACTCCGGAAAATGAAGGTGATGGAAGAAAACCTTTTGCCAATATTGCTGCAGATACTGATATTGTTTGTACAAATGTTAACTTTCATTATGCTGGTCGGATTGATTTATTAGAAGACTTTTCTTTAAAAATTCCTGGTGGTCAAGTTGTTGCTCTCATCGGTAAATCTGGTTGTGGTAAAAGTACCTTAGCTAAACTTATTGCCGGCTTATATCCAATCGAATCAGGTAATATTCGCATAGGGCTTTATAACTTACCAGACCTTTCGCTTGATTGTCTGCGTCAGCAAGTGGTTCTCGTTCCGCAAGATGCTCACTTTTGGAGTCGTTCGATTCTTGAAAACTTCCACTTAGGAGCGCCTTATGTTTCTTTCGAGCAGATTGTGAGAGCTTGCCAAATTGCTGAGGCAGATGATTTTATTAGTAAGCTTCCGGATAAATATCAAACTGTTTTGGGTGAATTTGGTGCGAATCTATCGGGCGGACAACGTCAACGACTGGCAATTGCAAGAGCGATCGTTACAGATCCAGCCGTCCTGATTTTAGATGAATCTACCTCTGGACTTGATCCAGTGAGCGAAGCCCAAGTTTTGGATCGGTTGTTTGAACATCGTCGCGGTAAAACCACGATTCTAATTACTCACCGTCCTAAAGTCATTAATCGTGCTGATTGGATTGTGTTGATAGAACAAGGTAAGTTGAAACTTCAAGGTTCTTTGAAAGAGTTACGCTCCAAACCAGGCGACCATTTGGACTTTTTAATTCCTTAGCAAGTGGTTAATAGTTAATGGCTAGTAGTTAGTGGGAAAATAACTAACTGCTAACAATGACCAAACAACTCATCACTAATTACTAATTACCAATTATGCTTTATACTCATCATCAAAAGCTGCTTCCCTCGGTTGGTACTGAAGACTTTCTTCCTCCTATTAGCCGTTGGACATCTTTAGCTGGAATATTTCTCGTTGCCAATGTTGGTGCTGCGATCGCCCTCTCTTCATACATTAAATACAATGTCACTGTGAAAGCTCCCGCGACTGTGCGTCCTACAGGAGAAATCCGGCTCGTACAACCGTCCATGGAAGGAACTATTAAAAGTATCTTTGTTAAAACAAATCAGATTGTCAAAAAGGGCGATATCATCGCCCAATTGGATGATACGGAATTGCACATCAAAAATAGCCAATTGCAAGGCAATATACAGGAAGGAAATTTACAACTAGCTCAGATTGACGCTCAAATCAAAGCTTTAGATACCCAAATTGAGGCTGAAAAGAGAGTTATAGAACGAACTGTCGCTTCTGCAAAAGCCGATTTGGCACGTAATCAACGTGAATATCAAGAGCAACAAATTAAAGCTCAAAGCCAAGTGCTAGCAGCAGAGGCAAATTTACAGAAATCTGAAGTTGGTAGGCAAAAAGCAAAGACTGATTTAGTCTTTGCTATTAAGGAACAAGACCGTTTTCAACAGCTAGTTAAAGAAGGGGCAATTGCTCAGCGTCAATTCGACGAAAAGCAACTTATTGTCTTGCAAACCAAAGCAGCCGTTGAGGGTGAACAAAAAGCTGTGGACATTGCCAAGGCAAATCTCCAAACGGCTAAAGCTGCGCTCAACCCGAGTGAGGGAATGGTGGCGATCGCTCAAGAAAGAATTGCTCAAGAAACTGCTAAAGGAGAAGCTGGGGTCGCTGCTTTTATCAGAGAGAAAAAGGCTTTAATTCAGCGACAAATAGAAATGCGAAACCAAACCAGACAATCTCAAAAAGAAGTAGAGAAAAATAATCTTCAGAGGAAAAATAGCGTGATTCGTGCCACCAGTAATGGCGTTATTCTCAAGCTGAATTTGCGAAATCCCGGTCAGGTGGTAAACCCGTCAGAAGCCATTGCTGAAATTGTGCCGCAGAATGCTCCTTTAGTCATTAAAGCAATGGTTCCTGCTGCTGAAATTAAAAAGGTTGCCGTTGGTCAAACCGTGCAATTGCGAGTTGACGCTTGTCCCTATCCTGATTATGGAACGCTCAAAGGTGTTGTTCGTGCTGTCTCTCCAGACGCAATCACACCTCAAAGTAATAATACGGGTACCATTCCATCTGTTAGCTACTTTGAAGCAACAATTAAACCGGAACGTCTTTCCTTCGGAAATCATAATCGTAAATGCCTTATTCAACCCGGAATGGATGCCAAAGCTGACATTATTTCTAAAGAAGAAACAGCGCTTCAATTCATGCTTAGAAGGGCAAGATTAATATCAGATTTATAAGCACTCATTAAGATTTACCAATTCATAGTTGATTATTTCTATAGACAAGATTGCATCTCTTTGATTCCATCTGTGTCCATCTGTACGGCAGTTGCTTCAACGGGGGGAACCCCCGCAACGCACTGCCTCGTCCATCTGTGGTTAATTCTTCTTTTTTTTGGAATGAATGCAAGAAGTCTTATCTTTTCAGTGAATTGGTTGATAAAAGATAACAATTGTAGATTGTATATTGAATATAATTATTTCTCATTGGTCATTTATCATTTCTTGTTAAAAACGATAAATAACTTATCTGAGATTTTGCATTTGTTGCAACAGTGAGTCGGCGAAGCCTCCAAACCCTCGTTACCAGGTTGAACCTGGTAACGAGATATTAGAGCCTCTGGCTCTTGTTAAGTGGAAAATCTGACTTATGACAAATCAATATATCAACAAAATGTGCAATAGCTGAATGACGAATTCTTAATGATTTTGTTCTCTATGCAGTTTTGAGAAATAAAAGTGACGTATTATAACTATTATATTTTGCACAAAGATACAATGCCCTGCCTAGCCTTTGTTTATTATGCTAGGAAAATAAATAACAGAACGATGTCTTGTGAGGCTAAAATTGTGTACACCCATTATATTCTTAATTATCTACCTCGTCACCCTGATCCGGTTTCTAGCTTCTGAGCATACAACTCAAAAGGCATTACAGTGGTGGTCTTGTAGGCAATCTATAAAACTCTTTCAAGAAGCGGAGAAAATCCGAGACGGTTTGTTGCAAGAGTCTTTCGCAATTCGTCGTAGCCTAGAGATGTTAAGCGTAGATAACTTGGAGTTGTCGTTCAACAAAACTCAAGATTGCTTAAAACAAATTGATCAGTTCCATCAATCTTTAGTGCAATTAAGCGATCGCTTATTTCCAGCATACCTTCAAGATAGCTTGCCTTTAGCCATTCACTGCCTCTTAGAACCTTGGAGAACATCTCATCCACACCTGTATTTTCATATTGATATGCCAGCTTATTGGCGACAGGAGTCAGTTGGATGCAGTTTGACAGTTGTCAGAGCTTTAGAGGAGTTACTGAGAATAACTTTGCCAGAAGTTTTAACGCCAATATCAATTGATATCAGTTTAGAAGAACAGCAAAATATAGGTCAGCTGATTGTGCGAATAACTTATCCTGAACCATGTACACTTATTTCTTCTTCTAGTCTACCCGAATTAAAATTTCTTTGCAAAAGTTTTCAAGTTTTAACATCCGGAAAATGCTTTTACCGTATCAAAAATCTCAGCGTAGTCTGGTACTTTTGCTGGAAGTAAGTTATAACTTTTAGTCGTTAGCAAACTAAATATAATTGATGAATTAAACATCAGCCGATTTCTTATCTTTATTTTTTGGTATATAATTATACATACAATGAGTTGACGAGGGTATAAAAAATGAGACAAACTTTATCAGGGAAGGCATTGCTGAAAATTTTGGTTATTGATGACCACGAATCAGTTTTAGGTGGGACCATAGATGTCCTGCGAAAACAATACCCAGATGCCGAACTCATCACTGCTCTAACTGCTAAGAATGCTCTCAATCAAGTGATGAATTCGCAGCCCGACCTCGTGGTTATGGATCTTTCCATTCCGGAGAACACTGGGATGATGGCACGACCTGATACGGGCGTTCAACTTCTCAGGACTTTCATGAAGGAGTTCCCCAACTTGAATATTGTTGTCCAAAGCGCTCATGTCAGAACAATAGTACGCATTAGACCTGACATTGATGCTCATAAAGGAGGCTTCACTGTTGCGGATAAAAGTCTTTCTAGTCAAGAAATGTTAACGAGAGTTGATTGGGCATTGCAGGGATTAACTCATACCAAAGATATAAAAGGAATTCATTCTGGATTGGAAGTGAAACCAGAGTGGCTAAGGGTGCTAAGTCTAGCATTTGAGGAAGGATTACAAGATAAGGCGATCGCAGAGCGAATGTGTGTCTCTGAAAGGATGGTGCGCCATTACTGGAGTAAACTGCAAGACGCTTTAAACGTTTATCCTGACGATGGAAAAAATATCCGAATTCAAACAGAAATGACAGCCAGGGAAGAAGGGTTAATAGATTAGTTGTGAGTTCAGAGTTATGAAGAAGGATAAACTCATAATATATGACGAATTTTATAGAGATTGAAATTGTAAAAAAGATTGAATTGAAAATCAAAATAGATTTTTAGAATTTACAATAGAATTTTTACAAAAAACCTGCTCAATTCACTCTTCTAATGCAGCCTGGAATTTGGAAAATAATCAAAGATGAAATTGCCATTTGGCGTGTGGGTGCATTACCAGGCATTGCAGTGATTGGACTAGTGATTGTTGTTCGTCTCACTGGTTCTATGCAATCTTTAGAGTGGCTAGCTTTTGATAGTTTTGTTCGTCTACGTTCAAGTGAACCTATCGATGAACGCATCCTGATTGTAGGAATTGACGAAAAGGATATCCGCAACGTCGGAAAGTATCCTATCCCGGATAAAGAAATTGCAGCGCTTGTCAGAAAATTACAAACCTACAAGCCTCGGGTGATTGGTATTGATATTTTTAGAGATTTACCTGTTGAGCCTGGTCATCGCGAACTTGTGGCTGCATTTAAGGATATCAAAAATTTAATTGCTATTGAAAAAGTCTTGCCTGAGCAAGTTGCGCCACCACCAGCATTACCTCCGGAACAAGTTGGTTTTGCAGACCAAATTACAGATAATGATGGCAAATTGCGACGCAGTTTGCTAGCTACACCAACACCCAAAGAATACAAGCTCTCTTTATCGCTATCTCTAGCAAGTGCTTATCTGGCTCATAAAGGTATGAGCTTAGAAAACGGTATTCGCGACTCGGCTGCTATGAGATTCGGAAATACCGAACTACCTCGGTTTTTGGCGAACACTGGGGGTTACGTGCAAGCCAATGATGGTGGAGTTCAGGTACTACTTAATTTTCGTAGTGGTCGAGAACGATTTAGAACGATTACTCTTAATGATATTAAAACGGGAAATTTTCAACCTGAGTGGATACGCGATCGCATCGTGATTATCGGGATCATCGCCCCAAGCATCAAAGACTGGATAACGACTTCTGCAATTCCATCTACCAAAACCGCACCAGGGCGAGTTTATGGAGTGGAAATTCAGGCACATGCGATTTCTCAAATCATCAGTGCTGTCCTTGACAAACGACCACTTTTACAATCTTGGTCAGAAGGGTGGGAATATGTATGGATTATAGGCTGGGGTCTGTTGGGAATTGGTTTTGCCAGACTCACGAAATTCCCGTTGATCAATCTTTTAGCTGTTTTCATTGCTAGCACTTATCTTGTCATCCTGAGTTATTTGTTCCTCCTGACTTGGGGTTTGTGGGTTCCAGTAACACCAGCAATGCTCGTTTTAGTTTTGAATGGTATAGGCATGACTGCCTTATATCAATACGACCAAGCTTGGCGTTCTAGAATTAACGCTCGCCAAACCGTGATTGAACGCACATTTGAAACGATTCACAACGGACCATTGCAAACCCTTGCTAAAGCTTTAAAGCGTGTCAGAGACAGAGATTTACCAGCGAACGAATTACTTGGCGAAGTTGAAAAAGAACTTGAAAAATTGAATCAAGAACTGCGGGGAATTTATGATTTTTTGCAACAAGAACCTCTTGCCCAAGATAGTTGTCTTTATTTAGGAAAAGGTCTGATTCTAAATTTACAAGATCCCATTCATGAAGTTCTTTATCAAGTTTATAACCATACCTTAGAGCGGGATTTCGCCTGTTTTAAAACACTGCGAGTTAAAATCCGTACATTTGAGCCTATTGATAATCGACACTTAAATATAGAACAAAAGTTAGGACTGTGTCGATTTCTGGAAGAAGCTTTGTGCAACGTCGGCAAACACGCCACAGGAGTCACAAAGCTAGAAGTCTCGTGTACGACTTATGAAGGCTGGTACACTTTGAGCATTATAGATGATGGCTTAGGCATTAACTCATTTAAAGAAGGTCATGGAACGCAGCAGTTTAGGTCTTTAGCGCGACAACTTAAAGGGAAATTTAGACGCTCACCTCTTTCTCCTAAAGGCACTCTTTGCGAGTTATCTTGGCCCGTAGCCAAATTGTACTTTTGGTAATTGTTACCCTGGCAAAATTAACCACAATATCTTTACAATTTAGCCTTTTTATCAAGATTCTATTTCCCGTCTGGAATTGACATAAATGCGTGAGAAGATATTAATAGTAAAACGTTAGTGATTCAATACTTAACCCTCTAATTCAACTTATGTAAATTCTCTATATCAAATATTAAATAATATTTAAATAGAAAAATTCTACGTAATTTTATCTATATTTAAAAGTAAGGAAATTCGTAGAAATCCCGCTTTGAATTTTTAAGATTTTACTGTTGTTTTTTTAGTGCAATGCCGGAGAGGATATGAAGATGACTCAGAGAGAGTGGCTCTTGCACAAACTTTTTAATGCCAAATTTTTAACAAGTTGTGTTTTGACCATTACACTTTTGTTTACTCAAGCGGCGCAAGCTGCATACAAACCACCCCGCACTCAAAAGCCGCCCAGTGGTTATACGGACTCCTCAGGTGTTAGAGGGGGGTGCCAAGCAAACGGCGTGCGCCCAGTAATCTTACTTGCCCCCGTGACACACGTCGGTCAAACGACTTCGCTTCACCCAACGTTTGCTTGGTTTGTACCCCACTCACAACAGATACCTATGGAATTCACACTTTACGAGTTTGATACAAACGACCAACCAAGCAAGCTCGCTTACAAGCAACAGTTACAAAGCTCACCAGGAATTATGGCACTATCCTTACCACAGCAGGCACAAGGTTTAACTGTGGGTAAAAAATATCTTTGGCAATTGGAAAGTTTGTGCAACCGTAACCGTCCTTCACGCAATTTACTTGTTCGAGCAGAAATTGAGGTTGTACCAACGCCATCAAATTTGAAAATTGCCCTTTCTAATCAAGGCGAATCCTCCGAAAGAGTTAATTTATATGCTGAAGCAGGTATGTGGTACGACGCTTTAAGCGAAGCTCTAGCCAGCAGTGCCAATAGACAACAGGCAAAAGTTACAGCAAGTTTGTTAGAAGATCTCGCCAAATCAGAGCAGCCACTACTAGATAAGGATTTGTCCAACATTGCTCTGAGTGACCAATGAGGGTGTACGTCAATACACTTCAGATAAAATGGTGTAAAGACGTAGCTACGTCTCTACATACAGCTATAGAATTGTCACAAATAACCCTTAACTGAACGGTAGTGGACTAAAGCCAGTTACCCACGAGGATGAATGGTGCCCAGTAGTAGGGATGGGCATACTTACGACTAGAAATCAGTGTCTGTTGCGCCCTACGCAAAGCCTCCGCTTTACTGACTTTGTTCTGGTACCATTCTGCATAAAATTTTTTCACTAAAGTGACGGTGGCAGCATCATTAATCGACCAAAGGGAAGCGAGAACACTTTTCACACCAGCGTTTACCACCACACCAGCCAAACCAAGACCAACACGGTTATCTCCCATCGCACTTTCACAGGCAGTCAGCACTAGTAAATCTACTAACTTAGAACTGCGCGCAACAGTACCAATCATATTATCTAGGTCAGTAAGAGTGAGCTTGTCATTATTGCCTGTAACGAGGAAGCTATCTTCGGGAACTGTACCGAAGGTACCGTGAGTAGCAATATGAATAATAGAGTAAGCAGTTTGGCTCAGTTCAGCTTGCAGGCGTGCGTATGTAAAATTCTCATCCAATAATTGCTTGCTATCCGGAATTTGTGCCACAACTTGATTAATTTCTTGTCTGACGTTTGTTAGCGCCTCATATGTTCGACCATCAACTACCGCATTTTTGGTTAACCCTACAGCTAGCACCCTGAGATTTTCATGGTTCACTTTTTTAGTATTTATTAAGGTTAGGCTGTTCGTCGTGGCGATCGCATATCTCTGAACCAAGAATCCCTCACCATCATGTAGCGCCGCCATTGGTACAGTGCGAAGAATTCCATCATTGATAAAAACCAAAGTTTTAACGTGCAATGAATCTAAATCTTTGGCGAAAGGACGAACTATCGAGTCGTACAGATTCTGTGCTTCTTGGGGGTTGTAAATTATGTCACTACGCCTCTCCAAACTTCTACGAAATTCGTTGATTTGTTGTCTCAGGCTTTTTCTATCAATATATATCCACTTCAAGTGCTTTTCACTGTTAGGAAGCAAAGCGATAATCGCGATACGCTTTTCCAACATAATCGAGTAAAAGACAGCAGTCGTCTTATCCGTATCTGCTTCAACTCTTTTTCTATGAACTGGTGTTAATAAAGATTTCCCGAAGTAATTTTGCAGTTCTGCCAGTTTTAAAGCTTCAAGGTTGGTTAATATATTGCTCAGTTTAGAATTATTATTGTTTTGAGATGCAGCATCTACTAAAGTTAACTTTAGTTCAATAAACTCGCGGTAAATCCTTTCAAAATAGTCCTGCTCAGGTTCCTGTACATTTGAATCAAAAATGACATGACGACTGCGGAGCAACTTTAAAGCATTAATAGCTGCTTTATACGCTGTGATTGCCTTGAGAGGTTTATTTTGTGCTTTTAAAATGCGAGCAACTTGCCACTTCCACAAATACAAGCTATCTTTAGCGTTCACCTTTTCAGCAACAGACTCTGCTTCACGAGTTAACTTGAGTGCTTGCTCGTAATTATGGCGACACTCAGAAAGATGAGCAAGATGACCCAAAGCAAAAGATAAAGCGCGATTATCTGGCAAACGTTGAGCAATTAAAACGGCTTGCTGGAGAAGTTGTCGAGAAGCGATATATCCTGTCTCTACAATTGGTTGTGGACATTTCACTAAGGATAAAGAGACATTATCATCTAGAGGTTGTACAAATTTAGCTAATTCAATGGTTACATAGACTTTATCTTGGGAATTTGGGAGTTGTTTTAGCAACACTAAAGCTTCTTGCAATTTTGCTTTAACTAAGTTTGATTTTTTGGTGCGATTTGCAGGTAGAATCGAATTGATAAGTAAGCGTATTTCCCCTAGTTTATTGTTGTGCTGACGCGCAATAACAATACTTTTATGCAGGTAGTCTAAAGCTTTATAATCATAATTAAAGCCTTGTTCTCTTAATATATCCGCATCCTCATCATCACCTAATTCCATAGCGGAGTTTGCACGAAGATAGTTGACTTGAGCAAGGCTTATGTATGTATTTCCTAAATTTTTCAAAGCAGAAGCACGATAGACAGAGTTTTTAATTTTATTAGCAATTTTTAAGCTATCCTGTAAATCTGTAATTGCTTGCTTGTAATCACCTTTTTGTTGATAAGCTTCCCCTCGGCTGCCCAAAACCGACGCTTCTAAGACACTATTGTTATATGCACGAGCAATCTGCAACGCACTGTCTAAAAGAGCGATCGCCGCTATTGGTTGCCCTAAGTTCTTATAAGCTTGAGCTTGCTGGGTAAGCATTTGCCCTACCTGTAGCCAATTTTTGGTTTGGCGATAGTAGGCAATAGCCTGTTTGCTTTCTTGTATTTGCTGCACCAGTTGACTAGCATCGCGAGTTTCTGCCGTTACTACGTCCCCAACTCCCCATCGCCAAGGTGATAATGGAGTGTGATTCAGCCATAAGATAGATGAAAGGCTGCACAGTAATATCAGTTTTAATGAGCGACGGACACTAGATATCTGGTGTTTGCTTGGCATAAAAGTGCTTTTATCATATATAAGTTTTGGACAAATTTGGGAAGCACTCCAATGCAGGACTTATATCAGCAATTCGCAAAGGAAACTGTTTGCTGCATATATGCACCCGAAATCTGTCTGTTTATGACTTTTCCATTGATTTTTATTTTGATAGTTATGATTGTAATTGTGACTTAAATCTTGTAAATATTGGGTTAAAATAAACATTTTAAATGCAAAAATCCCATGTTTTAAAGTGGTGAAAAATTTTCATAAATACTGAAGATATTACTGATATAAACATGAGAAAGATATCTCATTTCGTAGAAATACTGAGATGAACAAAAGTTAAGTCAGTAGAAGGCTGAAAACAAAAAAAAAGTATATGTTTATACAAAAAAATAAGAATGCAGTTATTTTCCTGAGATTCCCAGACAATGTTATTTTTACTGAGGGAGACTTTCTGACAAAAGAAATTTGCTTTTTTCCGTGCCACTATAGAGAATAGAAAGCCAAATTCAGCAAGAGGAAGGCAAAATAAGGCTGTGCAGATAACATTTTTAGGGACGAGTTCCGGTGTACCTACGCGATCGCGCAACGTTTCCAGTGTCGCCCTCAGGTTACCACAACGAGCTCAGCTGTGGTTATTCGACTGTGGCGAAGGGACTCAGCATCAACTTTTGCGGAGTGACCTAAAAAGTAGCCAACTCTCCCGAATTTTTATCACCCATATGCACGGCGACCATATTTTTGGCTTAATGGGTCTTTTGGCTACTTGCGGTTTAGCTGGAAATGTACAACGTGTTGATATTTATGGTCCATCTGGATTAAATGACTACTTGCAAGCCGCCTCGCGTTACTCTCATACTCACTTTTCTTATCCTGTCAAAGTTCACGCTGTACGTCCAGGGGTGATTTACGAAGATGATGAATTCACTGTAACATGTGGTCTTTTGCATCATCGCGTGACCTCCTTTGGCTACCGTGTGTGTGAGAAAGACCGAGCAGGACGTTTTGATGTAGAAAAAGCCAAAGCGTTGCAAATTCCTCCCGGTCGCATTTACGGTCAACTCAAACGCGGTGAAGTAGTGACCCTTGCTGATGGGCGAGTGATTAACGGTCAGGAACTGTGTGGACCGACAGAAATTGGACGCAAAATTGCTTATTGTACAGACACAGTTTATTGTGATGGCGCAGTGGAATTGGCACAGGATGCAGATCTATTAATTCATGAAGCGACCTTCGCCCATCAAGATGCAGATATGGCTTTTCAAAGGTTGCATTCCACAACCACAATGGCGGCGCAAACCGCTTTAGCTGCTGGAGCGCGCCGACTGATTATGACACATTTTAGTCCCCGCTATGCTCCTGGAAATGCAATAGAGTTGAAAGATTTACTTGAGGAAGCTCGTGCTATTTTTCCTAACACAGATATGGCATATGATTTTATGAGCTATGAAGTACCAAGGCGGCGGGACAAGGAGTTATATAAGACTGAGGCTATAGCTTAAATGCAGCTTTCGTAAGGCATCCTACATCTAGATGTTTTAACGGGCTTAGTATAAGAGATTTCCTCAACACAAGGGAATCTCTTTATTTTCCGCTCATTTTCTCTCATTTTTACGAAATCTTTAATTGTTAAATTCAATAAAATTAAAAATTTGTCGGTATTTTATCTCTTCTTCAGTAAAGTAATACACAAATATATAAATTCAAATAGACAAATATTAAGCAGTTTAAAAGCTTGATAGTAAACATTCTGTATACGATTGTCATCTTTATCAAACTGTGACTCACACAAAAATATCACACATACTTGCCTGTTACCATTGAACCACTCGTTCTATTATTGTTCAACGCCAGATATTCAAATATTCGCTTTACTTATCTTGTTATAATAAGCATTTAGAGTTAATAGCAAAATCTAAAAACGTAGATGTGTATCTGTGTATTTACAAGTATCATAAAATACTAAATGCCTTAGAACACGGTACAACATTAAGTATGTTCTACTTTTGTAACCGTCGCAAGATTTATCACCAAAGGAAAACTAACCCAATCATTGTATAAAAAGCTTACAAAATAACTATAAAGCCAAAAAAAATCGACTAGTAACGATATGGTAAAGATAGGCAAAATGGGTTGACTATCTCTATTTTGTCACTTAGGTTGAAATGAAACTAAAAAAAATCAGCAGAGGTGACATCTTCCAAGTGTTGTAGTCTGAAAAAAGATTTGCTATTTTTGGTGGATGTCGTTCCAAGTCAGAGAGAGTCATTAGCAATCTATGTCTTACTTTTTAACTCATGAGTGAAAATTAAGGGCAATATTATCGCCAAGTTAAAATCGTGTATGGTGTAGGAATAAAAGAAGGAGTTTATGAAGTCACAAAAGCTCAGAAGAAATGTTTAGTGAGCGATTCCCTCCTGCACTTGTTTGAACTCCTAAAAAATTTTTCTCACTATCTTGTAGAAAAAGTAATCCGATATAATTAAGAGGACTTTGATTGTGGCTGACATTAGTCTGGAGCGTGGGCAAATAGTTATTGCTTCCCCACAAAGCAAGGTTAAGGGCAGAAAACTCTCTACAATTCTGCTTCGCCGACGCTTGCAAATCTTGGGTGTTTCTGGCGTAGTCATGTCGGTTGCTAGCCTTCTGGCTTTAACTGCAAAACCGACGTATCAAAGTACTATACAGATACTGGTGAGTTCTCAGCTTAATCAAGGGGTAGGATCAAGTCATATCCAAGAAGGTGTAGAAAGCAATTTTACTAACCCTAATGTTGACATGATTGACTACACTCTTCAGCATCAGTTTATGCTGAGTTCCATGTTGATTCAGAAGGCAGTTAATTTGCTACGCTCTGATTACCCATCTTTGACAGTAGAAGATATCAAGGGCAAGAAAGGTCAACAAAGCCCTTTGGCTATCAATTTATTAGAGCGGCAAATAGCAGAGAATAAAGTCATTCATCAAGTCTTTGAAATGTCCTTTAAGGACAACGATCCAGTGAGATCACAAAAACTTCTTCAGGTTCTACAAAATGTGTATCAAGAACATAACATAGAGCAACGAAAACAGAGCCTTTCTAAAAAGCTTTCTTTGATCAACGAAAGCCTGCCTAAAATCAAAGACAAAATGGTTAAAGCTGAGAAAAATTTAGAACAGTTTCGCAAAAAACATCATTTACTCAACCCAGAGGTGCAAGGCAAAATTCTTCTGGAATCTCTTGCTGATATTAAGAAACAGCTAAGAATCACTCGCGCACAGCTTAAAGACTTACAAGCTCGTTACGACAACTTAAAACAAGAATTGCCCTCCTCACCCGAAAATGCACTTATCTCCTTTCGTCTGAGTCAGTCAACTCGCTACCAAACACTACTTAATGAGGTTCAAAAGACTGACTTGGCTTTAACTCAGCAGCGGTTGCGCTATACAGATGACTATCCAGAAGTCCAAAAACTGATACAGCAGCGGCGTACTCAAGTGGCGTTACTACAAGACGAGATTAAGCGATGGCGCTTTTCTCCCGTCCCTTCAGGGCGATCGCTAGGAGACAAAGCTGTGCAAGCAATCTCAGCTACTTTGTTCCAAGAGAAACAATTGGGTACAGAAGAACCACTACTGACGGGAGGGCAAGTCGCAGAAGTTGACTTGAAGCTTGTGGAAGAGCTAATTCAGGTACAGACAAATGTCTTAGGGCTGCGTGCCAATGAAAAGAGCCTCGCTAACTCAGAAGCGCAAATTCGCGCTGAACTGACCAAATACCCAAGTTTCATAGCAGAGTACAACCGCCTGCTCAAAGAAGTGGAAACAAATCGTAAAACACTTGAGCAACTGATGGCAATGCAACAATCTTTAGGATTGATGATTGCTCAGGGAGGGTTTGATTTGCAAGTATTGGAAGAACCCCAACGGGGAACATATTTGGGTAGCAATAAGCTATTCATATTACTTGGGGGAATCTTATTAGCACCAATTTTCGGTGTGACAACCGCCCTGATGTCAGAAATCTCTAACGATGCCATCTCTTCTCCAGAAGAGTTACAGAGGCTGACAAACCTCCGTTTATTAGGGACAGTCCCAGAAATTTCACTGCTCAGTACAAAAAAGAGGTTGTTCCGCCTGCCTTTGCAACGAGTACTAGCTGGTTTCTCAAAAGAAGCCATATCTGACGAAAAGCAACTTAACGTCTACGCCTTATTGCCCTCCCACGAAACGCTCGATATGGCGTACCAAAACATTCAAATATCAAAGCCTTCTGTTCCCTACAAGTCTCTGATGTTGACTTCAGCACTATCAGGAGAAGGGAAGTCAACCTTGGCGCTGGGACTTGCGGTGAGCGCTGCAAGGATGCATCAACGAGTTTTATTGATTGATGCCAACCTGCGACAGCCCAACCTGCACAAAATCTTGGGATTAACCAATGATTGGGGACTATCGCTGTTGTTAGTTGAGGAAACAAATTCCTCAGTTAAGGAATACATCCAGCCGATCCATCCCTCTATTGATGTTTTGACTGCTGGACCTACACCAGAAGATACAGTTAAGCTATTAAGTTCTGCACGGATGAAAGAACTGCTTGAGTTTTTCGAGCAAACTTATGACGTTGTGCTCATAGATACTTCTTCCATTCTCGGCACAGTTGACGCCAGGATTATGGCATCTCTGTGTAATGGGATTGTCATGGTCGGCCGCATGGATGGGGTAACGCGCAATGAAGTGATACAAGCGACAGAAATCTTGAGTAACTTAAATCTGATTGGGATTATTGCTAATGGAACGAAGCGTTCCCTGTAAGAAAAAAGATTGTTGTAGCGCATTCAATTAAGAACCGCTATAAATACCCTTCTTTCTCAGCAAATTTGCGTAAACGAGGAAGACACTGGCGTTGATAAAAGCTGCTCAAAGTGGAAACTGGCAGCCCAAATTCTGCTGACAATTCCTTCCAACCTACTTCCGGCGGCAAACGTTTCAAAATTAACATTTGACAATTCACTTGCGGACGCCCTTGAATGTGAGTTTGGCACAGTTGTCCATCCTCATCTTTCTCTGCCCACAACCTAACGTTTTCTAAAATGGGAGGAACATCAGGTTCAGCGGGAAGGTTATCTACAGGGTCAATAATTTCACTTGCATCACTTGACCGAGCACTATTGATATTAGGAGAGACTCTTCTGGCTTGTTGTCGCTGCTGGTAGCGGTAAAAGTCTTGCAGTCTGCGTTTCAAGTAGACATTCAACCAAGTTATGACACTACCCAAAGAGGGATCATACGTTTGACCTGTTGTACCTTCACAAATGTTACGACAAAAATACAACCAGGTTTGTTGCAGTGCATCCTGATAATGGGGAGTACTTTCCCTCCAGAGTTTGCTAGCACTCAAGCGAATAATTCGCGTGAGCAGTTTTTGACGTTCTGGGCTTCCGGGTGGGTGTCCACAGGCTTCGTCAACTAAGCGGCGTAAAAGTTCCTCCAGTCGGTCCATAGCAGTGGTGGCAAACAGAGCAAGCATTTTTTCAGTATTGCTCAGAATTGCACCCTGGAGCATTACCCCTTGTCGCCATATTATAGCGGTTTGCAACCCGGAGTAAGGTACACAAAGAAATAATGAACCACAGATGGACACTCATGGGACACAGATAAATAATTACTTAATTCAATTGAGTTGCGCTCTATATGTTTTGCTCAATTTGTCTTTCCACGTCAACTTCAGCGGATGAATTTCAAGCTTTCGGCTTTTTGCACAAAGAAATCAGTGAAGATACTCATAACAGTGCGCTGGCGCAATTTGATATTGGCATTGATTGACATACCTGATTGCAGTGGAAGTTGACGATTATGAATCAGGACTGTTTGCCTATCCAAGCGTACTTTTGCAGGAAAACGGTAGAAATTATAAATTTGGTCTGGAGGTAGAGCATCTGAACCAATCGAAATGAGCTCGCCCTTGATATCACCATACTGTTGGAAAGGAAAGGAATCAATTCTCACATCGACATTCTGTCCTTCTTTGACAAAGCCGATATCGGGGTTGGTAATGTAGACTTTGGCAATCAAGTTATCTTTAGGAACAATTTTCAGAATTGGTTCGCTAGAGTTAACCACAAATCCTGGAGTTTTGGCTTTCAGTTCAAAAACTGTTCCCTCCACAGGAGAGGTAATTTTCTGATATTTCAAGGTAGATTGCGTCTCACTTATCTGACTGTCAATCTCGTTGATTTTCTTCTGATTTTCCAGAATGATCTTAGTCAGCTGACTGTCGATTTCGGCTATGCTCTTGTCATTTGCCGTAATTCGTGATAGTAAATCTTCTTTAGATAGAGCCTCAGTATTGCGAAGTTTTTCTTGTGCCTGGGTAATTGCTAACTTTAATTGTTGCTGTTCTTTACTCAGTCGAGTAACTTCCGCCTGGGATTTGAGAACTTCCTGCTGCTGTGTCAAGAACCTCATCCGGGGAAAGGCGCCCTCCTTCATCACCGGTTCCATATCCTGGAGAATTTTTTGATTAATTGCCAGCATATCTTTAGCACTGACTAACTCCAACTGGTTTTGGCTCAATTTCTCTTGCGTCTTTTCCTTTTCTAACTGAGTGTCCGCTAAGCGCGAACTGAAATCCAACTGGCGACTTTGTAAGCGCAAGTGTTGATCTGGAGTCAGAACAACTCCGGCAGTAGAACCGTTTAACTGCGATCGGTAAACCTGATTTTCCGCAGCTATTGCGGCGCGACTCTGGGTTAAGGAGGCGATTTCTGGTCGAATATTGAGTGTCGCGCTATGGTTGAGGACTGATGAGACACGCCCCGTGAGATGGCGGCGGTAAAAGCCATTTTCCTGCATCAAAGCGGCGCGATTTTTTTGGAATGATAATAGCTGTGCCGTGGTTTGTTCTAGGCTAATCAGGAGTTGACCTTTTTTGACTTGCTGACCGTCTTTAACGTGAATTAGCTTGACAACACCATTGACGGGAGCCTGAATATCGGTGACTGCACCTTGTGGTTCTAGCTTACCAGTAGCGGGAATTGCCTCATCAATTTTAAACACCGATGCCCAAATGACTGTAAAAACAGTAACACCAACAATTCCCCAGGCAATAGTTCGCGACCAAATAGGAGATTGTTGTAAAATAACGGGTTGGTCAAAGTTATATTCAGTATTCATAATATTTTGCTACTAAGTTATTGGTTGTTGTAGAGACGTGCCATGGCGAGCCAGCGCTGCAGGAGGTGAGACCAGTGCTGCAGGAGGGTTTCCCTCCGTAGGCAACTGGCGAACCCGAAGGGGTCTCCCGACCTAGGCGACTGGCGTCACGTCTCTACATTTGTTAGTTGTTTTCCCACTAACTACTCTCTACATCTGCGCTTCTTGTTGCTGATACAAACAGTAGTAATAACCCTTCAGCGCCATTAATTCTTTGTGGGTTCCCTGTTCCACCACTGCGCCTTGATCCATCATCAGAATCACGTCAGCATTGCGGATGCTACTTAATCGATGAGTTATAAAAAATACTGTTATTTCTTTGAAGGCTGACGCCAAGTTGCGGCAGACTTGTCCTTCGGCGTTGTAGTCTAAGGCGCTTGTGGCTTCATCAAGGATGAGCAATTGGGGATTTTGCAGGACGGTGCGGGCGATCGCAATCCTTTGCCTTTGTCCCCCAGAAAGCCCTGAACCCCGTTCACCCACAGATGTGTTGTAGCCGTTGGGTAAGGACATAATAAAATCATGGGCATAGGCAATTTTGGCAGCAGCAATAATCTCCTCATCACTAGCATCAGGACACCCTAAAGCAATGTTTTCTCGCACTGCCCCGTCAAACAACAAGGTATCTTGTAGTACCATGCCAATCTGACGCCGCAGAGAGTAAAGTTCCACTTTGCTGATGTCGTAGCCGTCTATCAAGATTTTCCCTGACTTAGGTTCGTAAAGTCTTTGTCAAAGTCTCGTGATTTGCGGCGCACTAGTCCCATTTCTGGAACGGCAATGAGTAACTCTTGGTTGCTGGTTTTGTAGATAATAGCAAAACTGTCTTGCCAGGAAATCATCACCGGAGGTTGCAAGCGACTAACTGTAGACGCCGGAATCTTGACTATCTGGGTTGTCAACCCCATCAACTCTGCTACCGCCGCACAAAATTGCAGAGATAAACTGCTGGTGCGTTCATACTGTTTCGTCACAACCCGCCGCAGCATATCTCGGCGGAAAGGCATATTATAATACTGGCTCAACATCTGGAAGCAAGCCAAGGATGCATCCACCGGACCTCGTGCCCGGATATAGGGGTACTTTGCCCGTTTAGACTGCTTGGCTGATTCTGGTGTTGTGGCAATCTCTGGGGCGTAAGGAATTTCTCCTAGCCAAGAATCTACTGTTGTTGGCGTTGGTAGGCTTTCTGGTAGTGCTGGGAGCAAAGATTTGGGTAAACCTACCAGACGCATATTTGCGTTGAGGTACAGTTTGGGGTTAGTACCATTCAACTCTAAAGAGCTACCCACCGGAAACTCAGCCTGAGAACTGCTGCTTACTAGCCACAGATAATCCCCCTTATAAAGGGGGGATCTCATATCTTTTGCTGCAGGAAGCGTTAGCACAATAGCAGCTTCCCAAGCAGTTCGCGATAGTCTCACTAAATCAGTTTTGCCATCAGCCCGCCGAGTGAGTTCTTCCCCCAACAACTCATACACTTCTACTAATGCTGCATTTTGGTGCAACGCTTTTGCAAAAGCTGACTCCCGCTTGATTACACTGAGAAAATCGGCGATCGCTAAACTGAAGCAAATCACTTCTGTAGAGGCTATTACTGTTTCGCAAGCCACACCCCGCACATGACTTACCCAACCCACAACCTCCCGTGGTTGCAGCAACTTCAATGTGTCAGGTTTCTCTGTGCGAGGGTCGAAGCCTAACAGGCGGGCTTGTCCAGAGTAGATAATGCTAATGTGTTGGGGCATGACTTCCCGCGTCACTATCGCCTGACCCATGCGGTAGCGCAAAAATTGTACCTTTGTTAATAAATTTTCTAGTACATTCTCCGGCAGGTGTTTGAAAGGAAATACATCTGCAAAAAATTCTTTAATATCAATAGTGGTATTGGTCATATTCTGCACCAAATTTTTATAATCTCTCCCCATCCCGTTCTGTTCTAAGCGACGTTCGCCTCCTGGACCTGTGCTGGTCTTGTCTTTTATCTTCGCTTGTCAAATCCCAATTTTGATAAAATTGCTCTAGAGCATCAGCCGTTTCTTCTTTTGTACAAGTGATTGGTGCAATGCTCCCAAAAGGAGCCGCCCCTTGGGCGATCGCCTGCTCAATAATGCTCTCGCATATTAATTGCGGGATGATGTTATAACTAGCTAGTAAAGGAATAATTTCAGAAGCTGCGAGCGCGCGATTACCAATTTGTAAAACTGTAGTCATATTTCTTGTAATTACTCTTACAAGCGCGTGCAAATATTCAAACAATGCAGTAATCTTGAACATGAGCGGCAAAGTCCAAGTATGGATTTCTCCGTCAAAAATGTCATTTCTTTTGTCTGGAATGTAACTTTCCTTGAACCTTGATTTACTTATCGGGCGTTGTTCGGAGTTTTACGCAAATCTTAAGAAATTTCTTTTGTCTTTTACGTAATTTTCCTTGATCCCTCATTTACTTATTCAGGAGTTCTTTGGAGTTTTACGCAAATCTTCAGAAGAAATTTATTTTGTGTTTTACGTGATTTTCCTGGAACCCTCATTTACTTATTCAGTGCTTGCCAGGACAATTACGCAAGCACTGAAAAACATTTACATTTCTTGAGGAAATTTCCCTATGGAGTGCACATCATGATAGAAAACTGTGGCAAACTGTCTATAACAATAGGGCTATGATGTGCTTGGGGCAAGGCTGCGCATACAGTTACGAACCCAAGTATATGCCCATGTCAATCAATCAATACTGATAGTTATAATTATTTTCATTTGAGGCAAAAATACCTCGCGTCCCTGAATTTGGTATTCTGTTTCTGGTAGCAGAGGGTGATTTATATGAATCCTTATGAGGGATTAAAATAAAGTTGAAACTGGTTACAAAGTGTTAATATATTCTTCATAATTTTTTACAAATAGGTTCTAAGTAAAGAAACCCGGTTTGTTGGAAAAACCGGGTTTTTTAGACTATTGAATTTAACAGTTTAGACTCACAATGCAGCTTGATCCCCTACTGCCGATTTTTGACCAAAGTCCAAAAAAGACAAAATGCTGGCAAACTTAAAATTAAATTGCCTTTTTTTCCACAAATGCCAGCCGCCCTTCCTTGTAAGCTTGGCGCAGAGCGACAGCTTCTGCCACAATATTCTGTGCGCTCAAACCCTCCTCATCCATCATCTTTTGCAGGGTAGTCCCAGTCCGTTCCTCTGTTTCGTGTATCGGCGGAATTTGGCAGTACCTCCCTCCATTCTTTGCCCGCCGCCAAATACTTGGCTTTTCAGGTTTTAGTTCTCTAGAGGTGCGCTTTTCTCTCATGAGGGAACGCACAGCCTCTTGGGTGATTGCAGTTAAGTCTAGTAGCCTGTCTATGACTTGCTTGTACTTCTTAGTATTTTCTGCTAAATGATATACGGTGCTTGGTTCAATTTGTGCTAATTCTTGGGGCGAAAACTTTTGAAATGCAGCCGCAATCTTGAGATATTTTTTTTCCTCACCTTTCCAACCCTGGTCAACAAGTAGCTTTCTATACTCTCTCAAAGAGCGCTTCTGTTTTTGCCTAGCTAACCAAAAAGCATGACGCAGAATTGTTTCGGTGGCATCAGCTAGCATTTCAAAGGAAATACTGTCGTCAATAAGCCTTTTGCCAGCATTAGCTTGTTCTTCAGCTTGTTCTTCTAAATATTGTTGCTCAAAGTCTGATTGTGCAATTGCTTGTCCGTCACCTTGGGCTGCAATTGCGCTCTTCACTTGTGTCGTCATGGTATTCAATAATACTGTTTTTTTAGAAGTTCACTATGGGTGTAGAAGAGTAGGAGGAATCTGTAAACTCAAGAGATTAAATAAAGAATTTCGTTGATTCCCTGTATGATGCTGATGAAGTACGATTTCTAAGTCATTCTGCCCCTTGAGGGCGAGTCTCACCGAGCGATCGCCTAGTTTGTATTCACCGTGATCATGTCATTCAAATCCAAGCTTCTCGGTCTACTAGTGAAGCGTTGGATTATAATGCTTCACTAGCACACTAACGAATGTCAAACGGCTGAGCATTTGTAACTCCTACCCCAATCAAGGGCGATTGCTGGTTGTAGCGCAGTGCTTTCTTGCGTTCGCGTAGCGTGCCCAAAGGGCATTGGCACAGACTGCCCGCATGATTGCAATGCTCCCCAAGACCAAAAGTCTTCTCTACTAGAACAATTGTACTATAATAGTGGAAAGAGTAATCCCCAAATCTACTTTATTTTTTTGAGAATCTTAGTAAAATTTTATACACCAATAAATTTGTTGATTTACCGCTTGTCATGCATATTTAACAATATTGCGCTATTAATTAGGACACGAAGAAAGAAATAGGTAATTTTGCACTCCTGATCAGAGTAGGAGTTAATCCACATAACTGAAGTGAGCAGATTTGAGCAGAAAAATATTTTACAAGAGTACTAGTATCCAAAAAAAGAATTCTTCCTTTTGACGTAATGATTTTAGGGAACTTTAATGTTTTTTTTATAAGTCTTTAAGATCTCCTTACATCTTAAAGTGACATCATGATTCTATCTGTTGGAACTCGATTCCCTACAAAGAAACCAACCTTACAATTTGGTGCGTACGGTCAAATTGTTAAAGAAATGCAGAAAGCTCTAAACCAAAGGCTCGTTCAACTAGATACCGTATCAAGATATCCTTTATCAGTTTCTACCACGGGTTACTTTGACCGACAAACCCAAGATGCTGTGAAATACTTGCAGTGTCTTGCTTTCTTAACTATAGACGGGGTTGTGGGAGAAAAGACTTGGGCATATTTGTGCCAGGGATCTGGTACCTTGCCAAAACTTTGTATTGGCAATACGGGAACTATAGTCAAAGCTGTTCAAGAAGCTCTCAAAGCTGGTGGCTACTACTATGGTGCCATTGATGGTATTTTTGGAGCAAAAACTGAGGAAGCAGTCCAGGCTTTTCAAGCAGAACACTTTCTGGCAAGCGATGGCATCATTGAACTATTCACTTGGTATGCGTTGAGCAAGTTAGAGACCCATGCCTCTCGTTGCAGCCTGAATGCATTTCGTGGGTATTAGATGTTCCTATTGACCTAAACTTAAGTTATCTACATGAACAATCAATCGCGATCGCCGTACCCGGCGGGGCTTTGCCCAATGCCCAAAGGGCACGCTACGCGAACGCGTAAGCCTGGCGGCACCGGAGGACTCAGCGGGCGCTCTGCGCCATCGCCTTTGGGCGGCTTTGGAGGAGCATCGCTCTTGGCGGGGCTTCGCCCATGACCGTATGCCTTACGGGACGCTTTGCGCTCAGGCGGGTGCTCTCCACCATCGCCGAGTACTTTAGCCCGTGACGAACGTGCTTGATGCAGTGTAAATCACTACTTTAACTGTTATTAAAGAGAATTCAGAATGCAGGACTCAGAAAAATTTTCTTTCTCCTGAGTCCTGAATTTTTGATTCTGAATTGTTGAGTTCTAAGTCCTACGGTGTTTACCCTAAGTGCTATAAGCAAAACTTAACATTAATCCATCAAAAATGTCAGCAGTGTATCTGAAAAAAGGAGATTGATTCATATATGAATTAAAAAGCACTTTTTAACAAAAAACTGATGCTAATGAAAAAATTAGCTTACGGCACAGTGCTAGCTTCTTGCTGGCTAACATCATGGGTTGTATCTTCTTTAGCTGTGAATGACATCGTATCTTCCCAATCAGTCAATACTAAAACGATGACTGTGAAGAAAGCTGAGTTTGGGGTTTTAAGAGATGATACTAACAGCATGAGCTTTATCCCCACAAGTAAAGTGCCACTCAAAGAGGGAAAACGCTATGGATGGCGCATTCAGCTTCAAGACAACCAAAATGAAGTCACATGGCGAGAAGTCCTTCGATTACCAAAACTGCCTAATACTTGGAGTACAGCTAGTGGTGAAAATTTTTCAATATCACCCAATGGCACCGAAGCAGTAACGAAGCGCACACAGTTGGCAAACAAAGGAGTCATTGAGAACTTTTGGACTATTGCTTCTGGCGATCCTACTGGGAAACATACGATCTCCGTCTACGTTGATGACCGTCGCATTGGTTTTTTCGAGTTTGAGGTTGTTTCCCCTAAGAAAAAGTAACAGTCAATTGCTTCCCATTAGACATCTATATTTTATGCAGAAGTTCATAAATTTTGACTGTTGACCTAGGACAAACCAAGACGTAAAGTAATAGCGGGTTACGACCTTCGAGTAGGTCGCATCTGTACTAAAGTATCTTGTATGTCACCACATCTTACTCCTCCAACAACAAAACCACGGATTCCTCATTTTTCCTCTGGTCCTTGCGCGAAACGCCCAGGCTGGTCTGTTTCCAAGCTGGAAAACGCCTGTGTAGGTCGCTCTCACCGTTCTGCGGCTGGCAAGGCTCGTATAGAGGAAGTCATTGAGCGCTCCAAAGCGATTCTCGGTGTTCCTGCTGATTATCGCTTGGGAATCGTTCCAGCTTCTGATACAGGCGCAGTGGAAATGGCATTGTGGTCACTGTTGGGAAAGCTCCCCGTTGACATCTTGGCATGGGAAAGCTTTGGTTTGGAATGGGTTAAAGATGTCGTAGACGAACTGAAGTTGCCTGATCTCAACGTTCTCAAGGCAACTTATGGCAGTTTGCCAGACCTCAACCAAGTTGATTTTAGTCATGATGTCGTGTTTTTGTGGAATGGCACGACATCAGGTGTTAGGGTACCCAATGGCGATTGGATAAAAGATGACCGTCAAGCTCTGACCATCTGCGATGCCACCTCTGCTGTTTTCGCGATGGAAATACCTTGGGAAAAATTGGATGTTGTGACCTACTCTTGGCAAAAGGTACTAGGAGGAGAAGCGCAGCATGGAGTCATCGTGCTTTCACCCCGCGCTGTCGAACGCCTGGAAAGCTATGTACCTGCTTGGCCCATACCGAAACTTTTTCGCTTGACACAAAAAGGTAAGCTCATTGAAGGAATTTTCAAAGGCGACACGATCAACACGCCATCGATGCTGTGTGTGGAAGATGCGCTTGATGGATTACTTTGGGCAGAGAGTATTGGCGGGCTACCAGGGCTGATTCGTCGTAGCGAAGCAAATCTCGCAACAATTGCCCGCTGGGTTGAGCAAAGTAGTTGGGCAGCATTCCTGGCAGAGAAGCCAGAAACCCGTTCTTGTACCTCGATTTGCCTCAAGATTGTTGATGATTGGTTTACAGGCTTAAGTCCAGAAAAACAGGCAGAATCCGCCAAGAAACTGGCGAAACTTCTGGAAAAGCAAGAAGTTGCTTTTGATATCGCATCCTACCGCGCCGCACCGCCTGGAATCAGGATTTGGGGTGGAGCTACAGTAGAAACAGCGGATATTGAAGCGTTGCTACCCTGGTTGGATTGGGCATACGCTACTGTGAAACAAGAGTAAGAATAGCTCTTTTCAAAGTTTCATGAATGCTGTTCTGCCCATTTCTCCCACAAAGGACGCACATCCTTTGGCTGTCCCTCGTAGTTGAGCATCTGGTCTGAAATCATCACCCACGGCTGAGCGCTCCTTGTCCAAAGGTTACCCACAGGGCGTAACCAACTGGTGTCATCTAGCGTTCCGGCTTTGACGTTGATGGTTTCTTGACTGTAAGTGCGTTCATGGAACAGTCGCGTCCCACAGCCACCGCAGAACACACAAGTCACCTCACGTCCACTATCAGCTTTACGAGTCCAAGCTTTCGGTTGTCCTTGGATAATGACAACAGCATCTCGTGGCACAGTGAGGGACATTCCAAAAGCACTGGAAGATTGTTTCTGACATTCCTGACAGTGGCACAGATAGAGAGTTAACGGTTCAGCACGGATTTCATAGCGAATTTGCCCGCATTGACAGCCTCCGGTATACGTCGCGCTCACAGCTTTTTTCCCCTTTGCAATTTAGTGCTGCCTGATTCTACCGAAAGCTGCTCCAATCTTGAAGTTAAATTTCTTGTTGATTTTTTCCGGAATTGGTATGTCTTTTGTGGTAGATATTATTAGCGTAATCACTTATATCTAATCTCTTATAATTAGCCGAACGGGACATAACCCACTGTCTCTTATTAAAGCCCAGTCACAACGACTGGGCTTTTGGCTATGGACACCGATGTGGAAGTTGATTCCTTGCTCTTAGTACTGGCGTAAGCACATACCGACAGTGCGAGTGAACCCCAGGGATTCATAGAACGGCTGCAAATCAGGAGCACAGGTTAAATCAATCGATGGAAGATGCTCTATCTGGGCAAGAAGACGACGAACAAGTTCTGAACCAATGCTCTGCCGCTGATAGGATGGCTGCACCTCTAAAAGAGGAATAAATGCAGACTGGATTCCGTTACCACCCTATTCCCCTGACCTGAACAAAATTGAAAAATGTTGGTCTTGGCTCAAGAGTCGTATCCGCAAACAACTCGAGCAGTTTGATTGTCTACGAGATGCGATGGAGTATGTCTTACGCTTTGCGTCCTAACTGCCTTGGCTATTGCTATATGTGGACTGCGCCAACCGACGAAGAAGCCAGTTAACATCGACGCGGTAATTCCATTAAGTGTGGTTTGGTAGTAAATCATTTTTGAGTGTGGCATGAGTTCTAGAACGGACAAAATCCAACACTCCTATTAAGTTTGCTATTTTAGAGGCTTTGTGATTTACTCCGGGTTTTTGAGTGTTCATCCGAAAAAAATCTGAGCGTGAAGAATATTTATACTCCGGCCTTGTTTTATATACTGTATGATGAGAATAATTTTTCACAGTGGACGCAGAGGGCACACTGTGCGAAACCAAGCTTACTGATGAACTTGAAGCTTTTTTGGAGAAGCTGGTAACAGCAGACATATTTTCTGTGGAGTAGTCTGCTATAGTAACATAGAGTGAATCTGCCGTCTTCGATACCGTAAACCGTTAATTAGCTTAATATAAGATGTTACAAATAACAGATAGCAGAAGTATTAGAATTGAGACAATAATATAGAGAATTATTACATATAGCATTTTTGCTACCAAACAAGGCAATCTAGATTTATTGAGAAATTGCTCCGTAAAAACAAGCCATGCAAAACCCAGGCAGATCACAGACAACCGGGCTGATTTTAGAGCTGTTTCATGTTCAAACCGACACTTCTTTTGAATTGCCGCAGAATTTTTCTGTTATTCGCTTAGGCAAGCCAAAAGACAAAATCATGCCAGATATCAATGTTTCAACCTTGCCAAATGCCGATTTTGTTTCTCGACTTCATGCAGAGATTCAAGTAGAGAAAAATACTTATTACGTTGTTGATATGGGCAGCGCCAATGGCACCTATCTTAACAATATCAAGCTAGAGCCTACAAAGCGCTATCCGCTTAAGTTGGGAGATAAAATAGACCTAGGTCATGGCGGTAAAGTAACATTTATATTTCTACATAAACAAGAAATAGTTAATCCATCTGATAATACCATACTGAATAATCCACCCACAGTGCTTCAGATTGAATTGGTTCCGAACACGAAGCCATCTCCAAAGGAGCGTTTGGGCAAGGTTGTAGGCTTGGTGATGATGGTTGCAGGAATTTTGATTTTAACAGTGAATACTCAGATTGGTATTTCTGTACGCATTCCAGGTGCCCTTCTATGCCTTGCAGGGGTTGTAGTCCTCACCTGGCGTCGTCAATACCAGAATTTAGCATGGTTTTTGATAGCCCTAGGAATTACAGTCATGCTTTTTACGGCTAATGCCTTTACGCTAGTATCTCTTGTCGCCATACTTGCATCCTGTGCTTTATTAATAACTGGATCTCAACTGTTTACGACTGGGAAAATCTTGAACTATAGTTTGCGCTCAAGAAATTACTAGAGAAATAGTCACAAGATAGGCGTCATGCTGCTTGAGTTGTAGCTATCGTTGCAATTCATGGCATCAGAGATGGCGATCGTCCGTCCGGGTGCTCAAGTAGTGATTAACCATTTAGCCGGAATTCTGCTGGTGCAGGCAGTTCGGGCTTACATCCTGAATCAGGAATGTCGCGATCGCTGTTGGTTACAAGCGTTAACAAATAAAAAATCATTCGGCAAGTAATGCCCCCAACTTCAGTTGTGGAGCAATCGCCCTACGCCTCTACAATATGGTGTATCCCACACAAATAAAAACTGCTTTTTACTGATACTCTTGAGCGCGCCCCACAAGAGCGCAACAGCAAGCCATCAGTTGCAGTGAGGAGGTAAGATGATTTTAGAAGTTGCAATGCTTAATGTTCGCAGCCCAATGGAAAGCGAGTTTGAAGTCGCTTTCACCAAAGCATCTGCGATCATTGCTTCTTTGACACTCTCAGCCCTAAAGGGTCTGAGATTCTGCTAACAGAATCGTAATTCAGTAGAGGATTTTTACTCAAACCGTACTTACAATTTCTATCTTGCTGCGTCCGTCAAGCGACGCCTAAACA
>JAHHIB010000058.1 GCA_019359075.1 Kalymmatonema hyalinum WJT4-NPBG1
CAAGCTTTACGCCATCGCATTCAAGAGCTGTTTGACCAACTCACGCTTGAACAAGTGATGTCTGTCTGTTCTTATAACTTTATCTTAGAAGCCCTTTTCTATGCAGCTTCACATTAAATTGGTATCAGTAGCTTAATAATATCAAGCACTCATTTCTAGCATTCTTTGAATTGGTCGCAATGCAGCCTCGCGCATATTCTCTGGTAAGGTGATTTCTGGAGCGCGATTTTTCATCGCCCAGTAGAGCTTTTCCAGTGTATTTAACCGCATAAAAGGACACTCATTGCAAGCGCAGTTATTCAGCGGTGGTGCAGGTATAAAGCGTTTGTGCGGCGCTCGTTTTTGCATTTGATGAATGATACCAGGTTCCGTAGCAACGATAAATTCTTGAGAAGAACTCTGTTCACAATATTTGAGTAAAGCTGCAGTCGAGCCGATAAAACTCGCGTGGCGCAATACGCTAGTTTCACATTCTGGGTGGGCGATCGCCTCTGCTTGGGGGTGTGCAATTTTTAATTGTACAATTTTCTTTTCCGAAAAGGTTTCATGGACAACACAGCTCCCTTCCCACAGCACTAAATGTCGCCCAGTTTTTTCCATCACATACCGCCCCAAATTTCTATCTGGGGCAAAAATAATCGGCTGGTCTTTGGGAATCTGCTGGACGATTTTGACAGCGTTGGAACTGGTGCAAATAATATCGCTCATTGCCTTAATGTCCGCAGAGCAGTTGATGTAAGAAACTACCAAATGATCTGGGTGCGCCGCTTTAAAAGCAGCAAACGCCTCTGGTGGACAACTATCGGCTAAAGAACAACCAGCATTTAAATCAGGTAAAAGTACCATTTTGTCGGGATTGAGAATCTTTGCCGTTTCTGCCATAAAGTGGACACCAGCAAAGACAATCACATCTGCATTGGTGTTAGCTGCTGCTTTAGCAAGCTGTAGCGAATCCCCAATAAAATCTGCGATATCTTGAATATCCGGTTCTTGATAATAATGTGCCAGGATAACAGCATTGAGTTCTTTTTTAAGAGTCTCAATGGCTGTAAATAAATCTAGTGGTAGATCACCCTGTTCCGTTTTTCCACGTTGAGAAAGTGCAGTCGTAAACACAGTTAGATGTTGCTGGATGTTACAAGTTTTTGCTAGTGGATTCAATTATAGTAGTTTTTACCAAAAATGTTTGGTGGGTGATGCTCCTTCCTTGGAATTGTGCCAAAATCCCGTAATTTTCATATGCTGGAAACAGATGGCAAGGAAAGTGGCATGACCAGTCAGAAAACAAACTCAAAAACTTTGAAAATTGCTGTAGTAGGAGATGTTCACGACCAATGGGAAGAAGAAGATGGCATTGCACTCAAGCATCTGGGTGTTGACTTAGTGCTGTTTGTTGGGGATTTTGGCAATGAGTCGGTAGAAGTGGTAAGAGCGATCGCATCCCTCGACATTCCCAAAGCAGCGGTGATGGGAAACCACGATGCTTGGTACACTGCTACAGACTGGGGACGGAAGAAGTGTCCTTACGACCGCAGCAAGGAAGACTGGGTACAGCAGCAACTGGATTTACTGGGTGAAACCCAAGTCGGTTACGGTAAACTAGATTTTCCGGCTCTAAATTTAACGGTTGTTGGAGGTCGTCCGTTTAGCTGGGGTGGACCAGAGTGGAAATATACTGATTTCTACCAACAGTGGTATGGAGTGACGAGTTTTGAAGAGTCCACAGCCCGCATCGTTGCAGCGGCTAAAAGTGCGGCTTACCAGACGATAATTTTTCTCGGTCACAACGGTCCCACGGGGTTGGGCGATCGCCCAGAAGATCCCTGCGGCAAAGATTGGCATCCCATAGGCGGCGACTTTGGCGACGCGGATTTAGGAGAGGCGATATCTCAGACGATCACGGCTGGTAAAACCATTCCCCTCGTCACATTTGGTCATATGCATCACAGCCTGCGACACACAAAGAAAGAGCCGCGAAAGCGCATCTTTAGAAGTCCAGAGGGGATAGTTTACTTGAACGCTGCTAGTGTACCCAGGATTGTGGAACATGGCAGCCATAAGCAGCGTAACTTCTCCATTGTCCTGCTGGAAGGTCGTACCGTCTCCCAAGTCTCCCTCGTCTGGGTTGGAAAGGATTTCACTGTCACTTCTGAGGAAATTCTTTATCAAAAGCCCACTCCAGTAGTGCAACCTGCGTAGAGGATGAGATATACTATGTATTTGGTCGGCGTCATAAGCCGACTGCTGACAGCTAAGCGCTGACAGCTTTACTGGAGAGGTGGCAGAGTGGTCGATTGCGTCCGACTTGAAATCGGATGAACCGAAAGGTTCCGGGAGTTCGAATCTCCCCTTCTCCGTTGTTATTCTAGCTGGTCTGCTTCATCAACTACCGTAATTTATCACTCGCGCTTGCTCTAAGTAACATAATTTAAGCACGGATGATAGCTACCCCAGCAGCCTCGTAAGGAGCAAGAATTTTGTCACTAACTGTGTTTTCAGTCACTATATGTGTTAGTTGACTTATCGGTCCAACAATATATGGTGATGCAGTTCCCAATTTTTCCCCAGAGGCAAGCGCGACTACCTCGGCAGAACTGTCTATCATTGCACGCTTGACATAAGTTTCCTCTATATTAAGCATACTAATCCCCACTTCTGGATGTAAGCTGCGTACACCTAACAGGCATAAATCGGCACGGATACCCCGCAAAGCCTCGACAGTTGACACCCCGACACTCACTAAAGAATTTTTTAAGAGCCGCCCACCAAGCAGGATAACTTCAATATGGGCGTGTTCTACCAAGGCTATAGCAATTGGGGGACTGTGGGTAATGACTGTGGCATGTAGATCCAAGGGGAGATGTTGCACGACTTGCTGTGTTGTAGTGCCGCCATCCAACAGCACCACCTGTTGTGATCGTACCAAGCTAGCTGCCGCCCGACCAATTGCCACTTTTGCCTTTTGAGCCTGGCTTTGTCTCGCTGTATAGGTAACAGCTTGTGGAGAGGCGGGCAGCGCACCTCCATGTACGCGCAGCAGCAGCCCAGCATCCGCTAAGTCACGCAAGTCTCGGCGAATCGTGTCTTCTGAAACTTTAAGCTGACTACTCAAATCCGACGAAAGCACCTTTCCATCCCGGTGCAGGGTTTCAAGAATGAACTGTTTTCTTTCAGCACTCAGCATTGTTTTCTAAAAAATTTTGCGTTTTTGTTCTTGTATATGCGTTTATTCGCAGTTATTATTTTGAATATGCGGCTTTATGCATAACTTTGCTTTTTTGAGTTTTTCTATTGTACGCGGAGGATAAGACTATGAAGGAGGCTACTGCTAGATTTCCTTACCGATTGGCGGCTATTGACCTTGATGATACCTTGCTTGGTCCCGATAAACGGATCAGTGAGCAAAATGCATCTGCCGTACAATCCCTACGAAATCTGGGCGTGATGGTGGTACTTGCTTCCGGGCGCAGTTATGAGAACATACTAAACTTTCACCAACAACTTGGTTTGCGCGGTCCCATTGTTTCCAGTGACGGAGCACTCGTCAAAAACGCAGAAACAAGCATACTCCTGCAACAGCACTCAGTGCCAACAGATTTGGCAGCTAAGGTTATGGCGGATGGCCTTGCTTACGGCTTGACTCTGATCTGCTATTACACCGATGGTGTATATGTGAGCGAGAGCAACGAATTGACAACGCTGTACCAGCAGCGTTCCGGCGAACAGGTTACGGTGGATAGTCAGCAAGCTCAAGAATTGCGATCTGCTCCTTTGAAGGTGATTTGGTGTGGAAACCCTCAACAGATTGCAGCAGTGCATAAAGCCGCAGAGGCATCTTATCAGGCTCTACTCAACATCACACTGACAGATCCAGAATATTTAGTATTTACAGCTTTTGGAGTGGACAAGGCTGTTGGTTTGGCAGCAGTAGCTAAGTACTATCATGTTGAGCCAACAGAAGTTATTGCGTTTGGTGATGGTAATAACGACGTGCCAATGCTTGCTTGGGCGGGTCTTGGAGTTGCAATGAGCAACGCTCGTCCAAGTGCTAAAAAAGCAGCAAAACTAGTTGCTTCTCCTGGCAATCCAGAGACGAGTTTTGCCCGTGCTATGGAAATGGTACTGATTTCAAAGCTTCATTCAGCTTAATCCGGCTCAAGCTGTGCTTAACACAACAGTACTCAATCAAACAGGAGCAATTCTAGTTCTAATCTGCGTTACTTACCTCCACAAGTATAATTAGGTGCTTTTGATTTACCAGGCGATTGGCTTTGCCACTGCAATTTCGGGCGATCGCCCTCTCTCCCTTGCAATCCATGCCAGTTGCATCATGCTACTATGTCCAATAAATTCAACAAGGGGTTCGACAGATGGCTATCGTTCATGATGTAGATTTACCCGATGACTTGTATGAACAGCTACAAGAGCTAGCTATAGCCGAAAACAACTCAATCAACGCCCAAGTCATTACTTTATTACGAAATGCTTTGTCCGCAGCCCAGATAAAGAAAATTGCAGAAGAGCAGAGGCGAAAGAATTTACCAAAACTTTTAGAAGAAAGTCGCCGCCGTCGGGAGCAGCTTCCAACTGATGTCGAATGGCCCGATAGCACCGCCCTGATTAGAGAAGACCGCGATAGATGACGACCCCTATCAGGTGCGTAGTGGATACAAGTGTTTGCATCAAGCACTTTATCCCAGATCCCTTATCCCCGAAAGTTGATCAACTTTTGGCTCATATTGGCAATTCTCAAAATGAATTCTTTGTACCTGACCTGTTTTACATTGAATGTGCCAACACGCTTTGGAAGTATGTTCGTGCAGGACTTTACCCTACCACCAAAGTTTCAGCAGATTTAGCAACTCTGAAGGCTTTTGACTTTCGTATCGTCTCTACTGTTAACTTGATGGCAGATGCCGTAAGCATCGCCTTGGCTTATAACATTTCTGCCTATGATGCTTCTTACGTAGCCCTTTCACACCAGGTTGGTGCGACGCTACTGACTCTAGACCAGCGCCTAGTTAGGGCTTTAGGGGCTACGTCTTACGATGTTTGCTTGTTTAATGACTTTGAGATTCCACCGTTGCCCTGAATTTAAAGGAGGAGCAACGCTAACTTACTTCAGTATCTAAAAGTTAACGAGCAAAATTATCACAACCTTTGTTCAATTAATACCGCATATCTGCTGAACTTACCTAGGTAAGTAGTTCCGTGTATCTGCACTGGTAAGTATTACATTTGCAGTGCTAGCCTGACAGCATTACTCAAAATGCTTTTGTATCAGAAGTTTAACAAATACAGGCAGGTACCGAATGGATCGTGGTAACGAAGAACAAAGTAGCAAATTTATCACTACCGAACCGTTAAAAGCTAGCAGTGAAGCGGGTGAGCAAAAAGTTTGGGATGCTGTTAAGAGTGCTTTTTCTGATAGAAACTGTATCGGATACTGGCGCTATCCGATTTTCTCGAAGGTGGGAGAGATTCGTAAGGAACCTGATATCCTCATAGCTGATAGAGAATTTGGTTTAGTGGTTATTGAGGTTTTGCCTGTCGCCATTGACCAAGTCGTTGGTATTAATGATGATATTTGGCAGTTGCAAAACTATCACATCGCAGAAGCTAATCCTTATCAACGAGCCGAACATCAACTACGAGCATTGATTGCATACACTGACCGCGAATCTGCTATCTGGCGCAAGGTTAGCGGACGAGCGATCGCTGCACTACCTCTGATTACCCAAGAACAATGGCAACAAAAAGGCTTTGACCAACTACCCAACTGTCCTCCTGTGATTTTCCAAGACCAGTTAGGCAAAGTTGGCTTATTGGAACGTATTCAACAAATCTCTTGTGTAGTTCCAGGAGAAAGCCTGGAAGATAAAGACTGGGAATTGCTACTTTCAGTGATTGGCGGGACACCTGTACTTCGCAAACCTCCTCGCGCTACAACCTCAACCACAGGGAAAACGCGCGCCAGCATTATGGACAGTTTGCGGCAAAGACTATACGAAATAGATTTACAGCAAGAACACATAGGAAAAGAAATTCCCCCAGGACCTCAACGAATTCGCGGTATTGCAGGTTCAGGTAAGACAGTGCTGCTGTGTCAAAAAGCGGCGATGATGCACCTTAAGCACCCAGAGTGGGATATTGCTTTGGTATTTTTTACGCGATCGCTCTACGAGCAAATTATCGGATTAGTAGATAAGTGGATACGCCGCTTTAGTTGTGGTGAGATGCAGTACGACCATAAGACAAACCACAAGCTGCAAGTACTTCATGCTTGGGGAGCGAGGGAACAACCAGGTTTGTACGGGACGATTTGCGAGTACCACGGTAAAAGACGCGGGACTGTTGCAGACACGAAAGAAAGACAACCTAACCGAGGTTTGGCAGAGTTATGTAAACGGCTACAAGAGGAAATAGAGATTGAGCCGATGTTCGATGCCATCTTGATTGATGAAGGTCAAGATTTAGTAGCCGAAGATAATTTGAAATATGAGGATAAGCAAGCTATTTACTGGATGGCTTATCAAGCCTTACGACCTGTGAGTGAGCAACAACCAGAGGAGAGGCGCTTAATTTGGGCTTACGATGAAGCACAAAGCCTCGATACTATAGTAGTGCCAGAGGCTAAAGAAGTCTTTGGCAAGAGTTTGAGTAATTTGTTGAACAAGCAACCGCAGTATGTCGGCGGTATCCAACGTGCTGTAGTGATGCGCCACTGTTACCGCACTCCTGGATTAATTCTCACAGCAGCTCATGCCATTGGTATGGGTTTGCTACGCCCAGAGGGAATGGTTTCTGGTATCACGAAAAAAAAAGATTGGGACACAATTGGTTACGAAGTCCAGGGAGACTTCAGGCGTGTCGGTCAGCCAATCACTCTCCATCGACCTCCGCAATATTCACCAAATCCCATTCCTGAACTTTGGGACACACCTGTATTGGAATTTCAAACTTACGGTTCTCGCCAAGAAGAAATGACTGCGTTGGCGCAGAACATCATGCATAATATCGTCCATGATGGTCTTAATCCCAGCCGCGATATCTTAATTGTGATTTTAGGCTCTAATTCCGAGGCAATGGACTTAGAAACTCAAGTGGCGGAATTTTTGATGCAACAGGGCATAGATATCTATATTCCCAGTGCTCGCAGCAGTAACATCTTAAAGTTTGAATGGGAAGTTAGTAAGCCAAACAACTTCTGGTGTGATGGGGCTGTTACAGTCTCTCGTGTCCCTCGCGCTAAGGGAAATGAGGCTGATATGGTCTATGTAGTCGGCTTTGATAATGTCGCTCGCAATGAAAGTGATGTGAATTGTCGTAACCAGTTGTTTGTCGCTTTAACCAGGACACGGGGCTGGGCAAGCCTGAGTGGTGTCGGCAATTATCCGATGTATGATGAGATGCGGCAAGTCATTACCAGTGGTGACACTTTCACGTTTACCTACAAACGTCCACCGAAGCGGGATATTGGTGATGGAGAAGCAGTGTAGTGCAATTTCAGGTGAAGTGTTTTGCAATGATTCACCAGACAAGGGAGAGGGGGAAGTGGAGGGAGATGAGGAGCCAGCGCCGTGGTGAGCCAGCGCTGCAGGAGGGTTTCCCTCCGCAGGCGACTGGCGTGGAAATGAGGGACAGGGGAAAGACAAGAAAGCAAATCCTCCCTTGTCCTCCTTGTCTCCCTTCACCGATTGCACAAAAGGTTCCTTATTATTCCGAGACCTTGTTCCTAGCTCGTTCTGCACGCGCCTCGGCTGATGCCATGACTTCGTCCATATTTTCTAGCATCTCGCCTGGGAAATTTTCCAGAACTCTGGTGGAAAGAGCAACTCGACCTTTGCCTTCATCCAAGTCTATGATTATAGCTTTAATCGGCTGACCGACTTGAAACACCTTTTCCAGATTTTCAATAAATTTCTGGCTGATCTGCTTAATATGGAGCAAGGCGCTTGTGCCATCTAAATCCACAAAGACACCAAAGGGTTTGATACCACTGATTTTCCCAAGCACCAGCTGATTAACTTCCAGCACACTGAAACTAGCAGAACGAGTTGCTATGCGCTGCGAAAGGATAAGCTTATTGTTGCTGCGGTTAACTTCCAAAAAGCCAGTCGTGAGAGATTGACCCTTAAGTGCTTCTAAATTATCTCGCTCAACCAAGTGCGATCGCGGAATAAATCCTCGCAAACCCTGAACATTGACGGTAACACCACCTTTATTGACATTAATCACCCGCACTTGCGTCGTTTGAGAATCCTCCTGCATTTGCGCCAGTCGATCCCAAATGTGGTTGATTTCCAGTTGCTTTCGTGAAAGGGTGACTTGACCTTCTGCATCCTGATCCCTAATGATTAAGAATTCTAAATTCTCATTTAATGGCAGCACCTCCGACAAATCGGTTACTGCTCTCAAACAAGCCTCATCGCGAGGGACAAACGCCGACGACTTGCCACCAATATCAACATACGCTCCATCAGGATCAAGTTGAAACACTCTGCCGTTTACCACCTGTCCCTTTTGAAACTGGTAATCGTGTTTTTCCAGTGCTTTGGCAAAGTCGTCCATTGTAAATGACGAATTGGCTTTTTGAGAAAATTGCGCTTCGGAATCCATGACTGTTAAAGATAAATTGCGATTCTAGCTGATGCCACTGGAGTTTTACTCAACGCCAAACAACACTATTCTTACCATGATTGCTCGTGAAGACGGTTCTGCATCATTTGTGAGCCAGTGCGAATGACGGCTTTCCCGTATCCCTTACGGGATGCTTTGCGCTCAGGTGTGCCGTGCCTCCGCGCATCAGGAGCAACGCTTACGCGCAACGTCTCGGTTCGCAGAAGACATACCCGAAAAGTCCTTAGTCTTTTGTAATGACAAATGACCAAGGACAAATGACAAATGACAAAGGACGACCCTAACGCAACCAGAACGCAAATCCAATCGGATAGCTATAGTTGTCCAAACAGTTGTTTTACCTGCTCCCAAGCATCGGCTGCAGCTATAGAATTATAGCTGGCGCGTTGGTCGCAGAAAAATCCGTGGTCAGCTCCATCGTAGCGAAACACACGATGAGGAATGTTGTATTTTTCTAACTCTGCCGAAATCTGGTCTACCTGTTCCCTTGGGATACTGGAGTCTTCCATACCAAAGAAGGCATTGAGAGTGCCTTTAATCTCTCTTGTGCGAGAAATGGTCGCCTCTCCATCCCCAAACGTACGGGTGGCGATACCAGCACCGTAGAAGGAAGCGGTAGCCTTGATATCTGGTAGGGTAGAGGCAAGATATGCCACATGACCGCCAAAACAAAAGCCTATACAGCCAAAGCCATCTTTTTTGACCTCAGGGAGGGTTTTCAGATAGTCAATGGATTGTTGAATATCGCCCAATAACTCTGATGCCTTGGTTTGCATTGCGTAGTTTCTGCCTATTTCAATATCTTGCGGGGTGTAGCCAGTTTCAAAACCAGGGGCAATTCGTTGGAACAGTGCAGGTGCAATTGCGACATAACCTTCCTGGGCAATACGTTCTGTAACGTTCCGAATGTGGGAGTTGATTCCAAAAATTTCCTGCAATACCACAACTCCTGGATAAGAACCTTCTTGAGAAGGCTTAGCTAGATAGGCGTCGATCTGCAAATCATCTTGCGAAAGTTTAACAGTTGTGGTATGTATTGCTCGCTCTGCCATAATAGGTTTTACCAGTGCTGTGTGACTATAAAGAAATAGCTATGCCAAGATCTCAAGGCGATCTCCAATCAAATTATCAACTACGAGTAACAACCACACCAGAATTTTCCCTTCATAGAAATTCAATATATAAGTAAAATATTTGACAGTTAGCATTCGCAGCTGGTCATATGCAGCTACTATCATGCAGGAGCTTTGGTGATGATTCAGTTTCGTATACAGCCAGACAGTGAAATCCCCGCATCAAACCAGCTGTTTAATCAAATTCGGTTTGCGATCGCCTCACGGCAATATCCACCTGGGTATAAACTACCGAGTACGAGAGCGCTGGCAATGCAGACAGGCTTGCATCGTAATACCATTAGCAAAGTGTACCGTCAATTGGAAGACGACGGGCTTGTAGAAAGTCTTGCTGGGTCAGGGATTTACGTCCGCGCCCAGGGTCATGAGGGTGGTAGTAGGCTGCAATCACCGATTCTCAAAGAATATCCTCAAGCATACAAAGTTGTTCAGCTTGCACTAGACGAACTCCTTTCTCAAGGCTGCTCCCTCAGTCAAGCACGTGAGCTATTCTTGGCGGAAATTGACTGGCGCTTGCGTTGTAGTGCGCGAGTGTTGGTTGCTGTTCCAACTCAGGATATCGGTGTTGGGGAATTGATGGTCTATGAATTAGAACAAGCCCTCAAAATACCAGTGCAGTTGGTAGCGATGGAACAATTAGCTGCTGTGCTAGATCAAACTTCCTCAGCGACAGTTGTCACTAGTCGGTATTTTATTGGCGAGGTGGAAGTCATCGCCGCACCTAAAGCTGTGCGCGTCATACCCCTTGACATTCATGACTACGCCAACGAATTCAACCAGTTTAAAAACCTACCAAAAGACAGCTGTCTTGGCATAGTCAGCATCAGTTCTGGGATTCTTCGAGCTGCAGAAGTTATCCTCCACGGTTTACGCGGGGATGAAATACTCGTGATGACTGCACAACCAAAAGATGCTTACAAACTTCAGGCGATCGTCAAGCGGGCACAGGTCATTTTTAGCGTAGACCAAGTGAGTTTTTCTGCGGTGCAAGCAGCTATGCAAGCTGCTATGGATGACATTATTCGCCCACCTAAACAGATGGGTAGCGAAAAATATATTGGTACCAACTCGATTAACTTGCTTAAACGAGAACTGGGTTTAGGTTGATGAAGAGGTGGGTACTAAATGTAGAGACGCTTTCATTCGGCGCGTCTCTACAACTCACTAATACCTATTGCAAGAACTCTCGCACCCTTTTGAGGTAAGTAGCTGTGTCTTCTAACATTGGGAAATGAGCCGTATTGCGAATCAAGCAAAATTCTACTTTATCGTTCAGTGCGGCAGCCTGACGACCCATTTCGGCTGGAATAATTTTGTCGAACTCGCCCGCCACCAGTAGTGTAGGCACCGTCAGCTGAGCAAATTCCTGCGGCATCAACTCAGATGCGGCTTTACTAACAGATGTAAAAATTGTGCCCAAAGCTGCATCGTAGTCTGCTATGAGAAAATCCTGCAAGAAAGCCCGACGTTCTGCTGCTGGTATGGCACGGTGTAGAAATCGCGCCATAAACATCCTGTCAACAAACGGTATTTTCTCCAACCACTGTGGACGAAATTTGACCACGTAGCCACCGAATTTATGAAAAGTTGTAAATGCTTTTTCGTCATACTCAAAAATACCGCTACAGGTGAGAATTGCTCTTTCCACTCGTTGGGGGTAGCGGTTGAGAAACAAAGTAGCAATGGACGCGCCCATCGAATGAGCATTGATATACACGCGTTGAAGCTCCAACTCATCTAGCAAAGCTGCCAAGTCCTCAGCGTATTCCTCTAGCTCATAAGTTAACTCTCGCATGGCTTCAAACTCTGCCTGCGGTGAGTGCAACTCGACAGACTCAACAACAGCTTCACTCGCTTTGGCTATGCTAGATCGCCCACGGGAACGCCCAAATCCCCGTAAATCGTAAAGTAAGCAATCAAATTGTTCTGATAAAGCATGCGCCGTACTTTGCCAGTACCGAGCGGAACCAGCCCAACCGTGGATAAAAACCATCACAGGCTTGTCTTCAGTCTGCGATGGCTTTTTTATCCACTCATAGTAATTCTCAACACCACGAACATTTATGTAGGGCATCGCGAAGAAGAGGGGGGATGAGGGTAGAGAGCGTATCCCTCACGGGACGTTTTGCGACGAGCGCGAGTATTGGGGTAGATGAGGGAGATGAGGAAAACCGGAGAAAGCAATAATTATTTACTTCCTCCTCATCCGACAGCATCCGACAGCATCCGCTTGTTTATGCTGATTCTGGTTTCGGTAGTGTGGATGGGTGCATCAGGAGTTCGGCGGTGGAACGCTTCTCTACCATTTCCCGCGTCACTGTGCAACGAGTGAGATCTTTGCGCGAAGGCAACTCGTACATCACTTCTAGCATCAGTTCTTCCACAATGCCGCGCAGCGCCCTTGCGCCGGTTTTGCGGCGGTACGCTTCTTGAGCAATAGCTCGCAGAGCCTCTGGTTTAAAGTCTAGCTGGACATTATCCATCTTCAGCAGCTTTTGGTACTGCTTAACTAAGGCACTGCGCGGTTGGGTCAGAATCGCCATCAGCGCTTCTTCGTCGAGTGGATCTACCACCGCTACCATTGGCACTCGCCCAATAAATTCCGGAATCATACCAAACTTCACTAAGTCATCCGGTTCTAGATTGCGCAGAGTATCTGCTGTGCGTTTGTCCTTCGTCTGCCCCTCTCCAGGTTGTACAAACCCTATTGACTTTTTGCCAGTTCTTTGCTCTACGACCTTTTCTAAACCGACGAATGCACCGCCACAGACGAACAGGATGTTGCTTGTATCAATCTGGATGCAGTCTTGATAGGGGTGCTTGCGTCCTCCTTGGGGTGGTACGTTGGCGACCGTCCCCTCTAACATTTTCAGTAAAGCTTGCTGTACGCCTTCGCCAGAGACATCTCGGGTAATTGAAGGGTTCTCACTCTTGCGAGCAACCTTATCGATTTCGTCGATGTAGATAATTCCCCGCTGCGCTTCTTCTACATCCAAGTCTGCTACTTGCAACAGTCGCAGCAAGATATTTTCCACATCTTCTCCCACGTACCCTGCTTCTGTTAGCGTAGTGGCATCAGCAACGGCAAAGGGGACATCGAGAATTTTTGCCAGTGTTTGTGCTAACAGAGTTTTGCCGCAGCCCGTCGGACCAATGAGTAGAATGTTGGACTTTTGCAGTTCTACAGCATCATCTAAACCTTTGCCACTGCCTTTAGACTGAACCACTGCTAGCCGCTTGTAATGGTTATAAACTGCGACTGAAAGCACTTTTTTGGCTTCGTCTTGACCAATGACGTGTTCGTCTAGGTACTTTTTAATCTCTCGTGGCTTAGGTATTTGATTCAACGAGAGATTAGAGGAACGAGCACGGCGTTTCTGAGGTGGTTCTGACCTGGGTGCTGGTTGCGACGATGCAGCGGCATTTGTGTCGAGTAACTCCTCATCCAGGATTTCATTACACAAGTCAACGCATTCATCGCAGATGTAGACTCCCGGTCCGGCGATTAGTTTACGAACCTGCTCCTGAGACTTGCCGCAAAATGAACACTTTAAATGGGAGTCGTACTTAGACATACCAGCCTCTTATTTCACAATGGTGACGTTTTCCCCTGGAGAGGGAAGATTTTGCCTGGAGATGACCTGATCAATCAACCCATAATTTTTCGCCTCTTCAGCCGACATGAAGAAATCGCGATCAGTATCGGCTTCGACTCTTTCTAATGGTTGACCAGTATGAGTCGCCAGTAACTGATTCAACTTAGACTTATGATAAAGAATTTCTCTGGCTTGTATCTCGATGTCAACGGCTTGTCCCTGTGCACCACCCAGTGGTTGGTGAATCATGATCCGGGAATCAGGAAGAGACATCCGTTTACCAGCCGTTCCTGCTGTTAACAAGAACGCCCCCATGCTCGCGGCTAATCCAAAACATATCGTGACTACATCAGGACGAATTTGCTGAATAGTATCATAAATAGCCATGCCTGCTGTCACCGAGCCACCAGGAGAATTAATATACAGTTGAATGTCCTTTTCGGAATCTTCAGCATCTAGAAACAATAACTGGGCAACAATTGAGTTGGCAACGTTATCGTCTATTGGCGTTCCTAAGAAGATAATCCGCTCCCGTAGCAAGCGAGAATAGATGTCGAAAGCGCGTTCTCCCATGCCAGATTGTTCTACCACCATCGGGACGATGTTGTTAGGACTGTCTAGGGAGTAGAGTTTAAAGTCACTCAAACTGTTAAATTGGTAGTTTCCCGATTGCGATACAAGCATAAAAGAACGTTTCACACTAAGTGTAACAATGGTCGAGACAGCAACCGCTGCCTTTTTCAGGAATTTGATTTTTGATGTGGCTATGTGTTAACCATTATGCCTCATATAAATTCTTATCGTGTAAAACAGTATCAAACCAAGGGTGTTACGTACACTGTTACTTATTTAAAATTTCTTAGGCTTCCACCTTAGGACAGGGACTCAGAGGGTGATGAGGGAGATGAGAAACAGAGTAGTCATTTTTCTTTATACTTCCTCATCGGACAGCATCCCCCTCATCCTCCTCATCTATTGTCCCTCTGTTGACTCTGTGTCTTGTGGTGAGATTTCTGCACTAACTTGGGGGGTTTGTTCTACTGTTTCTGTTGCAGCATCTGAGTCAGCAGCTTTGACTTCTTCTTCAATCTCAGTCTCAGTTTCAGTTTCTGCTTCACTCAAAGAACCTTCAGGGACTAATTCAACCGTTGAGCGTTCTAAAAGCCAATCGATGATTTTTTCGGTCAACAATTCGTTTTCTACGACTTCACGCAGTCTTTCGTGATCAACATCTTTTTCAGCGTACTGTTCCAACAATTCTTGGACTCTAGCGTCGATTTCTCCTTCTGACACTTGGATGGACTCGCGTTTCCCAATTTCCCGCAGCGCCAGAGAACGCTTAATGCGCTCAACTGCTTCACCGCGAGAACGTTCCCGCAACTGGGGAATCACATCTTGGGTAAACAATTTTTTAATATCAAGCCCCTGTTGAGAAAGCCGCATGGCTGTTTGCGTCAGCATCGCATCCACTTCCTGCTGAATCATTGATTCTGGCAAGTCAACTTCTACGTGCTTGAGCAGTTCACCTAACAAGGCTTCTTGCTTGTTCGCTTTTGTTTTCTGTTCAGCCTCTTTTTGAAAACGCTCTTCCAAAGAAGAGCGCAAATCTGCTAGACTCTCGTATTCGCTGACTTCTTGGGCAAAGTCATCATTCAATTCGGGCAGTTCTTTTTCCTTCAGTTCTTTGATTGTTACGGTGAAAACAGCCGGTTTTCCTGCTAAATCTTCATTTGCGTAAGGATCTGGAAACTGAGCTGAAACTTCTCTGGTTTCTCCAGGATTCATTCCCACTATCCCTGTCACAAAGCCGGGAATGAATTTGTCGTCCTGCATCTCTAATTGGAAATCAGTTGCTTCGCCGCCAGGTATTGGCTGGGGTTCTGCTGTTTCGTCTTCACCCTCGGATGCAACCACAACACCTTTAAAATCCACCACAGCAACATCACCTATCTGTGCTGAGCGTCCTTCAACAGGAATTAACGTCGCCATTTCTTGGCGTTCGCTTTCCAAAACTTTGTCCACTTGCTCTGGATCGTATTTGACTTCCTCGGCTTTGACTTGCAAGCTCGTATACTCACCCAGATTGGGCTCTGGTGGCACATCTACAGATGCGGCAAATGTTAGGGGTTTGCCTGGTTCATAATTGTTAATCAATTCCTCAAATGAGGAGCGCAGCTGTGGTTGACCAAGCGCCTGGATTTGTTCTTGTTCTAGCGCTTGCTCAATGCCATATTGAATTAATTCTTCTAGAGCTGCTGCCTTGATTCGAGTTACGCCAAGGCGCTGTAACAATATTTGCCGAGGTACCTTGCCCTTGCGAAACCCAGGAATATTTGCAGTACTGGCTAAGTTTTTAACAACTTTTTCGTAAGTTTCCTTGGTCTTTTCTGGCGTAATCTCTATCTCTAGACCAATTTGACTGGCGGGAAGTTTTTCCTGGGTAACTTTCATGCTATGTCTCTATTCTTGGTATTTCTTTTTACTAATTACGTGATTTGGCGCAAGGGAATAGCGTCTTTTAAGTTAAAGTTTCCGGACTTGGATGAAAGATGCCAACTGTTGACCCAAGTGTAAACTATCGAGTTAGAAGTATCCACTTCTTGCTGAATCCAGTGTCTCTAGACAAGGATACAACACCTGAAGATTTTCTCGACGGAGTTCTCCAAGGGCTTGTATCCTGTTTATTGCTTCTTAGTGCATCCTTCATCCTTTAGTTGGTAAAAGTTCTTGACATTTTAGCGCCAAGTTTACCAATTTCAACTCTAAATTGTTTTTTACCAAAGGGTTAACACCGTGATATCCTGTTTCTCAACTAGCAGTTCGCATTTCCATTGTTGTAACGTTGGTGCTGGCTGCCTTGTAGGACTGAGATCCGCTTATGCTTAGCTCCTGCCTCGCTTAAAGCTCTCGCTTATCGCCTTGCTGGTTTCAGTCCATTTGAATCATAGTACACCAATCATCAAGACGAACGCATCTTACAGACACTAACACCTGTCTTAAGCTAATATGCATCAAGCTTGTGTCATGCTGACGTTGAAAGATGGTCTGCTGTATAATAGGTATTTTAAGTGAGTCGCAAGTTGAGTCATAAATCATTATAAATTGCAACATTAATCAGGATAAGTAACAAAATAAATGTATTAAATTAAGAATTACAATCATTTGCGAAAAATAATCAAACTATTAAAAAGTTTATTTAATGTCTGCTATTGCGATTTAAACTTTGAATTTTTACACGAAATTGCACATAATAACATCTAGTAAAGGAGGAAGCCAGTTTGTCTAAATCCTACCGTGTAGCTATTTTGGGAGCAACTGGTGCCGTTGGCAAAGAGTTGCTGGAATTATTAGAAAGTCGAAATTTCCCTGTTTCTGACATAAAGTTATTGGCTTCCGTTCGCAGTGCAGGGCGAACACTGCCTTTTAAGGGGGAAAATTTGCCTGTAGAGGCAGTGAGCGAAAAAGCCTTTGAGAATGTGGATCTGGTGCTGGCAAGTGCAGGCGGTTCCACATCGAAAACATGGGCACCAAAAGCTGTCGCGGCTGGCGCTGTGGTGATTGATAACTCCAGCGCGTTTCGCATGAACCCAGAAGTTCCTTTGGTGGTTCCAGAAGTGAATCCGCAAGCTGCATCTGACCACAAAGGCATTATTGCCAACCCCAACTGCACGACAATTTTGATGACACTAGCAGTGTGGCCCCTACATAAAGTTTCACCAGTGCAGCGTCTGATCGCCGCAACCTACCAATCTGCTAGTGGCGCTGGTGCTCAAGCGATGGAAGAAGTGAAAACCCAAGCAAGTGCCATTTTAGAAGGTAGAGAACCTGTTGCTGAAGTATTTCCATATCCGTTAGCGTTTAATGTCTTCCCGCACAACAGCCCGTTGAACGATTTGGGGTACTGCGAGGAAGAAATAAAAATGGTTAACGAAACTCGCAAAATTTTTGGAAATCAGGATATAAGAATTACTGCAACTTGTGTACGGGTTCCCGTACTTCGTAGCCATTCCGAAGCGATTAACCTAGAATTTGAGGTGCCATTTAGCCCAGATAAGGCAAGAGAAATTCTAAGTCAAGCACCTGGTGTGAAATTGGTGGAAGATTGGAAGGCAAATCATTTTCCTATGCCAATTGAAGCGACAGGTCGAGATGAAGTTTTGGTAGGGAGAATTCGTCAGGATATTTCTCACCCGTGCGGCTTAGAACTGTGGCTATGTGGCGACCAAGTCCGTAAAGGTGCAGCTTTGAATGCAATACAAATTGCTGAGTTATTAGTAGAAAAAAATCTGCTCAAAACAGCGGTAGCCCTAAGTCAGAAGTTATAAGTGATGAGTTATTTGGTCATCGGTATTAGACAAATAACAAATAACAAATGACAGATGAAGGACTAAGGCGCTTGCTTACGCTTGAAAGTAATAGTCAGATAGATTATTACAATAGAAAACCACCAAAACCCAAAAAAACAAAGAACAAAGAGGAATATTTAGGAGTGAAAAGAGGGTGGTAGATTTTGGCAGAGTTCTAACCGCTATGATTACGCCGTTTAAAGAAGACGGCAGTGTCAATTATGATGTAGCAGCAGCACTGGCAGCACATCTAGCTGACAACGGTACGGATACACTCGTGGTATGTGGGACCACGGGAGAATCTCCTACCCTGAGTTGGGAGGAAGAATACCAGTTGTTTTGTGTGGTGTTGCAGGCGGTGGCGGGAAAAGCTCTTGTGATAGCAGGGTGTGGCTCCAATTCCACCAAAGAAGCAATTGCCGCTACCCAAAAGGCGGTTAAAATAGGAGTACATGGCGCACTGCATGTTGTTCCTTACTACAACAAACCACCGCAAGCGGGGCTTTATCAGCACTTTAAGGCGATCGCTCAAGCTACGCCTAACCTACCTGTGCTGTTATACAATATCCCTGGTCGTACCGGTCAAAATCTTCAACCAGAAACAGTTGCTCGGTTAGCAGAGATTGACAACATTGTCGGGATTAAGGAATCTACCGGCAATATAGACCAGGCAAGTGAAATCCGTCGCTTGACGCCAAAAGAATTCCAGATATACTCTGGAGATGATTACATGACTTTGCCTCTCTTAGCAATAGGGGCAAAGGGTGTCGTCAGTGTGGCTTCTCATCTGGTAGGAAACCAACTACAAAAGATGATTCAAGCCTTTGATGCGGGAAAAACTCAAGTAGCCAGGGAAATACATCTCCAATTCTTCCCTCTGTTTAAAGCTTTATTTGCAACTACAAACCCTATCCTAGTCAAGAAAGCACTGAAACTTTTAGGTTGGGAGGTTGGTTCAACTCGTCCGCCGCTGTGCGAAGCTGACTCAGAAGTTAGTGGAAAGTTAGAAGTGGTTCTCAAAGAACTAGGTCTAATTTAGCAGCAAGTTGTTGACGGCTGACGTGCTAGTTGGCTGAAGATACTTATAAAAATTTGGTGCGTAATTTTACCAAAATTCAGGTGAAAAGCCTGTGCTACAAGTGAATCAATAGATTATGAATTGTGAGCTTTTAAAGCCCAATTAATTAAACAACAATTGAATATCTCATAAAAATTCAACTGTTTTGAGAGTGATTTCATAGATTGGTTGTCTTGTGAGTTTTACAAGAGCGTTAAATTCCACATCTTTAACGACAAAGAGCAATCTCTAAAATTTCAAATTTTTAACGACAAAGAACAATCTAAGGAGAAAATGGCTAACAACGAATCTTTAGCCGCCCTAAAAATTATTCCGTTGGGCGGTTTGCATGAAATTGGTAAAAATACTTGTGTTTTCGAGTATGACGACGAAATTATCTTGTTAGATGCAGGATTGGCTTTTCCCACAGACGGGATGCATGGAGTCAATATTGTTCTTCCAGACATGACCTATGTACGGGAAAATCGCCACAAGATTAAAGGCATGATTGTGACCCACGGTCATGAAGACCATATCGGTGGGATAGCCTTTCACTTGAAGCAATTTGAAATACCCGTGATTTACGGTCCCAGACTAGCACTGGCAATGCTAGAGGGCAAATTGGAAGAAGCGGGGGTGCGCGATCGCACAGAGTTAAGAAGGGTCGTTCCCCGGGATCTGGTGCGAATTGGCAAACATTTCTTTGTAGAATACATTCGCAATACCCACTCCATCGCTGATAGCTTTACCGTAGCAATTCATACACCTCTTGGCGTACTTATCCACACAGGGGATTTCAAATTTGACCACACGCCCGTGGATGGTGAGCATTTTGACTTGCAAAGGCTCGCCGAACACGGTGAAAAAGGCGTACTGTGCTTGATGAGTGACTCAACGAACTCAGAAGTACCAGGATTCACGCCTTCAGAACGTTCCGTGTTTCCAAATCTGGATAGGGTATTCAGTCAAGCCACTGGGCGATTGTTCGTGACCACCTTTGCTTCCAGCGTGCATCGCATTAACATGATTTTGCAGCTGGCGCAGAAGTACAACCGCGTCGTCACCGTGGTCGGACGTTCCATGCTGAATTTGATTGCCCATGCCCGCAATCTAGGTTACATCAAGTGTGAAGATAATCTATTTCAGCCGTTGCATGTTGTCCGCAATCTCCCAGAAGAGAATGTGCTGATTTTGACGACTGGTTCTCAAGGTGAGCCAATGTCAGCGATGACGCGCATTGCTAATCAAGAACATCCCCACGTCAAAATCCGACAAGGAGATACAGTAGTATTCTCAGCTAACCCAATTCCTGGAAATACGATCGCCGTAGTCAGCATCATCGATAAATTGATGATGCAGGGGGCAAACGTTATCTATGGTCGGGACAAAGGAATTCACGTCTCCGGTCATGGATGTCAGGAAGACCAAAAGCTGATGATTGCTCTGACTAGACCTAAGTTCTTCTTGCCAGTTCACGGGGAACATCGGATGCTGGTGAAGCACTCCCAAACGGCTCAGAGTATGGGTATTCCCGCTGAAAACATGGTGATTATTCAGAATGGGAATATCGTCGAACTCACTGAGGAATCCCTGCGTGTTGCTGGTAAAGTGTCAGCTGGTTTAGAACTGGTGGATACTTCCGGTTCTGGTATGGTCAGCGCCAAAGTGCTGCAAGAACGGCAACGTATGGCAGAAGAAGGAATTGTCACAATTGCGACGGCGATAGATTGGAATGGCAAGCTGATGGCGAAGCCAGAAATTCACCTGCGAGGTGTTGTAACGAGCGTCGAGCGCTCCTTGTTGCAAAAGTGGATACAACAGCGGCTCGAAGAAATCCTCACCGTGCGCTGGTCAGCATTTGCCCCTTCTTTTGATGGCGACCAGCCAGAGGTAGACTGGGGTGGATTGCAAGAGGTTTTGGAGCGGGAACTAGCACGCTCTTTGCGAAAGGAACTGCATTGTCAACCATCTGTAACCTTGCTGATGCAAATTCCTGATGAGCCACCAGTAAAAGTTAGTGATGGTAGAAGGCGTCGCACTCGTACTGCTGCTCAAGTCGCATCGTAGTTATTAATAATTTCGCGCAAAGACGCTAAGACGCTAAGAAAAATTTTGCGACTTTGCGACTTGGCGCGAGATTTAAAGCAAGTTTCTCCCGCTTGTATATGGGTAGTTCACAAGGCGCTTGCGCTGCCAATTAAGGGTAGCGCATAGCCAAATCTGAACCTACTTATATTAAATCCGGATGATTGCACATAGTATAATGCTCTAAGGGTATTCTGCGACGAAGTATATCCTAAGAGGTATTTCCATACCGGATTTGATATTAAGCGGATTTGATATTACGCAGTAATACCAAGAGCGGGTGTGTGAAGCTCGAACTTCTGAGCATCAGTTGCCCAGACATTGTAGTCACTGTCTTCTTCACGTTTATAGAAGATTCTATGCCCCTCATCCGCGTCGGCGGGTTCTACTGAAAGCAGAACAGTTACCTTGGTTTGCGCTGATCCAGTTTCTTCTTTCTCGACTGCTATCGTACCTTGGTAAAATTCGCTCTGACCAATGGTAACAATACCGTCAAATATCAACCTTTCACTGTGAAAGTCTACATCTTCGATATCATGTTGCCAAATAAAATTGGCTGTACCGTTCTTGGTGGTGACGATGAAAGTCCCCACACTAGGAGCGAGAAATCCTACATCCTCAAAATCAGAGGGAATAGTAGGCTTGGTACCGGATAAATCTTGACTGAAAGTTTTGGGAAACGTCATAAAAACAAATTCCTTTGTTTGGCTGATTAGAGTTGAACACAAGACAATCGTTTTGAAGCCTTGTGACAGTTAATAGTTGTATGTGAAATCAACTTATGCACTTTTGCCCGTGAGTAGCATTAGATAAGATGCAAAATCTGACGAATCATATTCAGTGAATCCACAGGTATAATAGAAGTAGAGTTAACACCGTCAGTGGCAACCCAAAGCGGAGATGTTCCCAAAAGGTCAGCTTGTAGCCTAACTCAGTAGCTGCTTCGACAACGATGAGGTTGGCGACTGAACCAAACAAAGTTAAATTTCCAGCCAAGGTTGAGCCGGCTGCAAGCAATAGCCAAGACTGAGTATCATCTTTAGGAATCAAGGGTTGCAGCAGGAGTACAGCAGGAACATTGGAAATCAGGTTAGACAGAATAGCTGTGACGCTCACTAGACCAGCAGAAGAGTTGACTGCATAAGTGAATGGTTGCAACAAGTTCAATTTCTGGGTCGCTTTCGTGAGGATGAACAGTCCAGAAAACATCACTAGCAGGTTCCAATCCACCTCATTGAGAATCCGCTGTGGTTTAATACGTCGAGTAATAAGCAAAAGGCTCGCAGCAACTAGGGCAGATACTGCAAGGGGTAAGCCTGCAGCAAAAGCGATGAGCAGCCCAGTGGTGATGATAATGGTTTTTTGATACAGAGGTTTGAAGATACGTGCCTTCCCAAGGCGTAATTGCTCGCTGGGTTGAGTTGAGCGCACCTCAGGGTAAAGCAGCCATAGTAATCCCACCTGAATTGCCAAGCCTATCACGGCGACGGGAGCCAACGCCATGAGAAAACTCATGTAGCTAATGCCTGAGAAAGAGCCAATGAGAATGTTTTGCGGGTTACCGCTCAAGGTGGCTACTGAACCAACGTTTGTTGCGCCAGCGAGTGCAAGTAAATAGGGAATTGGATTCAAATTCAGGGCTTCAGTCAGGCTCAAAGTCAGTGGTGTAAAAATCAGCGCCAAGGTGTCATTAAGAAAAAAGGCGGAAAGAATACCACTGGAAAAAGTTAAGGCGATTAACAAGCCTAAAGGACTGCGGGTGAAACTCAACAGCACTGACAGCGCTCTTGGGAAAAATCCAGCAAAGGATAGATTCGCGTTCACAACCATCATGCTTAACAAAAACACGATGGTGGTAGCATCGATCGCATCCCATGCTTCTTGCAACCTCAGAACACCCAAAGCAATGAGAAATGCAGAACCAACTAGGGCAATTGTGGCACGGTTCATGCGTAAACCGGGTAGATAACCCAGTGCTAACCCCAGGTAAGTCAGCCCTAACACACTGTAGATTGCAAATTGTCGCAGGAGAATCACAAATTTATCAAGTTATTCACAGCAGCGATACAGCTATCAGCAAAATTACTCATATTGCAATGCAAGATTACCACTTTTAAACTACGAGTGAGAATCTGGGTGAAATGACGGAAATGAACTCTTAAAAAATGGTAATTTGCGTTTTTTGCCAAACTTTCTTTGGTTTATTCTATCTATCTCCTACTTAACCTTTTTTACATCTAAGTTTTTTTTTGGTGGCAAGGATGTAATATTTAGAGGTTGCTGTCAATGTAGAATTTACGCAGTTGTCCTAATAGCTCATAACTGCCTGATAGAAAGATTCAGCATTTTTGCTTAAGCAAAAATACTGAAAAACTTCTTTTGTAAAGTTTTTGTAAATGATACATTGTCCTCCACCGAAAGGTAGATGTCTTTACTATAATTTTATCTGTGTCAAGTTATAAACAAGATATCCATACCATACTTCCAAAGAAAAGGAAATTATTGTTAATTTGACGTAATATAAAACAGGTACTGAGGCCAGTAGCTACTCAATCATCAGATGAGACAAATCATCAGATTGCATCTTAGTCAGAACAACATTCTTCCCGAATATGTCGTGACAATGTTGTAGATGTTCATCAGGCAGTTCAAGAGCCTCAATCAAATAGAGGAGTGAACCATGAAGGTATACCATAATACCACAAAAAACATTTTCTTGGCAAGCTGGGTGTTGATAAATCAATCACAAGGTGACGCTCATGGAACCCAGCTACAGCGTCCTTCCGCCAAGTCTCAAATTGATATTCTCCAACCCATACGCCGTTGGTTAGAGAACGTTCAAGTTCGCGATCGCCAACTCGCTCATCGCTTGTGCAAGGTGATTCCTTCCCAGTGTCCCTTTGAGCGGGATGTGAAATTTTTGGGGAAAACCCTGTTTCATATTCCGCCAATGTGCAAGCTCAACCCCGTATATGAAGAAGTGGTTGGCTTACGTTTCCGAGCGCTGTGCTATCTAGCAGATGAATGTGGCGAGGATGTCACACAGTACTGCTGATAAATGAGCTTCTTGCTAAGGACTCATCCAGACTGGTTAGTAGTTAGTAGTTAGTGGTTGGTACAAAAACTCATAGCCAACAGCTAACAACTAACAACTAGCAATAGCTCATAACTATTGACTGTTTTTTTCCCATTGTGCAATTGCATTTTGCGCTTCTTTATATGCGGCTGTTCCCTCTGGAACTAGAGCAGCGGTTGCAATTGCGGCTTTGAATTCTCTTCGGGCGGATCTTGTTTTAGCAAGCTGCAAAATATTTTCACTCCAGCTGTCAATAGATTTTTGGGCAACATCAAACCCTGGTTCACCTTGTGGGACTTTTTTGGCAACTTCTATAGCGCGATTGTAGCTAGAAGCCTGCCCAGACCGAATTAAGCCAACAGCAGCATCGATAAGGGTTGTATTGCTGACATACTGCTTTGCCTCTAGCCGCCACTGCTGAACAGATGTTTGTGCTTTTGCGTATACAAGTTGGTCTTTGGGGAGTAACTGTGCTGCTGAGATAGCACCCGCATATAGTTTTTGCTTAGCACGATCTTGGGCTAAATCAAAAATCATGCGGCTCCAAATCTTAATGTTGTCTTGAGCTTGTGCGTACAGGGGTTCACCTGGCTGAATTTTACGAGCCGTATTAATAGCTTGCCTCAAATCGCTAGCCTGAGTTGGGCTCAGGGACATTTTCGCTAAGTCCAACAGTGCTTGGTTACGCTGTTTCGATTCGTCAGCACTTGGAGTGACTTGTGGGCTGGGTTGGGTTTGTGAAAAAGAAGTGACTTGAGAAGTTGATTGGATTTCTGGTTGGGTGAGTACGATTGGTGATGGTGTGGAGCTAGGTTTTGGTGATGCTTTAACTAGCTTTGTGTTATTGCTAGCAGCCTTAGAGGACGCTGGTAATATATCCGCTGACTTGAATAGAGGGCGATCGCGGAACAAAACAACCACGATTAAGCATAGAAGAAGCATCGTAGCTATGCTCCCCAGTAGAAGGTGCGGCAAGAATTGGTTGTTTGATGACCTTTTGTGGGGATGGGGAGATGAGGGAGCTGAGGAGATGGGGAGCTGGGGAGCTGGGGAGCTGGGGAGATGGGGAGCTGGGGAGATGGGGAGATGGGGAGATGGGGAGATGGGGAGATGGGGAGATGGGGAGCTGGGAAGCTGAGGAGATGAAACAGTATTGTTTACCGCTACTTCTGCTAGTTCCTTGACTCTCGGTTCGCTTTTCTCCTCCAATTGCGGCGAGATAACCTGCGGCTTTGATCCAAAAATAGTGATGGGGGTTTGTGTGGGACGCCAGTAGTGTTGACATAGTTCTGGCGTGCGAACACTCAGGTATTTTTCTAAATTCGCCAAATTGGTACGATTGCCGTAACGCAAAGCTTCTAACAGCGCTGCTGTAAAGAATCCGTGACCTAATTCGCTACTTTCGTGGGAAAATTCGTCTGGTTGACAAGAAAGAATAATAGGAATTTGTAGTTCTTTGGCTAGTTCTATCGTTTCTTTGCCAACGCGAGCATCTGCGTGGGTTCCAAAAGCACGGTTAATATCAAGTAATAGCAATGCATCAAGAGCAGCAACTTGCAGACTTTGCATTAATGCTCGCACTTCTATACCCGTCTCTTCGATGCGATTGGGATCACCTTCCACTGGCATTAAGTAATCTTGTCCCTTGTGGTTGACGCCATAACCGCTAAAGAAAAACCACAATCGGTCTTGTGGTTGCCAGCAAGCGGCTGCTAAATCTTCAAACAACAGGAAAATATTCTCTTTAGTGGGATAGGTAGACCTCTCTCCAAACGGTGGTGAAGTCTCTGTCATCAGCAGACACTGTTGCGGCAAAAAACCACCTTGTGTCACCAAAAAATCTCTGACCGCCTCGGCATCTCCTTGGGCGCAACTTAAAGGTTGAAAGAACTGATATTGATTGATGCCAATTGCGATCGCCCAGTTATTTGCCATCGCGATTTTTGTTACTCCTTGTTTACTTGCCTTTTGGTAGTGGTTGGCTTTGTGAAAAAAACAAGGCTAACCTACGTCTAATAGTCTATCTAGCTAAACCACAGATCACCAGTACTGCCCCAGCAATACCTCAATTTGGGTGCTGTTGATCCAAGGGGAAGGACTGGATCTATGAATGTTCCTCCACACTTGGCTCCTCCTGCACCACCGAGGCAAGCAAAATAGTGATTTTTACCCAACGACTCACTGCATTTGTTTCTATGCTTTAGAATAAAAAGGTTGTCTATATTTGCAGTACCCGTTACAATGGCTGTTCCAAAGAAGAAAACATCCAAATCTAAACGAGACAAACGTCGAGCCACATGGAGGCACAAAGCCGCAGTTGAAGCGCAGAAAGCTCTTTCTCTGGGCAAGTCTATTTTGACTGGACGTTCTACATTTGTTTATCCAACTGCTGAAGAAGAGGAAGAAGAGGAATCATAATTCCTAAGTCAAAAGTTCATCGTCAAGAGTCCATAGTCAAAAGTCTAGAGTCCTTTGACTCAATGACTATTGACTAATGACTAACTATCACCTCTGAGCGATCAACAAATAACCTTATAAAAATTAGAGTGTCTTCAGAAAAGTTATTTTTCTTTTGACTATGATAGGAAAATTTTTTCAAAAGCCTACACAGCAAGAGGGCGATCGCGTTCCTCCCGGTCAGTACTTGACCAAGGGATTTCCTGTATTAACCTACGGTGCGACTCCGCAAGTTACCACAGATGAATGGGAGTTTCGGGTATGGGGTTTGGCAAAAGGAGCAACCTTTACCTGGTCAGACTTTATGGCGCTTCCCCAGCACGAATTCACAGCAGATTTCCACTGTGTCACGCGCTGGTCGAAACTTGATGTCAAGTGGACTGGGATCAAGGTTACAGACTTTATGAAACTCATTGAGGTAGACCCCAAAGCAGTTCATGTTATGGAACACTGCTATGGTGGGTATACTACCAATCTCCCATTGGAAGACTTTGTACGGGAAGAAAACTTTTTTGCCTTTAAAGTCTTTGGAGAACCGTTACCAGCAGAACATGGTGGTCCATTGCGGCTTGTCGTTCCCCACCTCTACGCCTGGAAAAGTGCCAAGTGGATTAATGGTTTGGAGTTTCTAGAACGCGAGGTATCGGGTTTTTGGGAACGCAATGGCTATCATCGCCGTGGTGAACCCTGGGCGGAGGAACGATATAGTTAGTCGTTTTGGGTTTTAGTTGTAGAGACGCGCCGAATGAAAGCGTCTCTACATTAATTAGAAGTTATGAATTATCAATTTTTATTCTTTACTCTTCACGCATACTCTTAATTGTTAACCAATGAGTCGCTTCAGTGTAGACAACTTGTCTTTATAGGGAGGGTATAACCATTTGAAGTTCAGCAGAAAAGATTTGTGCAGGACACTTTTGTAATGGGAAAAGGTGTCAAAGCTGAATTTACCGTGATAGTTACCAATTCCGCTATCACCCACACCCCCGAATGGTAAAGATGAAACAGCATACTGCATGACTGTATCGTTAATACAAACTCCACCAGATGATGTTTCCTGCAAGACTCGTTGTTGCAGGTTTTTGTTATTAGAAAATAAGTACAATGCCAAGGGTTTCGATTTAGAGTTAATTAGGGCGATCGCTTCTGTTATATCTGTGTATTCAATCACAGGAAGAATCGGACCAAAAATTTCTTCCTGCATGACTGAGTCTGTCAAGGAGACATTCTCAAGCACTGTGGGAGCAATATAAAGGTCTGAAGGGTTAGTTTCTCCGCCAATGCGAATTTCGCCATCTTTCAACAGACTAACTAATCTGTCAAAATGTTTTTGATGGATAATCCTTGCATAATCAGAACTCTTTGCAGGATTATCTCCATAAAATTCTTGCAGACGTTTTTGAATTTCATTTAACAAATTTTCTTTAATTTTTTTATCAACTAAAAGATAGTCAGGTGCGATACAAGTTTGTCCAGCGTTGAGAAATTTTCCCCAAGTAATACGTCTGGATGTCTGTTCGAGATTAATATCAGAATCTACAATGCAAGGGCTTTTGCCGCCCAATTCCAAAGTAACGGGTGTCAGGTGTTTTGCGGCTGCTTCCATGACTATTTTGCCTACAGCCGTACCACCAGTAAAAAAGATATGATCAAACTTTTCTGCTAGTAATTGTTGACTTGTTTGCACACCTCCTTCTACCACAGCAATATAAGCCGGATCGAAATATTTTTCCATCATCTGACTTAAAAGACGAGAGGTGTGGGGTGCAAGTTCTGAAGGTTTGAGAATTGCACAGTTGCCTGCCGCAATAGCACCTACCAATGGTGAGATAATTAATTGAAATGGATAATTCCAAGGACCAATAATTAAAACGACTCCTAGCGGTTCAGGATAAATTTTTGCGGAAGCGGGAAATAGTTGCGGAGAAACTGGTGCTTTCTGAGGTTTAGTCCAAGTTTTGATATGTTTGATAGCATAGTCGATTTCTTGGAGTGTTCCAATCTCTGTAGCATAACTTTCAAATTCTGGTTTATTCAAATCCGCTTTTAGTGCGTTGATAATCGCTTCTTTATTCTCAGTAACTGCTTGTTTTAAAGTTTTCAGTTGTTCAAGTCGAAAATTAACGTCTTTTGTCTGATTAGTCTTAAAAAAATCACGCTGTTTGCGGATGATATCGGCAATTGATAATTCTTGAGCAATCATCTTTTTGTCCTTGGTAGCTAACTTTTGCAAGAAGTCTATAGTAATCCTATTTTATTTATGTGAAAGTGCCTGCGCTAAGCGCATAAATTGACCTTATTCAGATCCCCGACTTCTTAAAGAAGTCGGGGATCTTGTTTTTTCACAAATCATTTAGGGCTGCTATAGTACTTAGCACTTTGGTCACGGTGTTCCGTTTGCCTATATCTTATTTATAACTAATCTCGAATAACCGATAATGATTACTGTTTGATAGGCAGACGTACTGTAAAGACACTCCCTTTGCCGACTTCTGAATTCATGATAATAGTCCCTTGATGTGCTTCGACAATTCGGCGAGAAAGGTACAGCCCTAACCCACTACCAGAACTCTTGTGACTTCCTTGGCGAAACCGTTCAAATAAAGTTGCTTGTTCTTCAGGAGGAATACCTGGACCTGTATCTGCTACTTCAACGGTAATATATTCATCTGAAGCAGTCGCTGGCGTAATGCGGATAGTCACTGACCCGGTATCGGTAAATTTGATAGCATTGCCTATAAGGTTGGTGAATAGCCGATGCAGTTCTAGGCGATCGCCCATCACTTTACTGATCCCTGACTCCTCACCCAAATCCAGATTGACTGCAAGTTCCTTTTGTGCTGCTAAAGAGCTTAATTCTTGAGAGACTTCTTCTAGTAACTGGCTGAGATTAACAGGTTGAAACGCCAGGGTTTTGCGACCTGCTTCAAAGCGATAAACTTCTAGCAAGGTATTTACCATAGCCAGCAGGTTGCTGTTACTGCGAGCCATAATCTCTATGACTTCCTGCATTTGATCTGACAGATTTCCCAAAGCACCATCTTGAAATAGCAACAGCATCCGATCTGCTGCTACTAGGGGTGTGCGTAAGTCGTGGGTGAGGCGGGAGACAAAATCTTGTCGTTGACGGGCGATTTCATCGCGTTCATCTATACTGTGCTTGAGACGGAGGAGCGATCGCACCCGCGCCAGCAATTCATCTACTGTGACAGGTTTGCGGATAAAATCGTCTGCACCCAAGTCTAATCCTTGAGCGACGTTGGGTGAGTCATGGGCGGTAATGAGCAGAATTGGGATGAATGGCAATGCCGTATTTTGCCGAACGCGCTTGGTAACTTCATAACCATCTATACCCGGCATCATCAGATCCAACAGCACCAAGTCACAAGTAGATGTTTCCAGTTGTGCTAATGCTGAAGCACCATTCTCTGCCGTGCTTACCGTGTAGCCTTCTTCCTCCAAAATGGTTTTAATTAGAAAGACATTATCAGGAGAATCATCTACAACCAGAATCTTATCAGAGTTAGAAGATTTAGACATACAGCATAGAAGAGATGCAGTAAAACTAGATGAGTGTATACAAACCTATATTTGTATTATTTTTGTCATTTTTTACTTAGGTTGACTTCCTACGGAGGAAACATTTTTTACTCTAAAATTTTCTCAACTTAGTCTTTAATTTTTTAGAGGTTGAATGCTGCTCCTGTTTGCCAGAAATAATGACAAGCTAATTAAATCATGGCTCGTAGAATTTTAGAACAACACACAGGCGATAAAGGTTACGATTTTTGTAGCTGTTGAGTACGATTAGCAGCAATGACTGCTGTTAAAAAAATTGCATAATTTGTCGCAAGACTGGGCTTTAGACCCATTTTTTCGGTAAATTTGCAGCTGACGGCTACAGTCAACCCATTTTTTGAAAAAATTTTACATAGAGGTGAGCGTGTGAAGCGCATAGTTGAATTTCCTTTAGAAAGCGGCGAATCGATTCTTGTAGAAGTAGATGAGCCAGCAGTCATTGACGATCGCATTGGTTTACGGGATCAGATTGTTGACAAGGCTCATCAGACTTTCGAGTCTGCTTTGGATAAGATAAGACCTGTAGCTAATGTGATTCTCACCAAGGTGCGTAATATCAAAGAGCCAGCGGACGAAGTGGAAGTCAAGTTTGGCATTAAAATTAGTGCAGAACTTGGGGCAGTGATTGCTTCTGGTAATGGCGAGGTCAACTACGAAATTACGCTGAAGTGGAAACGGGAGTCACAGGATGACCACACTGCTTGAGTCATCAGTTGTCAGGATTTACTCCAACGGTGGCAAAGTGGTTGGTGCTGGCTTCTTGGTGTCCCCAAAGTATATCCTCACTTGCGCTCATGTCGTCGCAGATGCTTTGGGAGTTGCGCGAAATATTGTTGAAAAGCCTGAGCAAGCAGTCAGCTTAGACTTCCCGATAGTAGCAGCAAAACAGTTTTTCAAAGCGAGAGTGGTCTTCTGGCGACCAATTCATCCTGACGAGTTTGCAGAAGACATTGCAGGATTGGAGTTAGAAAGTTCTCCCCCAGATGCTGTAAAACCAGCGCAATTGGTAACATCAGAAGACTTGTGGGGTCATCCTTTCCGAGTCTTGGGCTTTCCACTCAAGCAACCTAATGGGGCTTGGGCTTCTGGTGAGTTACGGGCTGGCATAGGTAACGGTTGGGTACAGCTTGAAGATGTAAAACAACAGGGATATGCATTAGAACCTGGCTTCAGTGGTGCGCCGATCTGGGATGAAAAGCTTGTGGGTATAGCAGGAATGGCTGTGGCGGCAGAAATCGCCCGACCAGATGCCAAAGCTGCTTTTATGATTCCTACAAAGGTGCTGTGTGAAGCGTGGTCGGAATTGGGTGAGCAAGCCATTGCCCAGCCAGCAGCAGAACTAGAATTACCAGAAGGGCAAGTAGATTTGGAGTCACCTTTTTATGTAGAGCGTCCTCCCATTGAATTTGACTGTTACAAGGAGATTGTTAAGCCAGGGGCATTAATCCGGGTGAAAGCTCCTCGGCAAATGGGCAAAACCTCACTAATGGCACGTATTCTCCAGCACGGAACGACTCAAGGCTATAAAGGTGTGCCAGTTTACTTTGAGCAGGCAGATAGAGATGTGTTCGCTAACCTGGATCAGTTTTTGCAGTGGTTCTGTGCCAGTGTCGCCTGGGAATTGAATCTACCGGAGAAGCTGGCGGACTACTGGAAGGGGGTACTTGGTAGCAAAAACAAATGTACCAACTATTTTCAAAGATATTTGTTGCCCGAAATTAGCAGTCCTCTCGTTTTGGGATTAGATGAAGTGGATTTGATTTTTCAACATCAGGCGATCGCTACTGACTTTTTCGGATTGCTACGAGCTTGGCATGAGCGTGCCAAGAATGACGCAATATGGAAAAAACTGCGGTTGGTGATTGTCCATTCCAAGGAAGTTTATATTCCATTGAATATGAATCAGTCGCCGTTCAATGTAGGATTAGCGATTGAGCTGCCAGAGCTAACTCTGGCACAGGTGCAGGACTTGGTACAACGGCATGGACTCAGTTGGACTGGAGAGCAAGTCGAAAAACTTATGGAGATGGTGGGTGGACATCCTTATCTAGTGAGGATGGCGTTATATAAAATTGCGCGTGGTGAAATGACGCTGGAAGAACTGTTGCAAATCGCGCCCACCGAAGAGGGTTTGTACTGCGAGCATCTGCGCCGCCATTTGTTAAACCTTGAGGAAAATCAAGAACTGCTTTTGGCAATGAGGCAAGTCGTTGCTGTCAATGATCCAGTACGCATAGACACAGGTACAGCGTTTAAGTTACGCAGCATGGGGCTTGTGAAACTGAAGGGCAATGATGTTTTGCCTCTATGTGACTTGTATCGCCAGTATTTTCGCGATCGCCTGAGGGTTAACTGATGAATGCAGCACCGCACCCAAACTACGAATACTACTTCGGAGGCACTCTACCCGCTGATTCCCCCACCTATGTAACACGGCTGGCAGATCAAGATTTGTACGAAGGGTTGAAGGCGGGCGATTTCTGTTATGTCCTCAACTCGCGGCAGATGGGCAAATCTAGCTTGCGCGTAAGAACTATGCAACGGTTGCAAAAAGAGGGGATTGCTTGTGCTGACATTGATCTTAGCGCGATCGGCACCTGGGATATCACTCTAGAGCAATGGTATGCAGGGGTGATTGACAGTCTGGTTAGCACTCTGAATTTATATGAAAAGTTTGATTTAGATAGCTGGTGGAATCGTCACCATTTGCTGTCTCCAGTGAATCTATTGAGAAAGTTTATTGAAGAGGTGTTGCTAAAGTCTATTGCCGGAAATATTGTCATTTTTATAGATGAAATCGATAGCGTTCTCAGCCTAAATTTTTCGACTGACGATTTTTTTGCTTTGATCCGATCCTGCTATAACCAGCGTGCTGATAAGCCAGCATACAAACGCCTCACCTTTACGCTGTTGGGAGTAGCCACTCCCTCAGATTTGATTAAAGATAAAAAGCGCACACCGTTTAATATTGGTCGAGCAATTGAATTAACAGGCTTTCAGTTGCATGAAGTTCAACCTTTGGTTGAGGGATTGGTTGGCAAAGTCAGTAATTCCGAAGCAGTCCTGAAAGAAGTTTTGAAATGGACTGGTGGGCAACCCTTTCTCACCCAAAAGCTTTGTAAACTAATCCTAGCTGATGATAAGGGCTCGTCTGTGGAGAAAATAGTGCGATCGCGCATTATCACAAATTGGGAATCGCAGGATGAGCCGGAGCATTTGAGGACGATACGTGATCGGATTTTGAGGAATGAACAGGGAGCTGGACGGCTGCTAGGACTTTATCAGCAGATTTTACAACAGGGAAAAGTTGCAGCAAATGACACTTCCGAGCGAATGGAATTGCGGCTGTCGGGTTTGGTAGTCGAGCAACACGGTAAGTTAAGAGTTTACAACCGAATTTATGAGTTTGTTTTTAACCAGACTTGGGTTGATAAGGCATTAGCCGATTTACGACCATACGCTGAGGCAGTAACAGCCTGGTTAGCATCTAACTCTAAGGACGAGTCGCGGTTATTGCGTGGGCAAGCATTACAAGATGCACAGAAATGGGCAGAAGATAAAAACTTAAACAATGAAGATTATCAGTTTTTAAATGCCAGCCAAGCTTTTGAAAGCCGAGTATATCAGGAGGCTTTGAAATTACACACCTTCAGGTTTGAAAAAGGGCAAGCATCCTCAGTGTCTGAATTGATTAATTTGTGCGATCAGTATCCTGAGGAAGCACGGTACCACCTTTTCAAGGAGCATATCGAACGCTGGCTAGTAGGACAAGGTAGGACAGATTTAGCAAATATATCGCGTAATATTGTAAAGGAATACTACCAGCTAGAGCGTCAAGGTTTGGAGATATTTGTTCGGGAACTTTGTAACAGTATAAATTCCAAGCCATATCCAGAAATTTTTGTACAACCAGATAGATTAGACTTTGGTGAAATCCCCATTGGATATAAAGAAATTGTTGAACTGCAAATTAATAAGAGTGGGCGCGGGTTTGCATGGGGTTCTGTGACTGTTCACCCCCATCTTCCTGGGGTGATTTTACCTCAGATATTTGATTCTTCTACTAAAACACTCTCTATTCAGTTGGATACACTTTTAGTTGCACTTGGTAATTACGAGGGGTACATAAAGCTTCAACTAGAAGGTATTCAGAAACCGTTGGAAATTCTTATTAAATATACAGTTACAGACATTAAAATTCACATAGAGCCAAGCCAAATAAACTTGGGAAAGGTTCAATATTGGAAACGTTACACTGCGGCTTCGTTGAAAGTGATCTGTGAACCTTCTGCCGGAAGAATTAGGGGAACCGTTTCAAATAAGCTACCTCAACTCAAAGTAACACCATCTAGTTTTGAAGCGACATCCTTAAAGTTTTCTTTAACTCTAGATACAACCTTTCTTGATGAAGGTCGGTATGAGGATAAAATTCTTTTAAGAACCAATAAGGGCGAATACCAAATACCTGTGCAATTTCAAACAACCATCAGGTGGGAAAATGCAATTGCATTGGCTATTGTATTTGCCATAATTACAGGAATATTATTGTGGATTCTCCGCGCTTTTATAGGTTTCTCCGTAGGATTTATTAATCTTTGGTTTGTGTATTACCCATTTCAGGACACAAAACCTGATTATTTTTTCTTGAATTCTTGTCCTCAAAGTAGCCTTGATTTAGCAAAAATACTGAAAATTTTTAGTACTTGGAGTTTTTGGTTAGGATTAGTAATTATTATAATAATTTATTTTAATAAAATCATAAATAATCTTTATCATTTTATAAAAGCTTTATTAAAAATAATAAATTTTTTTATTTTGGAAGAATTACTTGATGTAGCTATCTTAGCTATTATTGTCATTGTGATTATTATCTCTGCTACCCCTTTGATAGATGGAATTAATTTCTTTTTAAGACTCACTACTACTATGATTAGATATTTAATTCTATTGATTCAAAATTTTGGTACAGTATTACTGGTATTGACTGACTTAACTGCATATTCATTCACTTGGTTTGGCATAAAAGATCCATCGTTTTGTTGGTTATTACTGGGATCTTTAATAGGTGCAATTAGAGGAATAATGTCAGCGATAAGAACTAAAATTTCCTATTCATTAATCACTGTTAGTATTACCACTCTCTTAGTAGTATTAGCTATTCCATTATTAAATTTCTATTTAATATCAAAATTTCCGAGGAGCGGCTGCTGAAGCTGTAAGATACTTCCTGCTGATACTCCAAAGGGTCTTGAGTAAGTTTAATAACACCGGCATACTTGTTTATACTAAACTCTTCTATTTGTTGTGCTTGATAAGTCTCCAATATTTGCTCAATTGTCTGCCAGTCCTGATAATCAATCAACACTGCAACTGGACGCATTGGTTCATCAGTTAGAGGATGTTTGAAAAGGGTCTTTTGCTCTCATAGTGAGCACAGCGAAGCATCTCGGTACATGGCTGAAACCTTAATTTTTCGTTGAAGTTGACCCAAGTCAGAACAGTAAAATTATACCTTCCGGGACTTTTAAAACATCCTCTTACAATTTTTTTTATTAACAGGTAACATAATTGTTTGCTTCGGATGCAAAGTTTAACTGTTACATCATCACTTGAAACAAAAAATCGATGAAGCTAATTTCATCCTTTTATGATTCTCCCTCAGATTTACTCTCGTTGAGAACTTGCTGAAATTCTTCTATGGAACCAATGGTAATCGCGCTTGTGAAAAGCGTTTCCAGCATAGACATATTCTCGATGCCATTGATAACTTCCACAACTGGCTCAGGGACTACTCCAAACCGCGTCTGTAGAATCTTAATCACATTTTCTCGATTTGTCAGGAGCATTCCTTCCTCAATACCTTCTTCTTTTGCAAGTCGCTCAATACTAGTTACATACCGCATCCTCTGTACCTCCTCGTAACTTCTTACTTCTGCTTTAAAACTACGCGCCAATTCCTCTGGCAATACCATTATCCAGTCGATAAACCGAAATAACCCCAGAATATCTTCTCGGCTATATCCCCGTTCAAATAATCTTCTTACTAGGCTCAATTTCCAATTTAGCCGACTTTCTGGTTTACGGTGTGTTGCCTTGGTTTTCAGATGCGCCATAACGACTACACTAAAGGGATTGGTGCTTTGTTCTAATGTTTCCCACTGCGCCTCATAATCCAAAAGTTTCGCTACGGGAAACTCTAAACTGACGCGACATCCTCCTAGTGAATACCCGTAACTTGAAGGTCGCCAATTTACCTCTTCGTCCGCCAAAACTGCTAAACTGATGACTTGCTTTTGGTGGCGGTCAAACAAGCGGTAATTGTATGTGTACATCCGTTGGGCAAATTGACTCTCGTACTGTCCTTGGACTTCGACATGAACCAATACCCAAGCCTCTTCACCATTGAGTAGCCAAACTTTTGCCACTTTATCGACGAGTCGCTTGCCAATTTCTGCATCCGGTTCTAGCTGTTGCAGTTCTGTATCGAGAAATTCATAACCTTGTTCCCAGTCAATGACGGCGTAAGCGTCAGGGAAAAAGAATTCTAAAAAGCGAGGAAAAAAGCTTTCAATAATTTCCTTCCAAGGACTATCGTAATCAGTGCGTTGTTCGGTCATGTGATTGTCAATTGTCGAATTTGAAGAATAAATAACTTTGCTAACGCACTCTTACCCCAAAGCAAGCGATCGCCTTCTCAAATAGCCTCAACATTATGAAATAAGTTGCAATGCTAAAGTGATCGTATCCTCAAAGCTTTAACTAGCAATGAACACCATCACCATCCACATTCCTGATGATCGTTTAGTCAAGCTGCAAGCAACCGCCTCTCGTCTTGGCGTATCAATAGAAGAATTAGTGCTAATGGGCATTGAACAATTGGTGAAACAGCCAGAAGCATCCTTTCAAGATGCTATGGGTTATGTACTTAAGAAAAATGCTGAGCTGTACAAACGGCTAGCTTAATGCGCTATCTAGCCTTAAAGGCGATCACTTTGCGCCATTGCCCTTGATTACACAATTTGCACGCTACTGAGTGTTAATTTCTTTTTTCCTTAACGGGATTGAGCGATCGCTCCCAACGACTAAACGCTTGGGAAGAAAGCAGCGTCAGGAATAAATAAACCAGGGCAACAGCGGCGTAAATCTCAAACGAGCGATAGTTCTGGGCTACAATCAACTGCCCCTTGCGGAACAACTCTTCAAACCCGATGACAGCGACTAAGCTAGTGTCTTTGAGCAGGCTAATGAACTGATTGCCCAGAGGTGGCAGCATTCTGCGGAGGGCTTGAGGAAAGATTACATAGCGCATTGTTTGCACTGAACTCAAGCCTAGTGATTGGGCGGCTTCTGCTTGCCCCGGCTCAATTGATTGGATGCCTCCCCGGACAATTTCGGCAATGTAGGCAGCGCTATTGAGACTCAAGGCGATCACTGCTGCCGCCAGACGATTTAAGGTGAAGGTGAAACCAAAATTTTGGACGACAGCAGGCAACCCAAAGTAAATCATAAAAATCTGCACAAGCATTGGTGTCCCCCGAAAGAACTCCACATACCCTCTAGCACAAGAGCGCAAAAACGGAGCAGGATGTAGGCGAACAATCCCAATCAGTGAACCCGCAAGCGTACCCAGCAATACCGAGAGTACCGTGAGTTGAAGTGTTATCAAAGCCCCACCCAGCAGAACGGGTAGTGATTTCCAGATGATGCTGAGTGAGGTTAATAGCTCAGATACGCCTTCGTTAGTCTGGTTTTCAATGGGTGATTTTTCTGGTAGCTGTGGTGGCTGGATACCAAACCACTTTTGGTAAATTTGGCTGTAAGTGCCATTTTTCAGCACCGTTGCCAAACCTTGGTTAATCGTTTGTAAGTAGGGTGATCCTTTGGGTGTAGGAATGCCATAAAATTCTTCTGTAAGCAGGCTGCTGACCACTTTGAGTCCCTTGAGGTTGCCGCTCTTTATGCCGTATAAGATCACAACTTGATCGTTAAGAACGGCATCGACATTACCGTTGAGTAATGCCTGAAGCGTTAAGGGTGAATCATTAAAAGTGCGAACTTCAGCATTTGGAATATTTTGAGCCTTCTGTGCGCCGGTTGTCCCGATTTGCACACCAATAATCTTGTTTTTAAGACTGTCGAAATTGGTAATGTTTTGATTATCTATGCGGGTGGCGATCGCTACCCCCGATTTGAAGTAAGGGCGCGAGAAGGAAATTGTCTTCGCCCGTTGAGCAGTAATCGTCATTGCTGCAACTGCCGCATCTACAGTTTGCGCTTGCAACGCTGGAATCATACCATCAAAAGGCATTCTTTGATACTTAACTTGAAAGCCAGCAGATTGGGCGATCGCATTCATCAAGTCAATGTCAAAGCCCTGCAACTCACCAGTTGCAGACTGAAACTCGAAAGGCGGAAACGTTGGTTCTGTGGCAATCGTAAGTGTTTTACCAGCAGCAGTGGAACCGTTGGAGAAACTACAACTTGAAAGCAGAAGTAGACAGCTTAAGCCAAGAACTAGCTGACGTAGCCAACGGATACCAGTCAATCCAGCCATATTCAGTAGACCTCTTTAACAGTGAACAGTGAACAGTAAACAGTTATCAGTTAAATACGAGTGGTCGCGCGTCCCCCACCAATTGGACCTTTATGCGTTGGTGGCGGTGAGCGCATCCCCCAAAGCGCCCGCCTGACTGACTCAGGACTCAGGACTCAGGACTGATTTAAAAATACTCAAGCTTAGTTTGTGACTGGCTTTCCATAATTATGAGAGATTCAAAAGTAGAATTTGCCTTGCCAGTAGTCTCAGTGAACAATACTTACAAAAAACCGATTAAGCACGATTGCTCTAATAATAGTAAAATTTTCTCAAGCAACGGACACTTCGGTGCGGCATAAACCCGACAACACAAGTGTCGTCCCTACACATTCAAAATTCACTTTACAAATCAGATTTAAAATGGATGCAAATACATTCGATGGTAACAGCGTGTTCGAGGATGATTATCTTTACTTTTATGAAACGCTGTTAACACCAGAACGCACCCAACACGAAGTTGACTTGATTTGCCGACTGCTAGATCTACAACCAGGGATGACTATTTTAGACTTAGCTTGTGGGCATGGGCGGATTGCTAATCAGCTAGCGGCTCGTGGCTATAATGTGACTGGGCTTGATAGTACGGCTTTCTTCTTAGAAAAAGCACGTCTTGATGCCGAGCGTAACGGCGTTAAGGTAGAGTACATTCAAGGGGATATGCGTTCCCTACCCAATTGCGATCGCTTCAATTGTATCCTCAACTGCTTCACAGCCTTTGGTTACTTCGATGACGATGAAAATCGCTGTTGTTTAGCCCAAGCGTATGACGCTCTGAAAGTAGGCGGCAAATTGCTCATCGATATTCGGAACCTGAGCTACATCTTGCAAAATTTTACCCCTGAGTTAGTGACTGAACGTGATGGCAATTATATGCTTACACGCGATCGCTACGATGCGCTTACCAATCGCACCTATACCGAGCGTACTATCATTCGCGATGGACAGGTGCGACGCGGTGAATACTTTGTTCGCAATTTTACCTTTCCTGAAATCCGCGATTGGCTGTTGCAAACGGGCTTCAGCCAAGTAGAGGGCTACGGATACGATGGTGAACCGTTGGCGGTTGATAGTCGCCGAATGATTGTGGTAGCAAACAAGTCAAATTAACGTGACTTAGCTAATGCTACTCAGCCCTAATTCGCTGCTGATACTCCAAAGGGTCTTGAGTGAGTTTAATAATACCAGCATACTCGTTGAAACTAAACTCTTCTTTATGTTGTGCCTCAAACAAAACGAAATGCTCAAATCAAACTTTTTATGGAGATAATAAGCAATATAAGTGTAATTTTTGCCAAATAACCATGTCTTTCGACAATATATGCAAGTATCTTTCGGAAACTTACCCTCAATCGTTCGCTAGCTGGTTATTTGGAGCAACTCCTAAATCGATACAAGTCTTAAAAACCGAATTGAGTATCGAGCCAATCCGCGCGGACTTTGTTGCTTATTTACCCCGTCAGAAACGGCTTCTACAAATAGAATTTCAAGTGGCGGGAGAGACTAATCCTCCTTTACCACTGCGGATGCTGGATTATTGGGTGAGATTGCACCGCAGCTATCGCCTACCCATAACGCAATTTCTTGTATTACTGCAAGAATCACGCGCTGCTGCTGAAGTTCCAAGTGAATTCCAAGTGGAAGAAACACGCCATCGCTACAATGTGGTGCGGATGTGGGAACAAAACCCAGAGCCATTGCTCCAGAATGCAGGACTGCTGCCCTTGGCAGTTCTTTGTGCAGCTGAGGATACCAGCCAGCTGCTCAGCCAAGTAGCCGAAGAGGTCGGTAATATAGAAGAACCAGAACAGCGACAGCTGATTTCCAACTGTACTCAGCTGCTGGCGGGTTTACGGTTTAAAAAGGATTTAACGGTATCGCGGAAGTCCCCACCGTTCGGCTGAGCGCTCACGGCGAAGCCCTCAACGTACTCGTAAGGTGGGGATAGGGAGCGGGTAACGACGATTGCATCTTTGACCAAATCTTTTCTGCGAAAAGACAGGGAAAAGATGTATAAGGAGTTGCCAAAATATTTTCTAATTACTTTTATCGCTAAGTACATATTGTAATAGAATAAAAAGTCAAGCAGGTGATATTGAGTGCTACACAAAGCCGTACAAGTCCGTTTATACCCAACAACTGAACAACAGACACTATTAGCTCAGGCATTTGGATGCTCTCGCTGGTGGTGGAATTACCTGCTAAATAAATCCATTGAAACTTACAAAGAAACGGGCAAAGGACTTGGACGTTCAGCACTCAATGCACTTCTTCCAGCACTCAAAAAAGCGGAAGATACTGAGTGGTTAGCTGATTGTTATAGTCAAGTTTTGCAGGCTACAACACTCAACTTAACCACAGCGTACAAAAATTTTTTTGAGAAACGTGCTGGCTTTCCTAAGTTCAAATCTAAGCACGGTAAACAGTCAATTCAGTATCCTCAAAACGTCAAAATTGTAGATGACAGTGTAAAACTTCCTGGCAATATCGGGATAGTCAAAGCCAAGATACATAGACCAATTTCGGGGAAAATCAAGACTGTTACCGTTAGCAAGACACCATCGGGGAAATACTTCGCATCTATTCTGACTGAGATAGAGGGAGAAAATCCCACTACTTCACTTGGTAAGATTTATGGCATTGATTTAGGATTGAAACACTTTGCTGTTGTCACTGACGGCGAAAAAGTTTCTAAATACGATAATCCTAGACACATTGCAAAGCACGAAAAAAACTTGAAGCGCAAACAAAAGAAATTAGCGCGTAAAGAAAAAGGAAGTAATTCACGACACAAATATAGAAAAGTTGTTGCCAAAGTGTACGAACGCCTTAGCAACTCGCGGCAAGACTTTCTGCATAAACTTAGTTATAAGTTGGTCAGCGATAGCCAAGCTGTCATAGTAGAAAGTCTTTATGTCAAGGGCATGGTTCGTAATCACAATTTGGCAAAAGCAATATCTGATGTTGGGTGGGGAACATTCACTAACTTCTTAGCCTATAAGCTAGAACGCAAAGGCGGGAAGTTAGTTGAAATAGATAGATGGTTCCCTAGTTCCAAGCTCTGTTCTAATTGTTTCTATCAAGTCAAAGAGATGTCCTTGGATATCCGTGAATGGACTTGTCCCCATTGTGGCACTGATCACGACAGAGATGGGAATGCAGCTATCAATATTAGAGCAGAAGGCATCAGAATCCTAAAGGTTCGCCACTCCGTTGCGGGGGTTCCCCCCGTTGTAGGAAGTGGCGAACCCGTAAGGGCGGAAGGTTCAGCCGTCTCTGCTGTAGGAGGGGAGGTAAGACCAAAAATGGGACGAAAATCTCATTTGAGGCACTCCCCCGTGAGTACAGAAGCCCCACCCTCTAGCTCTGCTAGGGTGGGGTAGTTCACTTCGCCAACTTTTTAGCGAGGAAATTATGCGGGAATCTGTTATTTACCAAGACATTCTCGAAGAAGGAAAGCGGGAAGAGGCGCTAGTGATGATTATGCGCCTACTAAGACGCCGACTTGTTACAGTTGAGCCAGAACTGGAACAGCAAATTAGGAGGCTATCCATCACGCAGCTAGAAAATTTAGGTGAGGCGCTGTTGGATTTTTCCTCACCAGCTGATTTAGTCACCTGGTTACAGGCTAATAATTGCTAATTGCTAATTGTTCCTTGCCATTAGCGTCAAAACAAAAAATACCTCTGTGCCATCGGCAAAACTGTTGCAGGTTCACACGTTAGCAACTCGCCATCAGCCCTCACTTCATAAGTTTCGGCATCAACTTCAATATGAGGTAACGCATCATTCAGCTTCATATCCCGCTTACTCAACTGGCGTGTTCCGGAAACTGCAACGGCTTGCTTTTGCAAACCCAATTGGCTGGCAATTTCCCTTTCCAAAGCTGCTTGGGAGACAAAAGTTAATGATGTGGCGTGACGCGCACCCGCAAAACTGCCAAACATCGGTCGCATATGTACTGGTTGCGGTGTCGGAATACTTGCATTCGCATCGCCCATTTGTGACCATGCAATCATCCCACCTTTAATCACTATCTCCGGCTTCACACCAAAAAATGCCGGACGCCACAAACACAAATCTGCAAGTTTTCCCTCTTCCACTGAACCCACATATTGGGAAATACCGTGGGTAATGGCTGGATTTATGGTGTACTTAGCAACATACCTCTTTGCCCGGAAATTATCTGCTCGATCCCCCCTGCCCCCCTTAGAAAGGGGGGTATCAAGGGTGAGGTCTCCCCGTTGGACTTTCATTTTGTGCGCTGTCTGCCAGGTGCGAATTATCACCTCACCAACTCGTCCCATCGCTTGGGAGTCGGAAGAAATCATGCTGAACGCACCTAAATCATGCAGAATATCTTCTGCGGCGATGGTTTCCCGACGGATGCGCGACTCTGCAAACGCCACATCCTCCGCAATACCAGCGTCGAGGTGATGACACACCATCAACATATCCAGATGTTCATCCAAGGTGTTGACGGTGTAAGGACGTGTAGGATTGGTGGAAGATGGTAGCACATTCGCTTCCCCGCACACTTTAATAATATCTGGTGCGTGACCGCCGCCTGCACCTTCAGTATGGTATGTATGGATAACACGATTCTTGAAAGCAGCGATAGTATCTTCCACAAACCCCGCTTCGTTTAAAGTATCGGTATGAATTGCTACCTGTACATCATAATCATCGGCGACGGTGAGGCAGGTATCAATTGCTGCGGGGGTAGTTCCCCAGTCTTCGTGCAACTTTAACCCGATCGCACCTGCTTGCACTTGTTCCACCAGTCCTTGAGGTTGGCTGGCATTGCCTTTACCTAAAAATCCTAAGTTCATAGGAAAAGCATCAGCGGCTTGCAGCATTCGGTAAATATTCCAAGGTCCTGGAGTACAGGTAGTAGCGTTTGTACCCGCAGCAGGACCAGTACCGCCGCCAATCATTGTAGTGATACCGGAGGCGATCGCCACTTCAATCTGTTGCGGACAAATAAAGTGAATGTGGGTGTCGATACCGCCAGCGGTGAGAATCATTCCTTCCCCAGCTACCGCCTCGGTACCAGGACCAATAATAATATCTACGTTGTCTTGAATATAGGGATTTCCAGCTTTACCAATTTTGAATATCTTGCCATCTTTAATACCGATATCTGCTTTGACGACACCCCACCAATCGAGAATTAAGGCATTGGTAATCACTAAATCAACCGCACCATCAGCGTTGGAAATAGGTGACTGTCCCATCCCATCGCGGATGACTTTACCACCACCGAATTTTACCTCATCGCCGTAGGTGGTGAGGTCTTGTTCAACTTCGATAAATAATTCTGTGTCGGCTAGTCGGATGCGATCGCCTACTGTTGGACCAAAAGTTTCCGCATAAGCGCGACGATCCATTCTGTAACTCATAACAACTCCTCACAAACTGCGAATTGTCAATTTTTCAAACTTCATCGGGAAGCCATTTCCCTGTGGAGAAGCACACATGACGCCAACATTCACTGTTTCCACAGGAGTGAGATACGCCAATCTCAGCATCGTGTAATCATTGCCATCCAGAGAGTATTGCACTTCCACAGCACTCCCCCGTCGAGTCACACGCACCCAAATTGCATCAGGATTTTCTGGCATTGGGATAACAGACCAATCCGAGTAGTCGCGTGTAACGACAGCACTGACTTGTTGCACACCATCAACAAATTCAATACCACATTTCAACCAATGAGACTCATTTAAACGCACCATCAGTCCAGCTTGATCATACAATTCTTGATACTCACCACTGACTTTTACCTCAACAACGAAGTCACCCTGAACTTGTTCATAAAAAAAGTGACCATTATCTCTAATAAAGCCGTAGTGCGTTTCACGCCAAAAGTCAGTTTTCGCTCCAGAGGTAATGTGGATTGTGTCAGCTTGGACATTCCAAACAGGCGGTTCATTGTACCATTCCATCACCGTTAAATCCTTACATTTAAAGTGTGTGCTTACGCCTTTGGCTTTTGCGTGAAGTCAGTTGGAACCGATTTTTGATAACTTCGAGTTTTTTTGTAGCTATTACACACTTATCATCAATCCAGTTGTCCGTTCACTCTGGCGTTGAAGCCGTAAACTTGACGACTACCAACTAAGGGGACTAATGTCACTTCTTTTTCATCCCCTGGTTCAAAACGGACTGCTGTTCCTGCGGGTATATCGAGGCGCATTCCCCGCGCTTGTTCTCTGTCAAAATTTAACGCGGCGTTGACTTCAAAAAAGTGAAAGTGGGAACCAACTTGTATCGGTCTATCTCCTGTATTTGACACTTGTAATCTTACAGTAGGACGACCTGCATTCAGTTCTATTTCCCCTTCTGGTGTAATAATTTCCCCTGGTATCATAATAATTCAAAATTTAAAATTCAAAATTCAAGCGGGCGACAGAATTAACGAATTGGGTTATGCACTGTTACCAACTTTGTCCCATCAGGAAAAGTTGCTTCCACCTGCACTTCATGCACCATTTCTGGTACACCTTCCATCACATCATCTCGCTTTAGCAAAGTTGTACCATAACTCATCAACTCTGCAACTGTTCGCCCGTCTCTCGCACCTTCCAAAATAGCAGCAGAAATATACGCCACCGCTTCTGGATAATTCAACTTCAAACCTCTTTCTTTGCGTCTTTCTGCTAATAGCGCAGCAGTAAAAATCAACAATTTATCCTTCTCCTGCGGCGTAAGTTGCATTTCCTACCTCTTCCTTTGCGCCCTTCGCGCCTTTGCGGTTCGTTTAAATCTGCCAAACTCTTGGTACACAACTAGAACGTACCAAAAATGATTGACGCAATAGCTGCCAGACACCAATAAACCAGTTTCTCACCTCAGATGTAGCAGAACCACGATATCGACACAATAATCCACATGAAAGACGAGTCACACCTGCTTCCCCAACGCCATCCCACAGGGAACGCGCCTTCTGCACCAAATCAGGTGAAACCTCTTGCCCAACGTATACCAGACTACCTGCCACAGGTTGTCCTGCCAAGCCGTGGGGACTGTGAAAAACCTCTTCGCTACCCGGTAACCATTGCCTATCAATCCACAAGGGAACCCCTTGCTGCCAAATTTCCGTGTGCGATCGCCATTCTCCTGTTGCAAATATCTCTCCTCTAGCACTCCGTCCAAATCGGGTGATTTCCCAGCCGATCCAACTCGCTTTCGTAGCTAATTCTACCCGCAAGTCTTGCCGATAAATCGCCCCGTTAAAGACTATTGTTTCTTGGGGTAACCACTCCAAGCAAGCACCAGTATCAACTTGTATCTCAATGCTTTGTCTTGCTTGAGTGCCATTACTGCGGTATATCTTACTTGCCGCTGCTGTGGTGATGAGTGCTTGGGCGTTCGGTTGCAGGTGAAAGTTGCAAGAAAGGCGATCGCCTCCCACAACTCCCCCGGCTGTATGTAAAATCACGCTATGACAAACCTCTTGCCCCTCTGGATAAAACGGGCGTTGTACCTTCAGGGGTGCTTGATTTTGGTTGTGAATGAGCGTTGTTGTATTTTGGCGATGAGCGTACACTAAGTTAAGTTTGCCATGCCAGCCATTTGAGGATTGTGCTGTGGTTTGATAGTTAGGCTGTTGATTCACAAATTATTAATTTTTTTAAATTTCTTTTTTTAGTCTATAGGGTGTGCCTTGCCGACTCTACTTAATATTTCTTACGATTTTTCGCCAAGAACACATAGTTGTTGAGGGAATTGTCGCAAACTCAGTAGTTATCTGTGGATAAGTGTTTTTGGCATTTTGGCTACTTTTGTTAACAACAAAAGGATAGATTAGGGCAATAAGCCGTCATGCACATCGTGGTTGAAACACCGTCAACCCCAGGTAATAAGCCTGGGGTTTTATTTTAGCTATTCTTGCTTAGTTACTTGGCAATTTGGCAATTATTTGGATTGAAACAAGCCTATCTTTATAAATTAATGCGGTCTTGCATAAAAGACTCAAAGTACACGACAAAACCCCTTTTCCCCGGTTTAACTACCGGGGTTTCTTGCAAATTGTGGTAAAAGTCAACGTTTTCGTCAAAGTCGATCCCACATTTGGAGTGGTGGTCAAGGTCTATGTCAAGGTCAATGATGACGTTGTTGTCAAGGTGAAAGTTTTGGGAAATGAAAGGTCAGATTGATAATCCTATGCTTAGAAAGCATGGGATTTTTTCTTTTTTTGAAGGCTTAGTAGTGAGCGCAAAGAGCGCTCAAACAGTCGTGGACTAAAGTCCTTACTACAAACTTATACAACCATCATAATTAATGCGATGAACTACTAGTTGAACCGACATTATTCATCGTCTGAACTGTTAGCACTTGGGGTGGGGTGGCGTCTGGCGGATAGAGGAAGTCTACTTCTACTAATCTTCTCTCGCCTGCCTTCATATTTAACATCACTAATGATTCTCCTTGTTGTCCCCGTTTCTGCACCAAATGCAAATACTGGGTTTGGGGTAGACCTTGGTCATCTTTGTAACGTACTCTTACCGAACCCCGGAAGAACACTTGCGGCGCTGGTGGATTTAAAAAGCGCAATCCCTGTTTTGTCAACTGGTCTTCTTTTATTGGTGTCTGCATTGACACCATAACGGTTTGCGGGTTCTGAGTATTGTTATACAGTGGCAATGTTAGGCTGTATTGCACAGTGTAATTTCCATGAGCGCGATATGCGGTGTCAGGATAGCGTACCAGCATCGGCGCACTTTGTATTTGACTCGTTCCTAAGGTACCGCGATCTAGGGCGCTTAGGGCGTAGGAAAAGGCAAGTCCTGGGCTGGGTATGGTCAGATGCTGAGTTTTTGGATCATCTATTAATAATGCTTTCCATTCAGTCCCCTGGGCGACTCCGGCAACGCGACCATATATGATTGGTTTGTTAGTCTCCTCAAGAGGGGTGGGGACTTTATCGCGTGGTCCGGATAAATCACCATTATCTAGTAAATTTTGCCATTCTTCTAAAGTAGGCTCACGCTCGCTGCCATCAGGATTCTTTGGTGCAAACATTGCCAGACTCGCTGCATACACTGTGTCGTTACTCCACAGTCGCATGAGTGTAGACCGACCATTTAAGGGTGGTGTGAGTCCGTTCACAGGAATGGGCGCATTCATCAACATCCGGCTTTCGCCTGGTGGAATAATAATTTGGGGAGGAAATGTGTCTTGTCGTTGTCCCCGAAGGACATCATACATCACGCGATCGCCTGGTCCGGCGAAAATTGTCCCCAAAATATTCTCACTCTTAGATGGCAACTCCGCAAACGGCGCATCTGGTTGGCTTAAATAACTCGCCGCCTGCAAGATATTCACTGTCACAGGTTGTTTTCCTGGGTTGTGCAGAATTATCCCGAGGTACAGCGATCGCAAATCTTCTGGTGTGGGTGCTTGGGCAACGTGGTGGGCAAAAACATCAAATCGTCCTTTAAAAGGAAAATTCAGGTGTGCGGTTGGCACTTTTTTCCCTTCGGATGGAAAGGTGGAAAGCAAAATTCCTTCTTTAAGAACCTTTTCTGGACTGTTGCTGTTAAATACAGGCACACTATCCAGATTGCCTGGTAAAGGACGCACTTGTTGCTGTTGCACAATTTCTTGTGGCGGTGCTGCAGGGGGAGGAGTTATTTGAGCGATAGGAAAAATTAGTAAGAATGGCAACATATACTTACATATATTTTTCTCGCTACAGACGCAAACAGCTTTACCAAAGTGCCAGCCTGTGGATAATCAATAAAAAATCGTCAACGACTAAGGGCAAATTTTCTTCAGTCACAATAGGAACGTGGACAAAGATGCAAGGGGTTGTTAGTTGGTGTTGGCGTAGTTCATCTAAAACGCAATAGTAAAGACCTTCGCAAACAAATTTTCCGCAGTCGTGACTGATCTCAACTGCCCTTGCTCCCGCCACTAATTGCTCTAAATCAACTGTTGTCTGCAACACATTTTCTCCACAACTAGCGCCGACTTCCACACTTAATAGTGTCCGCTTTCGTGCCATGCCACAGCAGATAATGCAGTCTGGTTGGAGTTCATGGATTTTTTCTATGACTCGAAAACTGGCAAGCTGCACATCTACAGGCAACAGTCGCAACAAGGTTAAATCATAAGGTAACGAGTTAAGCCGAGCAACTTCTGCCAACAAATCATCAGAAGAATTTGATTTTTGATCAGATAGCCAAGTGTCAAAAGAAGTTAATAGAATTCTTTTCTTCATATCGAATATTATTTAATATAGATAATATAGAAATACCCTCCATCATAAATTAACAGGGAGCAGGTAAATGACAGTGATTGCAGTCGTAGACTACGACATGGGAAATTTGCACTCGGTTTGCAAAGGTTTGGAAAAAGCCGGGGCAACTCCTAAGATTACTGACTCTCAAAAGGAATTAGAAAAGGCAGATGCTGTAGTTTTGCCGGGCGTGGGTGCATTCGATCCAGCAGTGCAACACTTGAGAGCACGTGGTTTGGAAAAACCAATCAAAGATGCAATTGCATCTGGCAAACCCTTTTTAGGCATTTGTTTAGGACTGCAAATTCTTTTTGAGTCAAGTGCAGAAGGCGTTGAACCCGGACTCGGAATTATTAAAGGAACAGTCAGGCGATTTCACCGAGAACCAGGAATCGCCATTCCTCATATGGGTTGGAATCAACTCGAACTGACTCACCCAAAAAGTAATTTGTGGGAATATATCCCATCTCAACCTTGGGTCTATTTTGTCCATTCCTATTATGTTGATCCACAAGATCCGCAAGTCTGTGCTGCAAATGTTACCCACGGTAGTCAAACTGTAACAGCTGCGATCGCCCGCGATAACCTTATGGCAGTTCAGTTCCACCCAGAAAAGTCCTCTAATATTGGATTGCAAATTCTGTCGAATTTTGTATCCCAAGTTTGGACACAAGTTGCTGCCTAAATACAATTGTGGATGAGTCAATAGTCTCTAGTCTTTAGTTCATAGTCAAAGGGTTTTTTGAGAATTGATTGTTAAAAATTGTAAATTTCATATAGGATGGCATTGCCTACCTTTACAAGTGACTGGTGGGTGATGCTTACCCTATAAAAAGATGTTTGCATCTCATGACTAATGACTAATGACTAATGAGTTTAAGAATTTACGGTAATCGACAATTAAAAACTTTACCAGGGAGAGAAACCCGACCGACAAGTGCGCGGGTACGGGAGGCAGTTTTTAATATTTGGCAGGGGACAATAGAAGGTTGTCGCTGGCTGGATGTGTGCGCCGGTGCTGGTTCAATGGGCGCAGAAGCTTTGTGTAGAGGAGCCAGCCTAGTCGTAGGAATTGAAAAATCTCACCGTGCTTGTGTCATTATCGAACAAAACTGGCAGCAAGTAGCGAGTGCTGAACAAGAATGGAAGGTACTGCGCGGAGATGTCGTACAGCTTTTGCCAAAATTGTCAGGACAGTTTGATAGAATTTACTTCGATCCACCTTATGCGAGTGGATTATACCAGCCAGTGCTAGAGGCGATCGCTCACTCTCAGCTTTTAGACGCCAATGGTGAAATAGCAGTCGAACATAATCCTCAAGATTGGACACCTCCAGTCATTCCATCTTGGGAAATCTACCGCGAAAAAGTTTACGGAAACACAGCTTTAACCTTTTACAGAGTTGTGGAGTGAGGGGAGTGGGGGAGAATTCAAAATTCAAAATTCAAAATTCAAAATTCAAAATTTAAAGTTCCTCACTCCTGACTCCCCACTCAGTACTCAGTACTTTACAAACCTAGCTGATTGCCGCGCTTGTATTGTTGGTAAGCTTTGTAAAACAATCCACTCAAGGTTACGAAGATTAGACCCAGCACAATGCCGTCAAGCAAGGGTTCAACCACTTTAAATCTCCTTTGTTGCTATCGTTCAATATTTTGTTCCTGTTCTTGATTCTACCAAATCTGGCATGAATCCCTTCTTTTAAAGGCTCGCCAGAATGCACCACCCACCTATCCCCCTCATCCCCCTCACTCCCTCACTCCCTCACTCCCTCACTTTCTCATCCCCCTCACTCCCTGCTTAGTTAGCAAAAAAACATTTGTCTGTGCTTGCAGTCACAATCAAGAACTTTTAAGCTATGTGTATGAAATGAAAACTTTTTGTACACTTCAACTTAAACAGCAAACTTTTGGATAACCAGATTACCAAACCTGAAACTCTGATTTGGCGAATCACTCTGACGGCGCTGGCGATTCTGCTAGCAGTTGTTTTGAGCATTTTTGCTGTTGATATAACCAGAGCTTCCGATCCATACGTTAAAAACGTTCTATCGCTCAAAGGCGACCAAGTACTAGGACACGCCATCTTTCAAATCAACTGTGCTGGTTGTCATGGCTGGGAAGCAGATGGGCGTGTAGGTCCCAGTTTACAAGGAGTCTCAAAGCGTAAATCCCCGTATGGTCTGATTCACCAAGTCATTAGTGGCGAAACTCCACCCATGCCGAAATTTCAACCTAGCCCTCAAGAAATGGCGGATTTGTTGAGCTATTTGGAAAGCCTATGAACTCCCCAGGAAATAAAAGGTAGGGATTAGGTAGTGCACACCAGAATTTGCCGACTGCATTATAGCAGAATGATTGCAGGAAGTGGCTTTCCCAATGCGTCAACTTTGAATTGCTTATGTCCCTGGTTGGGCTGAAAAAGACTGCTGGAAAGCAAATTTTGTGACCTGTTCATCACGCACCCTAGAACTCGTGTCATCTACATGATTCGAGCTACAACAGCCGTCAGTCCAGTCTTTACCCGGTTCGTGCTTACATACTTTCTTAACCTGCTTGCCCATATATAGCCATTCCTTCTAATGCCATTGAATACCTATGAATCATAGCATTAAAAGGTAATATGCGGTATCAAACGGTAAAGGATGGAAAATGAGCCAGTAGTTAGTCCAGTAGTAAGTAGATATAGCAGTCTACTAAGGACACTAAGGTATGAGAGAAGAAGAGAAAAAGATAATTTTACAGCTCCTCTAAGATTGCTATATTGATAAAGTGAGAGTTTTAGGAATGCGCTTATTTGGTAATAATAGGTGATCAACAATTTGGTTGCGTAGCTCTTTAGAAGAGTAACTACCTCCTTGAATACATTCCATTAGCAAAATATTGGCGTAAAAATAATCTTTCAAAGTGTTGATTTGCTCTTGGGAAAATTTCACATCATTATAACCAATATTTAAATACAGCCTCATTACCCCTTTTAAATGGTTTGCCCAATCCTGCCAGTCCGATTTAGGGGCATCATCACGAGGAGAGCTTTCTAGTAAGAACATTAATTCGTCTGCTAAAGCCTCGTAGTTCACTTGTTTATCGCTAGCAATGCCAGAACTAGCTTGAATAGGGAAATGCTCTTTATCAAGGGTAATTTGCCGTTCTTGTTTATAAATGGTAATGACACCCTTCTCTTTATCAATAGTTATTCCTCCACCTTGTCGTTGAGGAGCAATGAAAATACCATCACTAACAGGAAGTTCTTTTCTTAGTAAAGGGCTTACTTTTTCAGGCTTAAATTCCTTTTCATCAGCCTTAGCAGAAGCTTTAGCACAAATATCAACTAAATGCAAAGCAAAATCGGAGAATTGTGAGCGCTCAATAATTTTTTTCTGTTCTTTATTGAATTCTTTCAACATAACAGCTAGCTTTAAAGCGAGGTTAGGATCAACTTTTGTCAGTAGATTGCTATATAGTTCAAACTCCTGATCAACAAATAAATAAAACCCTCTCCACGAACTAGACTTAACTCCATGAAAACTAGTTACTTCATCTAGCCAAGTCAACATTTCTTGCAGAGCTTTACTGTTTACTAGCTTGTTAATTTGGCTAAACATCAGTTTGAGAAATTCATCAGCATTTGCAAGCCTTTCTGCAATCATGATAAACACTTCTCGCCACTGACGCTTGGTTAGGTGCTGTTTAATAACTTCTTTTAATGTTTCAGCATTTGTACTTTCAACTATATAATTAGCAACAAAATATTCCTGAAAAGTCAAGTGTGAAAATGAATATATGTCTTTAGCTTGCTCAACGAGTAATCCATGATTCGCTTCAATTGTTTTCAATACTTCTAAACTATCAATAGCGAGATTTTCCGGAGAAATTTTAGAGATATTCTCCAGATAATTCCTAATATTTTCCTCTATCTCCCTTTGCCGCCAAAAATATTTTTGTGTTTCTTGATTAAAAGCTTTATAAGCTATCTGACTGAGTACATTAACTTTGCGTTGAAATGGTAAATTAAACTTATTATCAGAATCACGTTTGATTCGCCTGCTAGCATCCCATTTGCGTAGAAGTATATTCACCGCATCATCAATCAGCGAGTATTGATTTTTGGGGAATTCATAGTTATCCTCAAACACTAAACATAACATAGTTAGCAATAATGGATTTGTAGCTAACTCTTTAATAGACTCACTTTTTTCTAGTTCTTTTAAAAATTCGTTTTCTAATTTTGGTTCTTGACTAGATGCAAACCATCTTTTTACAAATATTTCAACTTGGTTTTTATCAAAATCTGCCATCTCCACTTCTGTGAAATAGTCAAATGTATAATCAGAAGCTCCGGAACGGCAAGTCATAACAAAACGATTTTTTGAAAATTGTTCTACTAAAGTATTAATATTTCGGTAGACTCGGTTGCTTTCTGCTTCTCTCACTTCATCTAGACCATCTAATAGAATCAAGCAACGACCTTGCTCGAGTAACTCCTGAACAAGTTCCTCTGGGGCAGAAGCATATGTCATCAATTCTCGTTTGACGGTATCAATAAGAGTTGGTTTATCCTCTTCATCTGCAAATGCTTTTAAGGAAAGAAAAATTGGTATAATTTGCTGTCCTAATTCTTGGGTGGTATGCATACCCAGATGCTTGAGAAACGTCGTTTTACCTGCTCCTGGGTTCCCCCAGATAAGAAGTTTAGGATGATGTTTGACGGCATCTAAAGCAGCTACATTTCTATCACTAACTGTATACTTTATGCGACTGAGGCTGATATTGCTTACACTGTGACTGGAGATGTTAGCCAACAACTCTTTAATTGTTTTTGGTTTTTTACCTTTAGTAGTTTCTAAAATATTGACATTGGCATAAACACTATCTAATTCTACAGGTTGAGTCATAGTTAGCACTTTCATTGTGCTGCACTTTATCCTAAGATATTCCTGGTATCGGGCAATCCACTCTTGATTTAAATTAGAATTTTCTTGTCCTTGTTCTAAGGCTGCTTGTTGCCTCAAAGCTTCTTGATAACTATCGTATTCCAATAACACTCTGCATAAAAAGTTAAGGTTCTTCTCCTGCATCTTTGTTGGTTCAACGTTATTGAAGAAATTACGTATAGTTTTGTCAGAAATGACATCTTTTGTGGAATTGTCTTTATCTTGATAAACACGATTTAGCTCAGCAATTAGAAATTTGGGCGAGCCACCAAACTTTTCTATATAAGCTTGTTTTAAGATTTCAAAGACTTTTTGATTGACTGTAATTGCTACCATTTCTACCCTCTTTACTTTTCTGAAATCTTTGAGTTTTCTAAAACTTAGCAATGCTTAAGTAGACTGAATGCAAGCTGTTAAGAAATTAAAAACAAGCTATACCTAAAGCTTTCCCTTCTGGTTATCATCAAAATTTTGTATCTTATGATACTTTTTGCTCGCTTTTACAAGGGTCATCAATCAAAGTTGTCGGTCTACTAATACTCCTAAAGATAGCGTATACCCCAGAACAAAGATCTACTCATCGATATAGGACGTGAGTCGAGAAGCTTTATAAAGTAAATATATTTTCCTTTTATTACCGCTTATTACCGCGTATTTCTAAGTTTTTTTCAAACAGGAAATATAAGTATGAGCAACAACAGAATCTACTCTAAGTAAGATGCAGATGGCATCAACCAACGTTCTAAAGAATTTCAATCTTAACTAAACAGGTATAAGTTTATGACTTCTAACCATGACTGGTCTGAGCAAGATTTAAGTAGCCAAGATTTGAGCAACAAGAACTTTAGCCACCATAACCTAACACGCACCAATCTTAACGGTAGTGACTTGAGTAACTGCTGCTTGAACGGTGCTAATTTGCAGGATGCTCACATACATGGAGCAAATTTAACATACGCTACCTTGTGCGGCGCTAAATTGCCAAATGCCAAATTAAACGGTGCTGACTTACGATGGGCAGACTTAACTGGCGCAGACTTGGCTCAAGCAGACCTACGGCGCTGTAATTTTAGAAACGCTAAATTGCGGAATACTAATTTGAGTGGCGCAAAAGTTCAAGGCGCTCTCTTTCAAGGCTGCGAAGGACTCACAGAAGATCTAAAACATGACCTGAAAAACCGAGGCGCAATTTTTAAGGATACTACTTCCAGAGTCCATGATATCAGATGGTGGATACAATTCGTAATTGTACCGCTTGCAGTGGCTTGTATAGGTGGTGGAGGTGTTATGGGTCTGTTAAATAATGTAAATGCGAAGGCAAATTGTTCACAATCCCAGTCCGTACCTTCTGCCAATTGTACTCAACCAACTCCATCACCAAAAACCATACCTAATAACAAAGCTATGACTCCAAGTAGCAAGATTAACTAACCTAACTTTGAGACGACTAAACCCAAGCCATTGAGAATTATGGCTTTGACGACTTGACCTAGTGTGATAATTTCTTAGTCATGAGTGCCTAGTATTTAGTTGATTTGCTCGACCCAGCACATAGAGTTAATTCAGATTTATAGCGAGTTTCGATTGCATACAATACGTTTTCAAAGAACGCAGAACTCAGAACTCAGAATGCAGAATTCCCAAGCTGACTGTTGAGTTCACCAGTTCTGAGTTCTCTTTGCTCTGGGTGTACTTCATCCATTCGAGAAACGCTGTATCTGTGGTGTGATTGTGCGTTCTTCCCAAAGTTTTTTGTCAACTGATACTCCTCAAGATAGTAGAACAAATCTGCTTGTGGGTATACAGACTCTCCTAGAGAAAACTTGTACAGTAGAGTTAATTCCGTTAGTTTCCGGTAGTTACCGCCGATTCTGGTCAACACTACACTAGGAAGTATGATGTCAACAACCCAGGTCTAAAGACGCTGGGCTTCTAGCCTAAGTCCAAGGACAGTAGTTGACCCGACTAAGTACCTCGTGTACTACGTTATTGGCAAGTGTTCAAGTTCCTACCTACAGATGCG
>JAHHIB010000059.1 GCA_019359075.1 Kalymmatonema hyalinum WJT4-NPBG1
AAATACTTAACACAGCCAATTACTGTTATTAATTTCAGCAATGCCCTCTGGGTACGCCACTTTGACATAGTACGTAAATACTATAAAATTGCGATCGCGCTGTGCCAGTTGCGTAAGTCCTGAATAAGTTTCTTGGTGAAACCCTAATAATTACTGCTTGGTTGTCATCAGAACAAGATCCTCAAAATCAGAAAGCTTTGAAGGAACTTGCTGATGAATGTCTCAAAGCTTTCTTTCCTCAAGACTATACCATACCTCCATTTGCTCGTTCCGCTACCTTATTTGGTAGCCCCATTTTTGAATACGGGCTTTTTAACCAATTAACCAATTACCGTCATATTTTAGTTTGGTTCTTCAGCCATCCAGAAGCTGAAGAAAAGTTGAATTCTTATCAGGAACAATTCTTAGATTTATTTTTCTTTCGTGCCAAAGTTGTGAAAGCTTTTCAACAAAGCCGGCAAGTTTATCAGGACACAAATAAAGAATATAGCAAAATAGAAGAAGAAATTAAGACTTTAGAACAATTTGGGGACGATAAGTTATTAACAGAAGAACAATTAGAGCAATTAAGCCATAAATTAAAGACACTTCCCAAAATGGGATTAGATTATGCCAATCTGCTGCGATATCTGGAGGGATACCAAAATACAATCGCCATCAATGCTCGAAACTATGCTGATAGATTGCAACAAATTCGTGGTATGATGAAAGAAGAAGATATTACTTTATTAGAAATATTTAGCTTAGAAAACTGCTCTTATTTTCAGGAACAAATTAGAGCAGACTTGGGATATTTTCATCATGGTTCTAGCTTGCTAGATAAAGCGATCGCCTCAATCAGGGGACGTGTGGCGATAGACAGGGCGAAAAGCGCCTTGCACAAGAAAAGAAAGAAATAGGCGATCGCAACTTGCAAATCACTATTCTTGCGGTAGGTAGTGCGATTGGTTCTGGCGGGATTTTGGCATCGAGTTACGCCTTAATTACAAAAGAAGAACCTTTGTTACCTCCCTTTTCCACTCCTATTCCTCATCGCTTCACCTTATCGCTTGGTTACAGTCTCCTTTTTGGAGTTGTTGTAGGAATGTTGATTTGGGGAGGAGATAAAATTTGGCAGCGTTACAAAAATCGTCAGCGTCAACATAATTCGTAATTCTAATGACGGCTAAGCATATTTTGTAGTAAGCACTTCAGCGCTAAAGCGCTTACTACAAACGCCGTAAATTTTATAACCTAGCAGCAGCGATCGCAGCACCTATGAGTCCCACTTGTTGATTAAGGATAATATGCACGGGGATGTCTTCTAGGAGGGGACGCATTCTACCTTTTTGCGTGAAATTAAGCAGGAACCTATCTTGTTGAATTAAGGGTAGTATTTTAGGTGCAATTCCTCCAGCAACATATAAACCACCATAAGGTAGAAGTTTCAGCGCCAGATTGCCTGCTTCTGCGGCGTATGCTTCTACAAACAATTGCATGGTTTGTTCTGAAAGGCGATCGCTTTTCTCTAATGCTGCTTTACCAATGACAGCACCGGGATCGACGCTTTTTTCTTGGTGTCCCGCTTCTTGTTCCCAGGTTCTGACAACTTGGGCAATTTCTGGGGATTCAGTACCTATTTTGCGATCGCGCAGAAATTGGTAAATAGCCACAATCCCCATACCAGAAACGACTCGTTCCACAGAAACCCGTTGGATATCATGCTTATCCAGCAGGTATTTCAAAAGCTGAAACTCTAACTCAGTACGGGGAGCAAAATCAGCGTGTCCACCTTCAGAAGGAAAGATTTGATAGCTGTTTCCTTGCTTGATTAAAAATCCTTGCCCCAAGCCAGTACCAGCACCAATAATGGCAATCGGGGCTTCGGGGTTGAGTTTGCCAGGTTGCAAAGTCAGGAAATCTTGTTTGTCTAAACCCAAAACGCCAAACCCAACAGCGGCAAAGTCGTTGATCAAACTTACTTGAGGGATACCCAAATCTTGTTGTAACCGTTCGATGTCGAGGAACCAAGCTAAATTAGTCAGTTTAGCGGTATTTTTTACTATAGGACCTGCAATGGCAAAACAAGCTTTTTGTGGTGTTGGTGTATTAGCTTTTAGCAAAAACTGCTGGACTATCGGCACCAAATCCGGGAAATCTCCACTACGGTACCGTTCCTCATAAATAGTACGTGATAGATGCTTATCTGACGCCTCAACCAGACGCAAAATGGTTTTCGTGCCGCCGATGTCTCCTGCCAATAGTAATGTCATATGAGTTCTTCTTAATTAAACCGAATGACTTCTTCTACTTGGGTTAAATGGGAGGTATCTCCCTTGAGTTCTAACAACCACTCTGGGTGTTGACGCACAACTTTCACCAGAGAACACAACGAAGCTTTGACTTCTGTTCTGGCAATTTCACCTACTAAGCCTATTGTCGCCCCCAATACAGATGCACCGTGTCCCACTAAAAGAATATCCTCTGGAGAGCATTCTGTCGTCAAGCATCTTGCAGTTTGCCCGGAACGTTTCAGCATTTGTTCTCTTGTTTCGGGGTATTTCGCAGCAATGCACGAAGTGTAGCTAATGTCAATTTTGGGGAATAATTCTGCTAATGCTGGAGTTGAGAGTCGCTGTGGTTCTTCTGTCATCCAAGCTGGATTCAGCCATTCACTCAAGCCTGTTTCCAGTTTTATTGGCAAATCGAGAACTTCTGCGACTGCGTTGGCTGTTTGTACTGTTCGTAGGAAGGGGGAAGCAAAAATGTGGGCAATTTTTTCTCCCTTGAGACGCTTGGCTAACTGCTGCGCTTGCACCATACCATCTTCAGACAGTGGTGGATCATAGCGTCGTTCTGCTGTGAGAAACCAATCAGGGTTGACGAAATCGAGGCGGTTAGCGTGTCTTGCAATCCAGACTATTTGACTCATGCGATGATTTGATACATTTCCCGCAGGCTAAAGTTTAGGGCTACACAAACAAAGCCACGCCTAAACGGGCTGTAAATTAAATAATATTACAGCGTGTGTAACTATTTGTAATAGGATAATTTCTTTCTTAAGCAGAACGCAGAACACCCTCACGGATGAAATCCGCGCTTATTTAAGTGTAGAGACGTTGCATGCAACGTCTCTACATTGATGTGTTGATAACGGTTTTGGTCTTATCTAAACCGTATTGCCTTAAAGACCTCATCGGGATTAATATCAGCCTCCTCAACATTGTATTCCTGCCGGAATCGCTCTATTGCCTGCCCAAAACCTTGCTTTTCATGCAAGAGGCGATGGCGCAGAGCGCCCGCTGAGTCCTCCGGTGCCGCCAGGCTTACGCGTTCGCGTAGCGTGCCCTTTGGGCATTGGGCTTTGCCCCGCCAAGGGCGATCGTATTCTGTGGCTGAGACAATTACCGCTACCCGTTCTCCCTGTCGGATCAGCTGCACAGCAGTTCCTTGTTCAACATCTTGGATGATTTGCTCTAGATGATCTGAGATTTGCTCAATGGAATATTGATCAGCCATTACCAAGTCACCAAACTTTTGACTTTTATCATTATTAAATAACGCTTCGGTGCAACTTTATTTTGTTCCCCCCTTTCTCAAGGGGGGTTAGGGGGGATCTTCACGTGATGTAACCCAGATTTTAGATCCCCCAAGCCCCTTAAAAAGGGGGCTTAAGAAAAAGTCGCACACGGCGTTAAATAGTGAATCTTAATAATTATTTTGTCATTTTACAAATCAATAGTTTGTGAGTCGCAGTGATGAGCGATGCAAAATGGGAGAATGTGACGGCGATCACCCTGTGGGCGGCTCCCAGAGGGAGCATCGCCTGTAAAAGCCCTGCACTCCGCGCGATTGGCAATGCCTGTGCCCCGAATCGCAATCGCTCCATACAAGCGGCTCATACGCGCGTTGCGTTCAAGAACCTCACCCCCTGCCCCTCCCCTTGCTAGCGAAGACTCTGCGTCCCTTTGCGTTTACCTCAGTGTTCCTCTGCGTTTAAAAACATTACGAAAATGAGGTTCTGATACTCGGCAACAACTTTTCAACACTCAGCGACGAAGTTCTGATACTCGGCAATGAGTTTTCAATACTCAACGCCGAGGTTTTGATACTCGATAACGAAGCTCTAACACTCAACGCCGAGATTCCAACACTCGCCGCCGAGTATCCAACACTCAACGACGAGTATCTAACACTCAACGCCGAGTATCTAACACTCGACGACGAGTATCTAACACTCGACGACGAGTATCCAACACTCAACGCCGAGTATCTAACACTCAACGCCGAGTCATTTTACACCATCGCACAAACTTCTATCGCTTTTACTCACATTCCGATTCGTCTGCAAATAATCACGCACCCAATTGCAACCGCGCACCAATAAATCTTCGAGATTCAAATTCCACAAAATCACCGTCTTATCCGAACTTGCAGAAGCAATAGTTTTGCCGTCGGGACTGAAACTGACGCCAATGACCTCAGCGCTATAATAATTGTTTGAACGAGGGCATCTTCTGTTCGAGTGTTTCGATGAGTTTTTCCAAGCTTTGTCTCGTCGAAATTTTACGGTTTAAATCCTGAGATGCCATTCTTTACTCCTTAATCAATAAGCCGCTCCTCAATTGATGTATCTGTATCTGGTAAGATAGCAAAATATAGTTTATTAAATTCCTTGTTTGGTAATAAAGCTGTTGCATCTAAAGCAAGCGTATCTTTAATCCCTTTCACAATATACATATCAATTTCGCCCTTCTTTTGATCACTCACCTTACCTCGAGATTCAACTGTAAAAAAATCTTTAATTAACTCAAAAGTGGCTTGAGAAATATTAATACTTCCAGTCAGACCAGATGATTCCATTGTAGAAGCGATATTAACAGTGTCGCCCCAAACATCATAAGCAAACTTCTTATGTCCAATCACACCTGCTAATAACGCTCCTGAGTGAATACCAATACAAATATCCCAATATGGTTGATTCAAAAGCGCCTTCTCTTTTTTACGCAATTCCATAAAGGTGCGAATATTAATAGCAGCTAGTACAGTATCAATGGCATGATTTTTATTAGGAATTGGAATCCCTCCTGCACACATATAACTGTCACCAATTGTTTTCAATTTTTCCAGATTATGTGCTTCTATAAATTGGTCAAAACAAGAAAAACAATAATCAAGTTCATCCACCAATTCTTCGGGAGTCAACTGTTCTGATAACTTAGTAAAATTCTTAAAGTCTGTAAAGAGAACAGAGGCAGATTCATAATGTACAGGCTTAACTGTACCAGTCTGTTTGAGTTCAGAGGCAATATCTGTTGGTAGTATATTCAAAAGCAATTTGTCTGTCTTGTGTTTTTCTTCTTCTAGCTGAACATACAGTCGATTTAATTCTTCAAAACGTTCAGCATTACGGATGGCTGCTGATAATTGCACCGCTAGTAAATAGCCGATGCGTAAATCTTCTTGAGTATAAACTTTTGGTGCTGAGGTGGCAAAATTAATCGTACCAAGCACGCGATTATCGCATTCCAAAGGAATGATGATCTGCGATTGGTACTGGCTAAGAAAACCGCTTGTAGAGTTTTCATGGATGAGTCTGGCTTGACCTGTTTTCAGGCTAATACCAACGACATCCATGTATGTTATATCAGAAAAGCTGATTTCGACACTAGAACCAAACAGCGTCACGATACGCCAAGAACCGTTAGTCGTATCGCGCAGGCAAACACTACAATGCTTGAAGTCCAATAACCACTTTGCTTGTTTACTAACAACCCGCAAAATCTCATCTAGCTTCAGGGAACGATTGATTGCGATCGCAATTTCATTAACAGCTGCAATTTTTTGACTTGCAATTTTATCTTGTTGTCGTCTCAGTTCCTCTTGCTGGCGTCGCTCTTTCTCAGCCACTTCAGCATCACGAGTTCTAGCACTCTCTTCTAAAAACTGCATCGCCCGCTCAAACTGCGGATCATAACGCCCAGCCCAGGCTTGATTCGGTTTATTTTCTTCTCGCCAATTCAAAGCAATGGTAAGTTCCGGCTCACGCCAGAGTCCAGCTTGCTTTTCCTGATACAGTGCTGAAGTTTCCGCCAAACGGCGATAAATTCGAGCGGACTGAGCTTCTTCTTCCAACCAGTCTTTTAACTTCTGCCAGATCCGCGTTAGACTTTCATGGGAAATATCCAGTACGGAATTTTCATCCAACCTCACGCCCACAGGCGGCATGAGAAATGACCGACCAGGAGCGCGGAACTGTTCTACAATATCGATAACTGCTGCTTCTGTCGCCTCCGCAACTGCACAAACTTCACTCAGTTTTGTCGGGCGGCGAATCCCGCGACTATCGGAACCTTTCTCTGTGAGACATTTAAACAGTTTTTCAGCAATCTTTTGGCAGCGCTCATCTGGTAGTTGGTTATAAATTTCGTCCGCATGTTGAGACAGCGCTTTGTCCATCCCACCAATCGCCTGATAATGGTGCAGGTCAATTGGTTCTCCAAGTTTGTGGTCATTCCAAGTCCGCATCAGCGCGTGTTGCAAAATCGGCAACTGGTCTGGGTTATCGTCCACATCATTAATCAGCCGATTCACTAACCGTGGTGTGATTTGAGCATTGCCAACACCGACGGGACCTGTAATTGCTGCTTGCAGTTGGTCACGGGTTAAGCGGGGAATCAAGTACTGACTGTCATTCATCGCTTCCGGCAAATCCCGGAATTGGGCGCAGTCCCCCAGAAAGTCGGAACGCATTGTCAGCACGACATAAATTGGCAACTCCTGCTGCTGAGTTGCGTTCACAGGTATCACCTCACCCCTGCCCCTCTCCGAGCTCCGGAGAGGGGTGCCCGGAGGGCGGGGTGAGGTTTTTGAATGCAACGTAGTATGAGTTGCTTCCAAAAGTAGCTTGACAAATGCGGCAGCTTCATCTCCAGAATCCTTCCTGGGAGAGTTTTGCTTAAAGCGAAACAGTTCCTCAAACTGGTCAACCACAATCAGCAAGTTTTCATAACTCGGTCTTCTCGCCTGCTGCACAACTTCGACCAGTCCTAAAGCACCGCGTCGTAAAACCGTTTCAGTAATAATTGTTTGAATTGGGGCATCTTCTGTATTAGTAGGACTTGCGTGGAAGAGATCCCCCAACCCCCTTGAAAAGGGGGCTTCTAAGATTCCCCCCTTTTTAAGGGGGGCTAGGGGGGATCGAGGTTTCGGGTTTTCAGTGCGTAAGTCCTGATTAATTTCTGTATCTAAACCAAAGACATCTGGATGATTCAGCGCCTGCGCCAAATTCGCAATCGGGTCATTTCCCGGACGCATGATTGCCACCCGCCAACTTGAGCCAGCTTTGGTCATGAATCCACTGAACAGCGCCGGCAGTAACCCCGCTCTCACCAGCGAAGATTTGCCGCTTCCCGATGTGCCGACAACTGCTAAAAACCGATGACGGCGCAGCCTGCGGAGTAACTCATCTGTTTGCCCTTCCCGCCCAAAAAACACGTCATTTTCGTGCGCTTCAAAAGGTCGCAACCCCGGAAAAGGATTCAGGCGAGTTTGGCTGCTAACCATAGCGTTACCCTCCCCGTATCTGTTGGGCAACAAACAATTCTAAATCATTGACATTTTGAATTAACTGTGCTTCACGAGTGCGACACCACCGCCGCTTTTGTTCTGTATGCGGTTCACCCATGTAAATTCCTTTCGCCAGCATGGGTTTTGAGCGACCATAACCATAAATTTTTCGTAAATCTCCCAGCTTTGTCCGCAGCCAAGGTTCTTGAATATCACCGCAGTAGATAATCACCACATCACACACTTGAAGTTGCTCTTGATGATCCTGTCGCACTTGCGCTTCGTCTCCCTCAAACAAAGGCAATATCACTTCAAATCCTTGGTTGTAGAGATAGTCATCCAAAGGAGCGATCGCCTCTCTGTCGCGCTGGTCACAAATCAAGTAAACTCGCAATGGTCCATCTTCTGCAACAACATCTTTCGTCGGTTGCGGCGTAGGATTGAGTTTATCTTTAATAATAGTCTTGAGTTCTTCCAAGCTTGTCTGCAACAAGTTAGCATCATGCAAAGATGTGATAAATTCTTCCTGACGCGGTTCTTGTGGCTGTAACCCCACTGGCATCCAAACTAAGCGCAAAAATTCAGCAGAGTTTTGACTGTGTTGAATCGCCAGTTCATTTTGTAAAACAACGAGCGATCGCTCTGCGCCTTCTGGCACCATACCATACCTAGCACCAATCAAATGGATCGAAAGTTTGCAGCCCTCCAAGTTCTCACGCACCACCTGTTCAAAATCAGGATAATAAAAAGGGAGCGATCGTTCTGGCAAAACAATATAACCCCGCTGCTGCAACTCCCGCTTGACTTTGTTACGTTCTTCTACAAGATCGAAAGTCGTTTCTGCTAGATAAATCGTGGTTCCGGTGGGTGCAATGGGAGTTTCTTCAACCGCATTGTTACCATGACTGGAAAAATTGTCCAGCATCTGTTTAATGTCATAAGCCAAATCGTTGACTTTAGTCCAATAATTGCGTTCAGCTTCCGCACCAAATATTTTACTAAATTCAATTGGTCTACCAGACTGATCAAACTGATAAAATTCATAACCCAGAAGTTCTTGCACTTCCTGAGGATGCTGCTTTCGTTCAACTGGGGTTTTAATAACCTTAAAAATTCGCGATTTATCAGCAACACGAACGCCACCTGTGGTTGCAGCCGCTTTATAAAATTCTTTCAGTTCTTTGACACACCAATCTGACTTCACATAGCGGGGTGAGAGGACAGAAACCAGCAACGCCACCTTGGGAAATCGCTCTACAATTGTGTCACCGAAATAATCATTGCCTTGCAGTTTTAAATCTCGCCAAATCTTAGGTGTTTCTCCCCGGAGTTGTGCCAAACGGATTCCCAAGGCGCGATGCAAGTCCGAAATCCATCCTTCCTGCCCCTCGGTGAGCGGGTGGTTATCAATGTGGGCGTAACTTATAAAAATGTCATCTTCAAAACCCATCACTTTCTCGACCTCTCACCCAGAATAATCGTAGGGTGGGCATTGCAATGCCCACCCTACAACTACAACACCTTTTGCCTTGTTCCCAGCCTCTGACTGAGAATACCATTGGCAGGCAGCAAGCAGCCCGCCTTAATTGCGGCACCGCCCCAACCGCATTTCCAGATGGAACCTGGAAAGGAGATTTTAGAAACTGAGTTTTCATTTAACCGCACGAGGCAAGAGAGGACACAGAGGAGAGCAAAAGAAAATATTCAATTTTTTTCACGAATGATAATAAAATATCAAAATTTTTACTATGAAATATTTTTCTCTGAAGCTTTGTTATCTGTTGGTGATTGAGGAATAATTCCTTTCATTAACTCCTGTTCACCCTCTTCCTTTTGCTTTTCCTTCTTGTACACGACTTCGGTGACATATACATCAACATCACGTTGGAGGATATCTTCAATTTGGGCAGCAAAATTAGAAAAAGCTTCTTGATGGCTCTTGTAACCACTATAGAGTCCGCTTAATTGCGAGAATTGCCAGCCCTGAGTTTTTAGCGATTCAGTCGTGTGCCGATAATGCCGCCAGCGATCGCCATAGTGAAAAAACTCTTCCACAGCAGAACTGATCGCAACCACTGCACCAAGACCAACGGTTCCCCAGCGAACATATGAAGCAAAGTTTTTGTTGTCGCTAGTATTTAAACTTACCAAGATAGGAACGATAATGCCACCGATAATTGCTGTGAGTCGTAGTCTGTAATACCAGTTCCGAGCATCCCTAGCCCGTCCCCCCATCCATGATATTTGTTCCAGCCAGCGCGATCGCAAAAACTGCTTTTGTAAATCAGACAGTTCGAGTGTTTCGATCAGTTTTTCCAAGCTTTGTTTTGAGCTTGTACGATTTGAATCCTGAGATGACATTCTTTACTCCTTATTAATAAGGCGCTTTTCAATGACCTCTAAAGTCATTATTAACTCACATTCCGTCTTAGAGGATGTCTGAAAAGTATGGTCAAGGTATATTTTGTCATTCTGAGCGTCTACAACAGTAGCTTAATCACCCCAAATAAGCCTTTTTCACTCGCTCATCGGTGATTAATTCCGATGCTGCACCTGACAGGGTGATGCAACCAGCTTCTAATACGTAACCACGATCTGCAATTTGTAGGGCAAGGTTAGCGTTTTGTTCGACCAAAAGGATAGTAACGCCTCTAGCACGCAAATTCTGAATGATACTAAAAATTTCGCGAACAATTGTAGGTGCTAAACCCAAACTTGGCTCATCTAATAGTAAAAGTTTGGGTTTACTCATCAAAGCACGGGCTATAGCTAACATTTGTTGTTCACCACCACTGAGGGTTCCCGCGAGTTGATGGCGTCTTTGTGCTAAACGCGGGAACATCTCAAATTGCTGCTGGATATCATTTCTGACTTCTGTTTGATTAGAGCGAATATAAGCACCCAAGAGTAAGTTATCTAAAACTGTTTGCCGCGCTAATACTCTTCTTCCTTCAGGACAATGGGCGATACCAAGTTGTACAACTTCGTGCGCTTGGCGGCGGGTAATATTACGTCCGCTGTACATAATTTTGCCTTGGCGAGGATTCACTATTTTGGAGATAGCGCGGAGAGTCGTCGTTTTGCCAGCACCATTAGCACCTATCAAAGTCACGACCTCGCCATTATTTATATATAAATTAATATTTTGTAGAGCTTCAATGCCTCCATAGTTAACATAAAGGTCTTTGATTTCTAATATTTGAAAACTTTCTTTATTATTTAATATATCTGTGTTCATTTGTGTGCATTTGTGGTTAATATGCTTAGTCGTTACCCAAATACGCGTTAATGACAGCTGGGTTATTTCTGACAACAGATGGTTCTCCTAAAGCAATCAACTGACCAAAATCTAAAACGGCGATACGGTCACATAAACCCATAACTAAAGGTACATGATGCTCAATTAGAACAATTGTCAAGTTGAATTTGTCGCGGAGGTTACGGATAAATTTACTAAGCTGTTGCTTTTCACTGGGGTTCATACCCGCAGCAGGTTCGTCTAAGAGTAAAATTTGCGGTTCTAAGGCAAGAGCGCGGGCAATTTCTAGTCGTCGTTGGTCACCGTAGGAAAAGTTTTTGGCTTTTTCATCGATACGCTCACCCAAACCAACAAGCTCGAGTAATTCTAAAGACTTTTGCTTATTTTTTTGTTCCTCTTTAATAGTAGGCGGCAGCCCTAGAGCACCTTTCACCAAACTACTTTTAGTCTGTAAATGACACGCAATTCTAACATTTTCTAAGGCAGATAGTTCAGCAAATAGGCGAATATTTTGGAATGTTCGAGCAATACCTAAACCTGCAATTTTATAGGGAGGTAGTTGAGAAATTACTGCACCTTGGTACAGTAATTCCCCACTTGAAGGTGTAATGAATCCTGTTATTAAATTAAATAAAGTTGTCTTGCCAGCACCGTTAGGACCAATCAGCCCAAAAATTTCATGTTGGTTAACTACGAAAGAGACATTATTGACCGCCACTAGCCCCCCAAAGCTACGAGTGAGGTTTTTCGCCTCTAATATCGGTAGTCCAAATACAGTTTTTGTCACATTTTCTTGAGTCATTATAGTTATTTCAATACATTATTACTGCGCTTTTTGCGTTTTTTAAATAAATCTGGAGTGACAAGACCTTGAGGGAAAAATATTGTACCGATAACTATAAGTAATCCAAAGATAATTAATCTACCATCTCGCAAAAATTGCGCTAGCCAACTAGGTAAACCTCCTGTGTCGGCTATTGCTCTCAACACTTCTGGCAGAGCTGTAAATACCATACCTCCAACGACTGAACCAAGAAAAGTTCTGGAACCACCAATTAACACGAAAGTTAAGTAAATAATACTGGCATCAAAGGTGCCTTGGCGTGCATTCCAGGTATTGAGAAAGTGGGCGCTGATTGCACCAACCACTCCTGCCAGAATACACCCTAACGTGAATGCCCAAACTTTATAGTAAGTTGGGTTAATTCCCATCGCACTTGCTGCCAATTCATCCTCACGGATAGCGATGAATGCCCTTCCGGCTCGGATGCGTTCTAAACGGTAAATGAATATCATGCTGATAAGCAGCAATGGCAACGCAATCCACAAGTATTCGATTGGTGTTTGAAAAGGTTGAGGGATGGCAAAAATGCCGACAGCACCACCCGTAATATCTAAATTTAGAGATATGACTCGCAGAACTTCCACAAAGGCAATGGTGGCGATCGCCAAATAAATCCCCCGCAACCGCAACGCTGGAATTCCCACCACTACACCCAATAAACCAGAAACGACACCAGCAATCAACATTTCCAACAGCACCAGTGGAATGGGGAATGGATTAGCTGTGGAAGAAAAAACGGTTGTGGAGAGAATTGCCGCAATATAACCACCCAAAGCATAAAAGCCAGGGCTTGCCATAGACAACTGTCCAGCCATTAGTGGCAAGTATAGCGATAGCCCCAGCAGCGCCCCCAGCACCATAGAGACGATAAGAGACCCGTAAGTAGCGATAAATTCAGCCATTTTAAAGAGTTTTGACTAAGCTTTAGTAGGGTGTTCCATCCTTGTGGATAAATATGCTGAATTTGTCATCAGGACTGGCTTTTGCAATCAAATCATGATCAGGATATGTCGCTTCGTCATTGGAGGTGCGATCGCCTACCTCTAAATAAACACCAACCACCGACGACCGATTCACCAAATGATGTCCATTTGCCTCATTGGCTGGAAATCCCGCCGCCATTCCTGGTTTAAGAATTTCCTCACCTGCATCTGTGATTAAAGTGAGTTCACCTTCCAAGATATATATGAATTCATCTTGATGGGAATGCCAATGTCGCAAAGCAGAACTGCTTCCAGGTTCTAATTTCACCAGATTTACCCCAAAGTTCTTGAGTCCTGCAAAGTTGCCTAACCGTTGTCGAACCCGTCCTGCAACCTTTGGCTTGAACTCATCGGGATAATCTGTTCTCGTTTCACTAGGTACTTTCTCTGGGTCGATAATCATTGAGTTACCAATCGCTTTTACACCTTCTGTACAAACCGACGCCCGAGTAAACCTTGGGGTCGAACTAACAACATAATAAATAGGATGCCAAAGGCAACAGCATCTTTATACCCTGAGTATTCCCCCGGGACAAATGCCTCCACCAGTCCAATCACCAAACCTCCTACCACTGCACCGGGAATACTCCCCAAGCCCCCCAAGACAATGACTGATAACCCCCTCAACCCAAAACTCAGTCCAAAATAAGGTCCAGCAATGCTGACACTAGAAGCAACCAATGTTCCCGCCACTCCTGCGATAAAACTGCTGATAAAAAACGTCAGCACAATAAAGCGATCGCTGTTTATTCCCAACAAACTGGCGGTGGTTGCATCTTCGGCGATCGCCTGCATTGCCTTACCATACTTGGTGTAATTGATGAATAGAGTCAGAATTGCCACAATCACTACTGATATAGCAAAAATCACCAGTTGAACAGTGCGAATGGGAATCGGGTTTTCGGCTGTGCCAAAATTGATAGCAGGTGGCAAATTCCCGTAAGTGTTTGCAGGAAATGTATAACTTTCCGCCCCTACCAGGTACTGGATCAAGTTAACAATAACCACTCCTACACCCAAACTGGAAACAACTGTTAGTAAAGGGTCAGAACCCCGCTGTCGCAAAGGGAGAAAGGCAAGACGTTCAATTGCTACCCCAACTAACCCTGCAAGCGCACTTCCTAAAATCAAGGCAACAGCAAATGGCAATTGTATAGGTAGTGATGCATTAGCCAGCAATCCATTAAATCCAAAAGCACCACCTATCAGTGCATATGTGAGATAAGCACCCAAGGTAAAAACTGCACCATGAGCTAAATTAATGATGCCCAAAATGGAGTAAACCAAGGTGTATCCCAAGGCAAAAATAGCGTAGACACTGCCTATGGATAAACCATTCAAAAACTTTTGTAAAACCAGATTTATCTCCATGTTGCAGCTATTTTAAAAATACAAATTTGCCATTATTTCCGTCTTTGTCCATTTTAATTTGCGATACGTAAAAATCTTTCTGAACGATATCACCTACTGGTGTGAAAGAAATTTTACCCAGAGGAGTGTCGTACTTTCCTGCTAGTAATTCCTTATTTAATTCAGTACGCAGTTTATCAATGGGCATTGTACTAACTTTGGTCTTTTTATCCAAAGCTTTCAGAGCTTCTACATACACTTGTACTGCTGTAAAAGATTGAGCGCTGAATTGGGCAGGTTCTTTTTTGTATTGATTAACATAGGTTTTGTGAAATATTGCATTAATCTCTCCTGGATGTTCAGGGCTGTAAGCTTGAGCAATCAACACGCCATCGCAAAGCGCTTTGCACACTGAGAATAGATTTGGTGTGTTCAGACCATTACCACCTACAATGATGCCTTTATAACCCAGTTCCCGCAGCTGTCTAACTAAGTTACCTCCGTCGGCAGCCAAACCAGATATAATCGCCAAATCGGGTTTTAAGTTAAGAGCATTAGTGGCTTGAGCTTGAAAATCGGTGTCAGAGGTTTGGAACTTTTGAACTGTTACCAATTCTAGCCCTTGGTCTTTAACTGTCTTCTGAAAAATTTCTGTTTCTGACTTGTTAAAGGCATCGTTTTGTGCATAAAAAACGGCAACTTTTTTAATATTAGGATTCTGCTTAAGCGCAGCTTTTACCGAATTAGGAGCGACTATAGAAACTGGTACCGATACACGCGCAACATAATCACCTATTTCCGGAATTCCTTTTGCCGTAGTTGATGCTCCAAGCACTGGAACTTTAGCACGGTCTGCAATCGGAGCGGCACTAAAAGCTTGCTGTGATAAAGTAGGACCAACAATACCAACAACTTTATCTTTGTTAATTAAAGTTTGAAAAGCATTAATTGCTCCGGCTTCATCTCCGCCAGTATCTTGCATGACTAATCGAATTGGAGTGCCATTGATGCCACCCTTATCATTGAAATACTTCTCAGCCATTTTGGCTCCAACAAATCCCTCTTGACCAAGTAATGCCACGTTGCTGGTTTGCGCCAAGGCAATACCAATGGGAATAGCACCAGATATACTTGTTGTGGCAGCAGCGTTGGTTGCAGAATTCGGGGTGGCGTTAGTTCCAGTGTTTGTACTACTGTTAGTGCCGCCGCCGCAGGCTGTTAGCAGCATAGCGCAAGTCGTGAATATTGCAGTTGTAATAGCAGCAGGTTGTTTCATAGTCGAGGAATAAAGTCGTGAGTACTTTTGCTAAAGTTAGTATTAGTCTTGACAAAAAGTAAAGTATATAAGACTGTTTATAGTTCAAGACTGTTTCTGTACGATCGCTATACTCATTAAGAGTACTTTGACAAGAATTGTATTAAATCATTTTTATTTCATCATGCAAAGTCAAAGCTTCCAAGTCGTTTTCATAGAACTTCTTGGTTTCAACAAACTTTACAGATAGTTTGCCATTTTCAGGCTTTTAGCTCAAGTCAAAAAAAAGCGGCAAACAGACAAACTATTGTTTCAATAAAATATAGTTCTAGATTATTGTGGGATGGGCAGGACAGCCCGTCCCGATATAGGGCGGGCGCTTAGTGCCACTCCCCACAAGATTTGTATTGCACTAAGCGCGAAATAGCTATAAATGCTTAATTTTTGCAGCCTTGTGCTAGGCTGTGGGTGTCTGCGCCATTGTTGCCGCCATGCGAGACTTTAACGCTTCAATGACCTCCGGTGTAGCCTCAGTCGTTTGCCACGCTGGACGTGCTATTAGGCGATCGCACCAAGCACTCAATTTTGGATAATCGCTCAAGGACACACCTCCTCTGGGCAACCAGGGTACTATAGTTCCAGCCACAACCTCGGCTAAAGTTAGGCTTTGACTGCCAAAGTAAGGGCGTTCATCTAATAAATTCTCAAAAAACTTCAGTACCGTTGACGCTTTCTGCTTTGCCTGTTCGATTTTTTCTGGATTTGCGACTGGTAAGCCTAACATCACCGGAAACAGTGGAACAGTGGCAGGCAACAACTCATTCACACTTACCAGTTGCACCATTCGGGCGATCGCCAAATCCTTGGCATCAGTTGGCAACATCGCAGGCTTGGGGTACTTCTTCTCTAAATAATCTAAAATTGCCAAAGACTCTACTATATTAAAACCGTCGTCTACCAAAACTGGAATGTGGTGAAAGGGGTTGAGCGCCAGAAATTCTGGTTGAAACTGTGCGCCATCCAGTTTCACTTCCACCAATTCAAACTCAAGTTCTTTCTCCAGCAGAGTAATCCAGACACGGCGAGAATTTGGAGAAATTGGCTCGTGATACAACTTCAACATGGGAAAAACTTACAGTTTTATAAATACGGTAAGCATTGTCACCCTATACCCTACACTCAATAGAATTGCTCTCACAATAAAGAAAGAAAACTTGCGATACAATCCAAAGCGATTTGTGTGACTGTAAACAACTTAAAACTGCCTTCTTTGTCTGAGGTGGCAAATATTTGGCAGCAAACTCTCCATTGGACTCCCACTGTCCAACAGCAGGTGCAATTCCAACAGCTTTACGAATTCATCCTAGAAGGTAACCGCCAGTTTAACCTAACTCGCATTACCGACCCCCAAGAGTTTTGGGAAAAACATCTTTGGGATTCTCTACGAGGAATTGCCCCCCTGTTGAGAGATGGGGGAGATGAGAATGTTATTTCTGCGCCAACTCTCCTGAGTTCCCTATCTTTTATAGATATCGGTACCGGCGCAGGTTTTCCTGGAATTCCAGTTGCAATTACTGTAGCTAATTCTACTGTCACTCTGCTTGATTCTACACAGAAAAAAATGACGTTTGTTGAAAAACTCAGGGCTGCGCTTGACCTGACCAATGTTAAAACTCTCACTGGCAGATCTGAAGAAGTCGGTCAGCAACCTCAGCACCGACAAACTTATGATGTTGCCCTCATTCGCGCTGTTGGGACAGCCTCTGTCTGTGCAGAATATGCCTTGCCATTGCTTAAGCAAGGTGGTTTAGCCGTAATCTACCGGGGCAATTGGACACAAGAAGAAACAAAAGCGCTGGAAAATGCCGTTAATCAGTTGGGTGGTGTCATTGAATCAATTGAAAAATTTACAACTCCCTTAACTGATAGCATCCGTCACTGCCTTTACTTGCGTAAAGTAGCAACCACACCAGTTGAGTTTCCCCGTCCTGTTGGTGTACCCACCCAAAAGCCGCTTTAGGAGCGATAAGCGTTTAGGAGCGAGATTAGGGAGATGGCACAGATAAGGGAGATATTGTCTGCCCCTACTTCCCCATCTCCCCCTACTTTCCTACTCCCCTTGTCACGCAGCTTTACTCGCTGCTGCAAACCGCTTATTAATCTCATCCCAGTTCAAGACATTCCACCAAGCATCCAAGTAATCGGCGCGGCGGTTCTGGTACTTGAGGTAATATGCGTGTTCCCACACGTCATTGCCCATAATTGGGTAGCTGCCTTCGCTGAGGGGACTATCCTGATTGGCTGTACTTGTCACCGCAAGCTTGCCATCTTTGGTGCGGACTAGCCAAGCCCAACCACTCCCAAAACGACTTGCACCAGCTTCGTTAAACTGCTTTTTGAATGCAGCAAAATTGCCGAAGTTTTGATTAATGGCGGATGCGATCGCCCCTGTTGGTTCTCCACCACCCTTCGGCTTCATAATTCTCCAAAACATCGAGTGGTTCACGTGTCCACCACCGTTATTGCGTACAGTTCTGCGAATATCTTCTGGTACGCTGTTGAGGTCACGCAGTAGTTGTTCAACAGTTCTGTTTTTCAGTTCTGGATGTTTATCTAATGCTGCATTTAAGTTTTTTACATAAGTAGCATGGTGTTTATCGTGATGAAACCGCATTGTTGCGGCATCGATGTGTGGTTCCAGCGCTTCGTAGGGATAGGGTAACGCTGGTAGCTGGATAGCCCCTGTTTTACCTGGACTTGGTTTGTTTTGGCTTGGCGCATTCTGTGCCAAGGCACAAGCATCTAAGGTAAAAGCACTTGCACTAGCTCCGAGTAACAATAAGAAATGACGACGATTAATAGCCATAATAGTGATTGCAGCCCAATAATTCTAATTTCAGTTGTTATTTTCTGGAATTTAGACCAATTGTTTATCGATTTTTGATTTTAACCATAGATGGACACAGACAAGTGTAAATTATTTATAAATACTTTTTTATAGTATTAATATTTATACGTATGCTTGCTAGATAAAACGGAAAAAGACACAGCAAGCGCAAGTTGTCTGCCTAATTTTTTGAAAATCTTCCTGGAACTGTTTGGTTTAAAATGTTGCAAAGTGTAGATTCAACAAGAAGCTCAATATAATATAAGCTTTCGGTTGACGAAAAGTTTTTTGAGTTAATGCGTCAAAAAATTATGAATGATTAAAAAAGCTTCATCATTCATAATTGATAGTTCACAATTTATACAACACTAACTTTGCGACAAGCGCTGTACCTCTTTACCCGCCAACATCTGATGTGCTTCTGTAAGGAGGCGGGGAATTGTTTCAGCATGAGGACTGCGGCTGAGGCATTGCCGCAAATCTAGTTTATCTATTTTGTCTGCTTTGTTACCAGGAAACCAATGACCAGCATTGCCAAGCATGTTGTAGCGCGTTTTGGCGTACTCTAACAGATCGTAGGCGATCGCCAAATTCCTTAACCATAAAATCGCTCGAATATTGATTTGACCTGGAGTTTCCTCAATAGTTGGTAAATTCAGCTGCCAAGTTTTCACCCAGTCTTCCCCTAAGGTAGCAATAGCTTCTTCCTCTAGCCGTGCCAAAATTGGTGGCAAAATTTCGGATGTATTATCCAGCAAATCTAAAGTTTTCAGGTGTTCGTCAAAATCTTGGGGTTTTGCAGCCCCTACACTTAAGGTATGTACCTGAGAGTGACTTAGACAAAACAAATCATTAAACACCATTGGACTCAAAGGAGTGCAAAGATTCACTAATTTTTGTGGTGGTTTATACAACATTCCCCCTTTGTCGGATGGGCTAATAATAAATACGCCCATATCTTGGCGATTTGCTGCTTCAATTGCAGCCCAATTGACTTGATTTATGTAGTACCAATGCAAATTGACGTAATCAAATTGGTTAGTATCAATAGTTTGGATAATGATATCTGTTGGTCCATGCGTGGAAAAACCGATAAACCTGACTTTTCCTTGTGCCTGAAGTTTTTTTGCTACTTCTAAACAGCCACCAGGACGGATACTGTAGTTTAATAACTCAGCATTGTTGATGCCATGTATTGCTAGCAAGTCAACATAATCTAGCCGCAGATTTCGCAGTGACTTTTCAAAGTCACGCTGAAATGCTTTTGCATCTGCCATCGGACTGACTTTAGTTTGAACAATTAACTGTTCACGGGGGAATGTTGGCAAAATTCTCCCCAACTGCATTTCGGAACTCCCATAACCACGGGCAGTTTCAATGTGATTAATTCCTAATTCGACTGCGCGTCGAATAGTTGCTTCTAGATTTTGCTGGTTATCACGGGGTATTTGCCATTGTGGAACATCCTGCCATTTATGCTGGTATCTCATGCCACCGCAGGAAAACACTGGCATTTTTAATTCTGTGCGTCCAAATCGTCTGTATAACATCATTGGATTTTGGATCTCTCCCCAATCTAAAATCTGAAATCAACAGCCCCCAATGCCTTCTTGGGATAGCAAATACTATATAAGTAACAAAAAATTACATTCAGATTCAAAGAATGGCTAGCGTCACGCTAATATATTTGATGAAAATTAATTTCATCAGAGGTAGCAAATAAAGATAACAGTCAACCTCAATTAAAAACAGCCACCGCTACACTGACCTCAATGGGTGTGATCGAGGTTGCCCAAGCTGATTTGGGTGAAGACAGCATTCATGTAACGGTACTTTACCATCTTTACTTGTTACCAAACAAAGAAAAAAGCCTTTTTAAGCGTGAAAACTAGGAAAAATCTTTGTTTTAGCAAGCACACTCTAGATCAATCCGGAAAATCTGCTACTTATACGAAAAATAAAACGTTCCCATTGAAGACTTATTAGTGGAACGATAATGTCTTTGGAGGTATTGATGCCACACTATTTAAGCAGTCAGCCAACAACTCAGTCTGTAAATATCCACTCCAAGGGTTCTACTGATGCCCATACCAATAATCTTATAGGGTTTTCTATTATTTCCTTTCCTGTTGTTCTCCTTTTAGGAATAATTACTTATAAAAAATATCGAGTTGCTGTTTTCCGCAGACAAGTTGCTAACCTCGAGAAATTATGGCTGATAAATGTTAAAAATAATACTTATAGACAAGATTAAAGACAGAAGTTAACAGACTTGCTTTTGGTTTTTTACACTTAGGCACCCAGAACAAGATTTAACACGGGCGTAAGGCATTGCCTCTCAGTATCCTTACGCCCTTACTTCAAATAACTACAATTCCCGGACTACAGGTTGACCATCTTTGACTTCGCCAACTAACACCACATCTGTACAGTTGACGAAAATACCGTTTTCCAAAACACCAGGAATATTATTGAGTGTTTTTTCTAGATTTACTGGGTCATCAATATTGTCAAATTTGACATCTATAACCATGTTGCCTTGGTCGGTGATTACTGGACCAGCTTTTTTCACGCCCATACGCAGTTCTGGTTTGCCACCAAGTTTTTCAATTGCCCGCGTTACAGGCGTGACTGCCATTGGTATCACTTCTACTGGAACGGCAAAAACAGAACCGAGCCGATCAACTAATTTGGCACCATCCACGACTACAATGAATCGATTTGCTAGGTAATCTACGACTTTTTCGCGGGTATGTGCGGCACCACCACCTTTAATCAAATTCTTTTGCGGATCAACTTCATCCGCGCCATCAATTGCAATATCAATGTGATCAATAGCGTCTAGGGTGGTGAGTGGGATGCCGTACTGCTTCGCCAGCACTTCTGCTTGAAACGAAGTGGGGACACCAACGATATCTTTCAACTCGCCTGATTTAAGGCGATCGCCTATAAACTGAATTGCGTATGCTGTTGTTGACCCCGTACCCAAACCGACAATAGAACCTGATTGTACCAAGGCGGCGGCGGCTTTGCCGACTTCTTGCTTACTCAACTTTACGGGATCTGCTGCTGCGGTCATTCCCAAAGCTCCTCAAAAACTTACTATAGAACATAGTAGTGGGCAGATGACACCGCCTGAAACTAATAGCCCATTTATGTCAATCAATAGCTGACGGAAATTTGATTTTTGCAGTAGAAAGTGCTTGATTATGGTCAAGAAGTACTTTTGTTAATCTTAATCGCCAATTCCAAGAATGACGTACACAGTCATTTTTCAAACTTCTTAATAATGGACTGCGCTACTTTCTGATGAGGAATAATGAATTTTCTCCCTTCAGAATCCATAATTTTGACTGACCTCCAGCCAATTTCAAAAACTTCACCTACGACATTCTCAATAGAGATGTAATCACCTTCATCAAATGGACGAGCCAGCAAAATTATGATACCTGAAAAAATGTTGCTTAGTGTGTCTTGAAGCGCTAAACCAACAGCAAGTGTTCCCACACCTAAAGAAATTGAAATCCCAGCAACATCTATTCCCCAAACAATTGCAAGAACAATTAAAAATCCAATAACAATCAAAGCTCCTCGGCACAATTCTACTGCAACCCTAGGAACGCGACCACGCCAAGAATTACGGCTTGCAGAAAGAAAAAGAATTTCATCAACTAATGATAAGCCAGTGTTAATAATTGCTATCCATAATAAAGTATTAATAATTTTTGATAATAAAAAAAAGGAAGACCAGACTTTAGAAACTAAAATACTTAGAGACAGTAAAGGAATTAACCAGTTACGAATAATCCTAAAAGTATCACTCAAACTTAAACCATGATATTCACACAAATCTTCAAGCTCAGCGCTAACTACAGTTGCCATCATTTGTCCAATAACAAGATAAACTCCTGGGAAAAATATATTGTTTCTCAAATTATGATTTAAAATATTTTCTAGCATTTTTTATAAATAAATTTGCGGTCAAATTTGCAATGATTATACCAAAAACACCAAGTATCATTACTGCACCAGTAACAATGCGAACAAAATCATAAGTCGGCTGGTACGCTTCATCAGCACTAATTTCTGCAATTAACACCCAAGAAAGACCAGGCACATTCAAAGGCATATAAGCCGACAAAGACTCAACTTTTCTATAATTCAAAACATTTGTTATCCCTTGTTTCCCCTTCAAAGCTTCATCAACAACTAACGTGCGAACTTGTTGCCAAAGAATACTAGTTCCTTGTCGGCGCATTTGTTCTAATAGCCTCCAATTACCTAAACGTGATTGCAATGATAAAAACGATTCAGGATCTTCTAGTAAGAATCGTGAGTCTGATCGCATTAAATAATCACTACCAACAAGATAAGTTTCTCCCGTCTTTCCTAAACCGCAATTTTGCCACTTGCGTCCATAAGTCATAATGTCATTAATTCGCTCTTTTGAAAACCGATAAGTCACAAATCCAATGTTGATGCCTTTCTCAAACACTGGAGAAATCATAAAGGCAGAAGGTTGCCCTAATGCGGGATAATAAGGTTCAAAATCAACAATCTCTGCCTGAGACTTTACTTTTGAAGCCTGAAGAAAAGCAATGTGTTTAGCAAATGCCGAATCCTTATAAACTCCATTAAACAGATTGGTTCCTAAAGCCGCCTCTGGATAAAGAGAATAAACAATGTCCCCGTTCTCATTAATTAAATATAAATTTGTGTAGTCAAACGCTTCAGCAATAGACTCTAATGTTGTTTGCCAAGACAAATACAAAGAATTATAATTAGTTTTATTTAATAAAGGCATTTTTAATAAATACTGATATTGCAGCATCAAAGCAGTTTCATCAGTTGGAATGAAGCTTTCTGCTGTTAGTTCTCGTGCTAAGCCAGTTTTTAATTTTGGAATAAAAGAGTCTTTGTAAAAATTAGCAACTTTTTCTGACACAGCAGTAGAAGAATTTAAAGCTTTTAATTCTAAAAATGCCTTGTTAAAAGCCTTCAGTGCCTCCACAATTTGAGCGGTTTCTGACATGGCGATCGCCTGTTTTGTCAATGATGAAAAATAACTCTCTACCCTGTCAGCCTTGGCATTACGTAAAGACACCAATTGCTCGTAAGTGCGCGTTTGTATTGCATCTCGACCCTGTGCAAAAGCAATTGCACCGACAACGAGTACTGAAGATAATGACACAGAAAGCATTGCTAAGATAATCTGAGACTTCAGTGATAAATAGAATTTCATTGTTTTTTCCTAGACTGGCAAATAACAATTCAAGAAGCGATTGCACTCGAAATACCGCCGTAAAAAAAGGCTTTTTTTGCCTTGATATCGATATTTAAATACAGTTTAATTGGGATGGAAGAGATACCCATCCCATTAGAAAATAGGCAGTAATCTAGTAAATTTAAAACTGCTATAGCAATCCTATTTGATTTGTGGAAATTACTTTTTCATGAACGGCGATCGCCTATCCCTCACGAAAGGCTTTCAGTGCATAGCGGCGTGTTAGGACAAGACTAGAACGCGAAGTAAATAAAGAAGAAAAGATTTCACGTTCGCGTAGCGTGCCCGTAGGGCTTATGATTTAGGATTGCTATATATGCTATGTGTTAAGAGTAGCCGTATGTGCTTTTTGCGTTAAGTCTTTGAGCTTGTTAGTTAGAGTTATAAGAATCTTAGCTGTTTTGGCATCATCCTGAGTTACATCTTGTAATTGCGCTGTTAAATCATGAACTTTTTGAGTTTGAATTTCTAAAGCAGCGACGTCATTCGCATTTGCTTCCAGGGCTTGATCAACTACGTCCAGCGCTTGATTGACGGCATCGGCTAAGGTGGAAACGGCGATGGAAGTTTGAGACATAATAATTTCTTTGAAAGAACACCTGTCATTGTATGCGGTGCAGTAGATATTGATAACCGTAATTACCACAAGTGAAAAAAAAAATTACCATAGGTAGCAACGCTGGACACTATGAGTGCAGATCAGCGATCAAATCACTATAAGTGTCTACGCAACATTACTAAACAGACATTCGTCACTATACAGACATACACATTTCTGGATACAGCTAAATTAGAAATGGTGTTAACCTAAGTACCGCAGTTTTTTTTGTGGATTCACAGTAGCAGCTAAAAATGGTTGTAATCATGCGTCAGCTTCTAGGTAGTCTTTCATTGATAGCATTACTGCAATTTGTTCCCAACATAGTCCATGCCCAAGAAAAACCCAGTACTGAAAAACCATCCAATCCAATTGCAAAGGTCATTGCTGCTAAAGTGATGACGAACTACCCAGATGGAGAGTTTTATCCAGAACGTTTGCTGAGTCGGGCAGAATTAGCTTCTATTATGGTGAAGGCTTTTCAACTGGATAAACGACAAGCTGTCACGAAAGAAAATCTAAAAGTGACAGATGTCGCTGCTTCCAATCCAGCGTTTAAGGATATCCAGATAGTCTTAAAAACAGATATTATGAAAGGCTATCGTGGAAATCTGTTTTTCCCCAACCAACGAGTCACCAGGGCTGAAGCTTTGGCTATTTTTGCCCAAGCATATGGAGTCTTTCAGTTTCCAGACGAGACTGTCAATGAAATTCTTGCCCCATATCCAGATGCAGCGTCTATTCCTGCTTGGGCAAAAAAAGCGATCGCCACAGTAACCAGTGAGGAATTTGTCAATACAGATGCCCAAGGCAATCTTTCCCCGCTACAACCGATGACTCGTGGGGATATGGCTGATGTGTTAAGTAAATATTTGCAAAGGCAACAGCCACAACCCGAAACCCCAGCAGTCCCCGGTGGTAACAATAGTCCAGAATCTTCTCAGTAATAAGGCACACACATTTTTTCTAGAACGGCAAAGTTTGCACTTGACGGAAAACAAAAGTCACTTCTTGGTCATTGCTATTTTTTTGACATTTTCTCCCTGCTGCCGAAGCTCAAACAACTGCGTCTACTCGTCTTTTTCTAGTTGATTTTACTAATTTAGTTTTTTGATATACTTTCACCGCTTGCGTAATACTTCGTAGGTGCAATCCTGATTTTTACTCTTACCATTAACGTGTTCCTGCTTCAATATAGGTAAATAAATGCTAATTAATATGAAGCACCGCTTGACCCGTTTCATTAAAACGGGAAAAATTCGGCAGGCAGCTTTATTACTAATTAACGGCGTTTTAGGAAACTACTGTGACAGAAAAACCGCCTAAAAACCCAAATTTTGGTGACAAAACAAGTAATTTTAGTAATCGGTTTTCCCAATGCCGGATTTTTACACGTTTAGACCCAACCGAGCGTGGGAAAATCAAAAATACGAAAAACTAGAGAGGAAAACCCTACAATATGCACTTGAGTGAAATCACCCATCCTAACCAGTTGCACGGTTTATCGATTCGACAACTGCAACAAATTGCCCGTCAGATTCGAGACAAACATCTTCAAACAGTAGCAGCCACTGGGGGACACCTGGGACCGGGATTGGGTGTTGTAGAGTTAACACTAGGGCTTTACCAAACGCTGGATTTGGATCGCGATAAAGTCATTTGGGATGTCGGGCACCAAGCATATCCTCACAAACTGATTACAGGGCGCTACAGTAGCTTTGATACTTTGCGGCAAAAAGATGGAATTGCTGGTTATCTTAAGCGCGGTGAAAGCAAGTTTGACCACTTTGGCGCAGGACACGCTTCCACCAGTATCTCTGCGGGATTGGGTATGGCTTTAGCGCGGGATCTCAAAGGCGAAAAATTTAAAGTTGCTGCGATCATCGGTGATGGTGCGCTGACTGGCGGTATGGCATTAGAAGCCATCAACCATGCTGGACATATGCCTAAAACTAACCTGCTGGTTGTCCTCAACGACAACGAGATGTCCATATCTCCCAACGTGGGCGCAATTGGACGCTACCTGAACAAAATGCGCCTCAGCCCTCCAATGCAGTTTCTCACCGATAATTTTGAGGAACAATTCAAGCAAATTCCTTTCGTCGGTGAATCCCTTTCTCCGGAACTGGGACGCATCAAAGAAGGAATGAAGCGCTTAGCTGTTCCGAAAGTGGGCGCAGTGTTTGAAGAACTGGGCTTTACCTACATTGGACCTGTGGACGGGCATAATTTAGAGGAGTTGATTGCTACCTTCGGGCAAGCACATCAAATACCGGGACCAGTTTTGGTACACGTCGCAACCGTCAAGGGCAAAGGTTATGACATTGCTGAACAAGACAAAGTTGGCTACCACGCCCAATCTCCTTTTAACCTGACAACTGGCAAAGCCGTCCCCTCCAGCAAACCCAAACCCCCAGCCTACTCGAAAGTTTTTGCCCATACCTTGGTCAAACTTGCTGAACAAAACCCTAAAATTGTTGGTATCACTGCCGCGATGGCAACGGGGACAGGGTTAGATAAATTACAAGCAAAGCTACCAGATCAATATATTGATGTAGGGATTGCCGAACAACACGCCGTCACCCTTGCTGCAGGACTAGCATCTGAAGGTATGCGCCCGGTTGTCGCTATCTACTCCACCTTCTTGCAACGCGCCTACGACCAAATCATTCACGATGTCTGTATCCAAAACCTGCCAGTGTTCTTTTGTCTGGACAGGGCGGGAATCGTTGGTGCTGATGGTCCGACTCACCAAGGAATGTACGACATTGCCTATCTGCGTTGCATCCCCAACATGGTACTTATGGCACCCAAAGATGAAGCAGAACTGCAACGGATGGTGGTTACTGGCGTCAACCATACCACAGGACCTATTGCCATGCGCTTCCCTCGCGGTAACGGCTACGGCGTCCCCTTAATGGAAGAAGGCTGGGAACCCTTAGAAATCGGCAAAGCGGAAATTCTCCGCAACGGCGATGATGTGTTGATGCTAGGCTATGGTGCAATGGTGAATTCAGCAATGCAAGCTGCTGAAATTCTCAGCGAACATGGCATTGAAGCCACTGTAATTAATGCCCGTTTTGCCAAGCCCCTGGATAGCGAATTAATTTTCCCATTAGCTAAGAAAATTAAGCGCGTTGTCACCTTGGAAGAAGGTTGTGTCATGGGGGGCTTTGGTTCAGCAGTTGCAGAAGCGCTGTTAGATGCTGATATCGTTGTTCCCATCAAACGCATTGGTGTGCCAGATGTTTTAGTGGAACATGCCGAACCTAATGAATCTAAGGCAGAAATCAGTTTAACCAGTCCCCAAATAGCTCAAAAGGTGTTGCAAGCTTTCTTTCAACAAGAACTTTCTGCTGTGGGCTAAATTTCCAGTCAAATGGCACGCTCATGAGTTCCCAAATTACATAGAACCAGGTGAGTGATGAACCCAGCACACCCTGCTCTTTTTTGGGTTTTCGCGTGGTCACACCAATTTAATCTGATTTTATAGGTTCACGCCTATTCATAAACCCGGTTTCTTGATGAGTTACCGGGTTTCTTACACGAAGTTGCAATTTCTTGGCATCAGAACTGGGAAACATCTGCCTTCAGTCAACGTCTAACATTAACTAGAGACATTAAGGAGTTGACAACTTAAAATTAAGGAGCATTTAAAGGTCAGATAACCCACAAAGGACATTCAATTGCGGTAACGATTCTTTGCCAATACCTGCATTCCAAAGCGAACGACTCTGAATTACCCTGTGATCAGTCGCTTTTTGGACAGATCGTACCGGACATCTACTATCAGTGTTCTCCAAAAAGAGAACAAGATTTGGGTAAGATAAAAGAGCTATCTTTTCTGCGTCGCAGACACTGAAAGCTTCTCATACCCACAGGAGATATCTTAATGCTGACTTTAAAAATCGTTGTTTATATAGTTGTTGCCTTCTTCGTCGGTCTCTTTTTCTTTGGATTTTTGTCGGGCGACCCTGCTCGTAACCCTGGTCGTCGGGATCTCGAGTAAAAGCCCGACAAATTATCCGTGACTGCCGGAAGGCGGAATACATTATACGCCTAGAGACAATTGGCTCAAGGGAAACCTGTTCACGCCAATGTCCTGCTCCGGGGTGGCTTGCCTAAATCTCATCTAGGCAGAAGGCAAAAGCTGGGAGGCATAATGTGTCATGTCCTTCCGGCTATTTATTGGCTATTTGTTAGCTTGATTCGTGCTAGAGTATGCTTCATCCAGTTCTGCCGCCCGAACCGCCTCCGATTCTCGAATCTTTACAATCTGCAAATCCCACCCCAGTCCTGAAGGCTGATACTAAGACACTGGGGAACAAGCAGAAGTCTAAAGAGAAGTCTGAGGTACAACCGGAAACGCCTCTCGAAACTACTGGGCAAAAGCCTACTGATAGTGATTTATTAGTTGCTAAGACATTAGCCGCACCCAGTGAGCCGGAAACTTTCCCACCTGAATTTTCTCCCATCACCGCTTCTAAAAGTGCCGCTTCACTGGGTGATCAGCTTTCCATTGGTTATCCTGTGCAGGAGCTGAAAGGCTTTAGTCCCTATGATGGTGGCAGTAGAAATGCACCGACCGAAACATTCCTTACTGGAGAGAAAATTGCTCAAACAGTTACCAAACTTGAGAACTTATCCCAGAAGGACAAGCAAAGAGTCGTTGAAACAACCCAAACACCAACTCCGGCTAACACCTCAACTGAAAAATCAACAAGTGATCAACCAGTACAAATAGAATTCAAGACTCGCAGCCAAACAACTCAACCGTCAACTCCTGCTCTCCCTAATACCCAAAATCAGTCGCCACCAATAGGACAGCCTAATACCACACCAGGACAAGAAAGTCAACCATCCGGTACAACAGCGCCTGCTAACCCGCCTGCAGCCAGAGAAAGAATTGTGGAAATCACTTCTGATAGACAGGAGTATGACGAGCAGCGGCGGATTGTCACGGCTGAAGGTAATGTAGTTGTGCGCTTTGATGGAGCAGTTGTAGATGCTGAGCGGCTGCAAGTCAGTTTGGAGAATTTGATTGCGGTGGGAGAAGGAAATGTTGCCTTGACACGCGGGGATCAAGTTTTGCGCGGTCAGCGCTTTACTTATAATATTGTCCAAGATAGTGGGGAACTGACAAACGGCAGAGGTGAACTTTTTATACCAACAGCAGGAACGGATTTCTCTTTCTTACCCACCGATGTCACAGCTGGAGGAGTACCAGCGCGTCCTCTGAGCGATCGCATCAGAGAAAATCAACCTCTACAAGCTAACAGTCCTGGAGGACTGAACATTAACGCAGGTGGTACAGGGGGTGCGAGGAACATATCTTTGCCAAAACAGGGGGGTCAAGTCAGACGGGTACGTTTTGAAGCTGGAAAAATTGATTTTTATCCCCGAGGTTGGCAAGCAAGGGATGTCCGCCTGACCAACGACCCTTTTTCACCTCCAGAGTTGGAGGTACGGGCAGATAAAGTCACCGTCACGAGAGAGACACCTTTGCGCGATCGCATCAAAACAGAGCGACAGCGTTTAGTCTTTGACCGAGGCGTATCTCTACCTATTCCCAAAGATGAGCAGGTTATTGACCGTAGCGAGCGAGAAGTGACTCCTGGATTATTCTCTATTGGCTTTGATGGAGATCAGCGAGGCGGCTTGTTTATTGAGCGTGGCTTCAAACCTATCAATACAGAAGCGTTCACCTTTCGTATCGCACCTGAGTTTTTTGTTCAAAAAGCAGTACAAGGCAACACTGGTAATATTGCATCGCTGTTTGGTTTGAAGACAAGCCTAGGTGCTACTTTGAGTCCACGAACCGTAGTCGAAGGTTCTGGATTGTTGACCAGTTTGGACTTGAACGATATAGAAGACAACTTGCGGGCGAGTTTGCGGTTGCGCCAGTTATTATTAGGTGAGCAAAATCCCCACACACTCACATTGGAATATAGTTACCGCGATCGCCTTTACAACGGTACCCTCGGCTTTCAAACCGTTCAGAGTAGTCTTGGCGGTATTCTTACCTCTCCTGTCATTCCTTTAGGCAATAGCGGCATCAATCTCAGCTATCAAGGTGGCGCTCAATATATTAATGCCAACACAGATCGCCCAGACTTACTGAAACCAAATCGGGAGAATGACCGCATCTCACTAAGTCGCCTACAAGCAAGTGCTGCTCTCAATGGAGGCTTGTTCCTCTGGCAAGGGCAAGCATTACCAGCCACAGCTACCGAGGGATTACGGTTTACAGCCAACCCAGTCGTACCGTATTTACGACTTTTTGGTGGAGTGACTGGTACTACAAGCTACTACAGCAGTGGCGATAGCCAAAATACCTTAACTGGTACCGTTGGTTTGGAAGGGCAGTTCGGTCATTTCTCTCGACCCTTCTTTGACTATACAGCCTTTAATGTCAGTTACTCCCAAGGTCTAAACACTGGCTTATCACCCTTTTTGTTTGACCGTAATGTTGATAACAGAGTGCTAAGTGCTGGCATTACCCAGCAAATTTACGGTCCATTCCGCCTCGGCTTTCAAACATCAATCAACTTGGACACTGGAGAACGCAGCAGCACCGACTATGTGGTGGAATATAGCCGCCGCACTTATGGAGTCAGCTTGCGTTACAACCCAGTGCAGGAATTAGGTGGCATCAGCTTCCGAATTAGTGATTTCAACTGGTCTGGTGGCACCGACCCATTTTCTGACCCTTCTGAAATTAAGCCAGTTATACGTGGTGTGCGCCAGCGGTGAAGAGATGAAGAAGAAGAGCGAGAAAAGGAAATTTTCTTTCTTCCTCATCACCCTCATCCTTTTATTTCCCTCGCAACAGCCCCTGCAAAAATAGACCAATTTTCACAAAAATATCTTCTAGCCAAAGCATGACGCGGTCTAGCCATTCGAGTATTTGCTCTAGAGGATGCTTTTCATACCCAATCGTTCGAGCTTGTGTTTCAATCCAATCTGGCTTTGCCTCAACTTGAGTGGTTTGTCGGTACTGCTGGTGAAGAATTTCACCTTTATTGCTCTTGTTTTCAGAATGGGGAAGTGGCGATCGCTTAGAGAACAAAGCAAGTATTGGGGAGAGCTTCCGAATTTTGAATTTTGAATTTTGAATTTTGAATTTTGAATTTATTTCTCCTGTTGTCCTTACAGAAAAACTGGTGGGGAGAGCAGATTTTGTGGTTTGAGATGATGTCACTAATAATTGTTGCTCGTTGACAACCTCTGTGACTTCCTGTAAATCCCCAAACAAATCGTCCATTGTCAACCAAGGATCTGCTATGTTCTCGCTTTGCAAATCAGGGCTTTTGGGCAAAGCTGACGAAGGAGGACGCTGTGTTAGAGCACTTTGTGGTTTGTTATTTCGACCAATTGGTAGTTGCTCAACACTATTTGTTGGAGTTGTTTGCTCTAATTTCTTGGGATTGCGTCCAAAAAAGTAATGAATTGCCCCCCAAATTAAAGCTTGAATCTTCGATGTTTGATGTTCCCGATCACGAGTTAATACTTCTTGTTCAGTCGTAAGTTGCTGGTGTTTACCATAGATAAATATGTTTAGCTGATTTTGAACAGCTTCGAGCAATTGCCCACTGACGCGAGATATTGGTACTACAGCATAAGATTCCATCTGGGCAAAAGCTGTGTCCAGTAATGCTAGCGCTGGGAAAGGAGAAGGTAAATATTGATACTTAAGTATATCTTCTGTTTTCGTTTCCTGAGGTAAAGCAGGTACCTTGCCTCTACTACCCGAAGTCAGCTTGTTCAATAAGTGGTCAATTTCCGGTAAGAGGTTCGTTTCATTTTTTACTTTGAACAACCGCCAGGAACGCCAGTATTTACCAACTTCGTCAATAATCCGATTTTGTAATTTTTTCTGCTGCTGGGGCGTCAAAATGTCCAAAATTTCATTTTCAGCAGTGACGAGTACCAAATTGCGATTTACCAGATTTGAAGCAATTCCCAGTACCTGAGGAGGAGAAGAGACAACGTGATGGAAAGCTTGGGGGTTGCCTTTAAAGTTGGGGGCTAATGGGGGGCAATAGGGAGATGGAGGAATGGAGGTTTCTGCGATAGGGTGATGGGGGAATGAGGTGATTGGCGGAGTTTTATTGGAGATTCTCCCCACCTCGCCATCTCCCCACCTCTCCATTAAGAAGCGCTTTTCTATCTCGCGTGCTTGCATTTCCACTGCTTCTAGAACTCGTTGAATGGGAGTGTCAGAAGATGGTGGAGTTTCGGGTTGGGAATCAGTTTCGTTTGTTGGTAAATGGAGCCTAGGTTGTTGCTCACCTGTATACAGTTGTTTACCAGCTGATCCAGTTGCTTTTTGAATCAGCAGATACACTGGGTAAAGTAAAGCCTCTAATGACCAACTAGCAGTGACTTGTAGATGCCGTTTAGTGCGATCAAACTGTTCGCCCCAGCGCCGAGATTGCTGGTGAAAAAATTTAAAAAGTCTGCTTTGATAACGACCAGAGCTAGCAGATGGCATGGTAGTAAATTTTTGTTGAGAGCGTGGTTAGCTATCGGACTCTCACCAAACAATAAATCCAAAGACTGTTGTGACCAGTGAGTTTCCTCATCTTAGCGAAATTATGACCTCCCAAGTCTCTCAACCTAATACCAAATTGATCTCCCAAGCAATTGAGAAGTTGCGCTCTTATGTAAGAGTGAATATTTCGTCTACTTGGCAATGCTGGGAAGCTGATTTGCCTGTAGCTGATATTAGCACCTGTGACTTTTCTGATTGGAGTCTTGCCCAGTTAAACGCCAAAGAACACATTGCTTGGGCTGGAGGGCAAAAAGTGCTATGGTTGGTGCAAAAATTGGTCATTCCCCAAGATTTAGACGGTTATGGGCTACAGGGTTTATCTTTGCGGCTGGCGCTGGTTTGGTGGGCGGACTTTGCCCAAGTTTATGTGAATGGGAATTTGGTACTTGAAGGAGATTTGTTTGATTGCTCACCTAGGGTGCTACTTAGTCCTGCGGTGACACCAGGAGAGGAATTTATCGCGGCTTTGCGTTTGGTAAGTCCAAGTCATTGTGATGGGGCTTTGGTAAAGTCGCTGCTTATTTATGAGTCTACTGATGAGAATCGTCCTGATCCCGGTTTTGTGGCTGATGAGTTGGCTGTGATGCAGGGTTATTTGGAATCTTTTGAAGCTGACAAGTTGGATAATTTGGCGGCGACTGTGGCGGAGATTGATTGGGAAACGAACCGCCAAGACCCCAAGGACACAGAGGAAGATAAGAAAGGTTTTGAGAATTCCCTGTTTGCAGTTCGTCAAAGTCTGCTTCAATCGAACATCCAAAATCTCAATTCAAAAATTTACCTATTAGGTCATGCTCACCTTGATTTAGCATGGTTATGGCGTGTCAGTGAAACTTGGCAGGCAGCACAAAGTACTTTTGAGTCGGTTCTCAAACTTCAGCAGGATTTTCCTGAGTTGATTTTCTGTCATTCTTCTCCGGTGCTTTATGCTTGGATTGAAGAACATCGCCCGGATTTGTTTGATGCTATTCAACAAGCGGTAGCAACTGGACGTTGGGAAGTTGTGGGGGGTTTTTGGGTTGAACCGGAACTGAATTTGATTGCGGGTGAATCAATTGTCCGTCAACTGCTGTATGGTCAGCGCTATGTATTGGAGAAATTTGGTAAGCTTTCTACTGTGGTCTGGGTACCAGATAGTTTCGGTTTTTGCGCGACTTTGCCGCAGTTCTTGGCTAACGCGGGCATTGAGTATTTCGTGACTCAGAAGTTGCGCTGGAATGATACGACTAAGTTTGATTATGGCGCTTTTTGGTGGCGATCGCCTGACGGTAGTGAAGTCTTCAGCGTCATGTCTGCGCTCGTTGGTGAAGGCATTGATCCTGTTAAGATGGCATCCTATGCCTATGAATGGCAAATCCAAACAGGTCTTTCACAAGCTCTTTGGCTCCCTGGTGTCGGGGATCACGGCGGCGGTCCCACCCGTGATATGTTAGAAGTTGCTCAACGCTGGCAAAAGTCTCCTGTCTTTCCTCAACTAGAATTTACTACTGCTGAAAACTATCTACAGCAAATCAAAACTTCAAGCCACAACCAAGAAGATTCTTCCCCTGCTTCCTTCCCCACTTGGGAGGACGAACTCTATCTAGAATTCCATCGCGGTTGCTACACCACTCACGGCGACCAAAAACGTTGGAATCGTCGTTGTGAAGGTTTATTGTACCAAGCAGAACTGTTTGCGGCTTTGGCAACTATAAGCTGCGAGGTGACATATCCGAAAGCAGAACTAGAAGCGGCGTGGAAAAAGGTCTTATTTAACCAATTTCACGACATTCTGCCTGGTTCTTCGATTACTCAAGTTTATGAGGATGCGCTTCCAACTTGGCAGGAGGTGGAAAAAGTTGGTAATGAGATATTGCAGCAGTCTTTGAGTCATCTTGCATCCCAAATTAACTTACCAGAGCCACCGCAACCCAACGCTTTGCCAATTTTCGTCTTTAACTCCCTGAATTGGCAGCGATGTCAGGTTGTTGCCATTGACCTTCCTCATTCTCACTTGGATGCTTGCGTTTATAATCTCCAAGGAGAACCTTTGCCTTCCCAACTTACTGACGGCTCAAAGCTGCTGTTTTTAGCAAGCGATGTCCCCTCTGTTGGCTATCGCGTTTTTTGGCTTTGTCCTCAACTGCCTAAAAAAGGTAATACTATTGGCTATTATGATGATACAAAATCGGGCTTGCAAAAGCAAGAACATTTTGATCCAAAAAGATTCACTTTAGAAAATGAATTTCTGCGGGTAATTGTTGACGAGGAAACTGGTAATTTGTCGAGTATTTTTGACAAAGTTAATGAGAAAGAAGTTCTGAGTCAAGCAGGTGGAAATCAATTAGAAGCTTTTCAAGACAGTGGTCAATACTGGGATGCATGGAATATTGACCCTAACTACGAGCAGCATCCCTTACCACCAACGCAGCTTAAATCTATTGAGTGGCTGGAAACTGGACCAGTACAAAGTCGGGTGCGCGTGGTGCGGCAACTTGGGGAATCTGAGTTTACGCAAGATTACATACTACAAGCGCGATCGCCTGTTCTCAAAATCGCCACAACAGTTAATTGGCTGGAACGCCAGGTGTTAGTGAAAGCTGCTTTTCCTCTGAATCTAGAGGCGGACTTTGCTACCTATGAAATTCCTTGTGGGGCTATTCTTCGTCCTACTAAACCCAAAACTCCAGCAGAAAAGGCGAAATGGGAAGTCCCGGCTTTGCGTTGGGCAGATTTAACAAATCCTCCTCCCGTTGACGGTACGAGCTACGGTGTCAGCCTCTTAAATGATTGTAAATACGGCTACGACAGCCAACCTCATCAACTACGCTTGACCCTGCTACGCAGCCCCAATTGGCCCGATCCAGAAGCAGACCAAGGATTTCATGAATTTACATATGCCTTGTATCCCCATGCTGGTAGCTGGGAATCAGCCCATACGGTAAGACGTGGGTATGAATTGAATCTACCAATGGAAGTCATACTATTGGCGAACGATGAGGAAAAGAGCAATAAGTCTTTATCGCCTGTCGGTAGTTTACTAGATTTATCGGCTGAAAATTTGATATTAATGGCGTTTAAGCAAGCGGAAGATGACCCACAACAATGGATTCTCAGATGTTACGAATGTCACGGACAGACAGCCAATTTACAGTTGCAAAGTGATTTAGGGTTGACTGTGGGAGAGTCGGTGGACTTGTTGGAGCGTTTGCCCAAACCTGAATTTTCATCTACGCAACAAAGCTTTACAATACAACCTTGGAAAATCCGTAGCTTTAAGGTGTCGAGGAGCGATCGCTCTGGTTAAAAATGTTTCTTACACAAAGTTAATTTTTTGAATATGGAACCATAGATAAACCTTGCCCTCAAGCGAAGCATAGACGCGCGGAGGGTAAGGACAGATGCACATAGATCATCTATCTGCGTGCAATGCTTTGTGCATCTGCGGTTCCAAATAGCCCATTACCAGATTTTTGACTGGTTCAAACTTTTCACTTTTGCCTTTTGAGATTAGAAGTAATTCCGGATTCTCCGAAGCAGGCTTGTTTATTAAACATGACACGGCACATAGGTTTTGAGCAAAAGTTATCCAGATTGAGAAACTTTTGCCTCTAGAAGAAATTATTTTGTTCTTATCCAATGATAATGAAAAGATACCCTATCAATTACAAGCAGATGCCTTAGGAGTTTTAGTAATTAGTCTCGTTTTTTTGTATAACTTATTACTTAGTTCCTCTTGGTATGCCTTGGATGAGCAGCGTTTGGGGTGTGAACCACAGCGATTAATGGAAATGCAGATGTTATCTGAAAATGTAAGTTGGACTTGGACAAGTAAATCTGTTTGTTTATCAGGACTGCTACCTGATGAATTGTACTCCTTATCCTGCTGGAATTTACTTTTACCTGATGGGGAGTCAGAGGAAATAAAAATCCCTTCAATTGAACAAGGTGTCACAACTTGTGAAGTTTCTCTAGATCTACCTACTGGCATTTACTATATTCAATTACTTTTTGGACAAAATTTGTCAAAAAATTTGGGCTGGTGGTGTGAGAGTGGTCCTTATGACATACCAGAAGCTATTGATGGAGATGAAGCAAGAGAAAATTACTGCTATACGATTTTGGGAAATAGTGAATCTACAGAACAATTCATAGCTGCTGTTAATCAACTTAAATTGAATTTTGACATCCAACAGCTACAAGCAGGAATTTCTAGTTTAGAAAGTCATCATTATCATTTTCCTAACTGGTTAAGCCCTGAGGGTTTACTTCGCAAGCTAAAAGGACTTTTAAAGTTTTTGAATAAAGCGTCTGTTGAAGTTGTAGGTACTCTCATAAAAACACCAAAATCTGAGCAGAGTCAACCTCAAGTTAGTGAGGCTACCAAGCAGGATAACTGGTATTTGGTTAATGTTTCTTCTAAAAAGCGTGACGTTTTTTTCAGATATCTTGACATTGCTATTACACAAAATAAATTGCAAGATTTAATTGTGAAAGTGGAAATTCCTCAAGATTCGGTATACGAAGATGTTGTGTTAGTAAATTTAAAAAACTATCAACAAGCGTATAGTCATTTGAAAAAATTGCCCCATTTTCAAACAATGGAACGCCGACCATTGACATCACAACAAGTTAGCAGGATGTTGGGGGCAAGGTGATTTGGTCTGAGAATTAAGGTATTAGAGGATTTACAACCACACAGACGGAATAACAAACAAGCCCAATTAGAATCAGCGCTAGCGAAACTCAAAGAAATGGGAGTTTCGACAAGCGTAATTGTTCAACCTTGGGCTTGCACGCAACGCTCCGACTTCCCTGATTCAGGTGAACTTGAAGTCCAACGAAAAGATTTTTAGAACCAAGAACAGGCGGAGTCTACCATGTCACAGCACCGACTTGCGTCGTAGTGTCACCCAGTAGCTCAACATAGACAAGTCCTGACGGGGTTCACTCTCGGAGAGTCAGTAGACTTGTTAGGCTGCGGAATTCTCATCTAAGCAACAAATCTTTACAATTGAGTTTGGGAAAATCGGCAGCTTTCAGCTTCGCTAATAGGTTCGTAGTTGCGATTGAGCGCAACTACGAACCTATTAGCTTTAATCTTCGTGGTCTTCAAAGGGATCGCCCAATTCCTTGCTAGGAGGGCCAAAAGAGGTGTAGATGGACAGCGCCGTGATTGTAATGACAACAGCGCAGACGGAAATGCTAAGAACTATTGCGGGTTCCATGACAAGTATAGATTATGTGTTTTATTCCTATAGAATATTACAGAAGATTAAAAAATGGTTTGGCAACTCATATTAGGTGAACTATGGCACAAAGGACGCGGTTGGGAGATATCCTCAGACCTTTGAACTCTGAGTATGGTAAAGTGGCTCCGGGCTGGGGTACTACGCCCCTAATGGCTGTTTTTATGGTGCTATTTTTTGTGTTTCTACTGATTATTCTGCAACTCTACAACAAGTCCCTGATCATCCAAGATGTTTCTGTTGACTGGCGGACTTTGGGCGGTAACTGATGTTTCAAGTTGAAAAGCCTGCATAACAAGTTACGTCACACCCGGTTCGTCCCGGGTTTTTTTGTCAGTTGTTAGTTGTTAATGATCCGACTATCCTCTACTACCCACCACCCACTAACTATTGATTAGACTACATATGTGGGTTTTGTCAGGCGGTTTTTGAGTTTACAGGAGAAAAACATGAATGTATTTGGTATCGGTTTACCAGAAATGGCTTTAATCTTTGTGGTAGCGCTGTTAATCTTTGGTCCTAAGAAGCTACCAGAGGTTGGTCGCAGTCTAGGAAAAGCAATTCGCGGTTTTCAACAAGCTTCTAGCGAGTTTCAAAACGAGTTTGAAAAAGAAGCAGTTCATTTGCAAGAAGCTGTGAAAACAACTGCTGAGCTAGAAACCAAGCAAATAGAAGCAACTCAGTTGCCGCAAGACACTGCGAGTTCTGCCCAAAAAAGCTAGACTGAAGGCAAAATGACGGAAGCTATTGCCAAAAAAATGGTGATTCCCCAGCTAATAGTTGGGTTGGGGAACCCAGAACCCAAGTACGACAAAACTCGCCACAATGTCGGTTTTGCTGGTGTAGACGCGCTATCTCGTTCTTGGAAGATTCCCTTAGCAGAAAATCGTAAGTTTCAAGGGGAGTATGGCGAGGGAATCGCAGCTACTGGCGAGAAAATCCGCTTGCTGAAGCCATTGACTTATATGAACCGTTCCGGACAAGCAATGCAATCCGTGACAAGTTGGTATAAGTTAGAACCTGAACTGGTCTTAGTCATTTATGATGATATGGATTTACCCTTAGGAAAAACTCGGCTGCGCTTGTCTGGTTCTGCTGGAGGACACAACGGGATGAAAAGCGCGATCGCACATCTTGGAACGCAAAACTTTCCTCGTTTGCGTATCGGTATTGGCAAACCAAAAGGTGCAGCCAACGCCTCGGAATCAGGTACCGTTTCTCATGTCCTAGGACGATTTTCTGCTGCTGAAAATCAGGTAATGTCTCTTGTTCTCCAGTTTGTTGTGGAATGTGTAGAACTGAGTCTCAAGCAGGGAGTAGAAAAGGCTATGAATGTTTGTAACAGCCGCTCTTTTGATAGTCCTGAGTCTTAGAGTGTGTCTGTAAATTAAGTATAAATAGATAATTTTCTGACTTTAGGCATCCGCAACCCTACTTAATCGTACCCCTTGTTGGGGTACGATTTATTTTGCTTAAGTAATGTATTAAGCAACCGAATACGTTAAGACTTATTTTATTTCATACGTCGCTTGCGTCTAGCTGCTACTGCCTTGCGTTTACGCTTTTCTTGTGGTGTTTCAAAATGCCTGTGGTACTTTACATCAGCTAAAATTCCAGCTTTAGAAACTTGGCGTTTAAACCGACGCAAAGCTGAATCAATGCCTTCATTTTCTCCTAAAAGCACTTGGGTCATTCTTCTTGTTCCTCGTGTTCCTCATAATCAATATCTCCCATTGTAGTGCCGCCTTAACATTGGCGAAACTCCCCTTAACAAAAGTGCGACAGTGGCGGAAAGTAGGGGGAAGTACGGGAGAATAATTTATAAGGAGAATAATTTCTGACGATTGATTCTTAACTCTGTTGGTCCATTTTGATTGCAAGCGCTAATTGATAAAGTTGACGACGGGGAAGCGAAGTCACTTTTGCTAACTGACGGCTAGCTTGCGATCGCGATATTCCCTGACTCATGATCGCGAGCAACTCTGCTTTGAGTTCTTCTTCGCTAAGTTGCGGTTGAGTCGGTGGGGTTCCCGCCACAAGTAAAGTATATTCGCCTTGGGGTTCGCGTTGGCTGTAGTGAGCGATCGCCTCCTCAATTGTTCCCCGCCAAAATTCCTCATACAATTTAGTTAACTCCCGCGCTAAAACTATTTGGCGAGAAGTGCCGAAAATTTCTGCGAAATCTTGTAAAGTTTCGCGCAAGCGGTGGGGAGACTCGTAGAAAATGAGTGTTCGGGATTCTGTTTCTAGGGATTCTAAATGCGATCGCCTCTGTTGACCTTTAGCTGACAGAAATCCTTCAAAAACAAATCGATCTGTTGGTAATCCTGCTGCACTCAATGCCGTAATTGCTGCATTTGCACCAGGAATTGGCACGACTGGTATCCCAGCCTCAATACAAACTTTAACCAGTTCATATCCAGGATCAGAAATTCCTGGTACACCCGCATCAGTGACTAAAGCAATTGCTTTGCCGTTAGTCAGTTCCTCTAATAACTCTGGGATGCGGCTGCTACGGTTGTGTTCGTGGTAACTCACCTGCGGCGTTTTAATTTGAAAATGTTGTAGTAGTCTACCCGTGTGACGGGTATCTTCCGCAGCGATGACATCCACTGTTTGCAAAATTTTTACCGCACGGAATGTCATATCTTCCAGATTGCCAATCGGTGTAGCTACCACATAGAGTGTTGCTGGTTTTATATCCATGCATAAATATTATCTTGTGGGGTGGGCATCTTGCCCGCCATAAATTAGACTTTTTGCAAAAGTCTGTATTAACTATTAGGAACCACAGATAATTCAATCTTGGCAGATATCTCGCCTACTGCACAAAAATGGAAAAACATGGACTATTTGTCGGTTTAGTCACCTTGGATTTGATCTACCTTGCTGAGTCTCCCCCCAAGAATAATCAGAAGCTAGTCGCTGCTGACTATACTATGACCGCAGGTGGTCCAGCAACTAACGCTGCTGTCACTTTCAGTCATTTGGGCAATCAAGCTACAGTCTTGGGTGTCATAGGTTCTCACCCAATGACGCAGTTGATTAAAGGAGATTTGGCAAATTACAAAGTCGCAATAACTGACCTTAACCCCACTACCCAAAACGCGCCGCCAGTTTCTTCTATTATTGTCACCCAAGCAACTGGTGAACGAGCAGTTATTTCCATCAACGCCGTCAAAACTCAAGCAAGCAGCGAATCTATTACGCCAGAGATTTTGCAAAACGTTGCTCTAGTCTTGATTGATGGACATCAGATGACTGTTGGGAATCAAATTGCCCAAATGGCAAAAGCTAAGAATATCCCAGTTGCTATCGATGGCGGTAGTTGGAAACTCGGGTTTGACAAAGTCTTACCCTATGTAGATTATGCTCTTTGTTCTGCTAATTTTTATCCCCCTAACTGCCATACTGAAGATGAGGTTTTTACCTATCTGAGTCGAGTTGGTATTCCTCACATCGCCATCACTCATGGAGAAAAAGCCATTCGATACCTCCAACATGGTAAAGCAGGCGTGATAGATGTGCCGACAGTACGACCCGTTGATACACTGGGGGCTGGAGATATTTTCCACGGTGCTTTTTGTCATTACATTTTACGGGAAAATTTTCCCACCGCATTGCAGCAAGCTGCCCATATTGCTTCTTTTTCCTGTCAATTTTTTGGCACACGCCGCTGGATGCATTCCCAGCAGTAAATTGTTCACTTGAAACGAAGTGTTAGGTCTTCAGTCTATTAAAAGTAGGACTTACGCACTGTACAAATTGACCATCATATGCATTAACGTGCATTCGGTTGTTTGAGACCACAACACAAAGTAGGGTGGGCAGTGCCGTAATATTAGGTCTAGATTATATGCTAATGCTTTGCACTGCCCACCTTACAGTGGCTCAAGACCCATACTTTATGATTTTTGTCAATGCGTAACCCCTAAAAAGAATAAAAGAAAAATTGAAAAATTTTTCGCCTTTCAGGGTGCGATCGCTATCTATAAGCGATAGAACTTGGCTGATAATATGCAGGTGGGCAACCTATAGGTATCTGACCATCAGAAAGATTACAAAAGCATCGAAAGCCCTTAGGAATGTGACTTCGTAAGTGACCGTCTAATATAACACGCTTGCCTGTCATGCTATCCTACAAGTCGTGGGATAGCCTTCTGTACAAAGCTTAATACCGTACTGTGCGGTATAACACTCAAGACAGATAACAGGACAAGGCAATTAATGAAAGACTTAGAAAAAATCCTAGAATTAACTCGTTCCGTAGGTTGGGGAGCAACAGATATACTGCGCTCTTACTACCATCAGACTGGCGACTACAATCTAGAAGTGCAGTATAAACAGAATGAGCCTGTCACAATTGCAGATGTAAATGTCAATAATTACATTTTAGAGAACCTGCAAGCGGCTTTGGGTCATGATGATTTTGCCTACATTAGCGAAGAAACTTACAAAGTCGAACAAGCTAAGCAAGAATGGGTGTGGATCATTGATCCATTAGATGGTACGCGAGACTTTATCGAAAAAACTGGGGAGTATGCAATTCATCTTGCTTTAGTGCAGGAAACACGCCCAGTGCTTGCTGTAGTAGCAGTACCTGAAGCTCAAAAGTTGTATTATGCAATCAAGGGAGGCGGTGCTTTTGTGGAAACCCGTGATGGGAAAAGTCTAGCGTTACAAGTGTCATCACGGGAACGTATCGAAGATTTAACCTTAGTTGTGAGTCGCAGTCACCGCAATCAAAGATTAAATTACCTACTACAACACTTACCATGTCAAAATCAGAAAGCTGTTGGCAGTGTGGGCGGCAAAATTGCTGCAATTGTTGAACAACGGGCAGATGTTTATATTTCTCTTTCTGGTAAGTCTGCGCCCAAAGATTGGGATATAGCCGCCCCAGAACTCATTTTGACAGAAGCTGGTGGTAAGTTCACCCATTTTGATGGTACGCCGTTGCAGTATAACACTGGTGATGTGAGTCAATGGGGTGGTTTGCTTGCGAGCAACGGTCAGTATCACGAGGTTTTGTGTCAGGAAGCTGAAAGGATTTTGCAAGTGTGGGAAGAGGTGAAAAATTGATTGCTATGCAACTTTTAAAACTCAAGATCTTCCAGTTTCACTCCTTGCCCAGATTGAAGACTTTTTCTAGCTGATTTAATTTTATAGAGGAAGCGTGGGTTGTTTTCCAAACAGTAATCTAACCAGTTATCTTCTGATTGAAAACCAATGAGTATTCCTGCTGATTTGCCATTGTGAATAATCACAATTTCCTCCTCACCAGCCGACTGCAAATACTTAGATAAATTCTTTTGAATTTCAGAAAGCGCTATTTTCTTCATCGGGTTCCCTCACCTTTTCTAACCAAGCTTCTACTTCAGATTTGAGTACAATTGCCAAAATTTTGATTGTGGTTTCTGTAACATCATAAACAATAAGCAGGTCATCCACTCGTAACCGAAACTGCGACGGCGACGTCCCTCGTAAACGCTTTATCCGATTCTTTCTGGTTTTGGTCGGCTCATGTCGCAGGTATTCTTTTATAGCATCACATACTGTCGAGCGAATATTTGGCTCTAAAGTGCGTAAGTCTTCGACGGCTTCTGGTGAAAAAATGATTTCATAGCTCGTTCTAGCTACGAGTAACGCCAGAATGACAGCTTGCTCAAGTTGAAACCCAGGGGGAATTGAATTCATCAAACCATTAGAATAAAAATACTTCTTTCTTAAGTCGTAAAAATTGTAAACAGGCAAACGTAAATCGTAATACCCCCTACTAATTTAACCTTTAAATCACTCCATGAAATCACTCCATCAGTTGAGTTGCCACTTTTCTCACTTCTGTATAAAATTTCCAAAATAAATTATCTACCGTTAAACTTTGCACCCCTGTCATTCTATCTACCGCTGGTTCGTTATTCCCAATATTTTCTAAAATCCGAAACTCTATCTGTGGATTTAATTCCTCAAGAATTGCTGATTTCCCATCAGGACGAAGTAACAAAGAGTCCTTAATAAACCAGTTGCAGCCCAATTAGAAACACCACAGATAATTAAATAATCACGTCTTGGATATCAGTGAGTTATTCTACCAATTCACCTTGACGAAAGACATGGGAGCGGGGTAAATCAGTTCTGAGGTTAGCCTCTGGTGCAACCATCCGAAGTTGGCGATCGCCAACCTCGGTGACATCTAGTAAAGGACAAGGTTTGGGGTTGCATTAAGAAGAATTCAGCCCAATGGACAGTCCCGCAAGTCTGGACTAAACAAATCTTGGAATGATGCCGCATTCGGACAGTTTTTCACCATCCTAGAATACATAGCTGCAAAAGCACCGGGTGTGGACAATAGCAGTAAACCCTGCATATACGTCTTACGCCATTTCTCACCAACTACCAGTCAACCGCCTCAGCCTTAATGGTGTAGAAGCGACGCCAGAAAATGTAGAAACTGGCAAGTATCAAATAGTACCTTCCATCGGTTTTGTCTCGAAAAAGACGAAAGGCGACTCAAGCATTTATCAATTTTGCTAATAGCAAACAATCAGCCTTAGTACTGCATAAATCCAGCTTTGTGTCATCTATCAAATCCAGTATATGCGTTCTTGAAACGTAATAATATTTCTATATATATAAAACAACTCAATTTTTCTTAACCTTTTAAAAAGCAAATGGTATTACAGATGTCATTGCTAACGCAGGCGATGGTGATAGATCATGAAGTAGGGCGATCTAAAATATCGCTCTGTTGTACCTCTACCTTAACCAAACCTTGAATTGAGATATAATTAAAGTTTCCACTATTTGTTGTCAGTTGGGTGATCTACTATTTTAGGAGTGGAACGTATGAAAAGAGAACATCGACCAACAGTAGTCAATGATCGACTTAGGGACATCATTGCTCATGTAGAATCAACGTCAAACACAAATCATCTCAAGTTACTTGAACCCTCTCAGCCTGTACAAACCTTACCAAAGAATAGCAGTTCTTGTGGTGAGGATGCGACTTCCAATGGAAAATATATTGGCAAAAGCAACTGAAGTGCGTGGTGCAAGTAGCTGATTTAGTATAAGAAATTGCTGTTTAGTTTTCCTTTGAATATCCTGGTTAGTTTTGTGAGAGTGATGTCAACAACTTGATGTGATCGCGTTTTCTGTAATCTTTGTGAGTTGTTACCCCCCCTTGCCCCATAATAGTATAAGGGGCAGGGGATTTGTTTGTTTTACGAAAAATAAATATAGATAAATAGAGTAAAGCCTTCTCTTCTGGCACAATGGTCACAACAGGCGATCAAGTTCTCTCTTGCCAAGCTATCCATGACTGTTGCTGTTCACCTAGAAAACGTCTACAAGATTTACAATAAAATTCCCGTGGTCAATGACCTGTCATTCACAATCAATGCGGGAGAAATGTTTGGTTTACTTGGTCCGAATGGTGCGGGGAAATCTACGACAATTCGGATGTTGACCACGCTAACGAAACCAACCCAGGGACGGATAGACGTATCTGGCTATAATGTAGTGTCGCAATCGATATTAGCAAAGCAGCATATTGGCGTTGTCTTGCAGCAAATTAGTGTGGATGACGATCTAACCGTGTGGGAAAATATGGAGCTGCACGGCAGGCTCCATCACATTGCCAATCCTGGGCGACAGCGGCTGATTCATCAATGGCTGGAGTATGTTGAACTCGCAACCAAACGCGATGACTTGGTAAAAACCTTGTCTGGGGGTATGAAGCGGCGGCTACAGATAGCGAGAGCGTTGTTACATCAACCGCAAATTCTGTTTCTAGATGAACCGACGGTAGGACTAGACCCCCAAACAAGGCGACGTCTTTGGGAGATTATTCGGGATTTGAATAAGCAAGGGATGACAATGCTGCTCACGACTCATTATATGGATGAGGTCGAGTATTTGTGCGATCGCATTGGCATTATGGATAGTGGTAGATTAATTTCTCTTGGCACCCTACAAGAGTTGCGCTCCGCTCATGGCGAAGGTTTGGTCATGAAGCAAACAGGAGACCGTTGGGAATATCTCTTTTTCCCCACTTTGGAAGATGCAAACTTGTACCTAAATCAACAAAATGATAAAACAGGGATGATGGTACGTCCCTCTAACTTAGAAGATATTTTCGTTGAACTCACGGGACGCAAGTTGGACTAATCTTAGCCCCTTAAAGTTCGGAGTACGGCTTCTACCCTTGCTACGCTGTCCTGCATACCCTGCTTTTGGTATAAATCCCGGGCTTGTTGAAACACTGTAATTGCTTCTTTTGATTTGCCCTGCTTCATTAAAATATTACCCCGCAACTCATAGACTTGAGGATTTTTCGGGTCAAGGTTGACAGCTTGTTCATATGCCCATTTCAGACTGTTGTTCTCTCCTAAACGCAACAGGACTGTAGCCAACCCTATATAAGCGTTGACATTACTCCGGTTAGCTTGTATCGCTTGACGGTAAGCGTCCTTTGCGGTTCTGTTATCTCCCAAATTGCCACTGACATAACCCAAAGCATATTGATAATCGCTATTGTTAGGATTAAGGGCAACAGCACGACGGTAAGCCTGTAGTGCTGCGGGAAAATTCCCTTGTTGGGCGTAGAGATAGCCAATCCCAGAATAAATCGTGGCGTTTTTTGGTTCTACAGCAGCAGCTCTTTGATAGATGGCGATCGCCCCATTATAATCACCACTATCTACCAGCCTCCGCCCTTCCTCCAAAAGTCCCTTTAACTCCTGGCTGCTTTGCTGTTGTGGTAGTGCTTCTTGAGCCTGAGCTACCAAGGGTATTGTTGCTACAAAGTTTCCTACTAGGAGAACACTTACTATCAATGATGTTCGATTATACACAGTAAATTACCTGAAAGTTTCTGCAACTTTTTTCTACAATCTCTGTGGTTGATTGTCCATTAAAACAGATCTATTTGGTTTTGCAAACTCTATTTGTTTACTTTTACAAAATATTTACGATAATTTTCCTTTTGTTCTGTGAAATTCCAGTAAATTAAGATTCATTTTTCATACAATCTGCTTTTCAGGTATCTGCTTCGACGCTTGAAAATCCAAGCAGCAGTATCAGATGACACTTATATTTTTGAGGCAAATGTATGATTTTAACTACGACCGATGTGATCCAAGGAACCATCATTCAGTCATATTTAGGCATTGTAACGGCGGAAGTGGTCTATGGCAGCAATTTCCTGCGAGATTTTTTTGCTAGCATCCGCGATATTATCGGTGGACGCACGGGTAGCTACGAACGCCTATTTGAGGAGGGTCAACGCAAGGCTTTAGAAGAATTAGAGCGACGGGCATTACGTTTAGGAGCAGATGCGGTTATTGGCATTGAAGTCGATACTGGCACAATCAATGTTGACCAATCAGGTGTTCTCATACTGATTACTGCCACAGGCACCGCTGTGAAACTGCGTTAGTACTTAACAGTTATCAGTTAACAGTTATGAGTTGTTAATTATCATCTGTTCACTGATAACTTGTTAATGGTAACTGTTCAGCAATAACTGTTTTTATATCTATTCAATCCAGAGGTTATGCACTCTAATTGAAGAATTAGAGTTTCCCTAAAAAAATATTTATGCTAAACTTATTTTTAGGTGAGCATAGAATAAATATTTTGATAAAAGCTTACTCTTTTTGTGAAGTTATTAACACTTAATCAAAGTTAAAGAAATGTTAGAAAGTTATGAGAATTTTTCTGACTAAAGATAGAGCCATTAACTATTTCTACTGATAGATATTTAAAATCAAGACAAGTCATTTAATTTTAAGCATTAGCATCAATACCTGAGAAAAAAGTTTACTTAAAGTGGTAAGGGGAAAATAATCTATGTCATACACAAATCGAGTAGGTGACGAAGTGATTACCGAGCCTGTGATCGGTCGAGTAGGTGATTACCACGACCGTGTTCGCTGGGGTCCGATTATTTCTGGTTTGTTGGTTGCCCTAGCAACTCAATTGATTTTGAGCGCCATGTTTAGCGCGATCGCCGCAGGCACCGTTGAAGGTTCAGGTGCTCCCAGAACAATTGCACCTAACGTTGCAGGTAATGCGGGGATTTGGTCAACCATCGGTTTGTTGATTTCCCTATTTACTGGTGGTTGGGTTATGGCTCGTGCTTGTGGTCCAATGAACCGCAATACTGCTCTTCTCAACGGCGCAATACTTTGGGCAACAACTTTGGCATTAAGCTCTTGGCTATTAGCGAGTGGGGTATCGGGTGCTTTTGGTGTTGCGGCTTCTAATGCTGGAGAAGTGATTAACCAAGTGCAACAGCAAGGTGGTGTGAATATACCGCAAAACACACGCAACGTAAGTGCCCAAGAAGCTCGTCAGATTGCAGCAAATGTACGTTCGGGCTTGTGGTGGTTTGTATTCGGTTCCTTGTTAGGTTTACTTGCTTCAATGATTGGAGCTGCTGCTGGAACTCGTAGTCCGCGCACTACCCATCACGCCTAAAAACTTGTTGAAAAAAATAAAATAAATATCTCTAGATTCTTTTTTAGCACCTTAATAAGGGTGCTTTTTTATTATTATGAGTAGTTGTCAGTGGTTCATTTAATGATTGACCACTACCACTTCAAGTACGCAGCCTCTATTCCTTGTTCTCGTCGAATTTTTCCATCTTTCTCAAACCAAGCGATCACCTGTTGGGCTGTCAAATCTTCAATCTTCACTTCATACTCTTGAGCAATTTGCTTCAAAAGCCTCAGTGATGAAATTGTCAATCTGGTTAAAAATTTCTCCGGTGAGGAAAGCAAAGCCGCATCCACTTTGACTGCCTCTTCTGGAGTTAAAAATTGTGGTGTTGATTGCTGTGATGGTAACTCCATAACTTTTGTCTAAAACTGGCTCAAATTTAGTAGTTGTAACGGCTGAAGAATAATGATTGATTGGTAAAGCCTATGACTAATTACCGATCATTCATAACTTAGACTCAATATAAAGTCTTCACTGCTTGGGGCTACCAATGTCATCGAAAAACTTAAGGTCTGTTTTTTCGTTGTACTAAATAACCACAGCGATGTTCACCGTTAATAATCCAGTGCGTACGCTCTACTGTACAATCTGGTAAAACTGCGGCAAACATTTCTAATTCATGACCGCAGACGCTGGGGAAAGACTCTGCAACGTTAGAAATCGCGCAGTTGTGTTCCATGAGGATAAATCGTTCGCCTTGCAATGACTCACTCGATTCTACAGGGTGAGATTCAGCCATGAAGCCTTCAGCTTTTCTCAGTTCTACCAAAGTTGCGACCCTTTGTGATAAGGAAGCGTTACCCAGGCGTTGTCGATATTCTTGTGCTTTACGCTCCCACTGCTTTCGCAAAATTGAACTGACTTGGTCGCGTCCAACCGTTTCTGCTAATGTATCCAGTAGAGAAACAGCGAATTGACCGTAGCTATCAGCAACTTCCTTACTCAGGCGATCGCGTCCCTGATGAGTTAATTGATAAATATGCTGCGGACGCCCCATTCCCCCTTGCACGGACAAAGAGAAAGAAATCAGTTGCTCCGCCTCTAAATCCTTAAGATGACGACGAATCGCTTGGGGGCTAATATCAAGAGCCTCGGCTAAATCAAAAGCTGTAGTCTGCGGGTGTTTCAGCAGATATTCTAGAATATCTTGCTTTGTTGAGGACTGCTGGATAGTTACCATCATCGTCCTAAAAATTCATTTGTTTTGAAGAAAATATGATTTTGACAACAATGTTGTTGTTAATCTAGCTTAAAATGAAGATAAGTTAAACAACATAGTTGTTGTTTTAGTCTCTATACTTATTTTAGCAGTCCCGTAACCACTTGGTTACTCAATCTGGGAATCGGCTCCCAAAAAGCCCGTCTCCCATCCTTAAAGAGATTCCATACAGCGAACACAAGAGAAAACTACCGATGAGTGCCACTGTCAAAACCTTAGTCAACCAGCCATACAAGTACGGCTTTATCACCGACATTGAAGCCGACATGATTCCGCGTGGACTAAACGAGGACATCGTCCGCCTCATCTCCGCCAAGAAAAACGAGCCGGAGTTCATGTTGGATTTTCGCCTGAGAGCTTTTCGCCAGTGGCAAAAAATGGCAGAACCAACTTGGCCAAGCGTTAAGTATCCTCTGATAGATTATCAAAATATCATCTACTACTCCGCACCCAAGCAAGCAAAACAAAAGCTTAACAGCTTGGACGAAGTTGATCCAACTTTGTTGGATACTTTTGAGAAGCTAGGCATTCCCTTATCAGAACAAAAGCGACTGGCAAACGTCGCGGTGGATGCAATTTTCGATAGCGTTTCCATCGGTACCACCTTTAAAGAAAAGCTGCTTAAAGATGGTGTTATCTTCTGCTCAATTTCGGAAGCATTGCAGGAATATCCAGAATTGGTGCAAAAGTACTTGGGTAGCGTTGTCCCAGCCGCAGATAATTACTTTGCAGCTCTCAATGCCGCTGTATTCAGCGATGGTTCCTTTGTCTATATTCCCAAAGGCGTAAAATGCCCGATGGAGCTGTCTACTTACTTCCGCATCAACAACGGCGAGACTGGACAATTTGAGCGGACACTGATTGTTGCTGAGGAAGGCAGTTCTGTCTCCTACTTGGAAGGTTGTACCGCGCCGATGTACGACAGTAACCAGCTACACGCTGCTGTCGTAGAACTCGTAGCCCTCGACAACGCCGAAATTAAATACTCGACAGTGCAGAACTGGTACGCTGGTGATGCTAACGGTAAAGGCGGTATTTACAACTTCGTCACCAAGCGCGGTTTGTGTCAGGGTGTCAATTCCAAGATTTCTTGGACACAGGTAGAAACTGGTTCTGCGATCACCTGGAAGTATCCCAGCTGCGTGCTGGTGGGTGATAACTCTGTGGGTGAATTCTACTCCGTGGCGCTGACAAATAATATGCAGCAAGCCGATACCGGTACAAAGATGATTCACGTTGGTAAGAACACCCGCAGCACGATTATTTCTAAGGGAATTTCTGCGGGTAAATCTAGTAATAGCTACCGGGGTTTGGTGAAAATTAACCCCAAGGCACAAGGGGCGCGGAACTATTCCCAGTGCGACTCAATGCTGATTGGGGATAATGCCCATGCAAATACTTTCCCTTATATTCAGGTGCAAAATCATACTGCGAAAGTCGAGCATGAAGCTTCTACTTCCAAGATTGGGGAAGACCAATTATTCTACTTCGCGCAGCGGGGAATTTCATCGGAAGATGCTATTTCGATGATGATTAGCGGCTTCTGTAAGGATGTGTTTAATCAGCTACCGATGGAGTTTGCGGTGGAAGCTGATAAGCTGTTGAGTCTGAAGTTGGAAGGTAGTGTTGGTTAAAGTATCGCTTACTTGTCCCTGCCAATTTGTAGGTAGTTCTTCGTGTTCTTCGTGTCTTCGTGGTTCAAAAAATATTTAACCGCGAAGACGCGAGGGGTGCGTTCGGCGGAAGCCGTCTCGAAGAGAAGGAAGAAGACAGAAGAGAGAGAGAACACGCATGATTATTGAAAATAGTGAAGTTGTGCTGTCGGTACGGAATTTGACAGCTAATGTTGATGGAACTCCAATTCTTAAGGGTGTGAACCTTGAGGTACGCTTGGGTGAAATCCATGCGATTATGGGACCGAATGGTTCTGGTAAGAGTACTTTTTCCAAGGTTTTGGCTGGACATCCGGCGTATGAAGTGACTGGCGGCGAGGTGATTTTCCAGGGGCAAAACTTGCTGGAAATGGAACCGGAGGAACGCGCTAGATCTGGGATATTTTTGGCGTTTCAGTATCCGTTGGAAATTCCGGGTGTGAGCAATTTGGATTTTCTGCGGGTGGCTTACAATTCCCGTCAGAAGGCGCAGGGTTTAGAGGAATTGGATGCGTTTGATTTTGATGATTTGATTGAGCAAAAGCTGGATGTCGTGAAGATGAATCCTGCTTTCCTGAGTCGGAGTTTAAATGAAGGTTTCTCAGGTGGCGAGAAGAAGCGCAACGAAATTCTGCAAATGGCGCTGCTAGAACCGAAGCTGGCAATTCTGGATGAAACAGATTCGGGTTTGGATATTGACGCGCTGAAGATTGTGGCAAACGGAGTGAATCAGCTGGCAAGTCCAGAAAATGCCACGATTATGATTACGCACTATCAGCGATTACTGAATTACATTGTGCCAGATTACGTTCATGTCATGGCAAACGGGCGAATTCTTACCAGTGGCGGTAAGGAACTGGCGCTAGAGTTAGAATCGCGTGGTTATGACTGGGTGTTGGAAGAGAATGCGGCTGAGGTAGGTGTGTGATGAATATTCTGGTTTCTCCCAGTTCGGTTCCTAACTCAAATCCAGTAGATTTGGCATCGACTGCCCTGGATAGGGATGCTTATCTGACTGAGTTGTTAAATCAGGTTGTTCAGACACGCCATAGCGCGTCTGTTGAAGTTGATGCTTGGTTGCAGGAGTTACATGAACGCGCTGCGCTTTGGGTACGTAAATCGCTTCTCCCCACCACCCGCGATGAAGAATGGCGCTTTACTGATTTGTCGTCTTTGCGGCAAATCCAATTTAATGTAGACACGTTGCATCCGAAAGTTCTACAAGCGGATACGCTGCTACTACCAGAAGCTGCTAACAGTCGCTTGGTGTTTGTCAATGGGGTTTATTCGCCTCAGTTATCAGCTGTTGCAGATTTGCCTGATGGAGTTGTGATAAGTAATTTAGCTGATTTACCTGTAGCTTACCGTCAGCGCGTGCAGCAATATTTGGCTCAAACTGAGGGAGCGCATGAGGTGTTTACCGCGCTCAACACCAGTGGACTAAAAGATGTAGCGGTGGTTTGGGTGGAGAAGAATGTGGTAGTGGAAACATCGATTCATTTGGTGTTTGTTGCTGCTGGTGAAAGTCCTTCGATTTCTCTACCGCGTTGTTTGGTGGTGGCGGAGACTGGTAGTAGTGTGACTTTGGTGGAAGAGTATACGAACCGCAGAGGCGCAGAGAACACAGAGAGTGTAGAGACGAGAGGTGGCGCGTCTGTACAATATTTCACCAATGCGGTGACGGAGATTTGGATAGAGGAAAATGCTCAGGTAAGTCACACTCGCGTTGAGTGCGAAGCCGCAGAGGCTTTCCATATTGGAAAGACTGCTGTTTCTCAAGCTCGTGACAGTCGGTATACTTGTCATGCGATCGCTCTTGGTGGAAAGCTATCACGTCACAATTTAGAGATTTTGCAAACTGGTGAGCAAACGGAAACCACCCTCAATGGATTGACGATGATTGGGGGGAACCAGTTGGGGGATACGCATAGTGCGATCGCCCTTAATTATCCTTATAGTACGAGTCGGCAATTGCATAAGTGTATCGTGGGCGATCGCGCTCATGGAGTGTTTAACGGCAAAATTTTTGTTCCAAAACCTGCACAACTGACAGATGCAGGACAACTGAACCGGAACTTGCTGTTGTCCCCGAAAGCCAGGGTTGATACCAAGCCGCAATTGGAAATTACCGCAGATAACGTAAAATGCGCCCACGGTGCTACGGTTAGCCAGTTGGAAGATGATGAAATCTTCTATCTGCAAAGTCGGGGTATCGATGAGAATGATGCTCGCAACTTATTGATTAACGCCTTCGCCGCCGAAATCATCAATCAAATACCTGTCCCCTCTTTGCGAGAAAGACTCACACAAACCGTCAACAGTTATCAGTCAATAATTAATGACTAATAACTAATGACCCTTTGGGTTCGCCAGTCCCCTACGGAGGGAAACCCTCCTGCAGCGCTGGCTCACTAATGACTCATGACTCATGACTAAAATGACGTTTACCCAAGAAAAAACCCTTGCTGATATAGTCCGTGCTGACTTCCCGATATTACATCAGGAAGTTAACGGTAAGCCCTTAATTTACTTCGACAACGCTGCCACGTCGCAAAAACCTTTGCTCGTACTCAACGCCCTCCGAGACTATTACGAGCAGTACAATTCCAACGTGCATCGTGGCGTGCATGCTCTCAGCGCCAAAGCCACCGACGCTTACGAAGCCTCAAGAGACAAAGTTGCTGCGTTTGTAAATGCTGCATCGCGCCAGGAAATTGTCTTCACCCGCAATGCGAGTGAGGCGATAAATTTGGTTGCTTACAGTTGGGGAATGAACAATTTGCAACCAGGGGATGAGATTATCCTCTCGGTGATGGAACACCACAGTAATTTGGTACCCTGGCATTTTGTCGCGCAAAAGACGGGTGCGGTGCTGAAATTTGTGGAACTGGCTGCAGAAGAAACTTTTGATTTGGAACAGTTCAAAAAGCTGATTTCCGATAAAACAAAATTGGTGTCGGTGGTGCATGTCTCTAACACTTTGGGTTGTATTAACCCTGTGAAAGAAATTTGTGAAATTGCTCACCGATATGGTGCAAAAGTATTAATTGATGCTTGCCAAAGCGTCCCTCATATGCCCATCAACGTGCAGCAAATTGACTGTGATTGGTTGGTGGCTTCTGGTCACAAAATGTGCGCTCCAACAGGGATTGGCTTTTTGTATGGTAAGTTAGAATTGCTGCGATCAATGCCTCCCTTTTTGGGCGGTGGAGAAATGATTGCCGAGGTGTTTTTAGATCATTCCACCTACGCGGATTTACCCAATAAATTTGAAGCGGGTACACCTTCAATTGGAGAAACAATTGCACTTGGTGCAGCGGTAGACTATCTCAGCAGCATTGGCATGGATAAAATCTATGCCTACGAATCAGAATTAACTGGCTATTTATTCGAGCAGCTGGGACAAATTCCACAAATTCGCATCTACGGTCCTAAACCTAAAGTAGCAGGTTTGGGTAGAGCTGCTCTTGCTGCATTCACCGCCGGAGAAATTCACGCTAACGACATATCTACATTATTAGACCAAGAAGGCATTGCAATCCGTTCCGGACACCACTGCACACAACCGTTACACCGTCACTTAGTGATCCCGGCGACTGCACGGGCTAGTCTATCTTTCTACAATACCCGTGAAGAGATTGATGTTTTTGTTAAAGCGTTGAAGGAAACGTTAGATTTCTTTGGCGGTTTCTTAAGTTAAATTTATGATCGCTCACTACGCCCCTCAGACTACAAGTCTAGGGCTAAATAAACGAAGCCTGCCTACGCACGCTATTATATAATTCCGCGCAGGCGACTTCCCTTGGGGAAGCCGCTTCGCGTCTATGTTTGTATAGCGGCGATTACGAACATTGCCAGGTATTTTTCAAGCATGATTACTACCTCAAGCCCTGCTGAACAAAGAACAGTGCTACAAAACATTAGCTGGGAAACCTTTGAAGCCTTGCTAACAGAAACAGGTGAGGATAGAGGTTCTCGGTTTGCTTATGAGTGTGGCACTTTAGAAATTATGACGCCACTTTTTGAACATGAAAACCCTAAAATTCAATTCGACCGTTTTATCTTTGCCTTGGTTGAAGAACTAGAAATTGACATTAAAAGTGCTGGTTCTACAACATTGAAACGACAAATAGCAAAGCGAGGAATAGAACCAGACAACTGTTACTACATCCAAAGCGAACCTATTGTTAGAGGTAGGCAAACACTTGATTTAGAAACTGATCCACCGCCAGATTTAGCAATTGAAATTGATATTACTAGCAGTTCAGTTAACAAATTAGCGATTTACTCTGCGTTGGCTGTACCTGAACTATGGCGATACAACGGACGAGATTTGAAATTTTATCAGTTGGTAGAAGGGCAATATGTCGAGCGTGAGTTTAGTATTGCTTTTCCCACAGTAAGTAAGTCGGCACAAAAAAACCAAACTATGTGAAGATAAGTAAATACGTAGAATGCATCTACTAAGGTCACTTGTATATGGGCGCTCGTTTAAGGGTATTCCTCACTCGTGAGCAAGACCGCAGC
>JAHHIB010000061.1 GCA_019359075.1 Kalymmatonema hyalinum WJT4-NPBG1
TTTGACCCTGGCGACTGTTCGAGTTCTGTCTAGGAGATTGTTGTGGTGACCCATGCTACAAAGCGGTCTTTAATGACCTAGGGTGCGACGGTCTACCACTTCTTCTAAGATACAAGGGTGCGTTAGGATGAAATCCGTAACGCACCGAATCCCTGGTAATGGTGCCGTACTCTCGCATGCTAACGCAACGGCAATAAAGCGGGAGGAACATCCACACCGCTTTTTGCCTCCCCTACGTATCTTTTCAAAAATCAAACCGGATTCCTATATCATGTCCGGTTATCATTGCAGATGATTGAGGACGGGGAAAAGTCGTTTAATCATCTAATTTCAACTCTAATTGTGTAACTGTAGTTTTGGATTTACGCGGCTGGCTAGATTTAATTTTAGGTTGACGTTTTGATTTTTTCTCAGCTTCGCGTTTAGCTTTCTCCGCTTTGAGTATTATTCTTTAGTATCTTGAGAAGCTTATTGTGATTTTTCCAAACCCGAACCTTGCCAAACTTGTAAACTTTAGCAATAAATGGTGCTTGATTACTTTGGGCAAAGTTCTCCATTTGCTCCAATGCTTGGGCAAAGATAGTTGCCATCTCTTCTCCAGTCACATTCCCCAAAGATAATACAAAAACTTTCGCATCCGAGCGAGCGATCGCCACTTGCTCCAAAATATTTCGACCAATTGCATCATCTTTGGTGAGAATTAACCAACCTCTTTGACTAACTTCAGGAAGCCATTCAGTATCGGGTGAATCCGGTGAAAAGTGGTCTTCATGAACTTCCACCTTTGCACCTGCATTACGTAGTGCATCTGCTACATATTTTCTTCCCAAGGCTCGATCAATAAAAAAAGTCGGCTTCTCTGCTTTAATCACGCTGCTTGGGACAAAGATAATTCACATCGAATAGCTTCTTCAACCTGGAGGCGATCGCAGCCGTAATCATCTGCTAAATTATCAATCGACTCTCCTGCTTTATACCGTTCTGCCAAAAGAGCCGTCGGAATTCCCGTACCCACCAAGACTGGACGACCAAATGATATTCTGGGGTCAATAACCAAAGTCTTGGGAGATTCTTGTTCCATCAGATTTTCATTGAGTCTAGTAAACGGGAAAAGCTTGTTCGCTACACCAGTTTCATCTAGTTCAATTCGCTTTAGTAAATGCTTTAGAACTTCACGCATTGCCAGTTGACCGTCCTGTGAAGCACTGATTAACTTTCCCACCGATTCAACAAACAAATCAACTCCATCTGTTTGGAACTCAATCCGAGCGAGAGGATGAGGTACATTGAATTGACGGTCAACATAATCTAAGGCTGTACGAACTTTGTCTAAGCGAATTTGATGATTCTTACGAATAACTCGTAGTATATGAGCCTCTACCAAATTAGTAAATGAAAGCTGTGGTATCTCTGGATTTGGAAGCTCAATGAGTGGTTGAAAAAAGCGCTTACCTTCTGCTGTAGGGTAAAACCGACCATGAAGCCACGAACGCAACGTCCCCACCGGAATCAGCAAATAACGTGCTGCTTCAGCAATGGAGTAAGTGGGGATATTCCGTAAATCTAGTTTTTCGTAAGCTGTGGTCATTTTGCAAACGCTAATGATATCCCATGATTGATCATAACCAACAGCGCACATCTATGATCCGTGTCTGGCGCTCCGAGCGATCCAAAATGTAGTGTCGTGGTGCGATCGCCTCCGGCACTGCGCTCCGCGCAATCGCCTTTATGCGGGCACGCTACGCGATCGCGCCAGTTGTCTTTCATCCCAAAAACAAATCTCTTATGCCCCGTCAGCCTCGTCAAATCAAACCCGATTACTGCTACCATATCACCACGCGTTGCAACAACAGAGAATTCCGCTTGACACGCTTGGAATGTCGTCAAGTCTTTCTTTATGCCATCAAAAAAGCACAGGAAAAGTATGGGTTTAAGCTCTATGCATTGTGCATTATGTCGAATCACGTACATTATTTGTTAGAACCCAAGCAGCCAGAAGACCTTCCCAAAATTATGCACTGGCAACCCCTTTGGGGAAGTCAAAAGTTAAAAGTCAAAAGTCAAAAGTTAAAAGTCAAAAATAAGTATTTTAAGACTATGGTGTGTTAATATTTTAACATTAGCTTTTTTTGAGAATGAGTAATTACATACCAATTTCTGATAGAACATTTGAGTTTGCTATTAGAATAACCAAGCTTTGTTCTTACCTAGATAAACAACCAGGAACACCAAGATTGCTAGCTGCTCAGTTATTTAGATCTGGTACATCAATCGGTGCAAATATTGAAGAATCTCGTTCGGCTGAAAGTGATAAAGATTTTATCAGCAAGCAATCGATAGCCCTAAAAGAGGCAAAAGAGACAAGATATTGGCTAAAGCTATTAATTAAGTCGGAAATAATATCTGAGTCACAAATAGACAATCTTTTAGATGAATGCGAACAATTGATTAAAATTATTGCTAAATCAATAGTAACAACTAAAGAAAAGTTGAATAAATAAATTTTTGACTTTTGACTTTTGACTTTTGACTTTTGACTTCCCGATAGGGAGTGGCATCCAGCGTTTTTGCAACTGGGGAAAACTTTGGAAGAGTGCGCTGCCAAATATCGGGGATTTTGTAAAAAATATCGACCACAGGCAAAGCCAGAAAAACGAAATCATTGGGGTAGCAGCTTTTTGCCATCGGTAACAAAGGGCGGTAAGTCGAAGAAATCTTCACCGGGACAGATGAGCCTACCTTGGAACAAGCAGAGGGTGACGGAGAGTACGGAGGTGCATGAGGTAGCAGAAAAATTTATCAACGCAAACTGCTATATTCCCCCGGTGCCAGGTATCGGATTTATGAAATGCTGATTATTGCGTGGGAAAGGAGGCTTTTATAAATATTTACAAACTTCTGAAAGCCTTAAATGTTACACTTTACAAGTCGCAGCGCGAGAAAAGAATTCGTCCCCAGAAGGTATGAGTAGTAAATGGTAGGTAGGCTTCCCCGAAAAGGGTTTTCTTTTATACGCTTGTACAGTTCTGAGTTCCTCACAAAACCCGTTTCATTGTCCCTTGTTTTTTTGTCATCATACCATCCAACTGCCGTGGCAAAGCGAAGATAATTTTCAAGATCTTTGCTAGTCCAGTCTTCTGGTTTTATACCCAGCCGATTCCCGGTGCTAGTCCATATTTCCTTTTGCACACTAAAACCAAAACGTTTGTCGGAATTGGCAACCCAAAGTTGGTCTATTTTTCGCAGGTCAGGACAAGAAAAATTATTAATGTCGTCATCATCTAAATATCGTTGTTCTTCTCTTTGAGCAACATTAAGCATGAGTTGGTCTGTTTGTCCGTCAGCAGCTTCCCAATCTTTAGCCTTCAAATAATATTCAAGTTGAGCATATAAATGTTTAGTGAGAGATGCTTCAACCTGTTTTCTCAAGTCTGGTTCTGTATTATTTGTAGAGAGTAGCTCAATTAAACCTCGATGAACAGATTCAATATTTTCACCTGTAAGCAACTGAGTGCTTTTAGTAAAATCAGTTTCTTGTGGATGAGTTTTTAAAATTTTAAAGGCTGTAGTGTAAGATTTTATAGCTGCTGACTGAGTTTCTTTATTTTGAGCTAATAAACTTCCTTGATATTTCTGGAATAATACTTTAATTTGTAAGCCCTGGCTGGAATCTAAATCTTTCTTATTAGCTTTAGCTAAAAATTCCTTACTTTGCTTAATTTCTTGTTCTGCCTCTTTTAATTTTTTTAGCTGTTGATGTGCTTGTGAACTAGCGGCAAATACTAATGCTTGTTTGAGTTGGTGATTATTAATGTTAAAAGATAAGGCAGACAGCCTTAAAGCCTCGTTTGAATCAAAAGTAAACCTCTCAAAGCGAGAGTTAGTATTTTTTTGTAATTCGCCAGCTAATTGATTTAATTGTTGAACAGCTTTAACTTCTTCTTCCGTTTCTTGATTTTTTCTATTTACTTTTTTCAAACTGTCTTCTATATTTTGGATCTGTGTTTGAAGAAATGATTTCTGCGTTTTAGCTGTATTTAAATTTTGTCTAGCTCTTGCAGCATCTTGCTCAAATTTTGATGCGCTTTCTTTGGAAATTTTTGCTTGCTGTTGTGCTGCTTTAGCAGTTTTAGTAGCCTCTATTACTTTTTGTTCTGCTGATTTTTCACTTTCTTTAGCTTGCCATTCTTGATTTTTTGCTTGTGCAGCGCTATCTTGAGCCTTTTTTTCATTTTTCTGAGCTTCTGTCAAACTTTTTTGGGCTTTATCAACTTGTGAATTGGCGGACTTAACCTGTTCATTTGCTGCCTCAACCTGCTTTCTAGATAATAGCCCTACAGCTGCTGCTCCCAGAACTGCCAAAACCAAAACAACAATTCCAATACTAATTCGTCGTTGATCTGTCTTATTAGCCTCACTTAATACCTGATTCCTTTTCTCTGCTGCTTCCCTATCTTTTTTTCTCTCTCCAATGCTGCTTCTTTTTTTTTTCGCAGCAATTTCCTCCTGAATTTCTTTCTCTTTACTAGCTGCTAAAAACTGCCTATCCTGATAACTTAAACTCTTATCTATTGCCCATAATTCAGCTTCTTGTAACGCCTTTCCCCGCAACAATCGTGACTCATCAGTTCCTCCAGAAGCCACCCAAAAGCGGAAATTCTCAGAATATGGACGCAGGTTTCTTAATTGATTTTCTACCCAATTCTGGTCAAAAATCTCTTGATATATAGGATTGTAAACTCGTAACTTGTTCTGCTGTCTAACAACCAATCCTGAAAGTTGTAACTCACTTTGCTCTAAAGTATCATCTGCTGTAATCTCAAATTCCTCCTCCCTCAATCGAATTTGCTGATACAATTCCAGCAAATATCCAGCCCGTTGTTCATCCCGCAAAATTCTCGCTTGAATCGTTCGCAACGGTGAGCGATTCGTGTCTAAGGTAGGATAACTTTCAGTAGAATAAACCACCACTAACTTAAGTTTTTTCCAAATTTTACCCATCCTGTCCCCTTGTTTGGCAGTTTCATACCAACTCCGCAGCAGTGGGGCAAAATCGGAGAAAATATTTTCACATTTAAACAGCCGCTCAAAATTATCTATGGCAAAAACAACAGGACTATCAATTCCTGATAATAAATATTTTTGAAAGTAACGAGTACAGCTTATATTCAGCCCGGTACTATCTTGCCAGTAGTCATCCAACTTAGCTTCCAGTTCCAAACTGTCAGAAACATTGATGCACAACCACTGCAAGAATGTCTTCAAGTCTGCTAGGGCAGAACTATCAGCTAGCTTCAAATCTAATTTTGCTGTTTGATAACCTTGCTGTCTTGCATAGTCGAGTAATTTCTCTAACAGCAATGTTTTACCCATCTTTTGCGGAGCTTTGATACGAATCAGCGCACCAGGTTGCAAAATAGCTTTATAGCATTTTTCTTCAATGGGTGGGCGTTGAATATATATGTTTGTTGATATTGCTGACGAGTTTGCAGATGATTCCTCTGAGGAAAACTGAAGCGGTAAATTACTTTTAGGGATGAGTTGAGGTATTAACTCTTGTGCTATCCCTGCCATGCGAATGACACTACAACCAAGTTTATAAGCAAACTCATAATTTTGACCTGCTCCTAGAGCATCATAAAAACCCACAGCAAATTCAATTGCTGCCTTATCTTGAATTGCCTGACTCATACCCACCACATAATTAATGTGCCGGGCTATTTCTTGTGCCTGATATTTTGAGTAGCAAGCATTGAGAACAACACACTCTATTTTGTTAGCGAATAATTGAAATAATCCAGCTAAAGCTTCTGCATCAACTAACTTGGTTTGACCCGTTTCATCTTCAAAAACCAAGCCTTCTTCTCCAGAACCATGCCCAGAAAAGTGGATTATGTGTGGTTCGTATTCCAAAATAGCTCTGTGGATGTCCCTGTAGCGTACCGCTTCTGCTGTATCTATTGAATAATCATCACGCTTCTTTGCTCGTTTTAATCCCTCTTTAATTTCGCGCATCTCCTCATCCAGACGAAGTCGGCTGGTTCCTTTAGGATTTGCTGATAACAGCAGGATTTTTCGAGTTCGATTATTACTACTCATTAAAAGCGATCGCTTCCTAGAAACCTGATTCACTCATCAGGGTGACATTATCTTCGATAGCACCGCAAGGACGACAAAACAATTTGTTACTCAACAACTGCTGGCACACAAAGACGTGCCAGTTCCAAATTGCCAAATGAAGCGATCAGAAGCTTGTGCTGCCGTTGTTGCTGGATAGTTTACAAGCGAGCCAGCGCCTCCTTCATCGTACGTACTATGTGACACTCATGCCAATGAGTGCAATTCGATTTGTAGCAAAATAGTTTGCGATCGCCGCAAATTAAATTATGCCAGTAGTGGTGCGATGGGCTACACGGTTAGAAAAGTTGTGATGGTCGATAAATTTTCCTTCTGGGCTGATAAATATCAGTGATTCAGGATTAACGTCCTCTGGTCGAATCTCGTCTAGAATCTCCTGTAGCTGTGAATTAATCGGAAAATCCCGTTTCTTTTGAGTTTTCAGCCCTTCTTTGGAGACTAAACCATCTTCGGAAACGACTACAGATTCCCGAAACTGAATCACATTACTGGTGATGTGCTTCCATTTCAATCCAATAGCCTCAGACGGTCTACAGCCAGTAAAGAAAAGGAAGCGCACGTAGTGGGTGTAATAACTGTAGTGGCGATCGCACTCAAAAGTACTGATGATTAAATCTCTCTCTTGTTTACTAAAGGGACTGATATCCTGTTCCTCCATTGCACCCTTTGGTACTTGGATCTTCATCGCAGCAAACGGATTGTTGTCAATTAATCCCTCGGACAATGCCCAGTTACAGCAAGCTTTGATTTGGATTAAACAACGCTTGGCAGCATCAGGAGTTAAATTCGATAGAAGATAATCACGAATAGCCGATGCTTCATCAAGCGATCGCGTTGGTAACTTAGCAATGTGATTTCGATGCTTGGTAAAGTCTTTGGCGTAGGTACTAGGACTAATTTGGGGTTTCTTAAACTCGCTATACTTATCCCAAAGTTCGTCTAATTTAGGTTGAGGCTTCTTTATGGGTGTAATGGGTGTAATCGTACTCAAAGCAGAGTGAGGTTGGTACTTCTCTAGAGTTGCGTCGAATCGCTCGTATAGTATATCTTTCTCAATCTCAGATGCTTTAAGCTCAGCCAGTTTCCGGTTATTGGGAGTATCAGCTAAACCCGTAGATATGTAATAACGTTTGCCTCTATATCTAAACCGCAACTGCAACCGCTGATTAGAGCTAAGGATAGATACAGAACCCTTAGATGCCCGTCCTGTAGGAGTTTTAGAGAACATAAGGTAGAAGGTGTAATTACTCCTCTAGTCTAGTTTGTTTACACCCGTTTTACACCCATTTTGTGTCTAAAGGTATCCAAAAATATCCAATATTTACCTTAAAGCTAGAACATTTGTCCTCTCTCAGCCAGTACCTAAAAAAGAACAAAACCCTTGAAACTGTTGCGTTTCAAGGGTTTTTTTGTTATGCCAGGAACCAGATTTGAACTGGTGACACGAGGATTTTCAGTCCTCTGCTCTACCAACTGAGCTATCCCGGCGTGGTTTTTTTTGTTTGCCACGATTACTTAATGTAGCAAAGTCATAATCATTTGGCAAGTCCTAACAGAAAAAAATTTTATGCGGCTTTTGTCCTCAACTTGACCCACCCGAAAACTGTCAAAAATACCACAAACTGAACAAGAACAATACTAGGACCAGAGGCAAAGTTGAAAAGACCCGATACGATTATGCCAGCAAAGCTACTTATGGAACCGACAATCACCGACAGCAGCAGGAAGCGGTTAAAGTGGTGACTCATCAGTTTGGCACAAGAGGCGGGAATAACTAAAAAGGCGTTGACGAGTAAAACGCCAACAGCTTTAATTGCCACAGCAACAGCTAATGACAGCAGTACGACAAAGCCATATCGGTACAACTGAACTGGAATGCCTTGAACCTTTGCCACAGCAGGGTTAAGTGTTAACAAAATTTGCTGCCTGAGGGTTGATAATAAGAATAGGCTGCCTCCAACAAGCACAAGCAGGGTCAAAATCAAATCTGTCATGTCAATAGCGAGAATATCGCCAAATAGCACGCCCATCAGGTTGCCGCGATATCCTTTAATTAAGCTGGTAAGAATCACGCCCACGGCTAAGGCACCTGACAAGACAATGCTTAGAACGCTATCGCTCCCTAAATCAGTTTTCTCTATAAAGTAGAGGACAACCAACCCAAAAATGAGTGTGAATGGTAGCAGCATCCAGGTGGGATTTAACTGTAGCAGCACACCTAACGCCACACCTACTAAAGCAGCATGACCAACAGCATGGCTAAAAAAAGACAACTGGCGCAAAGTGACAAAAGTGCCTAGTAAACCACCAAGTGTTCCCATCAAAACAGCACCTGCAATAGCACGTTGCATGAAGGGAAACTGTAGCAATGTCACCAAGTCATTGACATTGGTGACAGCAAGCCAAGCTATTTGGCAATGATCAAATAAAAACATATGTTATTTTTTTTGACAAAATTTTGAAAGTATTTTGAGTGTATAAGATTTGTTTTTTACTAACAAATAACAATAAGGTAGCTACAGTAATACTATGTCAGTTCATGTCACCAATTCTCTTCCCCAAAAAGAAATTACTAAGTACAATCAAATACGCGATATAGAGAACGATAATCTTGAACCTCTGTCACATGACATTCTCAGCAGTGAGAAAGCCCAGCGCATGGCAGAATTTTTCAGCTTTTTAGGAGATGCTAATCGTCTACGAATTCTCTCACTGTTAGCGCAACAAGAACTTTGTGTTAGTGATTTGGCAGCAGTACTGAATATGACTGAATCTGCCGTCTCTCACCAACTGAGAAACTTACGGGCGATGCGTTTGGTAAGTTATCGCAAGCAAGGTCGTAATGTCTTCTATCGCCTCCACGACAGCCATGTTTTGCATCTTTATCAGGCTGTTGCGGAACACCTAGATGAATAAAAGTGAAGAATGAAAAATTAAGAGTAAGAATGAAGAAATTGTTCTTTCTTCTTTCTTTCTTTCTCACAACGCGCGTTAATGATTATGTTGATAGCGACTAAAGGCAGGACCGTAAGTCGCTAAAAGATTTTGCGGCGAAAGGGCAACTTCTGGAATCCCAGTGCAAACGATGGTTTGATTGAAGCAAATGACGCGATCGCAGTAGTGGCTCACCATATCAATATCATGGCAAACCTGTAACACTGTCCATCCTTCTTCCTGCTTCAGTTCATTCAACAGGGTATAAAAATCTGCTGCACCTTGCACATCTACTCCAGCAAACGCCTCATCTAGCACCAAAAGTTTCCGAGGCATGACCAAACAGTATGCTAGCAACACCCGCTTAAGTTGACCACCACTAAGAGTTCCAATTGCCTGATTTCGTAGATGGTAAGCATCGGTTCGCCGCAAAGCTTCAGCGACTGCTGCTGATTTTTCCCGACTCGATCCCCTCAAACCTCCAAAAGAAAACTTTTTTCTTGTCTCACCCCCACTTGTCACAGAATTGGAGGGGGATGAACAAACCCATCCCAACCCTACCAATTCACTCACACAAATGGGAAAGCTGCGGTCAAAGATAAAATTTTGTGGCATATAGCCCAACTGGTGACGTAAATTCTCCAGACGTGTTATTGGGCGACCTAATATTTCAATTTTGCCAGCACTTCGTGGAATCAAATCCAAAACTGCTTGCACCAGAGTACTTTTACCCGCACCATTAGGGCCAACTATGGCTGTATTCGTTCCTGAAAATAATTCAAACGAAACATCCCGAACAGCTAGGTAGCTGCCTTGATAGACAGTCAATCCCTCTACTTTTAACGTAGGAAAGTTATTAATCATTCTTCATCGGTCATTGGTCATGAGTCATTATTCACCAGTCATTTGTGAGCCAGCGCAGCCAAGTTGGTTTCCTTCTGTAGGCGACTGGAGAACCCGAAGGGTCCTTTATAGAAACTGCAAATGACAAATTAAAAAAATTATTTGCAGGCTGATTCTAAGGTTTGCAAATTATCTCGCATAGCCTTGAAATAATGCTGCGGATCTCTCTCGCCAGTTTCTAAAGAATCCAGGGAACGCAAAGTTAAATTCAAGTCCTTAGAAAGGCTTGTTAACAATTTGTTATCTACTCCTGGTTCACTAAACAAAGCTTTTACTTTATATTTTTTCACTGCATTAACAGCATTTTGCACATCAGTTGGGGCAAGTTGGTCTTCTGGAATTTCCACAACGGCAACTTGCTTGAGGTTATATTGTTTAGCTAAGTATGGAAAGGCATCATGAAAGGTGATAAAAGTACAATTGGGATTTTTTTGTAAAGTTTGCTTAAAATCGCTATCTAAACTTTCCAGTTGCTTGATGTAAGCTCCTGCATTTGATTCATAAGTTGCTTTATTCCCAGGGTCAGCAGCAATTAAACCATCTCTAATATTAGCAACTTGTTGTTTTGCTAACACTGGATCTAACCAAATATGCGGGTTTCCCTCAGCGTGTTCGTGGTCGTGTTCTTCCTCTTTTTTACTGGTTTTCTCAACAGGTGAAATTTCATTTAATGGTTGAATACCTTTACTAGCATCAATTTCAGATAATTTAGAATTTTGGGCATTTTTAACCGTGTTTTCTAAAAATCCTTCCAAACCCAAGCCATTTTTTACCAATACATTTGCCGTGGCGATCGCCTTAACATTCTCTGGTGTAGATTGGTACTCATGTACCTCTGTTCCCGGTGGCACTAAAATTTCCACATCCGCTGCATTCCCAGCCACAGCCTTGGTAAACAAATACATTGGTAAAAATGTCGTCACCACTTTGATTTTTCCTGACTGCGGTGATGGAGTCGCAGCAGCTTCTCGTACCTGCGGTGACTGTTCAGGAGCTGTTGCCTGATTGGTGTTAGATTGAGTACAGCCAGCACTCAGTGATAACATAAGCAGAGCAATCAGAGGTATGATACCGCTTCTGTGTCTTTTTGTTCTACGTCCTTCATAAGTCCAGAACACTGTTTTCTCTCCTTGCTGGAAGCTGTTTGCTTTCCCTTGATTGAAATTTCTGTTGACAATGAGACTTAATTTTACATCTTAATAGTATAATAATTCTCATTATCAGGTAAAAGATCTGCGATGGAGTGTTAGTAGTAGCAACAAAATTTTTTCAGCAAGCAAAAGCCCTGCTGTCTGCATACTTGCTTGGCTGAATGAATAGATTTATCTGCGCTCAACTCTTAGGGTTTATCCTCTAAGGGTGCTACCTTAATTGCCACATAAATTTATTGATAATTTTTCAAATTTATGATTAAACAATTTGCTGATTACTGATAAATTAATGAGACTACTTTCTAATAACAATAAGCTCTAACAAAGCGCAGTGTGGGCGTTCACTGAGAATGAGTGTGAGGAAAAAATGACAAAATTCTGGAAATCTCTGCTGGTGAGTCCAGCGGTTTTCGGCACAATGTTAGTGATGAGTGCCAGCGCAATTGCAGGGGAAACACCTGGCAATTTGGACAAAGAAGCTGAGAAAATCCCTCAAAACAAAACAATGGCACAAGTCACTTCGGTGTCTCAGCTATCGGATGTACAACCCACAGATTGGGCATTTCAAGCACTGCAATCCCTGGTAGAGCGGTACGGTTGTATTGCAGGATACCCGAATGCGACTTATCGGGGTAATCGGGCGATGACACGGTATGAGTTTGCTGCTGGTTTAAATGCTTGTCTCAACCGGGTTAACGAACTTATTGCCACCGCTACAGCAGATTTGGTCAGGAAAGAAGATTTAGCTACATTACAAAGACTGCAAGAGGAATTTACAGCAGAATTGGCGACACTACGAGGTCGTGTGGATGTTCTGGAAGCAAAATCAGCAGAACTAGAGGCAAATCAATTTTCGACTACGACCAAACTACAAGGGCAAATTGTTGCTGCAATCACCGATGTTTTAGGAGGTGATAGAGTCAACGATGTAGATGTCAAGGACAACAATACAACATTTGGGGTTCGGGCGCGTGTGGAGTTTGTGACCAGCTTCACAGGAGAAGATGAACTTTTCACCAGAATCCAGGCTAATAATATTCTCAGCCCTGACATTGGTACATCCGAGGGCAACTTGTTCTTTGCCGATGAAGACGGTACCACAGATGCTATTATCGATGCACTGTACTACAGATTCCCCCTTACAGAAAGTACAGAGGTGATCGCTGTTGCGAATGCGGGTGCAGCAGACGACGTTACCGATACAGTAAATATCTTTGATGGGGACGGCGCGTTTGGTGCTTTGTCCAGCTTTGGCACGCGCAACCCAATTTATTACAACATGGATGGTGCGGGGTTGGGAGTCACTCAACAGTTTGGTGATGCAGTTTCACTCAGTCTGGCGTATTTGGCGAATTCACCCAATGATCCTTCTGAGGATAATGGTTTGTTCAATGGTCCATACGGTGCGCTGGCACAGTTAACATTTAAACCTAGCGATCGCTTTACTATTGGCTTGACCTACATCAACGCCTATAATCAGGAATTAGGCACTGGTAGCCTGCGGGCAAATCCTATATCCTTCCTGCAGGAGGAACTTGCCCCTCCCCCTGAAGTGACTGGAGAACCTGACGTAGTGACTGTACCATTTGCTAGCAATTCCTACGGTGTACAAGCATCCCTTGGCTTAAGTGAGAAGTTTATTTTAGGCGGTTGGGTTGGATACACCAACGCTCGTAACTTATCCACCGAAGGAGGGAGAGTTGACCGTGGAGAGCTTGATATTTGGAACTGGGCTGTCACTCTCGGATTTCCTGACCTTGGTAAAAAAGGAAACTTAGCAGGAATTATCTTCGGTATGGAGCCTAAGGTGACAGGTTCGAGCATTAATGAAATTTCCAAAGATAGAGACACTTCCTATCACGTTGAGGCGTTCTACCAATACAAAGTAACCGACAACATCACCATTACTCCGGGAGTGATCTGGCTGACAGCGCCGGATCATAACAATGACAACGATGATGTTGTGATTGGTGCGGTCAGAACTACACTTAGTTTCTAAACTCAGTTTCTAATCAGTACAAAAAGACCAGCCTACCACAGCTGGTCTATTAAAATTTTTCTTTGCGTTGTCTTCTCAAGAGGGTCAAACCCAAGTAGCAGGTACTCAAAACGTAACGGGAAACTTTTCTTAACAATATTGTAACAGCCAACACAGACTTTTTATTGGCATTTATCAAAAAAAGATATTGAGGAAGGAAAATAGCCTCTATCTTTAAGAAGAATTGAAGCATATGGCAAGAAAAACTAAAAATAATTTATTTTTAGTTTTTACTTTTTAGTTATTTCAACTAACTGCGGTTGTCCCCAAATAATACGCTCCTGCTTGTAAATAGCAATTCCTGGTTTGGCTCCCTTGGGTTTGTAGACGTGTTTTGGCTGAGTGTAAACCACTGGCACTTGGTCACTCTGACGACCGCGACTATAGTATGCTGCTAAGTTAGCAGTATATTGCAAATCGGCTTCCTCTGGAGGAGTTCCCGGTTCTAGACGAAGCAGCACATGGCTTCCAGGAATCTCTTGAGCGTGGAACCATAAATCGTAATCGTTGGCTACACGAAAGCTTAATTGGTCATTCTGGCGGTTGTTGCGACCAATTAAGACTTCAAAACCGCTAGGGGTGCTGTAACGATAGAAGTTAGTGCTGGCGGCTTCCGTTGAACTGCGACGGCGGTACCCTGAGTCTTCTAAATAGCGTTGCTGGATCAGTTCCTCGCGGATTTCTTCTAGAGCTTGTAAATCTTCTGCTGTTGTGTAATTCTCGATCTGAGAAATCGCCGCTTCCACTTGCTCCAAATACTCAATTTCAGCCTTGACTTCAGCCAATAGAGGTTCTACAGCAGTACGAGCGCGTTTGAGTTTTTGATGCTGTTTATAGAGACTTTGGGCATTTTGTACGGCATTTTTATCTGGCTGTAAAGCGATTTTTGTCGGTTTGCCAGTTTCAAAATCAGCCAGGATAATTTCGTTCATTCCTATCTGCCACTCATGTAGATGCGCCATCAACAAATCAGCCTTTTGTCGATAGTCATCTGCGTGTTCCGACTGCTGCAAGCGTTGCTCAAAATTAGCAGCTTTCAGTCGTAATTTTTCCAGAATATTATTCAGTTTCTGGCTCAACTGATGCCGCAGTTGGGAAAATGTTTGTTGATTACTCTGGTCGGTGTAGTAACGGTTGAGTAACTCTTGGATATTGTTCGCGCTCTTGATCGCACCCCAACCAAGTAGAGTGTATCCTTCTTTTGTCCAAGCAGGTTCAAACTTCTGGCTTTCCAACATCAGCAGCCATTCTTGCCAATGGTGAAACAGCCGTTGCCAATCATCAGATTTTAAAGTATCTGTTGAACTTTCTGGATCTATGTCTGATACCAGCAGCATCGATTGTATCACTGAAGGCGAGACGCCGCGATATGTTTTGAGCAACTGACGCTTGAGAGCTCCTGGTACTAAGCTGACTCGTTCTTGCCAGCGTTCTTGAGATTCACTCAAACTAGGTATAGCAGCAGTTAGACTCGGTGGTGTTTCATAAGGCTGTCCTGTAAGAATGGGGCGGACGCTAGATTTCTGTTGGCTGACTTGATGGGCAACGGTGATAATGATGTTATTCGCATCGGTGAGAATAACGTTGCTGTACTTGCCCATGATTTCAATGTACAGGTGATACAGGGCGCTTTCTCCCGGACGACCGGCAAATTGCAAATCAACCACACGTTCCCAAGGAGCTATTGTCTCCAGCCCCACCAACGCCAAACCACCCAACTGGTGCAGTAGTTGTTGGCTGAAAGTAAAAGTATCTGGTGTTCTTGGTGGTGGTTCGCCGATATGAAGGCGAGCTGTTTGGGGATGCCAAGAAATTTCCAGCCAACCCCGTGGTTTCAGAGTGCGCAGTGCGATGGCAATGGTGTAGCTGTTACGTTGGTAAACTTGTTCTATGCGTGATGGTAGCCAGTGAGCGCGGATGTCGCTACAAACAGCGCTAAGCGTTGTGAAGTCAAATGTTTGCACGACGATTGGCCGTTGTTGTTTGAGTGTCGATTGTCAGTATAATTCCATTTTCTCTAATTCAGCATAAAGTGGGGCAAGCAAAAAAGCGGTCAGCTGTACTGATTTTTTCAAAGATCATGCTGACCGCTGCTTTTTTGACTAGTTTTTGAGCCTATTAGCTAGTAGTTTATGTCATTAATTTTGACATGTCCTAGGGGTCAGATCCCCGACTTCTTTAAGAAGTCGGGGATCTTGTAACTCATTAGAATTAATGAAACAGACCACTAGCTACTTTGACTTTTTTTCTTCTGCCATAACCTATACCTGCCACTGTCGCCAAGAAGATTGCACCAACTGTTCCTGGTTCAGGTACGCTTGTGCTTGAGGAACTGCCGCCAACCTTAATTTGGTATGCCAATTGAGAATTCCTGGGTGGGTTTGCAGCCCAGAACAACGATGTTTTACCAGTGATCACGAATGGATCGCTAATTTGACTAATTTGGAGATAATCTACGTCTGAGGCAATACCTAGAGAAGAAGAGCTCAAATTTCCAATTCCTTCAGTGTTAAACGCCAAGTTTGTCAGAGATACAGCACTGTTATTTGAGGCAAACGTACGGATGAAAATGTCATTCACCGGACCATTAAAAGCGTTGCTGCTGAGGAGTTTGCCATCAACTGTATAGTTAACGGTACTTCCTGTGTATTCCAGGCTGAAGTCTACTGGCTTATTATTCTCCCAAGCATACTGCTGTTGTTGTACGGGATTAGCACCTTTCTCAACATCCTCATTTATACTGAGTTCATAAGTTGCAGTACCACCCAAATCGCCAATGCGACCTTCGGCAACAAACAATTCGTTAAATTGACCCTGATTTATCAGGTTTTCAAAGTCTGTGTCAGTAAAACCTGTTTGATTGACGAGTGTCAAGGCTTTCGCAGAATGAGGTGCTACAAATAAACCCAGCGTAGCTAATCCCAAAACAATCAGTGACTTGCTGTAATTGATAGACTTGCGTACACGAAGCATAGTATTTCCTTTGAATGGCTGATTTATTAACGTCTCTCTGTTGCTTTCGGGCGCAGCGAAGCTGCTCGCCTGGGGGCGCGCGCTCCGCGCCATCGCCCACCCAAATTGCTACTAAATTAAATAGATTGCACCTAATAAATCAAAAATTTTACTCCAACACATACAACAGTTTGCATCTTTATTGAGGTACACCTTTTCAACTCAACAGCCAGATATCGAGCAAATTTTACTTCTGACGACTGACGCCAATATTGCTGCTGTATGAAATAAACAAGTGTAGATTCATCAAACTACTGATTCCTGTTTCGGTTGGCTTTGTTTGTAACTTAAGTGGTGAAGCAAGCAATCACTTCTATACTTTAGAGGTTAAGACATGACTTCGCACAATGGCGAGAAAAAGCATTCTATTTTACAGAAAATTTGACTAAATATAAAATTTCCTTGTTTTTTGGGCAAATTCTCGAAAACAGACACAGACAATCTGTTTTAAGTTGTAAAACATAAATTTTTCTCAAATAAAAATTCTCAACAAACAAAAAGACTTCTTTACGAAGTCTTGTATGAAATCCTTTATGTTAAGATTTTCAACGGTATTGAGTGAGTTGTTTGTCGGTCATGGATAATGGACAATCGGGATATAGTCAAAACTTATAATCAATCAGAGTCAGGTTTAGCCTCTAGAGTGTTGACTATTGACGACCTATATCCTTTGACTCGGTACTGTTAACTCGCCAATACTGGTTCTTTGTGCGTTTCTTCTGGTATTTCTTCAGCTTTCTCTTGTAACAATTGGGTATAAAGTTGAGCTAGCTCAGATGCGACTCCTTCCCAACTGAACTTGTTTTCAACCCGCTTTCTAGCAGCTTGACCTAACTCGTTTCGCCATTGGGGATTAGCAAGAATTCGGTCGATCGCAGCACTGAAAGCCGCAACATCTTGTGGTGGTGCCAATAAACCAGTTTCTTCAGGGACGACTGTAAACTGAAGTCCACCGACATCACTTGCTACGACTGGTGTGTGACTTGCCATCGCTTCGATTGCTACCAGTCCAAAAGGTTCGTAATGACTGGGAACAACACAAACATCAGCAGCTGCGTAGTAATATGGCAGGATTTCCTGACTCAAACGACCAGGGAAGGTCGTAAAGTCGCTCATCCCTAATTCGGCGACAATATTTTCAATGCGATCGCGTTCGATTCCGTCGCTGTGACCTGGACGGCTACCACCCCCAATAATTAACTGGAGTTTTCCAGATCGCAATTTCGACTCTGCCACAGCACGCACCAGTGTTTCTATACCTTTGCGTGGATCAAAACGTCCTACATACAAGACGAGTTTTGCTTCCGGGTCGATGCCCAACTCCGCTCTTGCTGCTTGTCTGTCTACGCAACCAAACTGCCCAATATCAGTACCGCAGGGAATAATGTCGATACTTCCTTTTGTGGAAACAAGCGATCGCATATGTTCTTCTTCCTGCGGACTTGTCGCCACAATTCGTTGAGCTGTCTCCAACACCTGTTTTTCAACTGCTAGCCGGGTAGTAGCAATCAGAGGAATCGTATTAATCGTGTTGTACTTAACTGCTCCTAGGGAGTGGTACGTATGAACCTGCTTGCTTGCTTGGATTTCCTTCAACTGCATTCCTACCCAGCTAGATAGCCAGTAATTTGTATGAACCAAAGGATATACAAAGCCATTTTCTTGCTGGAATTTGAGGAAATTATCCAAAAATTCTGGCAAGTATCCAAACAAATTGTCTCGTGGCACAAATTCAACCGCACCAGCTTCTAACCGGATGGTTCGACAGTTTGGGCTGTGTTGAACTATTGTTTCTTGTTCCGCACTCACTTTGCGGGTAAACATTTCAACTTGCCATCCAAGTTTAGCTAGTGCTTCTCCAACTTGGCGCACGTATACATTTTGTCCTCCAGCTTCTTCTTTCCCGATTTCAACCGCCGGATCGCCGTGTACTGAAATTAAGGCGATGCGTTGTTCAGTTCTAGAGTTCATAGTTTGTTGGTGTTTTCGCTTCAAGAGGTTTTAGGCAGATTCAGTTGCTGATTAGCCGTATATCTCTATATATGCAGAAAGTTTAATTAATCTTTATTTTAATTTAATATGGCAAATATTTTTATACATCTGCTGCCAGAAGTAAGATTTTTATATACGTATTTATATTTAATTTCTTTATACCTAAGGTAATATATTTTTGGCTAATATCATTCATAAGTAAATCTAAACTTTGTAATTCTGATTACACCTATAGATTTTTCTCTATATTGATGTCTTCGCTGTAGATTGTTGTAAAAAAATAGTAAATAAATTAAGTATGTTCAAATACTTAAAGACAATATTTATAATCTGCGTTCTATCCTCAAAATATATACTTGCTTACTACCATAATTTCTAAGCAAAACTTCTGGAAGTAGATCTGTATGAAACAAGGATGACTCAAAAATAGTTAGTTGAGATTAAAAGTCGAAACTTATACTGCGGTTTTGAACAAGAATCTACTTTTTGTCGGTTGATTATAAGTAATAATTAATACTATACATTATGTGTTCAAAGTACATTTAATCACATATTAAGAGAATTTTCAGGTTACACTCACTGAATGCCTACATATGAAACTATTCCTACTAGAAGAGGATGAACATACGAGCTATAACCTTCTATATAGCAATCCTATTTGATTTGTGTGAAAGTGCCTGCGCGTAAGCGCAAAGCGCCCCCGCTAGCTCCTGCTGAGTGCTGGCTCCGCAGGAGCTAGCACTCAGCCGTGCCGCACGATGAGGGACAAGAGCGCATAAATCCATTGGCTCAGATTCCCGATTTCTCACAGAAGTCGGGAATCTTTTGTTCAATAATGATTTACGATTGCTACAGATATCACAATCGCTTCACCACCTTGTAGGAGAGAGGTTTTCCAGATGCCGTGAAAAGTCAGGTGGATTTACAGATTCATACAGGTGTCACCGCAGAAGTTTATCGCAGGGGCGCGTGCCTGGCAGATCTGTCGGGAAGATGCCAGCAAGGGTTTCTGGGGACGGGTGGGGACTAACGATGACGCAATATGCAGATCTCACAGATGACGACATCACGCTACTAGACACAGCTGCTGCACTTGCCATCACTGACAACATTGAAGAGAGCAGAATGCTGTACGAAGCTTGTGATCGCAGAAGTGTTCCTGCTGTGTTTCACCATTTTGATTACATTCTCAATCAGTGGCAAAACGTGGAATGGCAAAAACAAGCTTAATCCTGGCTAACATCTTATTTCTAAAAAGAAATATCTCGGCTGATGATAAGTTAATTGACAACGACGAGAGCTTTGACAAAATGACTTAAGGCACTCGTCTCTGGCAACCTCTCACAGATATCCTATGCAATTAGAATTTATTCCGGTTGAAGATTTTTACTTTGCCCTAACTTTAGGGCTTCGGACTCTCGAAGATTTGGAAAAACCAGGTCTTGTCGAACAAGTGCGATCGCGACTTTTAGTAGAATGCGGTCAACCTTCTACCGTCGCTCCTGGTAAACAGAATACATTTAACTATGTCTTCCGTATACAAGGTGTAGATAACAGCCCTGCATCTGGGCTGATCGTTTCCATTTCAGACTGGCAGGACAGGCTGCGCCTGAGTAGCGATTACGGTTGGACACTAGATCAAGAACGCAAGCCTATTCGCTCAGAAAAATATAGCCAGCGATCGCTTTTCACCCAACAGTTGCGATCGCACTTACAACAATGGTTACAAATTCCCTTTAGCTAGATAGCTCAGGCATTTTTGGGATAACAATTAAAAATTAAAAATCAAGTTTTTTTGATTTTTAATTTTTAATCTTTCTTGCGCATTAGCTTGTGGTTTGTGCCGCAAGCATTTGCTTGAGTTTTTCCAACTCATTAGCCCACCGGGGATCTGGACGAATAGCGTCATCCGTACCAGATGCTACTGGTGTGTTTTCCCTAGGACTGCCACCACGACGAGACTTCTTGTTGTTGTTGGAGCTTTTTTCCCTACGATTGCTTTCTCTTACTGGAGTAGGAGTAGGGGTGCTACTTACAGGGTTAGGAGTAGGTTTACTAGGTGGTTCCTCATTGTTTTCCTCTCCTTTTGTACGAGGTAATGCCTTCTCGAGTTTTATAGGAGAGTCTTTGAACACTTGACCATTGTATTTTTCAATAATTTGGTCTGCTTGTTCGTCATTGTTTACTGTCAAAAAACCGAATCCACGGCATTTGCCTGTTTTTCGATCTTTAATCAGTTTAGTGGTAACTGCATCGCCTTCTTCTGCAAAAACTGCTTGCAGTTCTTGACGATCTATTTCTTCTTTAGGCAAATTGCCTATGTATAGGCGAATGGACATGACTACACCTCCAGGAGTTGAGTGAAAACGGCCGGGCAAAAAACAGTAGCTTGGGTTTGGCTTTCGATAGATACCATGGACTAACGCTGCCACAAACCAATTTTTTTTCCAAACTGTTAACCAATACAATACAGTTTTTTACCAGGATAAAGCTTGCATAATACAAAAGCGCAAAACGCCAATAACACCTTTATTCTAAGAATTTTAAATTTTACAGCCTACTGCTTGCCACTGGAAACTTCTTCTACACTTATGTTCCGAACAATCAAACATTATTCCTTAGATTATCACGCTATTTTACACCTAGCTAGTTCATATTAGACATTTCCAGCGATCTCATAATCGCATAGTAACATAAAGTACACTTTTTCTTAAAGTTTGGTTTTTGGGAAACAAAAACCAGCCTGTGGCTGGCTGATGAACTGCTGTGTTGGGGAGAAAAAGGGGATATATTGGCGCAAACAGCCGCACAGATAATTAACTAATGGTCTTCTTGTTATATCGGTTGCAACTGTTAATATTACTAAACGTAACATTTTATTTCGATTTGTGCAACTTTTATTTACATACCGCTGACTAACCTCTTAAAAGGATGTATGCTCCCCAAGCTTCTGCCGCAACAGCCAAAACTGTAGACCAAATGGGATGAGGACTGTAGATGGTTGTACCGCTTTGAGTTTGCAAAGTTTGGATGTCAATCCAAGGCGTTGCTCCTCGCCGTAACCAACCTGTGACTGTAATCTGCCGACCAATCAAATCCTGAGGATTGACCTGTTGCCCTATCCACCAAATGTGGTGTAATTTCACTAAAGCTGTGTTGGATTGCAGGATTAAATCTTGTCCCAAGCAGTTACTTGCACCTGGACGACCTAAGAGCTTACCGACGAAACGCACGGCTATGCTGTCAGATGGGAGAACCGCTGGGTTGGATAAGAGGTTAGCCAATCGGTCATCAGTTTGGGTAGTGGTAAGTTTAATATCAGGAAAAAAAGAATTGATCCGGAATAATGTACCGATACTAAATCCAATCAGTACGCAACCTGTCACAAAAGACCAATCATCGTATATCCACTTTAAGTTCAAAAACTTAAGTGCGTATGCCGTTTGCCAAACGAGCCAAATCAGAATGGCAAACACAACACCTATGGGAATTCCTAAAAAGGGAGCGATTTGAAATAAAAAAGATTGAGGCTTCACCCTCAAAGGCTGTTGGCTTTCCAAATTCAATTCTGTTTCTAAATGCCAACGGCGGGCTATTGATAGCAAACGTTGCAGGCGATCGCCGATTAAAGGATGAGTATTATTGATCACAAACCACCAACGGTAGGGATTAAGATAGTCCCACATTAAAAACGATTCAAACGTCGTGTGAGGAGCAATACTACCCAAAGAAATACTTTGCTGGTGGCCCACAGGCGCTAGTATATTTAAGCTTTCTAACTGCCAACTGGTGTGTTCTTGTTTTTGGATATCATCAGCAATACCAATCGCAATTTTGAGTAAGGCACGGACAAGACCATTAGGGTTACCAGTGATTTCAACAGCAAAGCGATCGCTATAGTAAAGCCGTAACTGTGACAACCATATGCTCGTTCCAGTCAGCAAACACCAGACTCCGTAAGTGAAGCTTGCCATAATAGCCACTGCTTGACGCCAAATTCGCGCTGTTGTTCTGTCTCCCCATTGAGAAAAATACTGATATGCTTTATATATTGGGATTGTTAGGAGTAGCAGCACAGACATCACGACAAAATCCCAATGGACAATATGCCCTAACTGGCTGGCATAAATTGTGGCTATCTCATCATCTGCCAGTTGCTCTAACAGCCCCTGACTCACCACAATTCGGGCTGTGCGCGGTAAATTCCCATAAGTCAGCGCCAAGGGTGCTGCCAATGGTAAAACACCAAGTTTTGGTAACTGCCAGCCTCTCTGCTGACAACAGCCTTGCAGCACCCGAACAGCTTCTTGACTGTATCTATTTAAGGTGTCTCTCTCTAATTTTCTCTGACTGTAAAAATTTATAAGTATTCGGTCTAGTAACCAGGGAGAAAAGCCTATTAAAATGAGCAGTAGCAATAGCAAGAATAAAGTAGGATTAGCGGATAAAAGCTGTATTGGCTGCAAATATGGTAGTTTACTAAGGATATCGTTGATAAATCGCATCACCAACACGAGCAATTCCCGTATCACCCAAAGCAAAGCGATGAATGTTCCTACGATCAGCAGCCGAAAGGGTATTAAGTTGAGCTTTTGCAGCGGTTGCCAAGACTGTGCTCTTCTTGCTTGTCGCCAATGAATTGTCAGTGGTTTAGCTTTTTCGCGGTTCCCAGGAGGAGGGGGTATGGCGAGATAGGGAGATGAGGGAGATGAGGAGAGAAAATTTCCCCGTGTTTCGGTTTCCTCGTGTCTGGCTGTCAGGGAAGCTTCCCCTGCTCCTTTGCTCCCCTGCTCCCCCTGTCGCGTTGTTTCCTGCGGTTCAATCGGGACAGAACGTGTGACATCAGTTGTTGATGTTTCACTACTTTGATAAGGTAGTGTCAATTGCTCTAAGGTACGATTTGCCCACTGTTGTACTTGGAGATTTTGACTTTGAGTGAGAGTTTCGCACAAGGCGATCGCCTTTGGGATATTACCGCTCTTTGCATAAACTACGACTAACCCTATCTGCGCTTGCAAAACAGTGTTGCTGTTGCCAGTTGCAGCTACTGCTTCTAGAGTCGCGATCGCGCTTTGGAAATCACCCTGCTTAATTGCGGATAATCCTGCCTCCAAAGATGGTTCAGGATGTGAAGGCATAAAAATTTTCTCACTCCGGTCTTTTTCAAAATACCCATTTATGAGCTTTTTCAAGCACCTTCGCTCGTAAATAGTTCGTGGGCGTTGCAGAATCACTGTATGAATCGCGCATAGACAAAGGAGCTGCTTCTCGTAGAGAAGGCGTAAAGGCACAAAGAATAATTCATACTCCAATTAAGCAACGCTAGTGAGTGATTGGTTGGTAGTTGTTGACTAAGCTGTCGCGCATTTAATTTGTATTAACTGGGCGGGCAGGATGCCCACCCTACAAGAATTGTCGCTAATTTGGGTATACAGATTACATAACTTTTAGCTTACTAACCACTAACAACTAACTATTTGAATCATTTATCGGTTGTTGTCCAGAAACGACTGGGGCAATAGCGCTCAATTTCAACTCTGGATGGTCTTCCTGCAATTGATGGCAATTCCATTCATTGCGGAATAGTAACACTGGACGTCCCATGCTATCTTTTACTGTTGTGCTATTGAATAAGCGTCCTATTTTGTTCAACACTTCCCATCCGCCCTCAACCCAACGGGCGACAGAGTAAGGCAACAATTCGAGCAGAGTTTCGACTCCATACTCGTTTTGCAACCGGAACTGTACCACTTCAAATTGCAATTGACCAACGGCTGCCAAAATTGGATCGCGTTTCGCTTCATCCACTGAGTACATAATTTGCACGGCTCCTTCTTCTCGCAACTCGGAAACACCTTTTTGGAATTGCTTGAATTTAGAAGGGTTGGGGTTACGGAGAACTGCAAACAACTCGGGCGAGAAATAAGGAATTCCCTCATATTCCAGCTTTTGACCAGTATAAATAGTATCGCCTATGGCAAAAACACCAGGATTGTTCAAACCGATGACATCACCGGCATAAGCGACATCTATTGATTCGCGTTCTTGAGCAAATAATTTTTGTGGGCGGGACAGGCGGATACTTTTGCCTGTGCGGGCGTGATTCACTGTCATATCTTTTTCAAATCTACCCGTACAGACGCGGACAAAAGCGACGCGATCGCGGTGCTTCGGATCCATGTTTGCTTGGAGTTTGAAGACAAATCCAGAAAAGTCCGGGTTAGTGGGGGGAATTTCACCAACAGTGCTGTTGTGGGGACCAGGTCTGAGGGCGTAGCCAAGGAAGTATTTGAGGAATAACTCTACCCCGAAGTTGGTCATCGCACTACCAAAGAAAACGGGTGTCATTTTGCCTTGATGGACCAATTCCAAATCTAATTCTGGTCCCACCCCTTCTAGGAGTTCTATATCGTTTTTCAGTTGGTAGTAGAGGTCTTGTTCTAAAAGTTCTTCTATTCTCGCATCGCCCAAATCAACCACTGTGTCCAGAGCTTCACGACTACCGTGGGCGCTTCTTTCAAACAGGTGAATTTGTTGTTCTTGGCGGTCATAGATCCCTTTGAAGCGATCGCCCATACCAATGGGCCAATTCACAGCATAGGTTTGCAACCCTAATTCTTGCTCAATCTCGTCCAACAGTTCCAAAGGTTCCCTTCCAGGACGGTCAAGTTTGTTCACAAATGTGAAGATGGGTATACCGCGCATCTTACACACTTCAAACAACTTCCGCGTCTGCGGTTCCAAACCTTTTGCCGCATCAATCAGCATCACGGCATTGTCTGCTGCTGCCAAGGTACGATAGGTATCTTCGCTAAAATCCTGGTGTCCAGGCGTATCTAACAAATTTATCTGACACTCCTGATATTCAAACTGCAACACTGTAGAGGTAATCGAAATACCTCGTTGTTGTTCCATTGCCATCCAGTCAGAGGTGGCTTTGCGCTGCGCCCGTCTTGCCTTCACTGCGCCAGCTTCATGAATTGCTCCTCCGTACAGCAGAAGCTTTTCTGTCAGTGTTGTTTTCCCAGCATCTGGGTGAGAAATAATCGCAAAGTTGCGACGATGATCAACTGCTTTATGCAATTCCGACTGTATTTCAGTAGACATACTGTGATTTGCTTGCTTGTAACTTAACTTAACTTAACTTTTTCCAACTTTAGCGAGTCTTTTAATCTTAAGATAACAATGCTCGTGATAGGGTCGTTATATAATAACCACGCTAAACTGAAGGAGAAAAAAAAAGAATGTACGATCCAGACAAACGGAAGATTCTATCAGCACTCAGTCATGGTGCAATCTTCTTGAGCGCTACTTTAGTGTCTGTAGGTCTACCCATAGCCATATTTTTTCTGTCTGAAGACACAGTTGTTAGGGAAAATGCTAAAGAGTCTATCAACTTCCACTTTAATGTATGGCTTTATGGAGCGATAGTGACAGCATTAAGTTGGATAACCTTAGGTTTGCTGTTACCGCTAGCAGGTCTATGGTTTCTAGTCCATTGGGGATTGACAATTTGGGCGATTTTCCATGTTCTTAACGATCCAGATAAACCCTTCCGCTATCCCTTCATTTTCCGGGTTTTTTAGTCATAAGTCACGCTTCATTAGCCTTTAGTCATTCATCAAAAAACTATCGGTTGATGAACTATTCATTCTGGACTAATTGCGCGCACATCACCATTAATTTTTAATGACGTCCAGATGTAGAATTTGAGGGAACTTTTAATATTTTTGCTTGGCAATATAGCTGTAAAATACAAAATTGCCCCACAGCGTCATAAGCATTAGGGCAGAAGAGCCACTTGCGTGTTCGTTTCCCGCGAGTCTCGCAAGTGGCGTGATAGTTAAGCGCTTTTTGTAGTGTGTCTAACTACATAGCGTTTTTATTCTGCGTTTGTGGCGCTTTGTTTTGTGTCCATTGTTTATTAAATTTACAAAAATTTATGTTTCCGACTCATCGCCCCCGCCGTTTGCGTACCCATCCACAACTGCGCCGAATGGTACGCGAAACTGTTTTAACCACAAATGATTTAATTTACCCTCTATTTGCTGTACCAGGTGAGGGAATTGCCAACGAAGTCAGATCTATGCCTGGTGTCTTCCAACTTTCAATAGACAAAATAGTGGAAGAGGCAAAAGAGGTGTACGACCTGGGAATTCCTGCCATTATTTTATTTGGCATTCCTGCAGATAAAGATGTGGATGCGACTGGCGCATGGCATGATTGCGGTATTGTCCAAAAAGCGGCGACCGCTGTTAAACAAGCAGTTCCTGATTTAATTGTGATTGCTGATACTTGTTTGTGCGAGTACACCAGTCATGGACACTGCGGTTATCTGCAAGTGGGTGACTTAAGCGGACGGGTTTTGAATGACCCAACCCTAGAATTACTGGGCAAAACAGCGGTTTCCCAGGCAAAAGCCGGGGCAGATATCATTGCGCCTTCCGGAATGATGGATGGATTTGTGCAAGCTATTCGCAGCGCTTTAGATGAAGCTGGATTCCAAGATACCCCGATTTTGTCGTATGCTGCGAAATATGCTTCGGCTTACTACGGTCCATTCCGCGATGCAGCAGACTCAGCCCCACAGTTTGGCGATCGCCGAACATACCAAATGGATCCTGGTAACGCCAAGGAAGCCCTTAAAGAAATTGCACTGGATATCACCGAAGGTGCTGATATGCTGATGGTGAAGCCAGCTTTGGCATACATGGATATTATCTGGCGCGTCAAGGAAGCGACCAACTTGCCTGTTGCTGCTTATAACGTTTCTGGTGAATATTCTATGGTTAAAGCCGCAGCTTTGAACGGCTGGATTGATGAACAGCGTGTGGTGATGGAAACTCTCATCGGCTTTAAACGCGCCGGCGCAGACTTGATTTTAACGTATCATGCTAAAGATGCGGCGCGCTGGTTGCAGTAGACGCTGATTGCTTCAAGTGCCAAATAATTAATTTTGGTAAGTTTGTTGATAATCTCACACCAAGCTGCAAAGGCGCAGAGCCAATCTAGGTGTCTTTGTGTCTGGGTATGAGATTATCCTCTACTTAAGAGATAAATTTGAGCGCCAAGACTTTTTGGCTGACACATAAAATTACACTATAAGACAGAGCCTGCTTCCCAAACGCTTGAAAAACACTAACTATTGGGGGTGAGGGCTATCGCCCGTTTGCCAGATACGTAAGTAATAGATTATAAAATAATATAGTTAAGAAATAATCCTCAGTTGGCTTTTTTACGTCAATTGATTTAATAAATAAGTACTATAGTTTTAGAAAGGGAGCATTGGGTATGGATATGCAAGTCCTGAGAGAGCGTGCGGGACTTAGCCGTGCAGAGGTTGCCTTCAGGCTTGCAATTAGTGAAACTAGTGTTCGCAACTGGGAAGCAGGGCGTACAGAGCCTACCATGACACCTAAAAAATATTTAGATGCATTGCGGCTGTTTAAATGTACACCAGAAGAACTGGCTGCTGCAAGCGAAAAATCTATAAATCAACGACATAAGCGTAAACCAGGAAGACCTAGAAGATTTCCGGAAAATCAGGCCAATCAACCTCCTCAAATGAATCAGGTGCCTCAGGTCAATCAAGTCAGCGATTCGCCAAGTTTGCACTTGAAAGAAGCTGGATATTAAGTTCAATTTATAGCCTGTTGCTAGCCCTCAGTTTTTCAGTTCCAAAGGACGAGTGACTTGGATAACTTGAGCCTGAAAAACTCGACCGCATCCCCCTACCTACTCGCTGAGTGATCTGCTTTCAAACAGTGGAGAAAAAGGGGGAAATTCCGGAGTGAAACACTATTGTGAAGGCGGCTGATCCTTAGTATACGACTCAGGCTTTGGACCAGCATTACGCACATTGATAACTTTATTAAGAACATCAAACCAAAAAGGCGCACCCATAGCAATAGCTAAACCACTCAAAAGCCAACCGCATAACATAGCGATAACCTTCCAAATTTTGCGCAAGACAGCGTTAGCAGTATTGCCTTGACTAGTACGCAATGGTTCAAGATCAAGTTGTTGACTGATGTTTTGCCATCCAATGGGTACAGAAGCATCCCCTAAAAGTTTCTGAATTTGCATTCTGGCATTTGGGTCATTAATATAATTAATTTGCTGACTGCTTGCACTTTGAGTAATGGCAGAGCGGATAGCCGAATCCTGCGATAGTCTCTTGAGAAGGTGAAATGTATCAGTGTTGGTTAATATAGCAATTGATATCCCAATTAAGATAGCAACTCCTTTAGCATTGCGCTTATAAACACCACTAGCCCGATCCATTGAACGGTCAAACCACGTTTCAACCTCTTTTTTAAACTGATTCATTTCTTCTTTGAGGCCGTCAATTTTTATCCTACTCCTGTCAGCAATCACACTAAGACTATTGATTAACTTATCAGGTACGTGATCAGGTAAACTTTTAACAAGATTTTGAAAATTTTGGTTTTGGTCAATTTCTCCATATATTGATTGAATTTTTTGGTAGCTTTCACTATTTTTATCATTAATACCTGTTTTCAATTCTTTGTAAGATGCTAATATCATGTGCAAGTTAGTTTGAGTCGTAGGATTTTTCACATACTCAATTAACTGGGGAATTTTTAAAGTTTCTAATAAAGTGATTGCAAATGTTTCGGAAGGGATATAGGAAGGAGCACTTTGTTTTTCTTTTGATACTTTTGAGTTAATGGTTTTAGTAACGTCTCGGAATCCCTTTTCTATTCCATCCTTTGCTTGTTGATTTAAGGTATTAATTATGGGATCTCCATAAAGTTCCTTTACCAACTCCACTGCCTTTTCGATTTCTTGTGACCCAGTTTGGCTACCACCTGCCATGAGCAATTCAATTGATTGTTTTAAATGTTTAGCTCTCCATTGTAGGACGGTAGAAATTAACTCCTGAATTTCAGAAGCTATCAAGCTCAAAGTTAAGTAAATAAAAACTAAGCCAAGAGCAATATCGAAAACAACAGGTAGATTCATGGATATACTCCAATCATTTTTTAAATGTTAGCTGTGTGACACTGAATTTTCCTGGTATTGTATAAGACATCTATTTCCAGAAGAATATTCCTTAATTAAAGTTTAAACACCGCAATTAACAAACGCTAATTTTAGGAATTTTTATGAAAAATTTTCCCGAACAAAATTATGTCATTGAAACGTGTTCTAGCTTATCACTTAGAACATTCCGGATTGAAAACAATTTGTCCTGGAGAAAGTCGATACACGCGTTGCGTTTCCACAATAAGGTCTGCTTTATACAAAGGACGTGATATCAGTCACTGCTTCATATACTAGGTAAAGTGCCAGTAGGAAAAGGCGAAAAACTACCAGAACCTGTGATCAGGGTGCCTCTGTTGTCCTCTGCACTTTTTACGGTTTATGACTATAGATGCAACTCGTGCAATTGCTCACCGTCTTGGAGAGCAGATGCGCGTTAAGATTCAAGAACAATAATCGCAATAAAGGTCAAATGGCAGAAACACTGTTCTTCAACGCTTTGCGGGAAGCCATTGATGAAGAAATGGCGCGTGACGCAACTGTATTCGTTCTTGGTGAAGACGTAGGGCACTACGGCGGTTCCTACAAAGTGACTAAAGACTTATACAAAAAATATGGCGAACTCCGACTTCTAGACACTCCTATTGCGGAAAACAGCTTTACAGGTTTAGCTGTTGGGGCAGCAATGACCGGGTTGCGACCAATCGTTGAAGGCATGAACATGGGCTTCTTGCTTCTTGCCTTTAACCAAATAGCGAACAACGCGGGTATGCTGCGCTATACTTCCGGCGGTAACTTTAAAATTCCAATGGTCATTCGCGGTCCTGGAGGTGTGGGAAGACAGCTGGGCGCAGAACACTCCCAGCGCCTAGAAGCATACTTCCAAGCTGTACCAGGGTTGAAAATTGTCGCCTGCTCTACTCCTTACAACGCCAAAGGATTGCTGAAATCCGCTATCCGTAATGATAACCCGGTGTTGTTTTTTGAACACGTTCTGCTTTACAACTTGAAAGAAGACCTACCAGAAGAAGAATACCTACTGCCTTTGGATAAAGCAGAAGTTGTGCGACGTGGAAAAGATGTCACAATATTGACATACTCCCGGATGAGGCATCATGTGATGCAAGCAGTAAAAACATTGGAAAAACAAGGTTATGACCCAGAAGTCATTGACCTGATATCACTCAAACCACTAGATTTTGATACAATAGGTGCATCCGTAAGAAAAACACATCAAGTGATTATCGTGGAAGAGGGCATGAGAACAGGAGGCATTGGAGCAGAATTGATTGCCTCTATCAATGAACGCTTGTTTGATGAATTGGATGCACCTGTACTGCGGCTTTCTTCCCAAGATATTCCCACGCCTTACAACGGTAATATGGAGAGATTGACGATTGTTCAACCAGAGCAAATTGTTGAAGCTGTGGAAAAAATGGTAGGTTTGCGCGTCTAGGACTGCAAAGTCGATAGTGGGTAGTCGTTAGTAGTTAGTCGTAAAGAATAACTAGCAACTAACAAATGTACAGACGCGACGCCAGTCGCCTGCGGAGGGAGACCCTCCTGCAGTGCTGGCTCGCCATGGCGCGTCTGTACAACTAACAACTCATCACTCAAAAGTCTTCCAAAGAGCGCTATCATAGCCTTTGTCGCAGCGAGTAAGGGTATGCAAAGACAGCGATCGCTATTAGCTTTGATTTTCATCTTGGTAATCGCCGCCATTACGGTGATTGCCACAATTCCTATACCTCTAGGGTTAGACTTGCGCGGAGGTTCACAGCTTACCATTCAGGTGAAAACCACACCAGAAATTCAACAAATTACCGAACGAGAATTGGATGCTGTCAAAAGCGTCGTCGAAGGTCGGATCAACGGTTTAGGCGTTTCTGAACCAGTCATCCAAACGGTAGGCACTGACAAAATTTTAGTACAGCTGCCCGGAGTTAATGACCCAGAGCAAGCAGAACGAGTCCTGGGAGGTACGGCAGAATTAGAGTTTCGCAAGCAAAAGCCAAATACAGAAACTCAAGTGTTTGCTCTTCAAGCATCCAGAGCAGAACTGAAGGCAAAGCAGGAACAATTGAGGAAGAGCAACGATAAAGCTGCTATAGAGAAAAATCAACAAGAATTGCAAAACAATACTAAAGCAATTGCGGAATTGTTTGAAAGCACAAACCCAGCACTTACAGGTAAATACCTCAAAGATGCCTACGGCGAACCAACATCAGGAAGTGACTGGCAAGTTGCTATTCGCTTCAATGATAAGGGCGGTGAAGTGTTTGCTGAACTGACGAAACAACTCGCCGGTACTGGACGTAGTATAGGTATTTTTCTGGACAACGAACTCATTAGTGCTCCCACCGTAGGACCACAATTTGCTACCACTGGTATTACTGGTGGTTCTGCTGTGATTACAGGTCTATTTACTGCACAACAAGCCAACGACTTAGGCGTGCAACTACGTGGTGGCGCGTTACCCGTACCAGTAGAAATTGGAGAAATCCGGACTGTTGGGGCGACATTGGGTAAAGATAGTATACAAAGCAGTATCTATGCCGGCATCGGTGGTCTGACTTTAGTATTAATATTTATGGTGGTGTACTATCGATTACCGGGACTGATTGCGGATATAGCTCTTGTGATTTACTCTCTCCTAACTTGGGCGAGCTTTGCTTTGTTAGGTGTTACCCTCACACTCCCAGGTATTGCTGGTTTCATCCTCAGTATTGGTATGGCGGTTGATGCTAACGTGCTCATTTTTGAGCGTACACGGGAAGAATTACGAGCAGGCAAATCTCTGTATCGTTCTGTAGAATCCGGTTTTTACCGAGCGTTTTCTAGTATTTTAGATAGCAACGTCACAACATGGATTGCCTGTGCGGCACTCTTCTGGCTCGGATCTGGGTTGGTGAAAGGCTTTGCTCTCACCTTAGCTTTGGGTGTGGCTGTCAGTATGTTTTCAGCAATCACCTGTAGTCGCACACTTATGTTTTTCGCAATTTCATTCCCTTCACTGCGCAAAACCGAACTTTTCTGTCCGAACCTGCCAGTAACGAATAAGGCAGAGGTGGCTCGATGAGACTTAGTATCAACAAATCAAGAGGACTTTGGTGGATTGTTTCCTCCGCGATTATCCTTGCCGGTATCATCTCAATGGTGATTTCTTGGCAACAAATTGGTGCTCCCCTGCGTCCCGGTTTGGATTTTATCGGTGGTACGCGCCTGCAGTTTGAACGAGATTGTACTAAACCAGGTAACTGCGACAAAGCGATTGATGTCAACGTCGTCCGGGAAGTAGCCAGAGCACAAGGGCTGGGTGATAGCAGTATCCAAGTTGTTGCCGATAAGGAGACAAGGAAAGAAAACGGTGTATTAATTCGGACAAAAACTTTAACTCCCCAACAGCGTACCCAATTGCAAAACGCTATCAGTGAGAAAATTGGCGCTTTTGACCCTCAGAAAAACCAAATTGACACGGTGGGTCCTAGCGTCGGGCAAGATCTGTTTAGGTCTGGTATCATCGCTTTGATCGTTTCCTTCATTGGCATTGTTGTCTACATGGCTTTTCGCTTCCAGTTAGACTATGCCCTTTTTGCGATTGTTGCTCTATTCCACGATATTTTCATCACGGTCGGGATTTTTTCGATTTTGGGTTTGACACTAGGGACAGAAGTAGATAGCCTCTTTATCGTCGCTCTGCTGACGATTACAGGTTTTTCGGTTAACGATACTGTGGTCATTTATGACCGCATTCGCGAAACTATCAAAACTAATCCTGAACGCCGCTTTGCCGATGTTGTAGATGATGCGGTAAACCAAACCCTAACACGGTCAATAAACACAACCTTAACCGTGTTGCTGACATTACTTGCGCTCTTCCTATTTGGAGGAGAAACACTGAAAAATTTTGCTTTAGCATTGATTATTGGCTTTGCAGCTGGGGCTTATTCCAGTATTTTTATCGCCAGCACTCTCCTTTCTTTGTGGCGAGAGCGCAATGGCGACTCGGTACTACCCAATCGCGCCGAATCAATAGATGCTTCAGTTGATAGTTAGTTATGAGTGATCACTTAGGAGTTAGGAGTTAAGAATAATAAATACTTCATTTTTTCCCCAATACTCGCGCCCGTCGCAAAGCGTCTCGTGAGGGATACGCTCTTTATCCCATTACCCCATCTCCCCCCTCCATCTCCTACCCACTTATGGCTCAACCAGAACAACCATCACCAAATAGCTGGTATCCTGACGAGAGCGATCCGTCTTTTGCTAAACAAGTACAAAAGCTGCACCACCTACAGGTATATAGCAGGTGGTTGTTTGTCGGTTTTTTGTGGCTAACTGTTGTGCCTGTTTGTGTGTGGGATTTACGTTCTGAAATTGCACTGTGGCGACAATACTTTACCTGGGTAGCTGTGCGATACGGGCTATACTATCATCCCTTGGCTACTCTTGGTCTATATTTTTGTCTGGGTATCACCCTTGCTGTTCTTATTTGGCAAAGTCGCAACACTTTACTAGGACTACCACAGCAGGAAAAGCAACGCCTAGAACAACAGATTTGTCGGATACGCCAGCAAGGACCAAGTCATCCTTTATGGAGATGGATTTGCAGTTAAATTAAAGTATTAATTTTTTTAAAGTTTGTCATTGAGACAATTGAGCCGCTATCTTGCAAAATCAGATTAAGGATAGGAAATATACTCCCGCATTTCGGTAAAATTCATGGATGATAGTCATACTCAGATTCGATTTAGCGATCGCAAGTCTGAAATCGATCTTTATCAGATCCAGCAGCTATTAAACGTTTCTGCTTTCTGGGCAAAAGGTCGCAGCATCGAAGATTTGGGCATAGCCATTGCCAACAGCGATCCTGTGATTACCGTTTGGGATGGAGAACGGCTGATTGGCTTTGCCAGAGCAACTTCAGATGGCATCTACCGCGCTAGTATTTGGGATGTTGCCATCGATCCAGAGTTCCGTGGTGTTGGATTGGGAAGCAAGTTGGTGGAAACCGTTTTGAGCCATCCCCGTATGAACCGCGTTGAGCGTGTCTACTTGATGACGACACACAAGCAGCGGTTCTACGAAAGGATTGGTTTCCAGGCTAATTCGACCAGCACAATGGTGCTATATAATCAACCTAACTTTAGTTCTCTTCCAACGGAAATTCAGCTTCAGGAATCACTCGGGGGATAGATATTTGTAGCCTCCTCACATCGTCGGCTTGTCCCTCAGTGGTGGGAAAGGGAACAATTTCCAACTTTCCCGCCATCACTTCCAAAAGAGTTTGATTGAGTAATAGCTTCATTCCAGGCATGAAAATGTCTTTTTTCCCATCAGCCTCAGGCATATTTTCTTGTGATGTGATAAAATCTATCGGCTCACTTTGGGGAGCCGCATCAGTTGGCACATCCAACCAAATGTGAACGCAATCACTTGTTTGGGAAACTTTGGCAGAAATACAGATACTACCTTCCTCCATCAGACCAATGCAACTTTCCACCAAATTTACTAAGACTTGTCGTAGCCAAAAAGGGTCTGCAAAGATATAAATTTCTGGGTCTGGTGGTATCACTTTGAAGGGAAAATTGCGGTTTTCCGCCAACATATAAGTTAAGTTGTGAACTTCCTGCAACAGTTCCGCTAGTTTTAAAGGCTGAATATTTAATTTGTTCGTACCATGTTCGATTCTGGCAACGCTAAGAATTTCATCAATCAGTTTTAGCAGCTTCAGCGCTCGCTCGTGAGCTTGAGCGATAAATTCTCGTTCTTCTTCTGGATTTTCACATAAGTTAGACAAAATTAACTGATGCAAGCCAATCAAACCATTCAAGGGCGATCGCAATACGTGAGTCGTCCGCGCCAAAAACCCTGCCTTGAACTGGCTGATTTCCCTTGCCATAAAATACGCTAGCTGCGTTTGCTTGATCTGTTGCAGGAGTGCCGATGTAGCCTCTTGTTCATTCACTGATGAGACTGTGGATGAGCTAGAAGACGCCTCCCGCCGCGCAAATAACCCACTCACACTCACCCCTAATGCTAGTCCTACTCCTAAATATACCCACTGACTCCAATTCATAATCTGGCAACAATCACGTTTTTAATAAACCATAGAGGCAGAAAACAAAGTTCCAGAGTTCCCATTTCACTCCTTTCTAACAGAGTCCTCCAATCCTGAATTTCTAGCTACAGGTAAAAATTCTTCTATTTCTGACCCAGTTTTAAGGTTGAAGAGAAAACTTTGGAATTGTTTACACACAGCACTTAGCCGGAACACAGCGATGTTCCTGACTCTTAGTACTCTTGATGATTCAGGAGCATCCATCTAATAAACCAAGCCTACTTAAGCAGGTTTAGTCTGGTGAACTCAGATTTGCCTGCCTCCAGATGCACCCTTTTATATGTTGATAAGCTCTTGCACATCTTGTTTGCACATTTGGTTAAGGGATAAAAAGTATAGGTTTAGATAAATTCACTACATCCTACACCCTTATCACAACCAAAAATACGCAATCTAAATGTGTTTTAGCTTAACAGTAAAGCGGTAAGCCTAACAAGCTTCTACTGAAGCTAAAGGATGTAGGACAAAACGGGAACTTTCATTCCCATCTAATGTCCATAATATGTATAAACAAACGTAGTTAAGTTGGGTTGGATGCCCTGCAGCGTTACCGAAGTATTGCTCAAAGTAGGGCAAAGATGGACAAGCGCCTCATCCACCTTAAAAATAGTGCCATTCAAGTAGACAACTCAAGTAGACAACAGACCTGTTTCGGCAAAGAGCATAGTTGCCCTAGGCAGTCGCCCCATACAGAAAATACTCTTTTATCTACTGAACCCAAGGCTTAAAGCTCTACCTTTATAGCACCTTGCCGTAAAATTTGCCAATTCTTTCCAGTCCATTTAACAACAGTGGAAGGGACACCAATTCCTCGTATCTCATCTTTAAGTTCCGTTGCCGCCAGAGTCAAAACATCCGGAAACTGTGCCGAAATTTCTGCCATCGTTTGTAAGGGGGGTTGACCTGATAAATTGGCACTGGTGGTTGCTAGAGGACCTGTTTGTGTCAAAATAGTTTGAGCAATCCTACAATCAGGCACTCGAATCCCTATTGTCATGGGGTGAGTCGGCTGACCCTTTTGGGTGTCTAAATCTCCATCAGGAATAGAAATTATCGCTTTTGGTACACTTGGTGAAGCAGGCAACACCAAAGTTAGCGCTCCTGGCCAATATTTCTTGACTAATCTGTGCCAAATTTCATACTCATTGTCATCGCCCGTGACAAAAGACCAGACTTCTTCCGCACTGGCTGCCATTAATATTAAGGGTTTATCGCGGCTCCGCTGCTTCGCTGCATAAATTAAGCCTCCTTGTTCTGGTAAAGCTGCCAGTGCGGGAACAGTATCTGTGGGAAAACTTATTAATTGACCAGCACGTACACCAGCCACAAGGGCGTCTAGGGAAACTTGCATGAAGAGAACTCAGAATTCAGAATATCTAATTATGAGTGGACAAAGGAATAAAATTTTCCCTCAGAATTTAGAATCGAGAACAAAAATTCCGCATTTCCCTAATCTTCTGAATTCTGAGTTTTGAGTTTTGAGTTCTTTGGTGGTTATATTACCTGTTTTTATATGCCAGGGCAAAGCGCTCAATACCAGCGAAATCTTGGTGAATCTCAATGTTGCAATAACTACCTTGATTTTGCAACATTTCTTGCACGGTATCTGCTTGTCCTGCCATCATCTCAATCAGCCACACCCCACCTGGTCGTAAATACGTGGGGGAAACTTCTACCAAATGGCGGATGCAATCCAAACCATCAGCACCCCCGTCTAAAGCGAGATGTGGTTCATGGTTAACGACTTCAAGTTGTAGGGTAGGTATGATGTTGGTGGGGATATAAGGCGGGTTAGACACCATTCCACTGAACTGACCCTTGAGCGATTCCAGAGGTTGCCACCAAGAACCTTGATAAAATCGAATGCGTTCGCCAAAACCTAGATTTTGGGCGTTTGCCATTGCAACCAGAAGCGCCTGGTGACTGTAATCAACAGCGTGAATGATTGCTTTCGTGAAAACATCTGCCAGTCCAATCGCGATCGCGCCACTACCAGTTCCCAAGTCAGCCCAGTGTCCTTGTTTTAAAGACGGATCTGTCCCACTTTCACTAGCAGCAACAGCTAAATCTATCAAGGACTCTGTTTCTGGTCTGGGAATCAAAACCGCGTTTGACACAGCAATTTTATAGTTTCGCCAGGGAGTCGCTCCCGCAACATATTGTACTGGCAAATGTTCATTTAATCGCCGCTGCCAGAGTTTGTCTAAATCTTCTAAAGATAACTCCAAAGCAAGCTGACCGCGGTGTTTAAATGATTCCAAACGCAATGCCAATCGGTCTAACCCAGCGACTTCTTGTAGTAACCAATCAACTTCAGCAGCTGAAATTCCAGTGGCGATCGCAGATTGAATTGCCGCGTTCCGCCACTGCCAAAGTTGCAAACCAGTTACTAACGACTGCTTATCCCTCATACCTCTACCCTAAGGGATAAAATTATTATTTTTTAGGAGCAGGTGCGGAAGGTTTGGCAGAGGGGGTTTGATTCGGAGCAGAGCTACCAGGCTTTGCATTATTTCGCTTGCTAATGACATACTCCATACTTTCGGTAGATGGCACTATGGATACTTGGCTTAGCCACGGATCATTTTTATCCCGCATAGTTTTAATAACTCCATCTATGTCCACAACCTGGATTTCAGCCTTGGGAACTTGTGCCTTGACTTGGTTCAACAAACCTTGAGCGTCTTTTTGGCTTAAAAACAGAGGAATAACTTCCTTATTGTCAGTTTTCCGTTTAACTGATACATACCCCTTGTCTGGCGACCTAACGATAAAAACAGGCACACTGGGGAACTGCTTAACTTCTTTACCACTTTGGCGCAGCAATGTCACCGCCCCGTCTAGATCCTGCTTTCCAGGGTTAAAAGCAAACACGAGGTTGTCTGGTTTCTTAGCATTTTCTCGAAGTCTTTGATAAATCATCCCCAAGGGTACAGGTGTCACTTGCAGGCTTTTTAACATTTCTGCCATTTTCGGGTCTTTGCCTTGCACATTCTGCAGTTGGGTGATAAAAGCCTGAGCGTCCTGCCCACTCATGAAAACATCTGTCACTGTGGCTTGCTTCTTTTGCGCGTTTTGTCCGTTTTGTCCATTTTGCCCATTGACAGTACGAGTTAGAGGTACACCTTGGTTGTTAGTAATCAAAAACACTGGTACTGGGTCTAATTTTTCTTTAATTTGTTGTTCTGTCAATGCGAGCACTGGAGCATTTAAGCTAAAAACCGTTGCCAGCAGAGTACTCCCAACTAAACTCAATGTTGTGCCCCAGCGAACTAATAAATTCATGATTTCTCCTCGCATCAATACATCTAAAATCAAGTCTGACAAATAGTTGGATTTGCACAGCACCAACTAGTCTTAGTTATAGTACCTTCTTTACCAATTGACTGTGCTGTTTTTGGTGTTTCAATTTCGCCTTACTAAAAATTGCACTCAGAGTGTAGATGCCTGCTGTATCTTAACAAGATCGGCGAGAAATCTTCTCTTTATCTAAGGCATCATCTGCCATTTTATTGGCTTTCTCAGCTATAGTTGACGACAAGAAATATGAAATTGTTCCTTCTACGGCTGCTGCAAAATGTCTCAAGATTTACAGATTTTTGCACTTTTGCGGTAACTCACTGCTTAAAAATCACTTTGGCTAATAGAGAATTATAAAAGTACAATGCAGCATCATTACAGCTTCCGGGAAAATATGCAATTCATGTGTCGATACACTTACAAATCAAACTAACAGTCCAAAAACAGCCAAATATTGACTTGTTTATTTGATTTTTTGATAACATTTCCAAAAAAAACTATATTCCTTTATGTGTCTATTCTTTAGTAATTTACATTACCAAATTGAGATGACAGTATTTGTAGACGCCCGACAGAGGCGACTGCGTGCTTCCTATACCCTGCAGGTACGCTTTGCGCTCAGCGAGATCCAAACTCATATTCAGAAGTCCTGTGCATCTGCCCTCTAGGTGTCTAGTGTCTGGGACAGGAGAAGGGCTTGTTGGAACTTACCAGCTATATTATGTAAAAAATCCTAGACCAGTAAATCGGTCTAGGATTTATTCATTAATATTTCTATATCGGGATGACAGGATTTGAACCTGCGGCATCCTGCTCCCAAAGCAGGCGCGCTACCAAGCTGCGCTACATCCCGATGACAGAAGCATTTACAACTAACCTTTACTTCTTTCTTACACTAATGGTCCTTGACTTGACTCACTTTTGTAAGTTTTTGGATTAGCTTTCTAATGGTACCACGCTTTTTACTTTTTGCCAACACCCTGCTTTGTCAAGCTTTGTGTAGCATATTCTCACCTACTGCAAGCAAGTAACAACCACTTGCCTATTTCAATTGGGAGTGATGGAAATAAAGGATTACCGCTTTTCGCTCTATGGCAAACAGCGTCTTAATAGTGAAACCTTAAAATCCTAGCTGAGTTTGTGGTAAAAGCTACTGTGTTTATTTAAAAATTAATGAGGATACCAAAACATACCTTTGATGCCTTCTGGGTCGGACATAAAACCCAAAGTCCGGTAAAAGTCTACAACATGGGGGTCAGCAAAAAGAGTAACATTGCTAATTTCTTCACTCCTAAGCTTTTTGAGTACATATTTCATGAGAGCCTTACCCAGTCCTTTACTTTGAAATTCCGGATGAATTACCACGTCCCAAATTGTGGCATTAAAGGCATGATCTGACGTCGCACGGGCAAAACCAATAAGTCGCCTTTTATTTCCTCGCACTTGCCACATAGAGGCTACGAGAAAACTATGCTCAATAGCTTTTTTCACTTTTCGCAGAGGACGACGCGACCAACCGACTGAATCACATAGTTCCTCTAGTTCATACAGATCGATATCTCGCTCCGTACTAAAAACTATGCGAGTTTCCTGCTGTTGAACTTCGCCAACACTATTAGAGCTTGAGTTACCCACAGTTTCCACTGCATACTCTTCTAAGGGTGTTGTTCTGGTTGTTGAGGTCGCTTCTGATGTACTAAACCAAGTTTTCCAAAAACCCATGCCAACGCGGTTCGGGTACTATAACTGAATTGGTTACTACTGACAAGAGTGCTGATTCACGGATCACCGAACTACTTACTTTTTATCCCCCTTACACAGACAGCTTTTTGTGTGTTTGCGGGATTCTGAATGACAGTAGTCAGCAAGAGTGTGTCTTACTCTAATCTCTTTCAACTTTAGCATTTTGTTGTAGAGCCAAGGAGAAATTAACTAAAACAGAAGTATTTGAAAGTGAATTGTGTATCACACTGTGATTTGCGACATAGGTTGTTGGGAAGATGAGGCGGGGATGAGGGAGATGAGGGAGAGTGGGAGAGCCAAGAGAAAATTTCTCCATTCGGGTATGCCTCCGGCACACCTATGGCTGACGCCACGGCTGAGTGCTAGCTCCGCCTGCGCAGGGAAACCCTCCAAAGGGGGCGGTCTCACCGTGTCTGGGTCTGAGCCAAGCTTCCCCTGCTTCCCCTACTGCCTGCCTGAACGGGGTACGATAAAAGTATGGCAACCATCGAAATCTTGGGCGTTCCACACGCATACGAGCTAACGGCTCCCACGGACTATCCCCACACCTTAGTTTTTATCCACGGATGGCTCAATAGCTGTGGATACTGGCAACCTGTGATTTCCCGGTTGTCAGATGATTTTCAGTGTCTTTCCTATGATTTGAGAGGTTTTGGAGAGTCCCAGTCGAAGCTAAAAACTGATTTTAGTCGAGAACAAAGTTATTTCAGCTTAAGTGATAAATCTAGTCGTGCGGTTGTTAATCCCTTTGATTCTCCTTATACTCCCGCTGCCTATGCTCACGATTTGGCAGATCTCCTGCAACAATTAAACGTTAAGAGTGCTTGGCTGGTTGGTCACTCTTTAGGAGGTACGATCGCTCTTTGGGCAGCAGCCCAAATGCCTGAATCTGTCAAAGGAGTGATTTGTATTAACTCTGGTGGTGGAATTTATCTTAAAGAAGCCTTTGAGCAGTTTCGCTCGGCGGGTCAGCGGTTTTTGCAACTTCGCCCGAAATGGCTTAGCCAAGTGCCTCTGATTGATTTACTGTTTACCAGAGCGAGTGTAGCACGCCCCTTGGAGCGCAATTGGGCGCGTCAGCGGGTGATTGATTTTGTTGTTGCAGATCCAGAAGCAGCTTTGGGAGCACTGCTAGATTCTACAACAGAAGAAGAAATTAACCGCTTGCCCCAACTCGTTTCTCAACTTAAGCAACCGATTTATTTCCTTGCAGGTGCGGAAGACAAGGTTATGGAACCCAAGTATGTGCGGCATTTAGCTAGCTTTCACCCTCTTTTTGGCTACTGTGGTGACAATTTTATCGAAATTCCTGATTGCGGACACCTAGCCATGTTAGAACAGCCGGATGCGGTTGCGACTCACATCCGCTCTCTGATTCTCCAGTACTACAAAGCAGAGGAGATGGGGGAGATGGGGGAGATGAGGGAGATGAGGGAGATGAGGGAGTAATATTCTCCTCATTCCTGTGCTCACCCTTGATACAACTGCATAACTTGGGTTAACGCTAGCCTAGACTGAACGCTGAGGGTGAGAGGGGAGGTATGACCTCTGTTGAGATGGTCAGCAGCAGCAGCGCCAATCATCGCGGCATTATCGGTGCAAAATTTTAGGGGGGGGAATAACACGCGTAGGTTGTGAGTTTCTGCTGTACGTTGTAACTGTTGTCTTAAACCACTGTTAGCTGCTACACCCCCACCAACAGCAATAGTGGAAAGACCGTAGTCTTGGGCACAAGCAATTGCCCTTTTAGTGAGCGAGCGTGCTACAGTTTCCTGAAAACTAGCCGCGACATCTGCCGTTGGCAAAGACTGCCCATCTTTTTCAAACTGCTGCACTAACCGCAGTACTGCCGTCTTTAACCCACTAAAACTGGCATCATATCGATGATATCCGCCACCTGGTAGGGAAATTTTCCCTTCTGGTAAGGTAAAGGCTTGGGGATTTCCCTCTTTTGCTAGCCTGTCAATCGCTGGTCCGCCGGGATAACCCAAATGCAATAAACGTGCCACTTTATCAAAGGCTTCACCAGCAGCATCATCACGAGTTTGACCTAGCGTTTCATAATTACCACAATCTTTAACGTAAATCAAGCTTGTGTGCCCACCGGAAACCAGTAAGCTAAGGAAAGGAGCCTCTAAGGTAGGCTCGCTCAAATAAGTTGCGTAAATGTGACCTTCAAGGTGATGAACTCCCAAAAATGGCTTGTTGTGTACCATTGCTAAGGTTTTGGCGGCAGTTAACCCAACCAACAGCGCCCCAACCAGTCCTGGAGCACAAGTAGCCGCAATACCATCAATGTTGCTCCAGTCTACCTGTGCTTGTTCCAAGGCTTGGGCGATCGCCTCATTTATGATTTCTAGATGCTGCCGGGATGCGACTTCCGGCACCACTCCACCATACTGCTGATGGACTGGAATTTGCGAGGCAATAATACTAGAACAAACTTGACGATTGTTAACAATTGCCACGGCGGTTTCATCACAGCTAGTTTCAATTGCCAAAACGGTTGTCATTGCTAAAAAAATGCTAATTTCTGAGTTTTGATAGAGTGAGTGTTGAGTGAGCGGTGCTAAGTTCTGAGTCAGAAGAATCTGGAATTGGTTTTGAACCGAAAAAGTACGTGAAAAACAGAAAAATTTTTACTCAAGATTCAGCACTGATGGTTCAGTACCCCCAAAGAGATGTTTGAGAAGCTTTAACTTTTATTTACTTCAACTTTACTCGGTTCACGGGCAAGAGATATGATGACTTGCTAGTTATGCAAATCAGAATTGTACAACCCGCCTCGTTTTGTACAAAAAACTTTTTGTTTCGTAATAAAAGGAAACAATTCCATGCGACGCTTGTTTGCTTTGATTTTAACGATTTGTCTTTGGTTCAACTTTGCCCCGCCTGCTCAAGCGCAGACTCCAGGGACAGGTCTTGTGCCTTGCAGCGAATCTCCTGCCTTCCAAGAACGGGTACAAGCTGCCCGTGCTACTAACTTTGACCCCGCTTCCGGGGAAAAACGATTTGAGCGTTATTCTCAGCAGCTGTGCGGTCCCGAAGGTCTACCTCATTTGATAGTGGATGGTCGTCTCAGCCATTTTGGTGACTTCACGATTCCTGGTATTCTCTTCCTCTATATCGCTGGTTGGATTGGTTGGTCAGGTCGCGCTTACCTGCAAAAAAATAAGCAAGAAGGCGGTGACGTAGAATGGAGGGAAGTTAAGATTGACGTGCCAAGAGCAGTGCAAATTGTGCTTTCAGGCGCAACTTGGCCTGTAGCCTCCCTGAGAGAATTGCTCTCGGGCGAATTAACAGCCAAGGATGAAGAAATTCCCATTTCCCCACGCTAGTGACGATTTTACATTGATAGATTTTAGATTGGAAGTAAGTGGTTAGTGGTTATTAGTTAGTGGTACTTTTTGACAAGCAACAACCCTTCGGGTATCTCCTGCGGAGACGCTGCGCGAACGCCAGTTTGCACACTCGGGGGAACCCCAACGCCAGTTACTTACGGAGGGAAACCCCTTCGGGTTCGCCAGTCGCCTGCGGAGGGAGACCCTCCTGCAGCGCTGGTCTCACCTCCTGCAGCACTGGCTCCGCAACGCACTGGCTCACTAACAACCTGCAGCTACTAACTAACAATCCCCAATCCAAAATCCGCTCATTCAATTGACTTATTTAGGAGAATGATCCATGCAGCAAAAGTTTTTCCTTCAATATCTTTCCCTCGCACCGGTTCTTGCTGTTGTTTCGGTGTCGGTTGCCTTCACAACCTGGGCTGTGTTTAACTACTTTTTACCCGACCTACTTTTTCATCCGATGCCATAAATTACGGGTAAAAGTTAAAAGTTAGGAATGTAGAATTATGAATTATGCATTAGGAATGATAAAAAATTTCATAATTCCTAATGCATAATTCATACTTTAAAACTCATAACTCATAACTCTACTTAAAATAGGTGGAAAAAATAGTAGTTTGAAAATTGTGATGCTGGGAACAGCGGGAAAATTTGATTTTTAAAAAAGCTAAATTAAATTTTATAAACTTCAAGATAAAAAATGAAATTTAGCTACGATTAACAATTATTATTAGTTTGAAAATAATGCCACGATTCTATCTAGAGGCAAACATAAAATATGGCAGATATAGCAACAGCAGTAGATGCATCAAAAAATCGCCCCAGTGACGCTAGAAATCGCGAAGTTGTCTTTCCAGAAGGGCGTGATCCGCAAGGCAGCAACCTGGAAACACCGATTAATGCTTCTCCCCTAGTCAAGTGGTACATTAATGCCTTGCCTGCCTATCGCCCAGGACACACACCTTTCAGACGAGGGCTAGAAGTTGGTATGGCTCATGGTTACTGGCTTTTTGGTCCATTCGCCAAATTGGGTCCCCTGCGCGATACGGCTAATGCCAACTTAGCTGGATTACTGGCAACCTTGAGCTTTGTTGTCATTCTGACAGGTTGCCTATCTCTATATGGCAATAGCAATCCCCCTCAACCACACGTTACTGTCACCACACCCAACCCTCCAGATGCTTTTAGATCCAAAGAAGGTTGGAACGGCTATGGCAGTGCTTTCTTAATTGGTGGTGTTGGTGGTGCAATCGTTGCTTACTTATTAACTAGCAATTGGCCTCTCATTCAAAATCTGTTTGGTTAATAAAGCCGCCGGAAAGCCCCAAGGAGGCTTTTCGCATCATAAAGTAGTGAATGAAGTCATGAGTGAGTATTTCAGCCTCGCTCCTTCACCCTTGAAACTTTCTTTGGTCATGACTGCAAAGTCTATGAGTTATTAGACCAAAGACAGATGATACAAAATAAAGGACGCAAAGAAAAGGTTGACATAGCTTTTTCTTGGCGTCCTTTACTTGTTCCTTGACCTCTAACAGGAGAATAACGAGCGAGTTTTACCTCTGTCAGATGGTAGAATGAACGTAGTACCTGGACACGGACTAAACTTTGCCTGAGCGTGAAAATCAAAGGATTTAGCTAACAACAGCAAGTTGCAGGCAAAAGAAACTAGCCTCGATAGTGGCTTGACCTACACACTAAAGGCAATTTGTATCGTCTAGGGAGTTAGAAACTGACCTAGTACGAACATAGCTACTAAAATAGCGAGTGCCTTCTCAAAGAATAATCATGGCTGTCTTCCTTTAGAAGTGTCAACCAAAGATAGCCGCTTCGATTGTATTTAGAGCAGTTTCAAAATCGTCATTCACGATTTTCAGATCAAATTCATCAGCGGCACTTATTTCTTCTTCAGCGCGGTGTAGGCGACGGGCGATCGCCTCTTGAGAATCTTGGGCGCGACCACGTATCCGTTTCTCTAATTCACTCATAGAAGGCGGCAAAATGAAAATGCTGAAGGCGCTAGGATAAGAAGCACGAATTTGTCGTGCCCCTTTTAGCTCAATTTCCAGCACAACGCACTTGCCAGAGCGAACTTGGTTAATGACGGCTTCCCGAGGAGTTCCGTAATAGTTACCAGCAAATTCTGCCCACTCCAGTAATTCGCCAGCAGCCACCAATTGTTCAAACTCTCTACGGCTTACGAAGTAATAATCTTTGCCGTCAATTTCCCCTGGGCGAGGAGAACGAGTCGTCACGGATACAGAATAATGCAATTCTGGATGACGCTGCACAAGCGATCGCATTAAAGTGCCTTTGCCAACTCCACTCGGGCCTGTCAAGATAATCAGCTTGCCCACAGGTGGGCATTCTTTAGTAGTAGCAGCACTTTTGGTAGATATAACTTGCATTATCCGCTTTTCGGAGTGAATTAATCAGTAGATACTATTTATTAGCCATGAGCCGAATGACTCCTGACTAAAAAAGTTTTGTAGTCTGGGTGACATAAAACCAGTTTAATTCACATCGTACTGCTGGTATAGTGCAAACAAAAGTGGGGGTATCAACCTACCTTTAGTCAATTATCCACAGCTTGATGATGATCGCGCGTAATGACAAAGCGATTCGCTACCGTTTCTGGCTGAATCGCCGAAAGAATAACGTGACTGGAATCAGTGATAATGACAGCCCTAGTGCGGCGACCGTAAGTTGCGTCGATCAGCTGACCGCGATCGCGTGCATCGGTAATGATCCGCTTAATTGGGGCAGACTCTGGACTGACAATGGCAACGACTCGGTTGGCAGACACGATGTTGCCAAAACCGATGTTGATTAACTGAATGTCCATAAAAAACTGACGCTAAACGCGGTGTGAGAAGCTTTCAAAGAATTATTTTCCATGTTATCCACAAAAAATAGGAGTTACAACGCTTATATTCACGCCTGTCCTCGTTTTTAACTAACAAATGCTTTTTTTAGCAATTTATTAGCCAACTTTCTTGAAAATCTACCCAAAGGTATAAGTAAAGCAAAGGTTAGTCAAGCAAAAAACTTGACATTAAATATTGGGAAGATACTCAATAGTCCAATAACTCAACTGTCGCGTTTGACTTGTAAGGATTGTCCTTTGTCATGAGTCATTTCTAAAAACACGCGTACAAAGGACTCATGATTCATGATGGTCTTAACGAAAAAATATCAATCTATAGCCATTCTTACTAGCATAAAATAGACGCAGCCCCTACAAACAATTTGTATTACACTCAATTGAGAACTGCTATAGAAGCGCATTGGCTTATTGACTGTTTCTCACCTGTTGCCATCTTTGTCGCAGTCGGTTCAAATCAGGAGCATGATTGCCATATCGCCAGCCAACATAAGCCTGACAAATTTCATCTATGACTTCAGCAGTTGCAAAGGAATAATGCTGATACGATACTTGAGCGTACTTTAGGGGGGTTTGTGCGGGATGTTTACCCAAACCTTTCTGATCCGTCCATTTCAGCATTTGTTGATAAAGTCTTTCCATTGGTGGTAATTTACTGAGTGCAAAGCTTGAGCGCCACTCTCGCCACTGTTCCCAGCCTATCCAACTTAAGAAAGCGAGTGCCGTCGCCAAAATCACACCAACCAATATACCTAGCCAGCCTTGAGAGAATAAAGAGAAAAACCAAGACAGGGCTGTTGCTATCCAACTAAATATTGCTCTAAACACATTATTCAGCAAACCTGTCACAGGAGAAGGCAACCACCCAGCTATCCAGTTCCAAAACTGGTGCAAAACGCCAAAAGTTTCAGTATCCTCAATTGAAGGAGGTATCAGGGGATGATTGGGAATGGGGTCAAAAGCAAACCAGCCGTATTTAGGGAAATAGACCTCTGTCATTGCATAAGCATCAGTGTTGCGGACAACGTACATTCCTGTAAATGGATTAAATTCTCCTGAACTAAACCCCGCTACCAACCGCGCTGGTATACCAATGGAGCGTAGCATCATTGTCAACGCTGTGGAGAAATGGTCTCGATAGCCTCCTTTGTACTTGAACAAGAAAGCTTCTACCAAATCTTCTTTGTCACCTAAATATCGCAAATCTGAAGGATTTTTGGGAATACTGTAGTGTTGCTTCAGGTACTGAGCTAAATAAAGAGCTTTTTCATACGCTGAATCAAGAGCTTTTTGTGAGTTGCCAACCCTTTCAGTGTTGTAGTTGGCTAAGATTTTTTCGGTGTGTTGCCTGAGTTTCTGAGCAATTTCAGGCGGTATTGGTAAATAATATTTTTCTATATTCTGTGGATACTTAGTTGAGGCTTTTCCCAACAAAGTACGATCGCGATACGGTACTTGTGAAATGACCGTATATGTTAGACCTTCAGATAATTCCACAGGCGATCGCAAAGAGCCTTCTGTATCCACAGCGATCATCGGTGTCGGGAAGTAAATTTCCTTGGGATAAGCCAAAGCTGGAACCAAGTTTGGCAAATTCGACACCACATTGTATGTTTGTACTATTTCTTGACTCTTCCCAAAGATAGGTGCTAAACTAAGGAAAATTTGGTATAATCAAGGCGAAGGGTTGAGGGTTTGCACCTGCTCGTTACGCGAAATTTCCCATCCTTGACCCGTATAGCGGTCAAATGCCAGTACTCGCCAGAAACCTGCGGCTTGCGATCGCACTCGCATGACGACTTTGGGTTTCATGACACCTCGCAGGTTTTGGTTCATGCGGCTATTGAAACCGTAATAAAAATTATCATTCAATAGCCCTGGTTCACCAGTTTGGTTTCCTTCTCCTCCATTAGTGTTACCACTGCCTTGATTTTTGCCATGACCTTGACGGGTATAACCGGGATTGATGATTCTGCTTCCTGTAAAATCTCTTTGAATGTTTATCGGAGAACTTACTGGAAACATTCGCACCTGATAGGCAGGAAACCGGGGCAAAACAGCAAAAATCCCCAGTCCCAATACTACAATCAGGGTAAAAAGTAAAAAGTAATAAGTAAAAAATTTTGAAGGGAAATTTTGATTTTTATCTTGTTCCCAGGCAAAGCCTGAGAACAATTTTAATGGCTGCAAGCCGAGGCGTGAACGGTACTCTAGAACGAGGGTTGGTAGGGCGATCGCTAAGAATAATAGCAGCAATGGGGCAAATGCTAAAGTTTGCGAGAGCGTAGCGGCAACACCCAGCAGAATCAACCCGATGACAATTGAGTATCCCAAGTCTTTGCGGCGAGGCATATCAAAACTGTGAAATACTTGGAGTTGAATTAATAACTCCGCTAAAGCCAGCCGCGTATCATTTAACTCGCCAAACAATCGCCCAAAAAAAGCCCCCAGTGCTGCTAACATTCCTATGGCGATACAGAACTTAACCGAGACATTGTGATTGTGGCGATGGTAGTAACTCCAAATCGCGCCCACCATTGATAGCGGTACTGACCAAAGACTGAATTGAGTCTCAGCAGCAGTATCCGTCGCCACAATTCCGACAATTACCAACGCTAGCACGAGCACCCGCAAGGCAATTGAATTTTCCACTTCCATTAACGGCGAATCCTGCATATTTTGCCGCCAGAAAACACTTGCAGGTAGACGCCAACCTATCCTGGATCTGTTAAACATTGCAAAGGAGAAAGCAGTCTATGGGTATTTTAGTCAAGCGATGATATGGACGCCACAGACACAAAGCGAGTCGGTGAAACCGAACTCGCAAGTGTCTCCCTCATAGCAGCTTTCTGTAGACGCCCTAATGACCGCTTGTTTAAAAATGGGTTATTTTTCCAAACCAGGATATTCATTTTATATCAATGGCATTTATCAACGTGGATTGCTAGCGATGGCTTGTTTTAATTACATTGTGGGAACAATCACAAACAAAAGCGGTCTTTGGTCTATTTCTTTTAACTCAACTTCCAGGGTATAAGTTTGGTTGGGTTGCGTGTCGTGTAATTCTACACTTAAGCATCCCGGACTCGACGAATCAGCGATCGCTTGCGAGGCATCTCCCTGGAGCTTCACAATCGCTTTAGAGGGCAACTCACTTTGAACTTTTAGCTTCGTCACTTGACCTTGAGTTTGGTATTCTACCTTGAGAGTAAGAACACCTGCACTCGTTAGCCATTGCCTTTCTACCACTGGATTGGTAGCTGAAATAGGCAGAGTCAGATTTTCTAGCAGCTGTTTTGCCGCTAGCAACGACAGCGCCATCTGTTGAGGGGGCTGTAAATCTGGGTACTCACTCTCTAGATTCGGCATTGTTTCTACATCCACAGAACGAGAGGGAGTTCTTAGCACCAATCCGGCTAAGTCGTTCAGTGTTTGAGAATCCTCAGGGAATAAGCTCTCCACGGCAGCAACGAGTTTTGCCCCTAACGGCAGTGAAGAGGCAACGATCGCTTGACACTTTTCCAGTAATTGCTGGAAAACTCTTTCCGGTAGTGGAATCGGCAGATTCAGCTTGGATTGCTGTGCCCCCCAGCCCCAAACCGGAACTAATTCAATCGATGGCTTGTCTAGACACTCGGGATACTCTATAAGTTGTGCTTCCCAAGGGAATAGCGGTGGATGGTTTTGAATTTGACTTTGTAACCGACGTTTAAGGACGGCTTGAAAACGTTCTTGCACAGTTGGAATTTCTCCCAGTCGAAAGGTTTGGGGTATAGATGCTAACTCAAAAGCGCCACCGTTTAGGGCGGCGACGATTTCATTAAGATTTTCTACCCCTTCATTTTCCTCACACTGAACCAAGTTTGGCTCATCTGTTTGGGCGTGCGCCAACAACCAAGCGAGTAACTGGTATTGTAAGGATTCTGAGTCACTATTCATGAGTAGATGCACCCGATCCGGACACTAAGGAGTTACGAATTTCCCAAGCTTGTTCCAGAATTTTAAACCACCGTTTTTGTAATTGTGCCATTGATAACCCTAAAGTTTTGGCAATTTTTTCATCCGGATGACCTTGTTGTTTCAACTGTAATAGAGACCGTTGTTTCTCGTCCAGCCCAGCTGCATACACTTCCCATTGTTGAGGAGTCAAGCCCAAATTTGTGTGTAAATCTGCTTCCAACCACTCGTGAACCAACTCCCAGCGATGTAATAAGGCAAAGCGGATGAGATGGTATTTAAAGCGCTGCTGCAAATAATCTCGCTGGCGAGGAGTTAACCCCAAAATCGACTCAATTTCCTGCGCTGATAAATCTTGGAGACGGAGGGCGAAGTAATCAGCACAGTCTGATTGTTGCCGCTCTTCCAGATAATTCATCAGTTCAGTAACGACGACAGAGCGTAAGGTATCTTCTTGGGGTTCTGGCTCTGGTTGTGTTGCCATTGCACTTCGCAATTGCTGCACCGCTGGATCTTCCCAAGAGCCATCGGCTTCGTTACCACTACCTTCTGCCGCCTGTTCTATGTCTACGCAAGTTTCCGGCGGTTGTTGTTGGGAGAATGTTTGCGCTCGGAGAATAATGAGCTGTTGTTGACGCCCTGGTAAGGGAATTCGGCGCTTGGCATAACGTTCTGTAAATGCCATGTATTCTGCTAATTCTAAAAGAGTTTTGGGACTATAGGTAGGGCCCAGTTGGTTCTCGCGTCGGCAGGCGTTTAATGCCTCTAGGTAAAAACTTTGCAGAAAATCTTCAATGACGACGAGCCGTCCTTGATAGCTCAATTGTCTTTGAGGAGGATTGATGTAGCGATAGATAATCGCACTCAAAGTACTGTGTAATTCTATTCTGCCTCGATTGGAACCCAACTCGTAATACCTGAGACATTGTTGCAACCGATGTCGGGCTAGGCTGATTGCAGAACTTTCGACTGCACCGGTCGCTTGGATGCGCTTGCTTTCATTGCAAATTCTATAAACTTCGGCAGCAATTCGTGTTGCCACATCGCGGCAATTTTGCTCCGAAGCTTTGGTTGATTGCTGAAGCTCCTTGAAAAGGAGTTGAAATATCGCCTCTACGCCGATAGAACTTACTCCCTGAATTGTTGTGGTTGCGGCTGAATTCATAGTCCAGTGTTTAGAAAGACCCTAACATACTTAAGTAGCACCTGATAACACTGTGGGTATTGGGTCAAGATTTTGCCTACAAGTCAAACGCGCCTAAATTGTGTGTTTAAGATTAGGCTGAATTTATTATTCCTAAATTTCGTTTGATTGTTTGCTCTTGATGGATGTTATTGCCTCTACCCAGTCATTAGTTTACAGGTCATTATGGATTTACAAGCACAAATTCAATTGCTGATCGACAATGCACCCCAAGATGGTGTTATACCGCAACTTGTGACAGCAATCGCTCCCGTCCTTAGCGCGATCGCTCAGAAATTACGCCATTCCCAGTACTATATTCTCCAAAATATGGAACAAAGCTGGGTTTTGACTACATTGAGCAATCGCGCGAATCCACAGTTGGAAAAGCGCGTAATTTATGCTTTTCCTACAATACAGGATGTCCCACTCAGATCATCTGCTGGGCTTGACCCTCAATTGGTAGCTGCACCCATCCCTGTGATTCATATTTTGTTCCAATTGGTAGCAATGGAACCCGTAGATAGTATAGTTTTTTTTGAAACTCCTCGCACTAATACTGACTCAATCGAAGTCCGACGAGCCGACCTGCAACACTTAATTCAACAACAGTTGCAGCAAAACCGACCAAAAAGAGAAATTCCTCCGGATATTGCATGAAGTGATCAGCTATGAGGGATTGGTGATGGGGGATTAAGAATTATTACTTAATCCTTCATCGCGGGTTCTTGTACCCTAAAAAAGCCTACTGAGGACGTAATCACCCATCTTAATCAAGCAAGCGCGAGATTCAGAGGGTGGGAGATCCGCAATATGCTCCACCGCTAGCTTCGCATGGTGAGCGGCTAACTCTTTTGCCCGCTCAATACTTTGACTGTCATGTATCAAGGATATGGCTTGCTCTAGGTCTCCTTCCTGGGCAAACTCTCTTTCTATCAGTACTTCTAAGTAAGTTTTTTCTTCTAGTGCAAATAAAACTGGCGCGGTCAGATTACCACTTTTTAAATCCGACCCTGCTGGCTTACCTAAAATTTCTACCGAACCTGTGAAATCTAAAATATCATCTATAATTTGGTATGCTAAACCAAGATGACGCCCGTAGCTATACAAATGTTCGGCTGTTTCTGGAGAAACTTCGCTCAGTAACCCGGCTGCTTTAGAGCTATTGGCAATTAAAGAGGCAGTTTTGTAATAACTCTTATTGAGGTAAGTCTCAATCGAGATGCTCGCATCGAAGCGGTTCAGTCCCTGCTGTATCTCCCCAGACGCCAAATCCATAATTACCTCCGACAGCAGTTTCACCACTTGCAAATTGTCCAAATTGGCTAAATACCAAGAAGATTGAGCAAAGAGAAAATCTCCTGCCAATATCGCTATTCTGTTGCCAAACAAACTGTGAACTGTGGGAACGCCGCGCCGCATCTCGGATTCATCCACCACATCGTCATGCACTAAGCTTGCCGTGTGAATCATTTCCGTAATCTCAGCTAAGCGTCGATGACGGGGCGTAATTTCTTGTTCGAGCATTGTCGCCCGCGAGATCAGGAGGACGATCGCCGGTCTTATGCGTTTTCCCCCAGATCCAAATAGGTGTTCGGCTGCTGCACAAAGAATAGGGTGACCATTTCCTACTAGCTGTGTCAAGTTGTCTGCTAGTATTTGCAGGTCGGCTTCCACTGGGGAAAAAAGGGAGGTGGCTGGGGTCATGGATGGGCAGACTCTGGCTTTATTTACGAAATTTTACATATCCTATACCCATTTTAAGATAACCCTGTGCCAGCGCAAAGTTTTCATGAGTCATTGATCATTAGTTTTCTTTCTTGATCACCCCTAACCAAATGCGTTACCGCAAAAACTGTCCAAAACCTAAAATTTTAGGTTTTGCGTGAAGATAGACAGGCATTGGATAATCTTCCCCACGAGTCATCGTCGAATCGGCTTTTTAGCAACTTTAGTAGTCTTTAGGACTTACGCATTGACAAAAAACATCATCCATGTGTACTAGGCAGCACAAGTCTTGGTGAGATTGTCCACAATGTACTCACGCACAACGAAAGTGAATAAATTTCTTTGCAATTCATACCAAT
>JAHHIB010000062.1 GCA_019359075.1 Kalymmatonema hyalinum WJT4-NPBG1
TTTTTCTCTCGCTTTCCCCCAATAATCCCCCCAAATAATTCCTAAACCCTTTTTTTGGGCTTTATGAGTAAAAGCTTTATCAAACCGTTGACACCATTTCTCAAAACACGGAGGCATCGCTGCGGGGCTTGTCTCTTTCATGGGATGTGCCTTTGATGTGAAAGCTTTGCTAGTAAAGCATTATACTCTGTTTTTCTTTCTTTTTTTGTTTAAGTCCCGATAGAGAATACAGAATCGAGAGTTCAAATGGGGATATAAACGTTTAAGCCGCAGTCTGAAAACTTTTCAGATTACGGCTTTTCATTGTTTGAAGAATCAATGACAAGAAACTTTTATTTAACAAAGAAGACAGAACAAGCAAGAATGCTTCCAGTAGACACTACCCTTGTTTGCCTAAACTTGCTCAAACAAGAATGGGTTTTCCTAGCTAGATGGAAAACCTATTCCACTGATAACTGCTTTACATTACTAGATTAACTACAAGCCAGTAACCAACAAGCACAAGAAAAACGCTCAGCCACAAAATTGGTCTGTTCATATGCAGATGTTTTAGACTAGATTTTTATTGCTTTAGCGAATATACGCTGTAAGAATTAGGCAATAATTAATAACTTTTCCTCGGCTCTCTTAGCCTTTATGGTATGAGAAGCGAAGTCTATATCACTATTGCCGATTTTTTATCAAAGTTTCATCAAACAGTACCAGCCTCCGCAGGACTTCTAGCCTTTGGTTTTGGCTGATCAGCCACAATATGCTCTGTGGATAAAACTATTTTAGCGATATCAGCAGCATTTTGCAGGGAGAAACGATGTTATTGGTATTAATAATACAAGTTTGAAAATTATCCAAAAAGGTTATTGACAAGGTTGTAAATAATAAAAAAACACCTTTTTTATATTCCTATTGTTCTATTCCTTAGGAAGTATAAATAATAGATCTGGCAATATCTATTATTGGGAGTGCTCTACAATCATTCCAGAGACTGAAAAAAAACACTTTAAATTTTATTATGATCAAATATTTTTTGTAATTTTTAGAAAATAACTTCCCTACTTAAGATAGAAAGACAATCTTTAAATAAACAGAATAAAGTCCTTATTAAATTCTTACTCAGGTTTGTCTGCCAACTTAGCTCTCATTGGGTTGAGTAGCTGGAAATCATTCATTAGTGAGAAAGTCCGCAGTTTGAATTTAAAACTTAACTTTTTAGACTTTTTAGGAGGTTTTTGATGCGAATTGCCCAAGTTGCTCCACTCTGGGAGAGAGTACCACCTCCAGCTTATGGTGGTATAGAGCTAGTCGTTGGACTTTTAACCGATGAATTAGTAAGACGCGGACACGAAGTCACGCTATTTGCATCAGGAGATTCCATCAGTTTGGCAAAGCTTGAATCAGTTCATCCCTGTGCCCTACGACTTGATCGGACTGTGAAAGAACACAGCGTATACGATATGCTGAACTTAACAAGAGTGTATGAGCAAGCTGAAGAGTTTGATATTATTCACTCCCACATCGGGTTCCCTGCATTGACCTACGCCAAGCTAGTAAAAACACCCACAGTTCACACGTTGCATGGAATTTTTACTCCTGACAACGAAAAGATGTTTAAACATGCAAAAAACCAACCTTACGTCAGTATTTCCGATGCACAGCGAGAACAAAGGTTAGGGCTGAACTGTGTAGCAACAGTCTACAACGGGATTGATGTCAACAGCTATAAATTTTATGCCCAACCTGAAGAACCACCATATCTAGCATTTCTGGGTCGGATTTCTCCAGAGAAAGGAACGCACTTGGCGATAGAAATTGCTAAAAAAGCAGGCTGGCGCTTGAAGATGGCGGGTAAGGTAGATGTCGTTGATGTGGAATACTATGAAAATGAAATCAAGCCTCTGATTGATGGCAAGCAAATTGAATATTTGGGTGAAGCGAATCATGAGCAAAAAAATGCATTAATGGGCGGCGCGGTAGCAACCCTATTCCCTATTACCTGGCGAGAACCCTTTGGGTTGGTGATGGTTGAATCAATGGCATCTGGTACCCCTGTGATTGCGATGAACCTCGGATCTACACAAGAGATCATTGCCCACGGGAAAACAGGTTTTCTCTGCAACAGCGTTGAAGAATGTGTGAGTGCTATTAGCAAGGTTGCTGAACTAGATCGCTTTGCTTGTCGGGAGAATGTCTGGAACCGTTTCAGCGTTCAGAATATGACTGATGGCTATGAAGCAGTTTATCAAAAGATTCTGGCTGAACGGTTTGCTCGGAATAACGGACATTTCCGCAAGCCAGTTCTTTTAAGTAACAGCTCGATTTAGGGGATTGCAAGTAATGTATCTTTTGCCATAGGTTTTCAAAGTGACGTACTCTACCTGCTAAACCTGGTATGGGGTGTAGAGTACGTCATTTTATTTATGGATGAACAGTGCAGAATGCAGCGATCGCCCCGCCGACACCCTCTCAACTACGAGCGATCGCACAAAGTGCCCGCCAGAGGCAACTCGCCTACCCCGTCCTCCGCCTAAATCTTAAGTTTGCTCGGCATAGCCTTGCAAGTTTTCTGGCTCAAATTGACGCAGAATGCGAGTTGCCTGACGGATCAATTCTTCTGTGCCTTTGACGACAATTAGATACTTACCTGCGTTAAGGCGGTTCCGGTAAGGTAGAGCATCCCCACTCCCCACGCTTAAACCAACTCCACCGCCGACAAAGTACGCACCCAAAGCACCAGAAGCGGCTCCCAACAGTCCACCAATCGCGTGATTGCCAAGATTGCCAATGGGAAATATTTCAATTCCCGTCAAAACGTTGAAAGCGTAACCAGCAACAAAACCAAAGGGAATAAGCCAAGATGACAAACTAGTCATGCCTTTTTTCGCTTGCTGGTTTGGGTCAATAAACCCAAACTCATCAGCACTTTTGTACCCCGTGCCTAAAATGTCAATTTGCTGAGTGGGTAAGCCTTCTTTTTCTAGGGCAGTGTAAGCTTCTTCTGCCTTTAATCGGTCTGGTAGAACTGCAACAAGATAATTCATAGCATTATTCTGAGTCATGTTGTCATTGTTAAGTCAAAAAAGTCTTTTGCTCACTTTCATAACCATCAAATAAAGTGAGCCTACTAACCATAAACTTAAGTATCCAAGCAGTAGAAAACGTCAATCTTCAGATTGAGATAAAACTAGAACAGTTCTCTGTCTTTGCTTATTTCCAATAGAAATGTCATTTTTCATACTAGTCCTAGCTTTTGCCATAGAACTAGTAACTATCGAATAGACAGCAAGGTTAATGCTGATTATGTTTTGCTAATATCCAGAGAGCAAACCGCTCCAACCCCACTAGCGAAGCAGTGATTCCCACAGCTAAACCAAATAGAACTAAGTTACTTTCGTTACCAGCACGTAAAGCAAAACTCAGAGATGTGGAGACAGCAGGAGGATGCACTACGTCAAGCACAATCATCAGGACAATTGTGATCGACATTGCAATTCCGCCAGATATATACCCAGAACCAAAGATTGAGCACATTATTAAACCGATGGTGGCTGCCATCATTTGGGAGAGAACCAACGTTCGCGCCGTGTTTGTGCCGTGCTGTGGATCAAGGTAAATCAGAAACGCACTTGAAGCGAGCGATGCAAACAGCAAGTGCTGCCGACTCAGCACTTCGACGAGAGCCAGCACAGTTAGTATTAACACCGTTGGCGCTGTTGCCAATGCGAGCTCACCCTTGAGATCCAGCCTACTTCGGAGCGATCGATTTGCGCCCTCTAAGGGTTTTAAGCTGGAAAAGTTTTGATTCATATCTCTATCTCAGTACGTTCCTGTTCTGGTAAACGCCTTTGCTCTCCCTCCCTGATTTCGCGCTCTAAGAAATAATTCAGCAGAGTTCGCAAAAGAACAATTGCTCCCAGGTTTAGAATATCCTGGCGAGTAGGCGCAACTGCCGTACGCAGGATGTCACTGGCAACTGTAAATTCTAATCCCAACGCCAAGACTCGTCCCAATTTTAAGCGGATCAATTCAGTGGAATCATAATGATGTGTCCTGCGGGAAAACAATTGCCGGACATAGCTCACAATTCCACGAAAAACCGCACCACCAATAACAACTGCAGCGGCAATTTCTGCCCCAACTGCTAAGTAACCAACAATCACCTTTAGCCATGATTCCAAAGGACTTTCCAACACTGCTGCTTGGTCAGTTCGTCCCACATTGAGACTCAACAGTAGAACCAGACCAAAGATTAATCCCAGGGGTAGCAGAATGTCAGCTAGAGAATCATGTCTCGTTTCTCGTTTCATGTCAGCTTGGTTTTGCTTGACTCAGTGTAAGGCTTTGCTGCAATTGCTTCTTCCCTCATTTGAAGGAAGAATTTATTATTGACAAAGTGCATATCGAGTGAATCTTTAATTAGGTCAAGGTTAATTTATCCCCACTTGGCGATCAATGTGTTGCAAGTTATAGCGGTTTTCATTTGCATGGAATACACCAAATTGTAGGGGCGTTCGCTCGCGAACGCCCCTACAAATCTATTGTGTTCAATCAAAAATCGCTATAAATACCGCTCTTGACGCTTGCGTGTACAAGAGCGGCTTTTGGTGTCTACCGTATCGAGGCTTTTGCAAGCTAATGTTTCAGCACCAGCCGATACCGTGCTTTCCCACTCTGTAGCCGTTCTAATGCCTCGTTCACCTGATCGAACTTAAAGGTTTCGATGACTGGCTCAATTTTGTGTCGAGCAACAAAATCGAGCATTTGGGCAACCGTGGCAGGGCTTCCAAGCGGGCTACCAGAAATTGACTTCTGAGCCGCTATTAATGGGAAAACAAGGCTGGAAACGGGGTTAGGAACCACCCCAACAAAGTGTAGTCGTCCTTTTGGACGTAGCAAGGAAATGTAAGTACTCCAATCTAAATCAGCGTTAACGGTTGAGAGAATTAGATCGAAGGAATTTTCCACTGATTTAAGTGCATTTGGGTCGCGGGAATTGATGAAGTGATTCGCACCAAGTTCTCTTGCTTCCGCTTCCTTATCAGGGCTAGTGGAGAATGCAGTCACATCACAACCCCAAGCATGAAGAAACTTCAATGCCATATGACCTAATCCACCGATACCAATCACACCAACACGGTTAGTTGGTTTGACATCAAACTGCACTATCGGATTAAAAACTGTGATGCCACCGCAAAATAATGGTCCAGCACTCACAGGGTCAATGTCAGAAGGTAAAGGCACAACCCAAGCCTCATGAGCGCGTACCTTGTCGGCAAAGCCTCCATGCCGAGCAACGATAGTACCCTCGGCTGTCAAGCAGAGATTATGGCTGCCGGACATACACCACTCGCAAGTCATACACGATCGCGAATACCAACCCAGTCCAACTCGCTGCCCCACTTGGAGTTTTTTCACGGCATCACCAACCGCTGCGATCGTGCCAACCACTTCATGTCCTGGAACAATGGGATACTGAGTCATTCCCCAATCGTTCTTGAGCATACTGAGGTCGCTATGGCAAATCCCACAGTATTCAACATCAATCTCCACATTCTCACTGCCAAGCGGTCCTAGATCGTATTCAAAGGGTTTGAGTTCTTCGCCGGGTTGAAAAGCTGCATAGGCGCGAACCATAGAAATGACCTCAGGTGATGATGTTAAATTTTTTCCAAGTTGTTATTGTAAAGTTCGCTCATTGTGTATGAAGCTTTTTATATCTAACCTGATATAAAACTTTGCAATCCTATCCAAATTTTTAAAGATTATTGCGAAATTTTTCTCTTAATGGTGAAGGGGGATGTTGAAGTTTCAACCTAACTGCCGTCGAAACTGACGAATACTCAAGGTCATTAGCACTGTCGCAAAAACTAGTAAAATCAACACTTGATGCCACAGCGTCTCGATACCGACTCCTTTAAGCAAAATCCCACGACAAACTTCGATAAAGTAACGTAAGGGGTCGAGATAAGTGAGCCATTGCACGAAGGTGGGCATCGAGGAAATCGGGGTAGTGGCTCCACATAAAAGAGTCAGGGGCGGGTTGACAAAGAATGCTGTTAACTGTGTCTGCTGTTCGCTTTTTGAGTAGGAAGCAATCAAGATGCCGATACTGATACCTACCCAGAAGTAAAGCACAGCAATCATTAGGAACACAAGTAAATTACCCCGCAGTGGCACACCAAAGGCTAGCCTTGCTATAACAAGAGCAATCAGAACATCAACGGTAAGCAGAACAACTAACGGACACACCTTAGCAAGAATGACTTCTGTGTTGGAGGCTGGAGTCATAATCAGTTGCTCAATAGTTCCCGCTTCTTTTTCCCGTACCACCAATGATGCTGCGGCTTGAGAACCGATGACTGTAAGCAAAATTCCAAAGACCCCTGACACTATAAACCAGGAAGTTTCCAACCCAGGATTGTAGAATACTGAAGTCTGAACCTGCACCTGATTACGCTGTAGAGCTACAGCATCGCCACGCTTGTTTCTATGACGCAAGTTGTAGTCAGTGACTAACTGGCTAATGTAACTAGAAGCAATACTTGCCGTGTTTGCATCTACAGCATCATACAGCGCCTGCACTTCGACTGTACGTCTTTTGGCAATGTCATCAGCAAATTCTGGCGGAATAGAAATACCGACTGTCAACGAACCTTTCGCCAAATCGGCAATCATATCCTCTTGATTAAGATAGTACCGACTAATGACAAATGCATCGGTCTGATTGAATATTTCCACAAACTCACGCGAGGCACTACTTTTGCTATAGTCAGTAATTCCAACTTTCAGGTTTTGGAAATCTGGACTGAGAGCAAAGCCAAACAACATTAAAAAGACAGTGGGTGGTACCAGCAATTGAATCACTAACTGACGGTTACGCAATATCTGAGCGAATTCTTTTTGAAAGAGCGCCCAAAAGCGGCTACCTAAAAGGGTGTCTATTAAATTTGAAAACATACTAAATATACGGGTTTGCAACCCGGAGTAAGGTAGAAAAAGAAATAATGAACCAGAGATGGACACAGATGGACACAGATAAATAATTACTTCATTCAATTCAGTGGCGCTATAATTTTGAACTTTGAATTTTGAATTTTGAATTATTTAAGACCCCAATTGCATCTTCTGCAATTTACGCCAAGCCAAGAAGAAAAATAAGCTTGCAAGCAGTGTTAAAGCAAATACCTGAAACCAGATTCCCAACCAACCTACGCCGCGAACATAGGCATCGCGAGTTAGTTCAATGTAGTATCGAGCTGGAATAATATTGGAAACCCAACGGATGCCAATAGGAATATTAGCTATCGGGTAGATGAAGCCGGATAATTGCAGTGACAGCAAAAAGGCGGTGAAGGCTACTGCTTGGATTGCAGCACTCTGTACTTTGGTATTGCAGCCCAGAAAAATACCCCAAAATACACCGCAAGCAATGTAAAGTATTGAACTGAGAATTATGGGTGTGGGATCGCCAACAAATCTCAAACCGAAGAACAGCCATGCTTCTAAATGGACAAACAACACCTCCGCCATACCCACCAACCAAAATGCTGCTGCTTTACCTAGCAAATACTCAGTACCTGTTAAGCTAGATGCATAAACTTGGAGGATAGTCCCTTGTTCATACTCTTTTGCTGTAGCCAAGCCAGCCAGAAGTGGAGGAAACAGGGTGACAGTAATTGCAATAGCCCCAGGACCAATGTATTTTAAAGTTTCTAAGCCGGGGTTATACCACAGCCGAGACTGGAGCTTGACAAGCAGATGACTACTACCGCGCAGATTTTCTACAAAAGCATTGGTGGTTGCTTTGGCATAGCCTCTGACAATATTGGCAGTGTTAGCATCGGTACCATCTACCAAGATTTGCACTTCGGCTGCACGTCCACTCCGTTTTAAGTCGCGTGAAAACTCTGGAGGGATAATTAAACCTGCTGCTACTGAGCCTTTATCTAGTAGTCGCGGCACATTAACCTGTGGTCCAGAAGCAACTATATTGAACTTATTGGTGCGCTCAAAGGTGGCAATATACTCGCGGCTAGTCGGTGTCAAGTCTAAATCTTGAATGGCAAAGTTAATTTTGTTTACTTCTAGGGATACTGCAAAACCAAACAGCAGTAGCAGTATTAACGGCAACAAGAGTGCTAGTGTTAGGGTTAGGCGATCGCGTCCCAGTTGCGTTAGTTCTTTAACAGTCTGAGCAAAGATGCGTTTCGGTTTCATACCAAGTCCTCATTGCTGAGTGATGAAAAAGTTAAAATGTTTTTGACTTTTGACTCTTGAGTCTTGACTCCTGACTTCTGAGTGTTGACTTTTGAATGCGTGAATTTTGACTTTCTTAGTCTGTCGGCACATCTAAACCCCGCTGTCGCGCCTGTTCTACCACACTAATGAACACGTCTTCCAGCGAAAACTCCATCTGTCGGTGGCTTTCCACTTTTATCCCAGCTTCAACGAGCCAATTTTCGACTTGGGGAATCTGCGTGCGCGGCTCGTCTAGAATGGTATGCAGACGCGAACCGAAAATTGACACGCGCCTGCGCTCCAACTTCTGCTTGAGTAGATCCGCAGCCTTTTGCACCTGCTCACACTCCCATTCCACCAATTGTCCTGGCTGCTCTTGTTTGACTTGACGCGGTGTCCCTTGAGCTACGAGTTCCCCGGCTACCATGAATCCCAAGCGGTGACACTGTTCGGCTTCTTCTAGATAATGGGTAGTTACCAGTATTGCCATACCTTCACCGGCAAACTGGTTGATCCAACGCCAAAATTCTCTTCTTGCAAGCGGATCAACACCAGAAGTTGGCTCGTCAAGAAACAAAACTTTCGGTTCGTGCATCACTGCTGCGCCAAAAGCAACGCGCTGCTTCCAACCTCCTGGTAAGTCCGCAGTTAGTCTATCCTCTTGACCTAGTAAATCACTCATCTGGAGTACCCAGTTTTTCTTGGCTCGTCGATGACGGCGAGGTATACCATAAACACCGCAGTAAAACTCCAGGTTCTGTCCTATCGTCAGGTCATCGTATAGGGTAAACTTTTGTGACATATAGCCGATTTTCTGACGCACTTCGGCACTGCGTAATTGACCCGTTTCCCCTGCCAAGCTCACTTTGCCAGAGCTTGCTGGCAGCAAGCCACAAACCATTTTGATGACGGTTGTCTTTCCGGCACCATTCGCCCCCAAAAGACCAAAAACTTCACCATATTTAATGTCTAAATTGATATTTTTAACTGCGTGGAAATTACCAAAAACTTTATTCAAATTTTCTGCGCCAATGGCTGTTCCCTGAGATTTTTCTCGATGGAAAATTCGCGGATAATTACCAGTAGAACTTTCGCCTTTGAGTTCCCGCAACCGGGCGACAAAGGTGTTCTCTAGAGTTGGGGTATCAATAGCAAGATTTTCAACCGGAATCTGTTGCTGCTGCAAGACGCGCTCAATTCTGTGACTGGTTTCTTTAGGCTGCGCTGTAAGTACATCTAGGCGATCGCCAAAACGTTGCACATCTTGCGCCAAATCTCGTAAATCAACGTTATTCTTGAGAATATCTGCAGCTTTGTCTAATTGCGCCACAGGCATATAAAGTTCTAACCGTTGCACGCCCAAGCTCGCTTTTACTTTAGCAGGTGTGTCGCATTGCTGAATTTTGCCCTCATACATCAAAGCAATCCGCGAACAGCGTTCTGCTTCATCTAGGTAGGGCGTAGCAACGACTGTTGTCATCCCTTCACTTACAGCCAAATCTGCTAAAATATCCCAAAACTCCCGACGCGATACCGGATCTACACCCGTTGTCGGCTCATCCAATAACAAAATTTTCGGCTGGTGAATCAGCGCACAGCACAAAGCGAGTTTTTGCTTCATTCCCCCAGAGAGGCGTCCGGCTAGACGTTCTTTAAACTGTGCCAAGTCCAGCAGTTGTAGGTAGTGTTCGCTCCGCATTTTAAAAGCCCCTTCACTGACCTCACGTAAACCTGCGGCATAACGCAAATTTTCCCAAATGCTCAGATCCAGGTAAAGACTAAAGCGCTGGGTGAGGTAGCCCATTTGCAGGCGCACATCCCTAGGCTGGGAACCTAACACTTCGACGATACCGCTTGTTTGTGGCATGACTCCTGAGAGAATTTGAAATGTGGTGGTTTTGCCTGCCCCATCAGGTCCAATTAGCCCAAAAATCTCACCTTGATAGATGTCTAAGTTGATACCTGCTACGGCTTCAGTTTGTTTGTTGTAGCGGTGTTGTAAGTCCCGGATGGAGATGACGGGGGAGTTGGTGCGTTTTTGTGGAGTGTTGGTCTGGAGAGTTGCTCTCATAATTTATGAACCGCAGAGACACAAAGGACACAGAGGAGAGAATTAGTTTTAGAATTTCCACGGAAGGGAAAACTGAGTAGAAGCACGTTTTTGCTGTGTTTCTGGTACAAGGATTCGACCGTCAGCGGGCATTCCTGGTTTTGCTAAACCTTGGGAATTTTTCAGGCTGAGTTCTACTCCAAATACTTGTGTTACCCTGTCTTTTTTAAAATAAGTATTTTCTGGGGTGTAACTCGCTTTGGGGTCTATGCGAGTGACTGTTGCCTGTAGCGGTTGCTTGGGATAACTATCTAAGTACACTAAACTAGACTGACCAATTCTGACTTTGCCGATTTCTCCTTCCGGGATAAAGCCACGTAGGTAAAGATTGTCAAGATTCACTATCGTTAACAGTGGCGCACCAGCTGCAACGACTTCGCCTGCTTCTACAGAACGGGTGATGACATTACCAGCGAGGGGGCTTTTAATTACCAAGTAATTTAAGTTTGCTTGAGTCTGCGCTTGTGTGGCTTCGGCATCGCGGACTTCCTGCTGGGAGACTGATACATCGGTACGGGCTTGGGCTATTTGTTTTTCAACTTGTAATGCCGCTGCGGCGCGAATTGGTGGATTGCTGAGAGTGGCTTGGGCTTGGGTTAGGGTTCCTTGAGCAGACTGAACCTGCTGCTGAGCAGCAGCAACGCGGGCAACACCAACACCCAATGCAGCATTATCCTCATCCCGCCGCTGGGCTGACACAGCACCTTCGGCATACAAGGAACTGGTGCGTCGTTGTTTTGCCTGTGCCAGTTTCAAGTTTGCCTGAGCCTCCAATAACTGCGATCGAGCAGCAGCTAAAGCATTCTCTGCCTGCACGACTCGACCTTTACTTTCTTGATTCGCTTGTTGGGTGGTGAGATTAGCTTGCTGTAGCTGTGCTTGCAGTACGGGTAACTGCTGGCGGGCGCGTTCTAACCTCTCCTGTGCTGCACGTACGCGGGCGGTGGCTCCTTGTAGTTGGGCACGTAATTCGGAGTCGTCTATTTGCACTAACAGTTGATCTGGCTTAACCATATCTCCTTCCCTGACGGCTACGTTGGCAATTCGACCACCGATTTTGGCAGAGACATCGGTTTCATACCCTTCAATACGTCCACTTAAAAACAGACCATCAGGCTCAGGCTGATAAAAAAATACACGATAACCTCCGTAGCCTATGGAGGTTAGGAGAGCGATCGCCCCTAAAATCAGCACTGGTTTAGGAATGCGTCGTCGCGGCTTCTGCGGTGACGGCTGGGGCTTGGAGGGTTGCTTTAGGTCGTTTTCAGCAATGCTGGGAGCCTGTTTAGAGTCATGGGTAAGGTTGGGCTGCGTTTGTGTCATAACGACTCCGTGGGTAGTGATGAACTTCTAGAAACTTCAAGTTGATTGATTGATTAATCAACTTTGATCTAAAAAAAATTTGGCTTTAAGCTTGGTTGTAGCCGTTTTCATTTAAGTCAAACACACCTTGCGGCATAGAATGTGGTATTACATCTGCGGTAGTAGCAAACTGTCTGTATGAATCTTTATCAGGGATTAAAACCATGCCTTGCAGGAAAATCTCGACGGCAGTTGCTACCATCGTATCAGAGCTAATCTGTTGAGCATCGGGTTGTTGGAATACTTCACGCGTGAGTATATACGCAATAAATGGACCGACAAAACAGCGAGCTGCTGCTGCTGGATTCATAGGTTTCATGACTCCAACTGACATTTGCTTTGCCAGATAGCGAGTTAAGAAAGAAATAGAACGACTCGGTCCAATTTTGTTAATCATCTCGGCAACTGCAGGCTGCCGAAAGGCTTCACCCAACAGCAGCTTCATCAGCGCGATAGATGTCGGGTTTTCCGATACTTTGAGAAAAGCTTTACCAAAAATGGTGAGGGCATCCTGCGGTGGTTTGCTCATTATGTCCTCCTCACTGTGGATCAGCAATTGCAGCACTGGTAGGCGTTGCTCAACCACTTGCTCAAACAAGTCGCTTTTATCCTTAAAGTAGTGATATATCAACCCAGGTGAGCCAATCCCCGCTGCTGCTGCAATATCTTTGTTGGTCGCCTTCTCGAAGCCCTTGCTAGCAAAGACTTGTAATGCACCGTCAATAATCTGCTGTCGCCGATCTTCAAAGTCTTGTTCGTCGCGTGGAGGCATATTTGTTGATTGATTGGTCAATCAAAATTTAACATGATTAGTCATGGGTGTATATGCAAATGAAAAAAACCTTAGCATATAATAATATTAAGAACCCTAAGTAATTCCGTGAAGTGAACTTACATCCCTACACCAAAATTGTTCAAAACTAGCAACCTTCTGGGGAATGATTTTGGGAGCGGTGCGCTCTGCAAGTCAAATTCCTCCTTTGTGGTGGCTCCCTTTGTCGAGATGTTGGTCTATATTTTAGCTAAACATGACACGTAGATTGAGCGTAATATCGTTCAAACAGATTTAATACGCTCAATATTAAAGTTGTTTTTAACAAAAACACCATAAAAGCTTTTTCCACTCTATAACTATTTACTTTTGACTATGAAATCTCGCTTTTCTAAATTGCGTAAAAGTCTTGCCTTCTTTCTTGCTGGCTTAGGTACTGCTGTAGGTGTGGGATTAGTGACTCCTACGCCAGTAGGTGCGGTTCCCTGGGCTGAGTTACTTTTTAATGGCGTTCAGCTGTTGCAACTGTCTAATTTGTCAACACAGCAAAAAGTCGAACTGGGTAGCCAGATTCACCAACAGGTACGCAGTAATTATAGACTCGGCACCAATGATAATGTTACCCGGGTGGGTCAAAGGTTAGCTCAAGCGAGTGACTGTTCTCAAACTCCTTTTAAATTTTATGTAGTTCAAGACCGAAACATTAATGCCTTCGCAACCACAGGCGGCTACGTTTACGTGCACACAGGGTTGCTTAATGCGGTAGATAATGAAGACCAATTAGCGGCGGTTATGGGTCACGAAATAGGTCACATTTGCAACGACGACGTCATCAAGAAGCTCAGACAAGCGCAACTCGCTCAAGGTGCAGCCTCTGTGGCTGGTTTAGACAGAAGTACTGTGGCTGCCGCAGCTTATAAACTAGCTGTAGACCTACCTAATAGCCGGGATGCTGAATACAACGCTGATGACAAAGGACTGCGGTATATGCAACGGGCTGGTTATAACCCTAATGCCATGCCTGCATTTTTAAGCAAATTGGTAAAGCAGTCTTCTTCACCGTCGTTTTTAAGTAGCCACCCAGGAGCGCGAGAGCGGATTTCTATTTTACAAAGAAAAATTGCCGCTGGTCGGTAAAGGATGCAAGAAACCTGAGTTGTCTATAAACCCGGGTTTCTAAGTTTCAGTCCGCAACCGAGGAAAAAGTTTTAGAGCGTTGTCGCGTTCAATCAATTGCCTATCATTGTTATTAAAGCCGTCATAAGTAGCCAGTTCTTGAATGCTTTTCTCAATGAAATGCTCTTGCATATAGGGGTAGTCGCTGCCAAACAGAATTTGCGTAGGCTCGACCAATTCTTGCAGGAAACGCAAAGCGTGAGGTATTGCTGATATAGCTGTGTCGTAATAAAGCCGCTTGAGATAAGCGATCGCTCCTTGCGGGGCGCGTTCTCCCAATTGCGGTATGATTTCTGGGGCGATGGCAAACCGTTGAGCCAAGTAAGGCACCGTACCACCAGCATGCGCCACAATAATTGAGATATCTGGATAGCGCTCTAGCGTTCCGTTGTAAATTAAATTTGCGACTGCCCGTGTCGTGTCAAAGACAAACTCGACTATAAACGGAGGCAGGTTGAGCTTTGGTACATCGCTTCCCGGCGGTGTTGTTGGGTGAAGCAAGACTGTTGCCTTTCTACGGTGAAGTTCCGCAAAAACCTCATCAAACGCCGAATCTCTCAGATACTGGTCGCCGTAGCTTGCAAGCAAAATCACGCCATCGAGTTGTAGTGTGTCCAGCGCATAGGTCATTTCTTCCAACGTTGCGTCCACCTAAAAGAATGCGGGAGCGCGGGAGCTGAGTCCTGACGGACACGGACTCGCGTTCGTCTTTTTAAAGCGAAGAGGAAGCGCGACACGGGCAGTTTTAACTGCCTTCAAGACTTCTTGCCCAAACCTCTATCGTTTCGCTACTAAGTTGAGTTTGTTTGATTCAACTCAGTATAAGACGGTTGACAACCGGATATCTAAGAGATATGGCAGAACATCTTAGAGAATCCCCGTCTCTTTAGAGCGGGGAGCGTCAAAACGTCGCGGGTTGTCGCTGATCAAGCGGGCAGAAATCTCGTTGCAGCGCCGCGCTAAACCACGGGCAAAATTAATATCACCGAAGTATACGCCTGGTGACGAAATGGACGTTATCGCGGTGGCAATACCTTGATTGTCCATCAGGGCAAGTGCAACGTCTAGACTCCAAGTAAGTAAAGACGCGCCACCAGAATTACTGGCACCGATACTGTCAAGCGCCTGAACGTATTCCTTTGGTAAGATGTGATGGTGAACGTCGATGCGGTACGGTTCCATTAGCTTTTTGTCGTCTATGATTGACGCAGCAAATGCTCTATCACATTTTAAAGTAATAGCTCAAGTCGAAAGTCTCTTCTTCCTCTAGGTCGAGCAGCAAGTGAGTTTAGAAGCACCGTTAGAAAGAATTCTCTTGCTGGTGAAAGCAGGGAGTATGATTCCAATGGAGGAAGGTAAGCAACTCATTCTCCATATTTATCCACCTGTGGAGGGAAGCAGCGAGGCAATTCTCTACTCTGATGCGAATGATGGGTATGGGGAATCGAGGCTGGATAAGTTTCGTATGGTGTGCTCAGAGAATAATCTAGAAATAACTTGGGAAGAACACGGAGAATATCCTTTCCCATACACGGGTGTGCAACTGCATCTGCATGGTATGAAGTTACAGCAAGCCTGGGTGGATGATGCAGAGGTTGCTTGTCAGGAGCAAATTATGGAGTGCGATCGCCCTCTAAGCGGGCGCTTTGCGCCATCGCGCCTTGCGCGGCTCCCTATGCCTACGGCACGGCTGCGCCGAACGGGAGCATCGCGTAAGCCTGGCGGCACCGGAGGACTCAGCGGGCACTCCGTGCGATCGCCCCGAAGGGGTGGGTGCTCTGCGCCATCGCTTTCATAAGCTTCGCATTCAGTCAGAGTTTGCTGACATTCTACCTTAATGATGAATCCCCCTAAATTAAGAGTGCGATTGTAAAAAACATCTATCAAAAATAAAAACCCTCTGCATTAGCAGAGGTCATCATGAGTATAATTCTGATATCTTGCACCTACCCGTACAAACCACGGTTAACCAAAAAGCGTAGAAATCAAGTTACATTTTATTATCGACTTTTTCTCGAAAATAAAGCACTTTACGCTTAGTCCTTAGTGCTTAAATGCGGTAACACTTTAGTACACTCTTCGAGCTAGCTTATAGTACAAGAAAATAGCAATCATTGCACCCAATACAGCAACTAACAAACCGGGAATACTAAAACTTGCTGCAGTTAACGTAAAGCTTCCGGTTTCTAAAAGGTTAACCAAAGTTCCTCCAAGGATAGCACCAACAATTCCCAGGAACATTGTGCCAAGAATGCCGCCTCCTTGGTAGCCAGGATAGATCGCCTTTGCAATAGCACCTGCAAGTAAACCCAAGACGACCCAAGCTAGAATGCTCATTGTTTTACTCCCATTGCGGTATTGAACGATGCAAAGCGTTTAAAGTACTTAAAACAACTTTTATCTTGCTTCTAATTTACTCGCATCCGTCGGCTTAACATAACTGTCTAGAGAAAGAAGGGCGCTCTTGCTCAAGTTAGATTAGACAATAAAGGATAGCTGCCTCAAAAGACAAAAAGACAATGCACTCAGTCAAGAAACGACATCACCCCTGTTTCGTGACTCTCACAATCTTTTTCTTTTTTTGGCAAATAAAGTCATATCCTTTTTTAACAAATTACAAAGGACACAGACTAAAGAGAAATCAGAGAAAATTACAAATTATTTAGGTTTACTATATTTCACGTAAAAAATGAGTTATTTAACCTAAATTAACTTTACATATTTCACCTCAATGCTAAAAAAATATTTTTGAATCAATTATCAGCACATCTATATCTAATAGTTTGTTATCTCATTTTATTTGAATTCCATGTCATTTTATTTGAATTCCATGTCAACGAAATGTATTCCTACAAAATGATGTTGATATATATTTTAATTTATAAAAAAATATATGTTTTGATAAATTTATGTTTAATCGGAGATTTTTTTCTCTAAACAACGTATAATCATGATAACGTTTATGGTAGAAACGCAATATAACCCTAATTTTTCAGCAGGCGAGCATAGCCAAATAATGTTGTTAAGTGTTTGCATAACTTGCAATGGAACATATAAAAGCGCATTTGTGCTTGTAGCTAGTAGGAGTCACTTCTATAAAGAGGTTGACTTAAATCACCTTACAGGTTAAATTCTTAACAAATCTACATCAGTCTGCCTAATCCACGAATTGCCTCAAACATTTTGTTATGTCGGGGTAATTTTGGAGCGGAGGAACCAAGTTTGGGGCTAATCTCACAAAAGAGGAAAGAATGAAAAATAAAGAATGAAAAAAGACAAAATTACTCTAGTTTTTTCTTCTGTCTTTTTTTTTCTTCTTCTCTCTCCCGCAGAAGGACATCTCTCAGTCCTAGCCCGTCAGCTAACTTCGTCGGCATTGGGAGGAGACTGAACGAGCAGCATTCTTACGAGTAATGCCTTGTTCTCGTCAGTGTCCTTGGCTGGTATCTGTGCGCTTCGTTGTACCTGCCCTCGACCATGAGAAAAGGGTTCTAGTGCCTTCTCTTTTGGTAGCTGAGGCAGGAAAATTGCCATATGGTGAAGTTCAACTATGTTACCGACCAAAAAACATCGCATAGCTCTGATTTCTGTTGATGGAGATCCGGCTGCAGAAATCGGACAGGAAGAGGCTGGGGGACAAAATGTCTATGTGCGTCAAGTAGGTTTTGCCCTTGCTGCACAGGGTTGGCAAGTGGATATGTTCACTCGCCGAAGTAGTCGTGAGCAAGCTGCGATAGTACAACATGAACCATTATGTCGCACTATCCGCTTGAAGGCTGGACCTGCTGCGTTCATAGGGCGATATGACTTATTTGACCATATGCCTGAATTCATCGCAGAGTTCAAAGCATTCCAGCAGGAGCAAGGATTTCAGTACCCTCTGATTCATACCAACTACTGGTTGTCCTCTTGGGCGGGTATGGAACTGAAAAAGCAGCAACCGTTGATTCAGTTGCATACTTACCACTCTTTGGGAGCAGTCAAGTACAGTGCTATTTCTGATATCCCAGCAATTGGTAGCAAGCGACTAGCCGTTGAAAAAGCCTGTCTGGAAACTGTGGATCGAGTCGTTGCAACGAGTCCTCAAGAACAGGAACATATGCGAAGACTCGTTTCCACCCAAGGGCAAATAGAAGTCATTCCTTGTGGTACTGATGTCGATAAGTTTGGGTCAATTCAAAGGTCTGCAGCACGGCAGAAATTAGGAATTGCACCTGATGCCAAGATGGTTCTCTACGTCGGTCGTTTTGATCGGCGCAAGGGAATTGAGACACTCGTGCGAGCTATTGGAAAGTCGAGTTTGCGCTGTTCAGCTAACCTACAACTCGTTATTGGTGGTGGCTATCGTCCAGGTCACAGCGATGGAATTGAGCGCGATCGCATCGCCGGGATCGTCGCTGAACTTGGATTGGAAAATTGCACAACCTTTCCAGGTCGCCTAGATGATTCTGTTCTCCCCTTCTACTATGCAGCCGCAGATGTCTGTGTTGTACCGAGTCACTATGAACCTTTTGGTTTAGTTGCGATTGAAGCAATGGCTAGTCGGACTCCAGTCGTAGCTAGTGATGTTGGGGGGTTACAGTTTACAGTCGTACCTGAAGTGACTGGGTTACTTGTTCCCCCTAAAGATGAAGCCGCTTTTGCCGATGCTATTGACCGCATTCTGATCAACCCAACTTGGCGAGATCAATTAGGTGAAGCTGGTCGCCAACGTGTAGAAATCGCCTTCAGTTGGCATAGTGTCGCATCCCGATTGACTCAGATCTACACACATCTACTGGCTCAAACCATGCCCTCAATAGAGAGCAAACCTCAAGTTGCAGCTTAATTTCTACACCTTTGACAGCGTTGTGTGTGTAGGGGCAAGAACAACTTTGCACCCATACCAAGTGCTGGTTGGAAAATGCTCCGGACTTAGCACTGCGAATACAGCACTAGTAAAAAGAGCAATTCTGTCTAATGGCTATGCCGAGTGACAGAAACGCGCACAAACAGCAAAAAACAAGCCAATGAATCTCTCACATCAGGGAGTTATGAATATGCTGAATATCGGAGATTACGTACGGCATCAAATCACTGGACAAATAGGTCAAGTGATCGGTTATGGACATCAAATACTGCAGGGAGTCTATCTAACTACCCTAAAAGTACGAGCCAGCAACTGTCAGGGAATTGATAATCAAAGCAGATTTATTGAGGATGTGTATTCTGAATGGGTGCTAGCAGAGCCAACAGAAAGCGGGGTGGCACTGCAAGCTTGAGACTTATTGAATTAAGCGTTGAGAATAAATGAGATTCTCCAATCCTTTCTTTTAAAGGAGTTCAAAGGAGCATCTGTAGCCACCATTTGTTGAAACAATATGACTAGCTGCTGTCTTACAGCAGCTAAGTACTGCATTTTCCAACCACTTATCGAACCTAGTGACACATCTAAAATTGTCTGAATCTCTTCGTATAAGTAACCTTGATAAACCAGCTTAACTGCCAACGCTTTCCTTACCTCACGGGCTTCTGGACGAAGAGCGATAAATTCTTGCAATTCGGCGATCGCGTCCTCTAGATTCTGGTTTCTCATTGTTCGCTGTTAGACAGATGTACCTCTCCGTATTATCTCGTAGTCTTTTTCAAAAATCAAATCGGATTCCTATATGTCAAAAGTGTGATTACGTGTAAATGGAAATTATACTCACCAACAGAGTCAGCTTAAATCTTCTCCCTAATACTTACAGCTTTGAATTAGACGGTGTAACTTATAACGCTAATGAGTATTTTGATAATCTCCAAGAAATGCTTGAACATGCGGTTGAGGAAATCTGTCTCGAACATATGAGACGATCAAGTGATGAAGAACATGAAGAATTGATTCAAGCATTAGATTCTATGCTTCAAAGATACACACAAAGGTATGATTTGTGACTCCGCTGCGGGAATAAGGAACTCTTAAACTGTTCCCCGCTCTTGAGTTCTCTATTCCCTTGTCAGATGAGAAATAACTTGATAAACCTAACCAGAGAAAGACGATTCACAGTCTTTAATCTTCATAACATCTATGTAACTTAACTTTAACCAGGATTAATCAATCTGGAAACTTATCGCTCATCACATCTCCAATTCTCAAAAGACCTAGTGGTTACAGGCGGGAGATGTGATACATCTATGCAGGTACAGGCATTTGTATATAAGCAAGGAAAACATTATGCGGTTTAATCTGACTTTGCTTTGGGTAACTTTATCATTTGTGGTTGTGGGAGCGATTATGCTGCTTCTCCAACCTGCGATTGATTTTCACTAAATAGGTTGGTTTTTGGCTCATGCAAACAATTCCATCCCAACAAAATACATCTTCTTCTGAATCTAAACCTTATAAGCTGGAAGACTGGCAGGGAGCTAATTGCTCCCTTAATCAAGAGTATGACTATTGGATTGAGGATGTCGAGGGAGAAATTCCAACCAATGTTAACGGTACACTGTTTCGCAACGGTCCTGGTCTACTAGATATCTTCGGTCGGGAAATTCATCACCCTTTCGATGGAGATGGTATGGTTTGTGCTGTCTCCTTCTCCAACGGACGCGCTCATTTCCGCAATCGCTTTGTTCGTACAGAAGGCTACTGTGCAGAACAGAAAGCAGGTCGGATGGTCTACCGGGGTGTGTTTGGAACCGAAAAACCAGGAGGCTGGCTGGCAAACGCCTTCGACTTAAGAAAGAAGAACGTTGCCAACACCAATATTATCTACTGGGGCGACAAACTGCTAGCTCTATGGGAAGCTTCCCATCCCTATCGTCTTGACCCCAACACGTTAGAAACTTTGGGGATCGAAACTCTGGACGGCGTTCTGCACAAAGACTCGCCCTTTGCCGCTCATCCAATGATAGATCCTGGTGATCAAAATCGGGAACCGCGTCTAGTCACTTTCGCCATCAAACCTGGCCCGATCACAACCATCACAGTTTATGAGTTGAACCAGGCTGGTAAGGTAGTGCAACAACACGACCATAAAATTCCAGGTTTTGCCTTCATCCATGACTTTGCGATTACACCAAACTATTGCCTATTCTTTCAAAATCCAGTTTCCTTCAATCCTCTACCGTACGTGCTTGGCTTTCGGGGAGCAGCGGAGTGCATCAAGTTTCATGGCGATCGCCCCACTAAAATTTGGCTCATCCCTCGCGACCCCTCTCAAGAAGTTCAAGTTATCGAAACAGATCCCTGTTTTGTTTTCCACCATGCCAACGCCTTTGAGCAGGGCGATGAGTTGATTGTTGATTCAGTTTGCTACGAAACTTTTCCAGGCATTGACCACAATCTAAATTACCAGGAAATTGACTTTGATACTCGACCTCCTGCACAGCTGTGGCGTTTTCACCTCAACTTGAAAACGAAAACAGCACAACGAGATTTACTTGTTGAGCGTTCGTGTGAGTTTCCGTTTATTCATCCTGATCGGATTGGTAAACCACATCAGTGCATATTCTTAGCAGCTGCTCACCAACCACAAGGCGATGCACCCCAGCAAGCGATTATTAAAGTTGATCCCGAATTTGGTGAACAACAATTTTGGAGTGTTGCACCTAAAGGTTTCCTTGGCGAACCTGTGTTTGTGCCTCGACCAGGCAGTACTCAAGAAGATGATGGGTGGGTGCTAACATTAGTCTACGATGCAGAGCACAATCGAACTGATATCGTTATTTTGGATGGAACTTGTTTGGAAAAAGGGGCGATCGCTCGTCTGCACTTAAAGCACCATATTCCCTACGGATTGCATGGGAGCTTTGCAAAGGAAACAATGAAGTCTGAAGTATGAAGAATAAAAAAACTATAGTTTATTCTTCTCATTTTTACCTTCGTCTCATACTTCACAATTCAGGCTTTAGAAGTTATGGGTAGAAAAGCCGTTTTGTTGATCATCTGGATAGGATTTGTCGCCTACACTATATGGTTGGCTCCACTCGATCAACCAGACACATGGTCTTTAGGAGGGAAGCTGTTGACACTCCAGTGGGGAAAGCTTAACGCCGTCATCCCAGCTATATTCTGCCTGATGGGTATTTGGCCCATGATTTATGCTTGCCTAATGTTTGCTGATGGCAGAATGCAAAACTTTCGTGCTTGGCCCTATTTCATTGGGTCAAACTTCACAGGTGTCATCTGTCTTTTGCCGTATTTAATTTTTCGTCAATCTCATCAACAATTCTTTGGAAAAAAGGATAAGTTACTGGAAATTCTTGATCGGCGCTCAACAGGAGTTTCTCTTGTGATTGGTACAATTTGCATACTAGCTTATGCAGCAATTGCTGGAAATTGGCAAGATTACGTTCAGCAATTTCAGACTCAGCAATTTGTTCACCTCATCAGTATCGACTTCTGTTTGATGTGCTTGATATTTCCCATAACTTCACTATTCGATGATGATATGGCACGAAGAGGTCTTAAAGACCCTCGTATTTTTTGGTCAGTTGCGCTCTTACCCTTGTTTGGTCCATTATTATATCTTTGCTTGCGTCCACCTCTACCAGAGACAGATGCACAAGAATTATTCGCTTAACAAACTAAGAATCTGTTGTGCAGCACGCTGACCACTACGAATCGCACCCTCCATATAACCACGATACTCCACAGGGGCAGTATGCTCGCCAGCAAAGAAAACCCGACCAGCGCTTTGCGTTAAATATGGGTCAAAGCGATGCAAGTCTCCCGGTCTAAAATAGCAGTAGGCACCTCGCGCCCATTCATCAGCACTCCAGTCATAGGAACGAGAGGTGATAATTCCGGGTGCATCAGGATAGATAGTATTTAGTGCTGCCACTGCTAACTCACCAGCGCGCTCAGATAGCTTTAAACTGCGAGTACCCCCACTAAAACAGGAAAGAATTTTTTCCGTCCCCATCTGAGCGAAAGTCGGCTCCCAGATAGCCTGGTAATCACCCTCAAGCAAGACAATTCCAAAGTTTGGCTTTGACCAAAAGCGGTGTGGGTATTGCAGTAAGGTCTTGACTACACCACCGTAAGGTAAGCTGGAAATAGCCTCTCGCTGTGCGTCAACAAGTGGTGCTTCTATCGGAATGTGACGCAGCACGCTCCAAGGAATCGTCACTATCACGCTGTCAGCCACAACCTCAACTAAACCGCTTGCTGTCTCAACATTGACACTCACAGTCTCATCTGTTTGGTGGATACGACGCACGGGAGTGCCAATGTGAACTCGCTCTTCCAGATGTTGAACTAAGGCATCCACCAGACGCGAAATACCGCCACGAACTCGCATATTGCAGCCTGTGTTGCCGCTCGCTGCAAGATAAGCAAAGAAACCTATACCAATCAACTCTGGGTCGGTTGCAAATAGTGAAGAAGCTAGCCAACGGGCAATTCGATGGGCAAAGGGCGCAATTGAGTGCGTATCCAACCACTGATCTAAGGTCTGTTGCGGGTCTTTTTGCTCTTCAAGCAGGCTTTCGAGCTTTGCATAGAAATTATCTAAAGCATTGCTTTGTTCCTCTGTGAGGGACATACGGTTGCGAAGACTTCCCTCTATAAACCAGTAAAGGTCGTCAGGAAATTTGCTCGCAGGGTCAAGTTGGATACCGAACTCGGCTGCATAAGTCATTAGCGCAGTGTGGTTATCGTCCACAAACTCGGCACCTAACTCGCCGTATTGTCCTGCACCTAGTTCAACGGTATAAGCCCGACCACCAACACGCTCACGCGCCTCAAAAACCTGGACATCCAAGCCTGCGCGTACCAATTCGTAAGCTGCACTTAGCCCTGCTAGTCCTGCACCAATGATAATAGTTTGATGTGACACCGCTTAACTCCCGAAAAACATCAATCAAAACTAACTTATCGTGATATTTGGATCTGCATTTTAATTCATTCTCTAAGTAGACTGAGAAAACTAACACAACCCTCCATTAGTCAGAGGAAAGGAAATTTATAAGTTTTTAATATTAGTGCATAAGACTAATAAAGATTAAGGAAAAACTCAGAACCCAAGAGCCAAAATTCAACATGAAAAGGGTAGGCAAGGAAGGATGCGCTTTTATACTTAAAAACTCATTCCTTTAAAAACGAAAAAGGAGCGCAACACTATGGTATTTCAAAACCGAAAGGCAGCAGGTCAATTTTTGGCTAAAGAGTTGGCAGGTTATGCTAACCGCCAAGATGTGCTGGTGTTAGCGCTCCCAAGGGGCGGTGTCCCCGTCGCTTTTGAAGTTGCTAAAGCATTAAATGCCCCTTTAGACGTTTTTGTGGTATGCAAACTGGGTGTACCCGAACAACAAGAACTCGCAATGGGAGCTATTGCTTCTGGTGGAGTGCGAGTATTAAATGAGAATATTGTGCGATCGCTTGGTGTATCCGAGGCAGCTATTAACCAGGTGGCGGCGAAAGAACAACAGGAACTAGAGCGACGGGAACGCCTTTATCGTGGCGATCGCCCCGTCCCAACATTACACGGCCGTACTGTGATTTTAGTAGATGATGGTTTAGCGACGGGTGCAACTATGCGTGCGGCTTTGGGAGCGTTGCAGCAACAAAAACCCGCCAAGATCATAGTTGCCGTACCAGTTTCTGCATCCGAAACTTGTCAAGAATTTCAATCCAAAGTAGATGAAGTTGTTTGCGCAGCGACGCCAAGTCCCTTCTACAGTGTTGGATTGTGGTACGAAGAGTTTCCGCAAACAACCGATGAAGAAGTCCGGGATCTGCTAGACAAGGCTGCAAACAGCCAACAGACAACAGCGATCGGCGCATAGATGAATGTCATTTCCACTCAAACCTTGATACAGGTGTGAAGCCGCCGCCGCTTGTATACAAAGAAAATTCAGAAAGCAAAAATCACGCATTACATTATGAAAGTTGCACCAGAAATTACTTATCGCAATGTAGACAAAACTGATGCTCTTGATAATTTAGTCAGCGAAAAAATTGGCAAGCTTGAGCAAGTTTGCGACTACATTAGTAGCTGCCACATTGCAATAGAAAAGATACACGATCGCCCGCGGACTGGTTCTCCCTACCGAGTGCGGATTGATATCACCGTACCACCTGGGCACGAACTTGTAGCAGAAAGCAACCCATCAGACACCAACCAGTATGCACCAGTGGATGCAGTGATTCGAGATGCATTTAAAGCAGCTGTTCAGCAACTAAGAAAACTAGCCAAGCGCCAGCAAGAAAGTGATAAAGCCAAAACTCACGATGACGCCCAAGAGACTATAGCACTTGTCACAAAGCTATTTCCAGACAGAGGATATGGTTTTATCAAAACCATAGATGACGCTCAGGAAATCTACTTCCACCGCAATAGCGTTCTCCATGACGACTTTGACCGCATAGAAATTGGTACGGGTGTCCGTTTTTCCGTAGAGGAGGGTGAAGAAGGTCCTCAGGCAACGACAGTTCACATTGTCAATAAGCCAGGTGCTAGCGTCGGCAAGTCGGAGCAAACCCTAATCGAGCCGCCGCTGGGTTGGAGAGAATAGGCGATTGGAGAGCGCTGATTCTTATGATTAGACCACAAATCGTCGGGTGTTCCTTGCCTCTAAAAGCCTATATGATAGACGTTTGAGATATTGGTGAGCAATCCCCACCCAAAAGAAAACCCCTGTAAAAGTGCTGAGTGCTGAGTCGTTTTTGCTCAGCACTCAGCACTTTTACCAATTTGAAAAATGATTGCGACAGATGGAGCGCCTAAAAGCTTATCCAATAACTCTTTCACAATCCAAAATCTAAAATCTAAAATCCAAAATGGTATAATTTACGCTCCTGACAGCGACAAATGATTCTCCCCTGCTCAAGAACTCTCCCTTCCAAGGTACTTGACAAAATTACCAGCTTCATTATATTCTTTTCATAAGAGAAATCCGTGTGCTCATACTTACTCATATTTAGAAATTTCTAACGCCACGTAAACGGAAACACAAAATTTTTTTCATCTGTATTTGCCTATGCAACGACTGCAAGCAGATGGATATAGATTTATGTGTAGATATACATATCTGTATAAAAATAGCTCATGTTTAGAGCCAACTTTGGACAAGATGCGATACATGGCTCACTATGCAAATTTGTCAAAATCCCGGTTGCTCCAATCCCTTCAGCGCTGATAGCAATATATTTTGTACCAGTTGTGGACAAAGCAACTTTGGTAAACTCTTGAGGAGCCGCTATCGTGTATTAAGATTATTAGGCGAAGGCGGGTTTAGCAGAACATATGCGGCTCAAGACGTTGATAGACTAGATGCTCCTTGTGTCATCAAGCAATTCTTCCCACAAGTTCAGGGAACTTCAGAACGTACGAAAGCAGCAGAATTGTTTAAGGAAGAGGCAAAGCGACTTTATGAACTGGGAGAAAATCACTGGCAAATTCCCAGATTACTTGCTTACTTTGAACAAGGTTCTAGCCTCTATTTGGTACAAGAGTTTATTCAAGGGCAAACTCTGTTACAAGAACTTCAGCAACAAGCCTTTGGTGAAGAGCAAATTCGAGAACTTTTAGCTGATTTGTTACCGGTTCTCCAATTTATTCACGAGCGTAACGTTATTCATCGAGATATTAAACCAGAAAACATTATCCGTCGTCAAAGTGATAGCAAACTCGTTTTGATTGACTTTGGTGGTGCCAAGCAGGTGACGCAAACCAGTTTATCAAGACAAGCTACGGTGCTTTATACAATCGGTTATGCACCTAGCGAGCAAATGGCTGGATTTGCATGTCAAGCGAGTGATTTGTACGCCTTAGGAGTCACTTGTGTACGTCTTCTCACGCACTGTTTGCCCCTACAAGATCCTCATGGACAAATTCATGATAGCCTTTACGATCCTATGAACGGTAAATGGTCGTGGCGAGAAAATTTACAGCAAAAAGGGGTTACCCTGAGCGATGATCTAGGGCAAATTCTGGATAAGTTGCTGAAACATTTGGCAAAAGAAAGGTATCAATCAGCAACAGAAGTTTTGCAAGATTTGAATGCAACAAAATTTTTTGCACAACCCATTTTGGCGATTTCCGAACCGGAATCACCGCCTCAAGAACAGAAAGTAACAACGTCAGTTCCCGAACTAGAAGCGTTCTTAGGATTCCACTCCTTACAGACTTTTGAATTTGAGGTAGTAACAGTAGACGGACAAGGTAACGAAATCAGCCGTGACTGTCAGAGTACAAAGTTTTATGGAGAAAATTTAGGTAATGAAGTCACGCTGGAAATGGTAGCGATTCCTGGCGGTACTTTTATGATGGGTTCTACAGATTATGAAGGGGATGGTGACGAACGTCCACAACACGAAGTGACTATCAAACCTTTTTTTGTGGGAAAGTTTCCCATCACCCAAGCACAATGGAAAGCGGTAGCAGCTTTACCCAAAGTCAAACAATCTTTGAACCCTTATCCATCCAAATTCAAAGGTGCAAATCGACCAGTTGAAAATGTTTCTTGGCACGAAGCGGTAGAATTTTGTGCAAGGCTGTTTGCAAAAACTGGACGGCACTATCGCTTACCCAGTGAAGCGGAATGGGAGTATGCTTGTCGTGCTGGAACGACGACACCCTTCCACTTTGGCGAAACAGTTACCGCTGAATTAGCAAACTGTGGTGAAAGTGAGACTCACAGTTACGAACAAAAAGCTAAATACCGAAAAGAAACAACACCTGTAGGTAGTTTTCAGGTGGCAAACGCCTTTGGCTTATATGATATGCATGGGTTAGTCTGGGAGTGGTGTGCTGACTCTTGGCACAAAAATTACGATGGCGCACCCACAGATGGATCAGTTTGGGAAGTTGGCGGCGATAATAATCGTCGGGTGCTTCGCGGTGGTTCTTGGAGTTTCAGTTCTGTGCTTTGCCGTAGCGCCAGTCGTAGCTGGAATGAACCTGATGGCGGACTGAGGATATGCGGCTTCCGAGTTGTAGCAAGTTGGTCATTTTGACAGCACTGTTCAAGGATGGAGAAAAACTATGCCCATCCCCCGTTTAAGCAGTGTTTTCCTTACTAGCATCTGCGCCAAATTGGTACGTGATGTCGTATTTCTCAGCTTCCTTTGCTATCCTTAACGAGGAATCAAAACCGCACTGTGTTCTGGTTGAGAATCCTCGAAGATTGCTCCTCGTAGAATCAGGTCATACTTCATAGGTTCAGAAATTCCTGAATTATTTCCAAATAGTGTTTCGTTAACATTGGCACTACTTAGGTTGGCATCTTTCAGGTTAGCACCTTTGAGATTGGCACCGCTTAGGTTGGCTACCATCAGGTTAGCATCATTCAGGTTGGCATATTTTAAATCAGCATCACTCAAGTTGGTACTACTGAGATTGGCACCACTTAAGTTAGCAACAATCAGGATGGCATCACTTAGGTTAGCACCATTGAGCTTGGCACCTCTGAGGTTAGCACCATTGAGGTTAGCACCATTGAGGTTGGCACCATTGAGGTTGGCATCACTTAGGTTAGCACCATTGAGATTGGCATCACTTAGGTTAGCACCATTGAGATTGGCATCACTTAAGTTGGCACTAATCAGGTTAGCATCACTCAAATCTGCAAGAGTCAGGTTTCGACCTTTAGCTCCATAAGTGATAATTTCTTGGACTAGATGAGATTTATCATCAAATTTCATATTATCTAGAAGTTACGCATTGTCAAAAAATGATTATGTGAATTGAGTCAAATCTTGACTTTTAACTATTATTCAGATGCATGACTTTATCTCAATTAGAATCTTTTTCTTAAGAATATGTATAAAAAGTAAGGAAGTGGAAAGGGTTTTGTAAATTTTTTGAACAAAAACCCGTGAAGTTTGCAGTTTAGTTAATGCACATCATCCTCTATTTGTACAGTGCGTAAGTCCTATTGTTGTTCAAATCTGAAGTCTTGCTAGTTACAAAACGAACATCTTTGACGGGAATACCCAATAGCTTATGAGACTTACACATTAACAATAAGCTGATTATGCAGATAGGAGAGCTTTTCTTCTATATTCTTATTAGGTGTAAGCAAGATCAACTTATGCACTTAGCGGCTAGTCCTTAGAGCTGACGAATTGCCGTAGCGTGTCCGTTAGGACAAGGCTAGAACGCCAAAGAGGGTTTTAAAAAGCTCCGCCCATAAACCAAAAAACAAGGGCGGGCATTTTGCCCACCCCATAGGAGTTATCCTTTTACTGTGCAACGCCCTTAAACCAGTTTCAGATCTGGATACTCTGCTAACACATCATCAGAGGTGAGGGTATCGCCAGAAGCTTGGGGAGTCCAAAGAACTTCCATAGCAAGCAGTTGCTCCCCAGGGATGCTACCAAATTGACGTAGAGCTTGACGTAAGTCGTCAGCGCTGTTAACTTCTGGTAGCTGGTATTTACCTAGAGTCGCAGCTAGTAATGTGACGATAATGTATTCGCCAGGTCCTTCAGTAATCAGACGGGTTGGGTTGTCTAATTCACCAGCAGCAGGTAAAGCATCTTTGGGAGTGGCTGCTTTGAGCTGGTTATTGAAGTTAGAAAGAGTTTCTTCAGAGAATTTGCTGCGTTCTGCAAGTGATAAACGGTTGAATTGAGTTTCAGCTGCATTTAAACGCGCTTGTTGGGTACCACCACCTGCATACACCCAGTATTCGGGATGGCGTAGCAAAGCGAGGCTTGCTTCTTGCAGGATTTCTGCTCTACCTTCTGGTGAGTTGGTATCAGCAGTTTCAGCAATGCGGTTGAGTTCGGTTTGCAAGCCACGGGCGCTCGCTAACAAGCCCACTTGCAAACGAGTTACGGAAACATTAGGGTTGCTGCTGTAGCCCACTTCACTGTCACCAGAAGCGTCACCAGAAGCGACGCGACGGAAAGTTTGCAACAGGAAGTTGGCGATCGCAATAAAAACTAAGATGCCCAGTAAACCGCCGAATCCTCCCCCAATACCCCAAAAAGGAAGCAGGAACGGAAATCCAAAACCACCGCCATAAGGAGGAGCGTAGTATCCTCCACCGTAACCGCCACCGGGAGGTGCATAGGTGCGAGGAGACGAGTAAGGACGGCTTGAGGGAACTCTGAAGGAACCACCGCCAATTCTACCCCCACTGGCGGCTAGAGCCCCATCACTATGACCAAATGCCAATGTAAAAACAAGGCATAGGAGGAACAGGGATTTTAAGAGGGGTTTGATAGCTTGTTGTAATTTTTTACCCATGACACAGTCGGTTGAAAAACAGTATTGGTTATCTTTCATCTCCCAATGCACAAATGAGTGTTGTGCTTGGTCAATGACGCCAGCCCATAGCCCCACAGAGTGGTTGATTGGCAGTAGCTCTTTAACAGGCTACATTTCAAATGTATCGTCTCTGATGTTGGACACGCAGCAGGCTTTGGGGGGATTTCTGGAGTAGATAACCGTACCTCATCAGCAATTGAATTTTTCAAATTTTCATCAAACTTTAAATTCGCGATTGCCAGTTTCCGCAATTGTTTTGCCAAATTCCTGCGTCCATAAGTATACACACCGGAGAAACCAGTTTTATGGTTACATATTATACAAATGCCTTTTTTTTCTTAGTCCTTTTTTTGACTTATTTTTTATTTTCTCAAAATAATTTATCATAGCTTTTTTATATTTTTTAATATAATAAAAATATTTTTTTAAAGTTCTGTATACAGCTTAACAATATTTATATATTTTACAGAAAAAAGTTAATTTAAAGATTTTTTCAAAAAAGATAATTAAGAAAGATAGCTTTTTGGCATTTTGGCATAATATTTTGAGTGGTATTCAGATATCCTACTAACAGCAGCCAGACTTAAAAATTTCAACAGGAGTCATTTGAAGTATGAAGTATGAAGTATAATTTTTTTTAGCATAGCCTGCACTTAAGTTATGCTGGTAAGTATATACATCTTTAAAACTTCAGCTTTTGTTCATCAGCTTTTGTTCATCTACTTTTGATAGCTTCATTTTTCAAAAATCAAGGTGTTAAGTTGAGAAAATTCTGGTATTGAAAAACTGAATTGAAACATTAAAAATTGAATTTTTCCCAAAAAGATAAGCATCTTAGCTGTTCCATCATTGAGGAAAGTAAAGGAATTAATAATTAAAAATTTATCATTCAAAGTGAGCCTGTCAATTCAACGACGAATGGCTCATGTTTGGTAAATTTTGTGTTTCAGGATATTAAGTATTTCTTAGCTCCTAAAACCTGGAACAAAATTGTTTTCATTTCTTCAATTGATTGAGAAGTAGAAATTACAAAGCTCACCAAAGTTTATGTATGTAGGTTTTTTATGCTGTTTTGACCTTTTTTGAATTCAAAGTTCAAAGTTCAAAAATTAAGAATCTTTTTTTGAATTGATTAATTCTGGATACAAGCCCCCACCATAATCTTTGATTTGGTGGTCAACAAGATAGTGGCGCTTCCTTGCTCCCACTAAGTTAATTTTTAATTTTTAATTTTGAATTTTGAATTTGAGCGAAGCGAGTGACGTTTAGCTATCAAAATGTCTGATGGAAAATATTTCACGTATCAGAGCAACGACCCGAGACAAAACTGCGTCATATCCGGACATCCTAGTTATATCTCGTAGCTTCCAACCAAAAGAGGGTGGAATTGAAGAATATATCTATAATCGCTGCTTGCAAGACCCAGAGCGAGTCATAGTTTTAGCGGCTAGTTGCTCGGGAGATAAACTATTTGACAGAGCGCAAAAGTTTCCGGTATACCGCTGGCCCATTTCTCAATTCTGGCGTGGTAGTTTTTTGGGAAGTATGCTGCAAGCTTTTCTGAATACGGTTTGGTCATGTCTGCTTGCAATCAAGCTCTATTTTCGCTATCACTATCGCTATATTGAATGGGGTCACGGCTACCATTTTCTTTCTGTTTTGGTATTAAGTTATCTTCTACCTATTCGCTTTTTTATTTACCTGCACGGAAAGGATATTTTTGAGCCGTCACGCAACCCCGTATTGCGTTCTCTATTTGAATTCACCCTCAGACGAGCCGAAGGAATTGTTTGTAACAGTTCCTTGACTCGGGATGAGCTGATTACCCATTTCCAAGTTGAGACGCCGACCTATGTGATTAACCCTGTTGTTAGAGTAGAAAAATTTGGTGTTTCGGCTCATCAAGATGATCTGGATGATTTACGTGTCCGGGTGCGGAGTGGATATAACATTCCGGAAACAGCAGTCGTCATTCTCTCAGTCGGACGACTCGTCAAGCGTAAAGGTTTTGATCGCGTGATTGAGAATTTAACACTCCTGCTGACTCTAGGAATGGATGTTCACTATATACTGTGTGGGCAAGGTTCTGATGAGTCTGCGCTGAGAAATCTAGCCAATCGCTTGCGGGTACAGAAGCGGGTTCATTTTGCTGGGTATGTACCTGAGGGGGAATTAGCCGGATACTATGCAGCATGTGACATACTTGCAATGCTGAGTTTGGGAAACAAGAAAGCCTTGATGGGAGGTTTTGGAATCGTTTGTTTAGAAGCGGGTTATTTTGGGAAACCTGTGATTGCATCTCGCTTGGGGAGTGTAGTAGATACAGTTCAGCATGAAGAAAATGGCATACTCGTGAATCCCAATTCTGGCTATGAGGTTTTTCATGCTTTCAAGCGGTTGTGTCAAGACCAAAAGCTGCGCGAACAACTCGGTCGTAAAGGAAAACAATTAGCTAAACGCAAAACCTTACATCGGTCGATTTACATTCCTGATGGCTACTCATGTTTATTGACTTAACCACCACCAACGATGGTGACTATTTCCAAGCGATCGCCCTGCTGTACTTCTGTTCCTGACCAAAACTGACGGTGTAAAATTTCGCCGTTATACTCTACCGCCACCAAGCGGGGATTGAAACCCAATTGTTGGAGTAAGTCGGGTAAAGGTGTTTGGGGTAAGCAGGAACGAGTTTCCCCATTGATAACAAGTGTAATCCTATCAGACATAAGACATACCAGATTCTGGTTTCATGCGACTTATTAGCTGTGAGAGGAAAAATTGTGTCACCAGGGTAGGTTGATCGGCTTGCATCAGACTACGCACCACCGCCACACGGTTTGCTCCGGCGTTGATCACGTCATTAATGTTATTAGGATCGATTCCCCCAATGGCAAACCAAGGTATGGAACAATTTTTAGCCGCATAGCTGACGTATTCTAAGCCAGCTGCTGCTTTTCCTTCTTTTGTAGGAGTTTGATAAACTGGTCCCACACCAACATAATCTGCACCTTCAGCGATCGCTGCTTGCATTTCTTGCGAGTTTGTGGTAGAACGACCGATCAAACGGTGAGGACCAAGTAATTGTCGGGCAATAGAAATGGGCAAATCTTGTTGTCCCAAATGCACTCCATCAGCATCTACCGCTAGAGCGACATCCACCCGATCATTCATAATAAAAATAGCGCCGTAGGCGTGGCATAGTTGCCGCAGTTTTTTAGCTTGTTCTAGACGCACAGTATCATCGGCTATTTTGTCGCGATACTGTACCAGCGTTAATCCTCCTTTCAGGGCTGCTTCCACAGTTTCCACCAACCTTTCATTTGGGGAGGTGACAAGATACAGGCGCGATCGCGATAGCAGTTGCTGCCGATGATTTCCCATCAAATCACTTTCCAGGGTATAAATGCGATAACGCATCTGCTTAAAAGCTTTCCCCATGTTTGGGTTGTAAAGCTTGCTGTATTCTTCCAGCACCCGCAAAGCTTCTTGCACTCGGCAGAAGTTAGCTTGCAACAACGATTTGATGTTCGTACGTTGTTCTTCCTGAGGATGGGTTAAGTCAGTCCCAGGATCGCCTGGTGTATTCCGTGCCGCCCGCAATTCTGTGGTATGCCAACGAGCTATCTCTTGTCGCTCTTTTTTGCATTGGGCAGCTAACTGGGCGTTGTTCAACCCAAAGCGACACCATTCCTCAATGATTCGCAAGCCCTCACGAGCACGATCTAAATTTGCATCTAAAATGCGGTAAACAACTTGCTGGATTTGCTCTGTTTGGCTGTATGGCTCGACCATTACAACAACCCCATTAGTGCTTTCATCGTAACAGCCAGCCTGTTTCATATTGACACTGTTCTTCGCATCTCTATTGATTCTTAACTAACTTAACTTTGTATCAAAAAGAGCGAACAGGTCAATATCTGAGTAACCTGATCCACATACTTACGTCTACAAAAGTATAAAAGTTTTTTTGGTAGAAGGAGTGTAGTAAAAGTGATTCACCACCACGTTTTTCCTAAGTCTTATTGGGCAAAGGATTTACCAGTAAAGCTAATTGCCAACGGTCACAAACCATATTCATTCCTCAGTGTAGCAATATTATCAGTGTTTCGTTTTTTCGTTTTGTGTTTCACCACTGGCATGGGAGTGGCATACATGGCAATGCTTGGGGCAAGCTTTGATGCCGCCATTGCTCAAATGCCCGCAACAACAGATAGAGGGCAGATCGGTGCCAAAACAATGTCTCAGGTTAACGTGCTTTTTGTCAACCCAAGTGCTGGGGATGACAAGGTAGGCAATGGTGGTGAAGGCACTCCTTTTAAAACCATCACCCAGGCGCTACAAGTCGCTGGTCCCAACACAGTCATTATGCTCTCAAGCGGCACTTACACCGACGGAACTGGAGAGAGTTTTCCTTTGAGACTCAAACCGAATGTTTCCATTCAAGGGGACTCTCGCACTAAAGGACGTGGTATTGTGATCCAAGGAGGAGGTGCTTACCTCAGTCGCACCTTTGGCGGTCAAAACGTCACCATTGTAGGCGCAAACCAAGCGAAGTTGACTGGCGTAACGGTGACTAATCCCAACCCTCGTGGTTACGGTTTATGGATTGAATACAGCAATCCAGTCATTGTGGAAAATACCTTTATTGGCAGTACCCAAGATGGAATAGCTGTGACTGGCAACAGTGCGCCCACCATTAGCAGTAATTTCTTTTATCAAAATGGGGCGAATGGAATCACAATTTCCGGGAATTCTCGACCGGAAGTGCGGAAAAACGTGTTTCAAGAAACGGGCTTTGGCATTAATATTACCCAAAATGCTCAGCCGATAGTGGTTGGCAATTCTGTTCAATACAACAGAAGTGGCATTGTGGTACAAGCGAATGCTCGCCCAATACTACGGAACAATCTCATTCAAGGCAGCAAAGAAGATGGCTTAGTAGCTATTTCTCAAGCGATCCCCAATTTAGGCATTGCCTCTGAACCAGGCGGTAATCAGTTTCGCAACAATGCTCGTTACGACATTAACGCCAGCGCTGCCAAACAAATCTTTCCTGCTTTTGGCAACACTCTTGCCAACAACCGCATCAATGGCAAGGTGGATTTGGCTGGGACAACAGCAGTAGCCGAGGCGGGAATGGGGGGACTCAGCGCAGAGAACCCGAGGATACAGGAACGCGGGAATTCTTTAGCAAATCTCAGCGCGTCAACAGCAGCGTCAGGGCGTCTCCCCCTAAGCGCATCTTCGAGCAACGCTTCTGGACGATTGAACAATCAATTGCAGCCATTATTACCGATCAATTCACCCCTGAGAGCAACTGCTGTCAATCAAAAACAATCTCCTCTCAATTCTGGCTTGCCAACTCCTAATAGCTTGACAAGGAGTCGGCAAGTTGCCCCAACTGCAAGGTCAATTCAACCACCAGCAAATACATCCAATACATCACAGCAAGCGAATTACGTACGTATTTCTCCTAATACCGTAGAATTCACTGCACCCCAAGCGGCAGCTAACACCGTTGATGCGGGAACACAACAAAGCCCAGAGGCAATGAATTTAGAACAAATGGCTCCGCGTCCTCCCCTCTCGGTATCTGGGCGTCAAGTCCGACAACAAAATGTAACTTCCTATGACCAAGTCGCAGCAGTAGCCGTACAAAGAGCGTATCAAGGACAGTCGTCATTGCCAACACTAGAAGCTGCACCCGTCGGTAATGCAGCTCTTTTGCCCGTTCCCAATTCCAATATCCCTTTGGGCAATACTGGCAATATGCGAAAACAACCAGTCGCTCAAAGTTCTTCGACGACTGCGTATGTCGGTAGTCCATCCGCATCGCCTGCTGGGGAAAGTCAAATCAATTTACGTTACCGAGTCGTAGTTGAAGTACAAAATGAAAAGGATCAAGACTTAGTCAAGTTCCTTGCTCCTGGTGCTTTTCGCACTGTCTGGCGTGGTAAGGGAGTGATGCAAGTCGGTGTCTTCAGCACTCGCTATAACGCTGATAACGTCATAAAAATACTTAATAACAACGGTTTAAAAGCTGTGGTTGAGCCAGTAAATTAAAAGGGATTCGGTATAGGGGACTGGGTACTGGGAAGAGATTAGACCTCTTGCAAAAATGCTTGAATTGTCATGTTGAGCGGAGCGAAACATAGGCGTGGAGATTCCTCGCTACACTGCGTTTCGTATGCGCTAAGGCGCACGCTACGCGTTCACGTAGTGTGCGCTTGCGCTTACAGAATGACATTCACGTTTTTTGACTTTTGCAAGAAGTCTAAGAGGATGTTTTAAAAGGGTCTTTTGGTGTCATGCTGAACGCAGCGCAGCGGAGTGAAGCATCTCAGTACGTGCCTAAAACTCTAGATTCTTCGCTCCACTCCGTTCCGCTCAGAATGACAACTTTATACCTTCTTTGACTTTTAAAACATCCTCTAATGGAATCGCTCACAAGCAGCTTTCAACCAATTGCTAATGGTAGGCGGCAGTATGTAATACTAAGTTGCAGTCATAGAGACAAGTTGTCATGCTGAGCGTAACGCTAGTGAAGCGTAAGCGCAAAGCGCAGGCTCCGCCAACGCGCAACGTGTCCCTTTAGGACTCAGCATCTTGCGAGATTCTTCCCTATGCCTGCGGCACGCTACGCGAACGGTCAGAATGACATGTTTGAACGCAACTTGGTATAAAACGTAAAAGCCTTAAGCCCCTCCTAAAATGATTTTGGATCAGCTTGAAAGCAGTTCTTGCATCTGCTCTTTCAAATCCCGAATATTGTCATCATTTGGGGCGATATCTAATGATCGGTTAAATGACACCAATGCTGTTTGGTAACACTGGAGGGCTTGATCATCATGAGATAAGTCTTTAAGTAAGTTACTCAAGTTCCGTAGCGCAAGCCCCTTATTGTTGTGAGCATTCACGTAATTGGGAGCAAGTGTCAGAGCAGTATCGTGGGATGCAATAGCTTGCTCGTACGTAGTCAGTGCTTGTGTGTGCTGCGATAACCTCGACTGTAGGGATGCCAAATTTTTTAGCGCATTCCCCTTGTTGTTGTGAGTATAGACCTGATTGGGAGCAAGTGTCAGAGCAGTATCGTAGGATGCAATGGCTTGCTCGTACGTAGTCAGTGCTTGTGTGTGCTGCGATAAGCTCGACTGTAGGGATGCCAAATTTTGTAGCGCATTCCCCTTGTTGTTATGAGTATAGACGTAATTGGGAGCAAGTGTCAGAGCAGTATCGTGGGATGCAATAGCTTGCTCGTACGTAGTCAGTGCTTGTGTGTGCTGCGATAACCTCGACTGTAGGGATGCCAAACTTCCTAGCGCATTCCCCTTGTTGTTGTGAGTATAGACCTGATTGGGAGCAAGTGTCAGAGCAGTATCGTAGGATGCAATGGCTTGCTCGTACGTAGTGAGTGCTTGTGTGTGCTGGGATAACCTCGACTGTAGGGATGCCAAACTTCCTAGCGCATTCCCTTTGTTGTTATGAGTATAGACGTGATTGGGAGCAAGTGTCAGAGCGGTATCGTAGGATGCAATGGCTTGCTCGTACGTAGTGAGTGCTTGTGTGTGCTGCGATAACCTCGACTGTAGGGATGCCAAACTTCCTAGCGCATTCCCTTTGTTGTTGTGAGTATAGACGTGATTGGGAGCAAGTGTTAGAGCAGTATCGTGGGATGCAATAGCTTGCTCGTAGGTAGTGAGTGCTTGTGTGTGCTGCGATAACCTCGACTGTAGGGATGCCAAATTTTCTAGCGCAATCCCCTTGTTGTTGTGAGCATACACGTGATTGGGAGCAAGTGTCAGAGCGGTATCGTAAGATGCAATGGCTTGCTCGTACGTAGAGAGTGCTTGTGTGTGCTGCGATAACCTCGACTGTAGGGATGCCAAACTTTGTAGCGCATTCCCTTTGTTGAGGTGAGTTACAGTATCATCGGGAGTCAGGCGCAGTTGTAGCTCGTAAGCAGCGATCGCTTCCAAATATTCCTGTTCTGCTTCTTGATATTGAGACAATGTGACAAAATAATCACCTTCAGCACGTGAAACTCTTCCTAACTGAAGATTGCTTTGAATTATTAACTCGTTTCTAACTTCTAATAAACTGCGACATTGCTCATAGCGACTCTGCTTTAAAGCTTCCTCAAACTTTTCTACCCACTTATTGACACCCCGTTGCCAATCTAAGCGATTAGCATGATAAATCGCTTCTGGCACTTCTCCAAGCTGGCGGTAGTACGTTTCTAACTCCGTATGTGCCTGCTGATGAATTGTTTTTATTTCTTCCTGATTTGATTCGTAATCTAAGCGTCGAACCAAATCATGGATACGATACCAATTCTGACCCCGTTGCTGCGCCTCCCATACAAAGGAGAACTCTGTAAGAATATCGAAAGCGGGCTTGACAGTGTCAAAGCGTAATTTCTGACCCAAGTATTCATAAATTGAAAAATTGAATGCTCGACAAGCACTCAGGGCGTGAACGGCATAAGCAATTTTTCGATCTACGTAACTGAGCAAGCGGTTAATGAGTTGAGACGCTTTCTCCTCAAAGCTGGTTGTTAAATCAAACGTAGGAAGCACTTGAGATGGTGCAGAAAGCAGTACGACATCGGCACATAAACCCAGTAAAAAGGGATGTACCTGACCTGAAGCATCTAGCGAGTAGTTAATAATATTTTGTCTTTGAGTTGCATCCTCAATTCCTGCTAATTGTAAATACTTATTAGCGTCAGTCGGTGAAAGATGATAAACAGAGTGAGCATCAAGGCAATCTTGAGGAATGGGAAATTTATGAGATTTATCCCATTTCGGTAATTCTCTTCCGGCAACGACTGTTACTATGCCAGATGAGAGTTCCAACTCTGTAAGAAAATGCCGTAACCATTCATCTTCAGCAAAATAGCGCTCACCTTGAAGAACACCTCGTTCCTCCACACCCCAAAATGCCTCATGAGTATCAAAAACCAGGACTATTCTTTCTGGTGCATTTGGTTGAGACATCGCCGCATTTAAATCTTGTGCCAGCAGTTGTGGCAATTCAAAAATTAACTCCCTGTCTACATCCATCTCTTGAATCGCTTGGACATCTTCCTGCTTCAGTCCTCGCTGTTGTAAGAACAAGAGAAATTTTTCACCCAAATGTTTAGAAAAAAGACCTAAGACTGCTTTACCAATAGCACCCCAAGAGGTGTCACTCAAAGCATTACCAATTTCAACTAAAAAGTCGATTTCTTCTTGAGGAAACAGTTCTTTGAGCTTTTCTGCTGAAAGCTTACCTTTTTGTTTCAAATACCAAACACAAGCGAAGTCAAATAGGGGAAAGCGCAAAGAGTAACCCAATTCTTGAGCTTTAGAGGAGATATTACGGCGCAGCATCAGTAACCCATAAAAGGGGTCTTGGGGTTGCTCCTCACCAGGTAGTCTTAACCCAAAGTCGTGTAATACCGCTGGCACTTTAATAAAGTCCCAATCGTCAGCTTTTTGAGTAATGTATTCTGCTACCTCAACATCAGTTTTGGGTTTGAGTTCTTCCTGCCAAATATCCGACCGGAAACGCTTGCAACATTTTGTTAATAAAAATTTCAATAAAAGTGATTTCCCATTTCCACCATCACCGTGAAAAAACAAGATTTTTTCTGGAGATGGGTCATCATTGATATATGTCGCAAAGATGCGGACTAATCCTTCACGGTTGGTAAATAATTCTAATGCGCGGTTCCCTTCAGTGATAGAGCGTTTTCGGTTATTAAGACTCATGTCAACTGTGGAATATAGGTCAGTTTTCTGGAATTTCAGTTATCTCCTAGCCTCCACACCTCCACACGTTCTCCTTTGACCGAAAGACTTAAGTGATACTTTAGCAATAGCTATTGTCATTTCCTATTTCTTCTGAAACGGAAGTGCGTAGACGTCCAGGGATCAGCTTGCCCGAAGGGAGTCGCTTTTCATTAGAAATTGCTTTGAGCTTTGATGTAAATGACTCTGAAAGAGCGCTTGTTTCTGGAGTAAACTGCCCAATGGGTGGATTGTTGGTAGCGACTGGGAGAAGATCATCCTTTTCTTGGTTTGCAGGTGGGGAGTGGGAAGTGGGGTGTGAGGGAGATGGGGGAGATGGGGGAGATGGGGAAGATGAGGAAGAGATTCTAATGCTTGAATTTTGTGTGCCCTGGGGGTAAGAAGGGGATATTATGAATTTTGAATTGATTTCTCCTCCTTGTGCCCGTGTCTCCATAGGATCTGGGGGGAGTGCGGGAACTGAGGTGAGGTTCTGTGGAAATTTGCTGCAAATCAGGCGTTCAAATTCCATGTTGAAATGAAAAATCGCCTGTCCCCGCCGCTGCCAACATATTAGAATTTGTTGCACCGAAATCGCTTTGTAGCGACCTTGATACAGTGCCTCAATCACTGCCAAGTGTAGCCAGTTTCCTGGATATTGCTTTTGCCAAAGGTCAACTAGCTCATTGGCGCTATAGCCACTGAGGTCGAAAGTATAGTGAATTAGTAGGGTTATTGCCAAGTCGGCAGAGGTGTCCAAGGCTGGTGTGAACATCTGGGTCTCAGCTTCTGGCAATAGGCGTAAATCCTGCTCCCATCCCATACAGCCTATCGTGTTTTTAGCTACAGTTTTGTTTGCCAAGTGTTTCTAAGTATATAAGCGAAGTGCCTTTCATTTTACTTTTCACGCAGTAGAAGAGGAAACGATATAGGGCGAATTTATATTGGGCGCAAGCGCCGAATCTGTGGAGATTCGCCCGATCGCCACTAATGCTTGATAAACCATAGCAGCTGCTTCTCCTTGTGTCGCTTCTCGATTTGGCTGGAGTTGTTTAGGATCTGGATAATTCACGATAATTTTGTTTTGGGTGGCGGTGGCAACTGCGGTGCGGGCATACTCGGGGATCGTATTGCGATCGCTGTAGCTCACTAAAGTATTATCCGCTGCTTTGAGTGCCAATCCATTTACCAAAGAGACGATGACTTGTAATCGTAGAACATTTTGCCCAGGGCGGAAGGTGCGATCGCTAAATCCCCCAACAAAGCCACCCCGCGCCGCGATTTGAATCGCATCATAAGCCCAAAAATCCTTTGGTACGTCCGTAAAATCAGGTGCGGGGTATTTGGGAATGGGGTTAAAGCAAGCCGCAACCAAAGCCGCGTATTGGGCGCGAGTTATCGGTTTGTCTGGCTCAAAGGTACCATCAGCAAAACCGTGAGTTAAACCCATGCTGATTAATGCCTGGATAAATGGTTCTGCCCAGTGTTCTGCAACTTCAGTATCAGAAATCGTATTTACTGCTACTGCTTGGGTAGTGTCCTTTGTTGCTCTGAGCAATTTTACTAAGCCCTTTATTTGGGCAGAATTCAACTGGTTACCTACGGAAATCAACTGGACAGAGGTCGTATTTTGGACATCAAACTGCCCGTTATTCCGAAAAATGTTACCAGCAGGATCTTGAGTGCTGCCGAGATCAGGAGCGGCGTTACCATTGACTAATAGCCCGTTTTGAATATTGTTTTCGATGAGATTATGACGCACTACAGGTCGGGCAGTTCGTGAGAGGGCGATCGCGTGTCTATTTTCTGATACCGTGTTATTTGCAACCAAAGGGGCAGCAAAGTCACTAATACCTATTCCCAAAACATTTTTTTGCAAAACATTCCGCAGCACTTCCCCTTTGCTATTGCGTGCCATGACTAACCCACCAAGACCGTTTTGGACAAACACGTTGTCCTGAATCAGTGGTTTGGCACTACCGCTGACAAACACTCCCTCCCGACCGCATTTGATAAACGTGTTGTTCGCTAAAGTTGGTGAGGCTGGCTCCTCAAACTGCTGTGCTGTTGATTCAATCCAGACGCCAGTGCCTTTTTCCATAGGATTTATGACAGTGACGCCCAACAGTTGAGCATCATCTAGTAATAGTAGTGTAATCTTTTGTACACCAAAACTTTCGCTTTTATACTCTCCACTTCCGGAAATCACAATGCCTTGACCTTTGGTTGCTTCGTGACCTACTACGATCACGCTCGCTGAAATGACCAGTGGAAAAACCTCTCCACTAGCAGTGGTGTAAGTTCCAGGTGCGAGCTGAATAATTTTAGGTGTTGTGGTTCCGTTGAGGGCACGGCTGAGAGTTTTGTAGGGGTTTAACCATGTCCCAGTATTGGCATCATTCCCAATAGCAGGGTTGACGTAAAGAGTGGGTGTGGCAACGAGGGTAGAGTTAACCATTTAATTGAATAGACAAATTTTAAATAATGACAATAATTATGAACGCTAGTTGCTCTAAGCACTCAGAACTATTGCGGGGGATTGAACACGGAAAAAAGCTTGCTTATAACCATTTTCCTCATATTCGAGTCTGTAGGAGAAGGAAAAACAAACAATACCACACTCAGCACTCGGTAGGGGCGCGGTAGTCGCTGCACCTGTGAACACTCAGGACTGTTTTGGTGATTTATCATGGTTTGATACATTATCATTTGCAATTCATGCAATTCAAATAAAGCGGATGATTTCAGTTGAGCATCTAAGTAAAATATACGGTTCTACCCAAGGAATTACTGATGTCACGTTCAACGTAGAACCAGGAGAGATTTTGGGGTTTTTGGGACCGAATGGCGCTGGCAAAACCACAACCATGCGGATTTTAGCCGGTTACCTACCAGCAACAAGTGGTACGGCTCGGATTGCGGGCTTTGACGTCCATGAAAATTCTCTGTTGGTGCGTCAACGGATTGGTTATTTACCAGAGACACCGCCGTTGTATCCAGAGATGACGGTGGAGGGATTTTTGTATTTTGTGGCGCGGATTAAGGGAGTAAGAGCAGGCGATCGCACGAGCAAGGTAGCAGCAGCTATAGAACGCTGTAATTTACAAGACAAGCGCCACGTGATTATTCGCAAACTTTCTAAAGGATATCGCCAGAGAGTTGGTATTGCCCAAGCGATCGTCCACGATCCACCAGCCATCATTTTGGATGAACCCACAGTCGGACTTGATCCCCGGCAAATTATTGAGGTGCGAAATTTAATTAAAAGCCTTGCTGGGAGCCACACAATCATTCTTTCCACCCACATTTTGCCAGAAGTGAGCATGACCTGTAGCCGCGTGGCAATCATCAATCGTGGCAGAGTCGTAGCGACAGATACCCCTGAAAATCTCTTAACCCAGTTGACAAAAGGTTCAGGATATGAAATAGAAATTGAGGGAGAAGCTGCTCTAGCTAAACAGGTTCTGCAAAATGTACCAGGCGTGAGTTTGGTCGAATCAATTCCTGCTGTGGGAATGCACACTCATAGCGCCTTTAGGGAAAACCGAGGTTACCTGCGGGTGATATCGCAACCGGGAATGGAACCAGGAGGAGATATTGCAACGGCGTTGATACGTGGAGGATTTGGTTTACATGAAATGCGGCGTGTTAGCGCTACTCTGGAAGATGTCTTTTTGCAACTAACAACAGAAGAAAAGAACTTGGAGACTGAGACAGAAATAGCAGAAGCCAACGAAGGAGAAGCTGCCTAAATGGGTGTAGTACTGGGTAATATTATTGCCATTTATCGCCGAGAGTTACAGAGCTATTTTGTATCGCCTTTGGCATATGCAATTGCCGCCGTTTTTTGGTTTCTATCTGGGTTATTCTTCGTGCTCATTTTGATGGGACCAGAAGGCATTTTGCAAACAGTGGCTGCATTAGATTTACAAGGGCAACAATTTGGAGTGCCAGTTCCACCAATAGATGTACCTTACGAATTTGTTAGGGCATTTTTGGATCGCCTGGGGTGGTTGTTGTTGTTTTTGCTGCCAATACTCTCGATGGGACTTTATGCCGAAGAACGCAAACGCGGCACTTTGGAACTTTTAGCCACATCACCAGTCACAAACTGGGCGGTAGCTGTCGGGAAATTATTAGGAGTGTTGACATTTTTCATCACAATGGTGATGCCTATGCTGGCATTAGAAGCTGTTGCTTTGAGTGGCTCAAATCCACCAATGCCGCCAGCCATTCCCTTACTAGGGCATTTGGCATTAATCTTACTAGCAGCAGCAATTTTGTCTTTGGGAATGTTCATTTCCTCTTTGACAGACAGTACAATCTTGTCTGCCGTCCTCACATTCGCATTAGTTTTATTACTGTTGTTCGTTGATTTAATTGCCAAAAATATTGGTGGTTCTGTAGGAGAAGCCTTGAGTCATCTCTCGTTACTGAAACATTACAATACCTTAGTTCAAGGTATTTTCGATACCAGCAGCCTGATGTTATTTGCTAGTTACATCATTTTAGGCATCTTTCTCACAGCTCAATCAATTGATGCACTCCGCTTCCAACGTTCATAGACATTTATTATTAGTCATTAGCAGACAAAAATAGACCTCTTGTAAAAGTCAATGTTTTGGAAAATGGAACCACAGATGGACACAGATAGACACAGATGATTTATCTGCGTTTATCTGCGGTTATAAATAGCTTAAAACAAGATTTATGCGAGAAATATAATGACTAATGACAAAGATGTAGAGACGCTTCAAACAGGGCGTCTCTACAATGACTCATAACTAATGACTCATAAAATGAAGACTATCGCTAAAAAGACACCTTGGAAATTTTTGTTTTGGTTTGGTCCGTTTCTAGTTGCTGCGGGCTTAACAGCTGGTTTGGTATCAAATAATTGGGGAGTAATCCCATTAGGATTGATAATTTTAGGTTCTGTGATTATTGGGTTGTGGCTGTTATGGCAAAACAAGCAGAGTCACTGGTGGGGACAACGTTCCACCCAAGCTGGTACTAATGCCTTAGTTGCGACTGTGGCAGTTTTGGCGATTTTAGGATTAATTAACTTCTTAGGGACTCGCTACCATACGCGAATTGACTTAACAGAAACTAAGTTGTTTACTCTTGCTCCCCAGTCACGGGAATTGGTGCGTTCCTTACAAGTACCAGCAAAGGTATGGCTATTTGACCTCAATCAAGACCCTGTAGACCGGGACTTGCTGGAAAATTATCATCGGCAAAGCTCAAAGTTTAATTTTGAGTACGTAGATCCGCAAGCTAGACCAGGACTTGCTCGCAAGTTTGGCGTTAAAGACTATGGAGAAGTTTACTTGGAATCTGGCGATAGACGGCAGTTGGTTCAGGTGGTCGGTCCCCAAGAACGCCTATCGGAAGTGAAGTTAACGAATCGCCTGCAACAAATCAGCAGCTTAGGTACAGCTAAAGTTTACTTTCTTCAAGGTCACGGGGAACACCAACTTTCAAACGGAGAGGGTGCAATATCGCAAGCAGTTCAGGCATTAAATGACAAAAATTACACCACCTCTCCCTTGAATCTGGCAGAAAAGCCTAGTGTTCCTCAAGATGCTGCTGTTGTCGTCGTTGCAGGTCCCAAAAGAGCGCTATTTGAAACTGAGATAAAAGCACTGCGGGACTACCTGAATCGAGGTGGCAATTTACTGCTGATGATTGATCCAAATACCGACCCCAAAGTTGAGAGTTTACTTGGCGAGTGGGGTGTGAAGTTAGATAATCGTTTGGCAGTTGATGCCTCTGGAAGTGTTGGGCTTGGTCCTGCGGCACCTTTAGTGACTCAATATGGAAAACACCCGATAACCAAAGATTTTGGCAATGGCATTTCTTTTTATCCCTTAGCACGACCGGTTGACACAACCCCAGTCGCTGGGATTGAGGTGACTCCCTTGTTGCTGACCAAACCTTATCCGAATAGCTGGGCAGAAAGTGACCAGGAAAGCGAAAACTTGCAGTTTAATCCCGAAAGCGATCGCAAAGGTCCACTGACATTGGGCGTAGCATTAACAAGGAAACCATCAGCCCAATCTGAAACCAAATCTAACCCTACACCCACACCTACAGCTCCAGCAACCACTCAAACCCCAGCTAGTCCCACTCCCAGCGCCAAACCCACTACACTCCCAGCACCCACAGCAAAAACTGAGAGCAAACCTAGCCCCACTCCCAGCGCCAAACCCACTACACTCCCAGCACCCACAGCAAAAACCGAGAGCAAAGCTAGCCCCACTCCCAGCGCCAAACCCACTGCACTCCCAGCAGCAGGGGTAACGACTCAAACTAAGGCTAGTCCCACTCCCTCATCTCCCCCCACTCCCTCATCTCCTTCCGCTGAGTCACGGATGGTAGTATTTGGAAATTCAGATTTCGCCATCAATGGCTTGTTTGATAAGCAGCTCAATGGAGATGTATTCCTCAACTCAGTCACTTGGTTGAGTCAGCAGGATCAGCAACCCCTTTCGATTAGCCCTAAGGAAGCCAAAGACCGTCGCATCAACCTAACAGCAGCACAAGCGAATCTTTTAGAGTTGTCGTCTCTGTTAGTTTTACCCATGATAGGGTTGGTGGCAGCGGTTCTTCTCTGGTGGCTACGAAGGTAGACAAATTATGAATTATAAATTATGAATTATGAAAACTTTTATCATTCATAATTCATAACTCCTCTTTCTTAACTCATCTATGAAGCTACAAAAAACGACTTTAATTTTGATACTGCTAGCGTTGGGTTTAGGTGGTTTTGTTTACTTCTATGAAATTAAAGGTACGCCTCAGCGAGAGGAAATAAAGGAGAACAAGCAGCAAATTTTCTCCTTTAAAGAGGACGATGTGCAGTCTTTGACTGTCAAAACTAAAAATCAGACTCTAAATTTGGAACGTAGTGGCAAGTCTGATGGAAGCAAGTGGGAGATAAAATCTCCTGAAATCGCACCAGCAAGTAACGCTATTGTAGGTTATTTGATGAATTTGCTCGTAGAAGGAAAGAGTGAGCGGATGATATCCATCCCAGCTAACGAGCTTACAGAATTTAGTTTAGATCAGCCTCAAGCAACGATTGATATAAAACTCAAGAATCAGAAAACACATCAGTTGATTTTAGGTAAGCCTGACTTTAACCGCCGTTTCATGTATGCTCAAGCTGACCCTCCCGCAAAACCAGATGGAAATGTTAATGTCCTGTTAGTATCTACAGATTTTGAAAATGCTGTCAATCGAGAACTGTCAGAGTGGAAACAACTCCAACCTATAAATGATAGTGTGAAGCCTACCCCCAATGCTGATAAACCTACTCCAGCAAACAGCAAATAGCAGCTTTATTTTGATGTAGCCCGATGGCACAATCATTTTTTACTTGATATCAGTCGTCATGGCTGCCAACTTTACGTTGCTTTATGATTAAATCGATGACGTTCTTGTGCTTTTTATGGAACTTAAGTAGTTCCAAATAAGCAAAAGGAACAACTATAGGCCATAAAATAGTACCTATGACCAAAATGACAATAGAAAATAAGCGCAGATCTGAATCCATCTCTTCATCTGCTAGAAAAAATACTAGCCATTCATTGAAGAAACAGCAAGCCATTATCAAGTAAACTATAATTGCTAAATTAACGATCAATATTGGTGCCATGATATGGTTGTAAATAAAACTAAGCCAGGCAGTACACTTGCCTCATGTTTGTCGCAATACCCTGGTACATATATACAAATCTTATCTGATCTTATCTGAATTATCTCTGTATAGTATGTCTTCTACGATACTTCTTAATTTCTAGGAACGTCTGGCTTAAAGTACTATCCAAGTTTATTCTATACAAAATAAAATTGTGTGTGATTTTTACTCTCGTTTCTCCAATTAGCACTTAGCTATAGCTGCTCAACGTTTCAAGGTTAAAAAAACAAATTGTCAAAATTATTACCATTATAATAACGATTAAGCGGCTGTACAGATACTCTACCTCAAAACTTTCAGAGCTATAGATTTGTGGAAGCAGCCAGTGTAGTGATTTCACGCAACATTAATGCTACTGAGTGTAAGTGATTAATTCAAAAAATCACTGACACTCACTTATGCTTTTTGGTTAAAGGTAGCTATCTTAAATTATTTTCTATAGAATAAATACAATTTATGTAAATTTAAAAATTAAACAATATTTTTTATTAACTCAATTCCATTGAAAATTTATTCATTTTCAATGAAATTGAGTGTCAAATTCAGAAGTTCTTTTATCAAGGAAAGTGTATAAAATGACTTGGTATAAATAATTTTACTTAAAAGTCGTTGTCTAAAGTATCCTTAGTCATTGAATGTATCCATGACAAGTCCAACAGCAACATTGCTAATTTCCTGTCCCGATCAAAGAGGGTTGGTCGCAAAAATTGCCAATTTCATCTACGCTAATGGTGGTAATATTATTCATGCAGATCAGCATACAGACTTTGCAGCAGGATTATTTCTTACCCGCATTGAATGGCAGTTAGATGAGTTTAATTTGCCGCGTGACTTAATTGCACCAGCATTTAATGCCATTGCTCAACCATTGCAAGCCAAATGGGAATTGCATTTTTCCGATACTGTGCGGCGCATTGCGATTTGGGTGAGTCGTCAAGACCATTGTCTATTTGACTTGATTTGGCGACAACGTGCAAAAGAATTTACTGCTGAGATTCCTTTGATTATCAGCAATCATCCTGATTTAAAAGTGGTAGCAGAGCAGTTTGGTATCGAGTATTACCACGTTCCTATCACAAGAGAAAACAAACAAGAACAAGAAGCTAAGCAACTGGAATTGCTACAGCAGTACAAAATAGATTTAGTTGTATTGGCAAAATATATGCAAATTCTGAGTGGAGAATTTATTGCCAAATTTCCACAAGTGATTAATATTCATCATTCATTTTTACCAGCTTTTGTTGGGGCAAATCCTTATCACAAAGCTTTTGAACGTGGTGTGAAAATTATCGGTGCAACCTCTCATTATGTGACTGATAATTTAGATGCAGGACCAATTATTGAGCAAGATGTGGCGCGAGTCAGTCACCGCGATGAAGTTGAGGATTTGATTAGAAAAGGTAAGGATTTGGAGAGAGTTGTATTAGCAAGGGCAGTGCGTTTGCACTTGCAGAATCGTGTATTGGTGTATGGCAATAGGACAGTAGTGTTTGAATGAACTTGACACAAAGACACGGAGACACCAGGACGCGGGGATAAAAAAGTCGCCCACGAGGGACGAGGTTTCAACCTTCCTTGAGAAAAGATTCCGCCCACGTAGACGGAACGCTTTCGGTGCAGCTGCGGTGGAGGTTTAGCCACTCGCTCCCACTGCTAATGACCAAAAAAGAAAAGGCTTCGCGGCTCGACTGAGCGTTCGACTGAGCTCACGCCGAAGTCTTCGCCGAACGTCCGTGAGCTCAGCGGCTCGAGTGAGCCTTCGCCGAACTCCGAACGGATATAAGCCCCCAACTTATGGTATAGAGAATAAAAAATGCGGAGCAACTTTATTCAAGCCCCTGGATTCATCCGTCGGGTCTTCAATTTTGAATTTTGAATTTTGAATTTTGAATTCGCCGTTCGCGTAGCGTGCCCGGAGGGCTTAGGGGCTGACTCCTCTCGGTGTCGCCGTGTCTCCCCATGTGAGTGTCCTGTTCGTAAACTTGGTGTGTTTGTGCCTCTAACTAATCAGAAGGTAGGGAATTTTCAGCTAACGGTTGCGTTTTTCCTTCTATTTTTTCGGAGTTACTAATTCTAGTGTTTTCCAAAACATGAGGCACCCAAGGTAAAGCGACAAAAATTACCCCTAAAACGACTAAAAATACAGAAATTCCAAAAATTTGGTCACGAGGAATTTCGAGGACACCGCGTAAAATAACTTCTCGCAAAGCAGAAACAATGGTAATTTCCACTGCTGCTCCTACGGATATTTGTTGTACTTGCAAGTAATCAAGTAACAAGCGAAATAACTCTACCAAAATCAAAATGAACAAGATATCAGATGTTACTTGTCGTAAATCCAATGGATGCAAAAAAGAGGAGAACATATCTCCCAGTCGTATAAGCATCACACAGAATAAACCAAGGCATAGAGAAATAATGATAAAGTCTTGAAAAATCTCCAGGTTACGTACAATTCTATCTCGCTGGAACAAATTGTTTAACCCTGTAATCAGCCGTTTTGGCATGGTATCTCCGGACAGTGTAGGTTCGTCCAGATCCATGATAAGCAATTTAAAATTTAAAATCCAAAACGACAAAATTTGGTTTTGATAGTCATTTCAGTAAATAAACTGAGTCAAGGACAAAAAAATATCATCTCTAGGAATTAAACGAGTATAAAAACTAAAAAGCCTGCTTAAGCAGACTTTGTTTGTATAGCTTTATCCTTTTCATATGCGAGCATTACACGAACACTATTTACTACCAAAAAGTGCAAATAATTCTTCATCAGTAGGTTCAAGTTTGGAAACACCATTCAATTCATGCCGAAGCTGAGAAATTGATTCATATATTTGCTTGCGAGCGCGGTTCGTGTTACCTAATGGTTGATGTTCTGGTAAGGAATGCCACGGATTGTAAGATAGATTCTCACAAAACTCCATTTGTTCGCGAGAGTCAAATTTTTGAGGAGGAACTTTGATAGTAGCGACTTTGTGAAAAGGAGATTTCCATTCAACAGATGAATCTTCAATAGGCATTTTTTCAGCGTCTGTTTGAAACTGAATCAAAAAATCAAAACTAGATCCTTTACTGTTTAAATGCTCGACCATTGCCTCACGGAGATAGTTGGGAGACTTAGAAACTTGCCTACCCGTAATATTCTCAGCAGAGGGTTTTGCCGAAAATTTAATTGCTCTATCACCAAATTTGTACGGCGTCATGCTCCAATATTGAATTTCCAGAGGACTGACAATCTTTTTACTCTGAATTGACCTGGCAATTATCAATTCTTGCAAACGCCATTTCAATGGATTGAAACCAGGCAAGAAAAATTTTAATGGTATAGTACCCTTTGCTGCTCTAATAGCAGCAAAAAACTCAACGTAATCTTGGAGATTGCGTATGAGAAATACAGGATGGTTGACCAAAATAAAGTCTTGAGTGTTCTTTTCGTCTTCAACCAGCTTCTCGCCTTCCACACCCAAGAGTTTCACTGCCATACCTCGACCATCACCTTTTGTATCAGGTTGGGCTGCATTTCCTGAAGCGTTGGAAAAGCGAATACACGCAGTAAACATCTTTCCTGGTTCTTTGAAAACGCCAACTTTCATTTCTTCCGGTAAGTTGGTTTCAACAATAAATTCCCCTTTAACACAACCATGATGTTTAGCGTGAGCATCTCGTCGGGCTGGGCGATCGCCAGCTTGATAGTTTTGCTCAATCTGCTGTCTGGTCATTTGTTCAATGGCTTCGATAGCAGACGCCTCGTCTGGTGTTGGATATTCCCTACCAAGTTCTAATTTGCCTTTTTGAGTTTGCATAGATCAGTTTTGGGTAGTGGGGAAGAGAAATTCGTATTTTGCACCGAGTCGTCTATCAATTTTGATTTGAAGGGTTCGTAGTAAGCGCTGTCTTCGCTAAAGCGCTTACTACAACAAAAGAAAAAAGGCAAAAGATATAATTTCTCTTTTGACTTTTGACTTTTTATTTACCTTGGGTCAAGGTTACTTTAAAGCGCTTGTCTGTTTGGGGAATATTGCGATGTAGGACATCCGAAAGATTTGAAGTCGTCTGAATAATTTCCATACCAATTGGTGAAAAAGTTTTTTCGTTGAAAATATTTTCAGCCAACAGGGGGTTCGTTAATGCTTGCGAAAAAGCATCGATGCCTACCAGTCTCCCAATTAAGGCACCTACAGCAGAGTTCTCGCGCGTATCTTCAGCGAAGAGTCCTACGTAGAATTCAATGTTGTCTACATGACCGTATAAACGTTTCAGCAGTTTTTGAGCTTCTACATTACCAGTAATCTGGTCGAAATCGGTGACTCGTGGAAACTGACACAATTCGCGGTAATCATTGTAGCTTGCTAAGCGTGCATCCCTACCCTGTTGGATGCTCTTTAAATCTGTATCAATTAGGAAGGGTGCCGTGTTAAAAATACCTATTTCTCCAGCTGCTTGATTGGAAGCGTCCTCAAACAAGCGTCCCAAACCCCTACTAGTGACCATTTCCGTGTTCCATTGTGTCTCGGTTATGGGTATTTTCTGGCTATCCAAATAAACTTCATTTGGTACTAGACTGTGCCATCGATATAACAAATTAAACTCCAGAGTCATCCAATTTTGCCGATACCACTTTTCATTTGTAAAAGATAATGGCTCGACAAAGAATTTGAAGTTGTAGGGGGCAATATGATTAATATATTCTTCAAGAACAATTTTAATTAACAAAACAATGACAATATTTCTTGCTGTTTGAAAGAGTCGCTCGTCATCCCAACCACTATAATGAGCCGCTAGAACATCACATATGCGATTGTGTTCTCTTAAAAAAAGAGTGTTCATCATTACGTAGCCAATTTGCACATTGCCCCTCTCCTTACCCATTGCAAACAGCTTTTCTTTTTTAGCTGGCTCTAGTTCAGATTTAGGTAGAACTTCATCGGGAGATTTGAACAGAGATTTGAATTCTTCTTTAACAACTCCGTTCTCAAAATAATAGGGGCAATATTCCTCGCCATTAATCATCTGACTCTTGAACTTACCACCTTGGTGTGACCTCAGGATGTCCGTCATTTTTTTGTTTAACCCATACAAGGGACTGACATCAATTTCATGGTTTGAGGTGTTTTTTAAATTATTGGTGCGGTCAGTTCTTAAAAATCCATCCGTAAACCATTGGGCAAAATACGGAAACAAAAGAGTGGATTTAGAAGACAAAATTGTATCGCCTTTTCTTAAGAACAACTCCTTGAGTTCTTCAAGCGAAGGCAGTTTGTTCTCATCTACATTCACAGGTGGTAAATGACGCCCACTCCAAGTTCTATCAGTTAAGGAATCCCAAGATGTGTATTCCGCTAATGTGCTTAAAGGATAGGGGCGGGTTTTGCTTTTATATATTGCACTATTAATCAGGAATTTGTTAATCCGCCGCTTAAGAGAGTTATTGCTTTGGGCAATATTCCAGAACCCTTGAAAATGAGTTAAAACGTAAGACTCTAACTGATTCCTGAACCCGTCCTTAACAGTACTTCTGCCTTCTTTCATAACGGTATCCCTATGATTTTGGTGTCTGATTTTAGGCTCAAGCTAATTTTCAATAAAAATTTAAATATTTCGTTTTTAGGTAATAGCAATAACAAGTCAGCTAACTAGACTAAAAATAGTTAATAGAAACTTTTAGTCGGCTAGCACTTGCATTGTAAAAACTTAGAAATTTGTTTAGCAGTACCCCAAAGGGTACTCTTGAAAAACATGATTTAATAGAGTAAATATATTCAAAGAAAAAAGAAACTATCCGGAAATCTAAGAAAATTTTTAGCTGCGTAGTTATAAGTAAAATCACCTAAATAAAATCTTCAAAAACCCGGTTTCTTTATGAAACAGACGAGTTTCCTAACCATCGGATAAGCTGTTGTGCCGTGCCGTTTGCACAATTTGGGCGGGCTGGACAGCCCACCCCACAAGAATTTGATTAAAAGATGATGTGCAAATTGTAGGATTTTCAGCTTATTAGATGGCGATCGCCTAGTAGTTCACCACAGAGATTTTGACAGGTGTCCAGGTTACTGAGAAACTAGTTGAAAATCTCGGTATTCACAAATGGCAGAAAAATACATCGTTAACCTCACACAAGAGGAATATTCATCACT
>JAHHIB010000063.1 GCA_019359075.1 Kalymmatonema hyalinum WJT4-NPBG1
GAAATAGAACGCAATCAACAACGAGCTACTGTTAACTGGCGCTTCACCACTAAGGATGCACGAGTTAAACTCAACAGTCTTTATCCTACTCCTGACCTGTCATAATTTCTGTGGTGAACTACTAGAATCTGATTGCTATCTCTGCCAAACGAATTTTCAGGTTGTTCGGCAATGATACCATCAGGTGTTGCTTGTAGGAGGTAGATGCTATCAGGTTTGACATGACTCAGTACCTGTGGTGAATGGGTGGTGATGATAAACTGACAATTGGGGAATGTTGTTGTCAAAGATGAAATGATTTGCCGTTGCCATTTTGGGTGCAGGTGCAGTTCAATTTCATCGAGTAAAATCACACCTTTGCCTTGGAGTGGTTCTTCTAAACCTGGGTTAGCAATTGCCAAGCGCCTTGCCAAATCACCCACCAATGCCAATAAGCATTTTTCGCCATCAGATAATTGATTAACAATGAGTTCCTGACCTTGTTTTTTGACTGTCATCCGTAAGGGCGATCGCTCAACTCGTAAATCTGAAAAATCTGGTTGCAATGATGATACCGCTCCTCTCACTGCTTCTAACTGCTTGTCTCGATAATCTGGGTTATCTCGTCGCAATTGATTTTCCAAATCTTCCCGTTTTCTAAACCATTCAAAGAAGCCTTTGAAGTCAATTCTTCCACCAGTCAGTGCTTGGTCGTAGGCATTTCTTTGAGTAAATAAATGTTCCTCGGAAATCTCCAAAGGCATATCAATAACAGCACGGTTCACCGGGTAGTACACTGGCAAAGGTATGCTCGCGTTCTCGTTATTTGCTAATTGACTGTTTATTTCGTCAACCACCTTTTCTAAAGGTTCTTGGCTAACTTCATCAACTTCCTGACTCAGCACTTCTACAGCTTCTAAAAATTTTCTCAAGTCCTTACCACCACGGCTAAGATTTTGCAGGCGTTCCTTGCTGCTGATATCAGCTAATAATTTGATAGCCTCCAACCGCGTAGCTGGACTTTGGGCAGATTTACCCTCTTGGCGTTCCTGGCTCAAAGACCAGGTTATATCCTCTCCTTCCTTCAGAGAAATTGTAATTTCAATCTGCGTTTCTTTGTGTCCATTCGTTATGTCCTGTTCGCTTAAGAAACGTGTGGAATCATCATCTTGAACCCGCCCTGTATACTGTGAGAGGAGAATAGCAAGACAATCAAGTATCCTTGATTTTCCTACCCCATTGACACCGATAAGTACAGTTGGACTCATTTCATGGAAATCGAGCGTCAAATCGCCGATTCCACGGAAAGAATTCATTTTTAGGCGCTTGACTTTCATGATAATTAAGTTGATTTGAGTGGAACAATGCCTTTATCAAAAACGCGGTTATCGGTGCCGATACCACTAATTTCTATTCTATCTGGATAAACCTCGTAGGCGGCAAAACTCAACTTTTCTGCACAATATTCTGTCCATTCTGAACGACCAACAGGACGAATCCCCGCACCGCCGCCACATATTAAATAAGTCGTTCCATTAATAGGACGAGTGCGTTCATAATGGTGTTCGTGACCATTTATATAAAGTTGAACACCGTATTTTTGAAATAGCGGCGTAAAGGTTTTAATGAACGCTGGATTGCTGCCATACACACCTGATGCATAAACCGGATGATGACCAAAGACAACTTTCCAAGGTGCTTGACTCAAACTTAATTCTTCCTCTAACCATTTTAGCTGGTTTTCCCAAACAGCATTGTCGTTAGTGTCTAAAGCAAAAAATTGCACATTATCGCGGCGAAATGTGTAGTAACGTCCCTTCATATTAAAGCCGAAATACTTAAGTTGAAGATCGCCGTTCTCTGTGCGGATATCGTGATTCCCTAAAACAGCCTGAAATTTCACACCTTGCTTAAGTAAAGGTGCATAAGGACGTTCAAACACCGCACTAATTTTTTCCATTTCGCCATTGGTGTAGATATTATCGCCAGCTAAAACCACCAAATCATAGGGATTTTGGCTATGATGGCGAGTCATTGCCCTAGCTACGGCATACTGTCCTTGATCTCCAGTACCAGTATCTGCAACAGAGACAAAACGTAGTAACAAATTATTATTTTTTGGGGTAGCAGCTACCGCTGTTTTGGCTGCTGCAATATAAGCATTTTTACCACCCTGACGAGTTAGAAAACCGAGAAATCCTACACCGATGGCACTGAGGCTACCAAAAAACAGAAATTGACGGCGTTTAAGCTTCATAATTTACGAAATTCAACTCAAATAGGAAGTTTAACTGAAGCGATCGCCATGCAGGGCGGCTCCCTCCGGGAGCATCGCAGCAAAACATCGGGGTTGAAGGGACATAAGCCAAAATTGACGTCCTCCCCTTTAGATGGAGTGCTTGGGGGAAAAGTTCCACTCAAGCACCACAGAGTTTATTGCCCAAACGGTTGATACAAAAGGATTTTTCTTTTGCTGTTAACTCGTTCCACTCCACATCGCGACGCAGAACAACGCCATTGTGACCAGCTAAAAAGCGGGGTACTTGTTCATATTGCACGACCTTAAGTGTTTGGATGTCGTAGGTGGTGTAGGTCGTCAATTCCGGCGAATTGAAGTTGATATCCAACACTGTCAAGGCTTTCCAAGGAGGCGTGCGACTATCAATCAAAGGACGAGGTCCAGAACCGAGAATTCCCATGTGCAGTAACTGCAACTTACCACGATGACCAGGGTAGTAAGCATGCTGATGACCGCTGATATAGGTATGAACGTTATAGCGTTCCAGCATTGCTCGCAGTTGGTCAGCATTCGCCATCACTTCCGCTGGTTTATTACGACCAACCGCAACTCCATATAAAGGCAAATGACTCACTACAATCCGCATTTTTGCTGACTGTGCCTTGGGGCTAGCAAGCGTTTTTTCTACCCAGTCCAGCTTTTCTTTCGGGATGTTATTTGATGAGCCATCCCAAACCAAAAAGAAGATGTCTTTATACTCAAATGTATAGTAAAAAGGAAATTCAAATCGGTCAACAAATTGAACTCCTGGGTCGTGTGCTGAATCTTGCCAGTACTCGGTTGCCAAATTTCGCTCTCTTTGGAACAGGAAATTCCCCTTAACCCCCAACGCGCCGGAAGCATCGTGATTACCAATTGTAAAACCAAAGGGAAGCTTGGCGCGGCGCAGAGGAGCAGCAATGTGGTCATCAAAAGCAGCCCACATTGCCCGGATGTTTTCATCAGACAAGGTAGACTTTTGCCCAGCTACCATATCTCCACCGCAAATAACTATATCAGGTCGCCAGAACGGAGCTAAAGCGATACCCTTATCAACTTCTGGATCGTAATCAGTTGAGCCATAAGCACTATTCAGGTCACTGATGACCAACAGACGCACATCACCACGGGGAGGGTTAAACAAACCTTCAGGTCCAGCACTGGCGACAATAGCAGCCGTTTCTTGTGGTAAGGATGGCTGCGAAGATTTTTGGAGTTGCGCCTCAGGGGTAATGCTAGATTGCGCTATATTCGGTGTTTCTGGTGCTATGGTACTTTGGCAAGAATGCAATCCTAGAGCTAGGCAAAGTCCTAAAAAGATTCCAATGAAGATTTGAGGGAAAAGCCGAAAACGCATGACTTTGCGAGTCCATGATCAACGTCACGAGTAACAATAACTCATCTTTTTGTAGACAATCAGGACAAAATAACACGCTGACACAAGAGTCAATTGTGTCGCTGTCTCTACTCGCTGAGGTTTTGAGCAAGCCAGTAGGGTGTGTTATGCCGCTCTCTTACGCACCCACCATCCTTGATTTTCGGTGCGTTAGGACTAATGTCCATAACGCACGCTACCAGATTAAAGCCAATGTGGGTTAGATTTTCCGACTTGTGTGTACACCGTAGACTCGCGGACAGGGAAAGATTTTAGCGTAGCTAAAAGCGAGGGTGAGGTTTTGAGCAAGATGTGTAGCCGTAGTCATCAAGTGATACATTAGGGCAGAGGAGGCAAAACCTGCATCCGTCGCTACTCGGTGGCTCTCGATGACACAAGACAATCAGAATTCACAACCACCATTCTCCCCTGAACCGGAAACAAATCGGTCAAAACCGACGGTTCAGCCAGCTTGGAAGTCTGCCATTATCCAAATTCTGCGAGGGACGATTGGGGTACTAGAAACAACGGTCGAAAAACTGGAAACAGCATCCCCTCCTGGTACTGAGACAACCGCTGGTTTTTTCCAGAAGCTTGCGTTGGGGTGGAGTGCAACTTTAGGCAAAATCCGCTCTTTGTTACCAGCAAATTTATCGACAAAGTTGTCGGATACGGCTTTGACAGGAATTATTGCTGGAATTGCTGTGATTCTTGTTTGGACAACTTCCTCTGTTTTCTCTAGTAAACCCACAGAGGTTGCAACTGTTCCGTCTACTGAAGAAGCACCTCCAGCAACGATCGCCATTCCACCACAACTAGAAGCACCTCCCGCACCTCCAGCAGCCGAACAAACTCCTCCGCCCATAGCAGAAATTACACCACAACCTGAGGAAACCTCTCCACCTGTAGCAGAAATTACACCACAACCTGAGGAAACCCCTCCGCCAGTAGAGGAAACTCCGCCGCCAGAACCGGAACCAACTCCTACCCCAACCTTGGTATTGACGCCAGAGCAAACCTTAATTGCATCTATCGAAAATCAAGTCGCCCAGATTAGCGATCGCTTTGCCTCTGGTTTGATACAGTCGATTCAAGCTAACTTCCGTTCGAGTAGTCTCGCTGTGACGATTAGTGATGGATGGTATGATATAAAACAATCCCAACAAGACCAACTATTGGCTCAGATGCTGCAACGCGCCAAGGAAATGGATTTCACCCATTTAGACATTCTCGACTCACAGGGTAGGCTGGTAGCACGAAATCCTGTTGTTGGTACTGATATGATTATTTTTCAACGGCGGGCGATAAGTTGAAGAAGAAGTCAACAACAACCAGGGGCGTGGGGGAATTGGGGTGTAGGGGTGTAAGGGGAGGTAATTAGTTAACTTACCGAGAACATTCGATTCACCACTTTACAAGCATCAAGCCCAGCGTCTGATTAGAGAACTCAGCAAATCTCAAGTTATTGCCCGCTTGGTTCCAATGACTGCTCAAAGAGGCACAGATAGTATTTAATACCAATTCTTTTTAAACGTGCATAGAATGAGCCTGCCTCCGCAGTATTTTGACTTGCCTATAAAACATTTATATTTTGGAGATATCTGATTGGCTAACACAATGTTTCAATCTTCAAACCGCTGCTCACTGCTCCAAACTTGCTTATTCAATGGAGTGCGAGCCTAAAAGGGTTGCGGCGGTGGAAGTCTCAAATTTGTAAATATTGGCTTCCCCTTGGATGTGAGCATACCCCATTATTACGGTTTTATATCAAGTTCGGTTGATTAATTATTATTCAGAGCATGGCTGCAAAAATCTTAAAACTCTTTCTCCCCCTTGCTCCCTGCCCCCAGCAAAGCTGCGGGCTTAATGATAAGTCTTTAACCGAACACCATATTATTGGCGATTAATCCGAATTAAGTCGGTCAAAATGCTATCTAAGCTCCCATTGACTTGAATTTTTTCAATCTTCTCTGCAATTCGCTCCAATACTTCTAATTCCTTCAAACGTAACGCGACGGGGTTATCCTCCATCACCTTAGCAGTATTCAACATACTGCGAGTAGCAGCAGTTTCTTCACGACGACGAACTCCATTTGCTTGGGCTGCTTTTTCGGCTTCTACTACCTTGCCCAAAATCGTCCTAATCTCACCAGGGAGAATAATGTCTTTTACTCCTACCGAATCTACTTCAATTCCATAGTCTGAGGTTTTCTGACGAATGTAATCAAAAATACTTCTATCAATCGCACCTTTATCCTCCAGTAACGCATCCAGAGTTTTTTCGCCAACAGCACCACGTAAAGCAAATTGTAGCTCTTTGTATAAATAGCTAGTAATATCTGATAAACGGTTTTTGGCTGTTAGTGGATCGAGTATGCGGTAGCCAGCAGTTAAGTTTAAGCGCAAAGGCACTTTATCTTTACAAAGAATATCTTGACCGGATACTTCCATAGTTTGCAGGCGTTGGTCGAAGACTTCCGTTTTTAAAGAACGCCCAAACACCCACCATGCGTGCCTTCCTGGCTGGAGTTGTGTTTGAAACTCTTGATTGATGTACACTAGCCCCATGTACTGTGCGGGTACTTCACAAATATGTAAACAATTGCGGCTCAAAGTTAAAGCCTCTGGCAAACCCGAAACTAACTCAGCAACTAAGCGAGATGGCAACTTAGCATCGGTGGTGATGTCAATCACCTCTATCTCCACACCTCGCCAAAACAGCTTGCGACTGCATGGCGCTAGGATGGAAACGACTTTACCTTGATAGCGTACAATAGCTACTTGCTGATTCTGTAATTGTACTATTTCGCAGTAAGCAGCTACAAATTCGGGATGTTGCTCAATCAATACATCTTCTAAGGGAAATTGTGGATTCGGTATAATACGGCTCTGGGTACGGACTGAAACATCTGTATTAACAGCCCAAAAAGCGTACTCGCCTGGTTCTAGCGATCGCACAAAGTTATTCTGCACGTAAAGCAAACCAATCTCATACTCTGAAATTTGGAACTTCTTAATTTCATTCAAGGCAATTCCACGTACTTGCTGTACGAATTCAGTAGGTAATTCCAAGCTTTCATCTAAGTTGAAAAGATGTGATTCTACGTCAATAAAACCACGCCAAAAAGCTCGTAATTGATTTGGTGCAACACTAACCCAATTTTGCCCCAGGCGTACTAAAGCAGCTTGATTGAATGCAGTTCTAACGACTAAAAGATATTGCTGTAACTCTGCACTGTGCAAACGCAGCAACAGTTCCAAGTTCTCTATCTTGGACTCAGGTTGGTTGAGATCATAGGTTTTTACTTGCCAATGCCGACCAAAATAGGTGTAAGTACCAGGCTGCAAAATTTTTTTAAAATCACTGCGGTGATATAAGATTCCAATCTCGTTAGGCTTGATATAAAAAGTTTTCCAAATGGAAATTTGCATAGATAACTTGGCCAGTTGTAGCCGATGCAGAAGGTTTGATAAAAACATTTATAGATTTGGCGTGGACAATTTAACCCTGTGTTCTTATAAAGAGGCTGTATCTCGTGCACTAGTTAGAGGTAGAGACTCCAGCTCTGTTCTGAATTTGGCACCAAAGGAGTCAAAAGTTATTGACTCTTTATAATACATATACTACACAATATTTTTAAACTCTGCAAATGCAGGTGTTTACAGTTCAGTTGCGGGCAGATTGCATCTCCTCTCACTGGATTAAGATTGCTGGTTCTTACACCTAGACTACTTAAGAGCAATCTAGAAAAAGACAACAACGCTCAAATATGTCGTTGGGTTTGCCAGTTCCAGAAAACTGGATGTGGAAACCGAAGGAACATACTCAAGTTAGGGAGATAACATCCGCTCTGGCTCCTTCACTGCTACTACCGAACATCAGTTATGATGACCAGTAGTAAACCTACATTGCAGAGTTCATGCTATATAATTGGCTACCTTATGCAGGTAGTGTCTTTTGACCCGGACAGGGTTGGCGGAAAGTACAGGAATTGAACCTGGAACACATCGATTATCAGTCGATGGCTCTACCAGTGAGCTAACTTTCGGGAGTTTGATGTAGGAGTTGAACCTACGTCCAGCCGATTGGTTCGGATGCTCTGCCACTGAGCTAATCAAACAATAGAGTAGTGACACGTTGCTCTACGTTACACGTTCAATCCAGAGGTTGACGTGCCAGTCGGGTATACAGAACCCAAACTATAGCTCGGCTTATGTATTACTCATTGTTACTTAATGTAGCACAAACAAAGATGAGATTGCATCCTCACTAAAGCGCAAAGAGTGCTTACTACAAACCATGCTTCTAGAAGCGCACAGCTATCTTACCGAAATGCGCCCCACTCTCCATGTACTCCAACGCCTGACGTGCTTCCTCAAAGGGAAACACTCGGTCAACAATAGGTTTGATATTATGCAAAGCGATCGCCCGGTTCATCGCCTCAAACATAACGCGACTGCCTACGTAGATGCCTTGTACAGTAATACCTTTGTGTAGAATAGACGTTGTACTGACATCTGCGCTTAACCCAGTAAGCACCCCAATTAAAGCGATATATCCGCCATAGCGGACAGCACGTAGCGACTTGTTGAAAGTCCCGGCACCACCAACCTCTATGATGCGGTCAACTCCCACCTCATTTGTCAGTTCCCAAACTTTTTCATCCCAGTTTGGTGTGGTTTTGTAATTGATGACTTCAGATGCACCAAGTTGCTTTAACTTGTCTAATTTCAAGTCGCTGCTAGAAGTGGCAATCACTTGCGCCCCCATGATCTTGGCAAACTGTAGCGCAAATAAAGAAACCCCACCCGTACCTTGTACAAGAACAGTATCGCCAGCTTTAAGCTTGCCATCCGTCGTCAGGGCGTTCCAAGCTGTTACAGCAGCACAAGGTAACGATGCAGCCTCTTCATCAGAAAGGTGTTCTGGTACATGAACAACGCCGTCTTCATGAAGTGTTACGTATTCAGCCAAGATACCATCAATAGCACCACCCAGCGCTGATTTTGATTTGTCTGCGGAAAATTCGCCTTCTAACCAAGTTTGCATGAAGATACCAGCCAGGCGATCGCCCACTTTAACTCTAGTCACGTTGTCGCCAACAGCAACCACTTCTCCCACACCATCAGAGAACGGCACAAACGGCAGCTTTTGCTTAGATCCATATGCTCCTTTGACAGTCAACAAGTCCCGATAATTGAGCGAAGCAGCACGCATCTTCAACAGAACTTGTCCCGCCTTTGGTTGTGGTTCTGGTCTTTCAACGAGTGTCAATGCATCTAGACCTTCTTTAGACTGGACTTCCCAAACTTTCATGGCAATTTCCTATTGTTTTTTCTACTGCTTGCTTACCACAAATTGGTTCAATTTTGAATGTGCGTTACCTGAACAACCCAAGGTTTTTCTGCTAAATTCCCAATAATTTTCAAGCTTAGTGAGTCGCCTTTAGATGACTCACTAAGCTTGCAAAAACAGGATGTACGAGTTGGTTAACCTAAGCTAAGCTAACGGTTCCATTGCATGCCACTCTGGAGACTTCAAACAATTTTCCCCAAGTATTGGGACCAACTTCTCCATCTCTTCGGATATTTGCAACTGCTTGGAAATTTCTGACAGCTATATCGATGTTTTGTGAGAAATTGCCATCGAAGGAGTCATTGGTAATAAAATTGAGAGTGAGTAACATCTGTTGCAGGAATCTTACAGCTTCACCCTTATCATCTTTTCTTAGAGTTGGCAGGTCGTTGCCGGTTATATTGGGAAATTTTACAGCGTCATCCCATTCTGTAGGTCCGCAAGTGCGATAGAAATTGTTGCCCAAAGCACGCCAAGTCTTATCTCCAACTTCCCCATCAACTGTTAATTTAGGGCGCTCGACATTAGGAACAGAATTATATTGTTGTTGGAATTGTTTGACAGCATTCTCTGTGTTTGTAGCGAAGTTTCCGTCTACGCCAGCGCTACCAACATTAATACCATAGCTAATGAGCAGGAATTGCAGGTATGCTACAGTCCGACCCTTAGAATCTCTTTTGAGAAGTGGCATATTCTTACTTGCTGTGGTCTGTGCAGCAGATGCATTGATAGATGCCATGATTGTTCTCCTGGTATTGTTTGTTTTATTTGAGTTGTGGAATTTTCTTTTTCCTTGACAATAAATAGTTGAGGTTAATTTTGACTTATGCAGTTTGAGCAACTTTGACATTGTGCCGAAAGCCGTGTATTTTCCGCAATTAGCCTTACAAGAACTTGACGGGAGGGTGAAAGCCCTGGAGGAACAGCTCAATTAGTATGATTAAGTACATGATTCCATAAGTTCATAGCGAAAACTTGAACGAAGGCTCTGTGTACCTTTGTCTTGAAAAGTTTCCTAGGTCGGGAAACCGTTCGGCAGAACTTTTCGCTGCGTTTACCGAGCGCGCTCCTCTGCGTTTAAAAACCTTACGAATTAATGAAATGCTGTACTAAGAGCGAGTGCCACCACTCTGAACGGCACAACCTCCAAGTCATAATGGTTGTAGAGGCGCTGATACCATCAACGCTGATTTTTTGAATGTAAGTTACAAAATGTTAATAGGTTGTAGAAGCTCGATTTATCAGCTTTCTACAACCTGTAAGCTCTTTGGGATAGCAGAAATTACTATGTCTTTGTCATCTTCTGAAGAACAACGTTTCTCGCCCCTGTTGCGTCAAATAACTAGCCATGTTTTGGTGGCTATTTTGAGTGTGGGATTGACTTTGACGACTTTATGGGCATTTCCCAACCTGCAAATTCTGAAGCGGTCATTGCCTATTGCTACTGCACCGAGTACGACCACAGTAGAAACAACAGCAGAAACGACTGCACCGCCAATAGCAGCTTCCCAACAAAAAGTTGCTATCCGCAGTTTTGTGAGTGCTGCGGTCAATCGAGTTGGACCCGCTGTCGTGCGAATTGATACAGAGCGTACTGTCACCATGCGTGCGCCTGACTCGTATTTTGGGGATCCCTTCTTCCGCGAGTTTTTTGGTAATGACCTCTCTCCCAGAGTGCCTCAAGAGTACCGCCAACGCGGGGAAGGGTCTGGTTTTATCATTGGCCCCAACGGCATGATTCTCACCAATGCTCATGTTGTCAGCGGTGCTGATTCTGTCACCGTCACCCTCAAGGATGGACGCAAGTTAAAAGGAGAAGTCAAAGGAGTCGATGAGCCTTCGGATTTGGCGGTTGTTAAAATTAATGGGAAAAACTTGCCAGTCGCCCCCCTTGGTAACTCGAAGGATTTACAAGTCGGCGACTGGGCGATCGCAGTTGGCAACCCATTGGGGCTAGACAATACTGTTACTCTAGGTATTATCAGCACCTTAAACCGCTCTAGCGCTCAGGTTGGCATCCCCGATAAACGCTTGGACTTTATCCAAACGGATGCTGCTATCAATCCTGGTAACTCTGGTGGTCCTTTGGTTAATGAACAAGGTGAAGTCATTGGCATCAATACAGCGATTCGTGCTGATGCTCAGGGAATTGGGTTTGCCATTCCCATTGATAAAGCCAAAGTCATTGAAGAAGCTTTAGCTCGTGGTCAGAAAATTTCGCATCCTTATATCGGTGTGCGAATGATTACCCTCACCCCAGAACTGGCAAAACAATCGAATAGCGACCCGAATACGACGTTGACTTTACCACAAATCGATGGCGTGTTGGTGATGCAAGTTATGCCTAATAGCCCTGCTGCTACTGCTGGCTTGCGTCGGGCAGATGTGATCACTCAGGTGAATGAACAAGCGATGACAACGGCGGAACAGTTGCAAGAGTTGGTAGAACAGAGCCCAATTAACCAGCCCTTGCAGTTTACAGTACAACGAGGTGAACAAACTCAGCAGATCAGCGTGCGACCGGGTGAACTCCGGGAAGCCACTTCTGAGTAGTCATATAGTGTATTGAGAACTACAAATGCACGCATATACACGCAGAAAATTATCTGTGTGCATCTGTGTGCATCTGTGGTTTGATTTTGCTTAATAAGTCAGAAATCGCTTCAATTAACAAAGTTGGATCTACTGGCTTAGAGATATGCTTTTGAAAACCCGCTGAAAGTGCTTTTTCTTCGTTAATTTCCCCTGCATAAGCAGTCAGAGCGATCGCCGGAATTTGTCCTCCCTGTTCTGGCGGCAAAGTTCTGATTTGCCGTATCAACGTGTATCCGTCAACTTCCGGCATACCGATATCGCTAAGTAGCACATCTGGCAGAGACTGGGTTAAAGCGGTGAGTACTTCACTGGCTTTTGTCACTGCTGTTACACTCGCCCCGTACTCCTCTAGCAAGAAGGTGACAAACTCCCGCGTATCGGTATCGTCATCTACCAATAACACCGTTACGCCATTCAAATCCGAGCAAGACTCAGACTGTGTCTCATTCTGGAGTGTCTGTGGTTGAGTTGGCATCAGCGGTAGTCTCACTGTAAAGCTTGCCCCTTCACCCACGCCAGAACTATCTGCTTGGACTGTTCCGCCATGCAGTTCGACTAAATGACGGACAATCGCCAGCCCTAACCCCAGTCCACCAAACTTTCTGGTTGTGGTACTGTTTTCTTGGCGGAAGTAGTCGAACACATAGGGAAGAAAGTCAGGCTCAATACCCTTACCTGTATCACTAACTACAATTTGGGCGTATTGTCCAACGCGCTCTAGTCGGATGTTCACTTGTCCTCCTTGTTGTGTGAACTTCACCGCATTTGCCAGCAGGTTCCAAACAATTTGCTGCAATCTGCTTGAGTCGCCCAGAACTTTCCCCAAATTTGGTTCAAACATTGTGTGTATCTTAATTGACTTAGCTTCAGCCGACAAACCCACTGTTTCCATTGCTGCTGAAATTACCGCTCCTAGGTCAACTGGATAAATATTTAGACTAACTTTACCGCGTAGAATTCGGGAGACATCAAGCAAATCTTCAATCAATTTAATCTGTATATTAGCATTGCGCTCGATAGTTTCCAAAGCGCGGTCTGTTGTCTTTTGGTCTAACTTACCTTTGCGAAGCAGCTTTGCCCAACCCATAATCGGGTTGAGTGGCGATCGCAATTCATGGGAAAGCACTGCCAAAAACTCATCTTTAATTCGATTGGCGCTTTCTGCTGCTTCTCGTGCCTTTTGCTCTAACTCGTATAAACGAGCACGTTCTATTGCCTGAGCGCATTGCTGTGCCATTGTCAGCATGAATGCACGGTCATACTGGCTAAACTCCCTAGCTTCGGCGAAAGCTAGGGACATTCCACCCACGGCTCGCCCCTCTACCAGTAACGGAATCGAAATCCAAGCTTCGTAGTTATACTGAGCGTAACTTTGAGTCAAATGTGGATAACGAGCGACCCGTGTCTTTGTCGGCTCTTGCCAAACAGGCTCTCCAGTTCGTACTGTCTCTGCCAGTGGTGCAGATGCATGAATTGAGAACCGACGCCACTTATCTACAAGTTCCTGTTTGTAACCAACTGCACGTACAATTTCAAGTTCTGTGCCGTCCTCCGTCAATAGCGCCACTAAAGCAGAATTTGCCTCCAAAGCTGCCATACCCTGCTCCACAATCACTTCAGCAACTTGTGCTGGAGTTAAGGATTCGGAAAGCGCTGCAGTCACAGCTTGAAGACGAGCAGTGCGATCTGCTGCAGCAACAGCAGCCTGTTGGGAGAACTGTGTTTCTGTGTAAAGTCGGGCATTATCAACGGCTACAGCAGCGCGATGCGCCAGTTCTTCAGCCAACATCAAATCTTTCCTATCATAACGACGACTAGATTGTGACGATACCAAGGAAATAACTCCTAGGATCTGTCCACGCGCGATCAACGGTACACCTATACCACATTTAGGGGTTAGCTGTTGTAGGAGTTTTAAATGTTCGGCATTATGGGCAGCTGCTTTCATGTGGTTGTCAGTGACAACAGGAGTTAGTATTGGCTTGCGTGTATGTATGACTTCAGGAACACCTGCAACTTTTGCCAAGTCAGATGGATATTTTCGTAGCTGTTCTACCAATTCCTGTTTCGACGCATCGGCATGAGCGACTGCCACTCGACGAGTTGATTGGTTGTCACTGATAATATCAACGACGCACCAATCAGCGATCGCAGGCACTGCCAAACGAGCCACACTGGCTAAGGTTGTCTCATAGTCCAATGATGAACCTAGGATATCGCTCGCTTGAGCAAGAAAGCGCAGTCTCTCCTCAGCCTGCTTACGCTCCGTGATATCCCGAGAGGATGCCTGCATTTCTAAAATTTGCCTAGTTTCTGGATCGCGGACAGTTCGGACAGTGGCTTCAATCCAGATATAATGTCCGTCTTTGTGACGCGCCCGATGAGTTATGGTATATATGTCTGGTAAATCTGCATTGATTGGGTAATTCCTAGCAATCTCAAGCAAATCATCTGGGTGAACGAACTCCCCACTGGAACGACCAACCAGTTCTTCAGGTTGATACCCAAGGACTGTATAGCTAGCAGGTGAAACGTACCTAAGAATTCCATAGACTGAGTGACATGATATAATATCAGTTGAATTTTCAGCCATCAGCCGAAAACGTGCCTCACTCTCTCGCAATGCCCCTTCTGACAGCTTGCGTTCTGTGATGTCCATCACAACGCCAATCAGCTTCTGTGGTTTGCCAGCCTCATCATGAAGCACTTGACCGATACTCGCTGCCCAACGGATGCTACCATCTGAGTACAAGAGGCGATACTCAATATTGCAATCCAAGGATTCTTGAATAACTTCAAGACTGGTTTGGTGAACGTACTCCCGGTCATCTGGGTGAACGCAATTAAGAAAAGCTTCATAACTGCTGTCGCCAGTACTAGGAGCTAGCCCTAGGATCTGATACACCTTGGGTGACCAATATCCTGTGTGTGTTGTTAAATCTCGCTCCCATATCCCCATGTTGGCAGCTTGAAGTGCAAGGTGTAAGCGCTCCTCACTTTCGCGCAAAGCTTGCTCGGCTCGCTTGTGTGCATCAATATCGGTGCAGGTTCCAAACCAACGAGTAATCTTGCCTATCGCGTTCCGCTGTGGGAGCGCTCGTGCTAAATGCCAGCGGTAGGAGCCATCTGCCATTTTCAGACGGTACTCAAGTTCATACTGAGTTCCAGCACTGACAGATTGCATCCAGCGATCGATTGTTCGCTGCAAGTCATCCGGATGGACAACCGGATGCCAACCTTCTGCTAAAAGTTGCTCTAAAGTCATGCCAAATGCATCAAGAGCTTGCTGATTAAAATACTCCACTTTGCCATCTGGACGACAAGCCCAGACAATATGTGGGATAGCATCGGTTATCTCACCAAACCACTCTTCGCTGTTTTGCTGGCGCTCAGTAATGTCCGTGATAAAAATTGAGACTCCATCGCTGGAAGGATAAATGCGGTTTTCAAAGTGGCGTTGCCAAGGCGAATAGAAGTAGTCGCACTGGACAACCGTTTGCTCTGCTACCGCTCGATGCGCTTCCAAGTAGAACTCGCTCCCCACTGTATCGGGAAACACGTCCCAAATACACTTGCCTAACAGTTCTTCCTTGGGAATTCCCACCACTTGTGCGACAGTGTCATTAACGTATGTGTAGCGCCACTCCTTATCCAGTACCAAAAATTGGTCATTGATTCTAGATATGGCGTTTCCTGTGGTGACTTTCGCTACGTTCATTTTTGGCACCAGCGCCTTTACTTCGCCACCACCAGCAAACGAGTCCTCTGGTACGCCTGCCTTCACCTTAGGAGTCACCGTCTCTACTCCTCATTCTTGAAAGTATGTGGCTATCAGGTCTTTGCCGCTATTATTCACTTAGTGCAGTAGCTCCTCAATCCTTTTCAAAGCTGACAGTAAAAGTTTTGTCTGCCCATTCTCGCAACAGTTAACGCTGGAACGCAACCCCTATTTTTTCGGCAAACTTTACTTGTAATAGTTCCAAGCGCTGCCCTTATCTTACGAACTAACTCTGCCAACCCTCACTGCACAATCGCGGATACAGGCGCGAGTCCTTATTCATTTTTAATTTTAATTTAAAGCTGAATATATCAGGTGATATCTTTTCTATTCCATCTACTAAAAGGCGTAAAATCTATTTTAGCCACAATTATTAACAGTGCCTCCTAATACCAATTGTCTGTAATAAAAGCACTTAATACTTACTCTGTCACTCTTGGCGTTTTTGGCGTCTGTGTCCTGCGGGCACGCCAAGAGCGCAAAGCGTCTTGTAAGGTACGCGCTTGGCGTTTCGTTTAATAAACGTTTCATAAATATTAAGTGCATCTTCATAGAGAATTGGTATAACCTGCAAAGCATATCTCGGGCAGAGTTAAATACCTATGTTATCTTTCTACACATAGTAGAACCAAACTTCATGAAAACGTTATATTTAACTTAGTTTAAAAACCGCTAGCTAGCATATAATTAAATCTCCTATCTACAAGCGGCATTTTTGAAAAATACAGCGCTTTCAAAAGCACATGGTGGGCCTACAGAAAACCTGTATTCTACCCAATTGAAAACTGCTGCAAATCACAACTCTTTTACATATCCTCTGACAAGATGATCAATACCAGTGATAGCAGTGCCGACAACAACAGCGTCTGCGCCTAATTCAATAGCACGACGAGCCATTTGGGGTGAAGATATGCCACCTTCACAAATTATTTGAACATCTAATTGTTGCACGATTTGGGTGAGGAGTTCCCAGCCAGGGGGAGAAAGATGCTTCGTTGAGTCAGTGTAACCAAAAAGAGTTGTCCCCACAATATCTGCGCCAGCCGCCACAGCTGCTTTTGCTGCCTCAATCGTGTCTACATCTGCCATAACTGTTTTGCCTAACTCTTGATGAATTCGGGCAATAATATCTGTCATTGTTTCACCTCCGGGGCGATTCCTGGTAGTCGCGTCTATGGCAATGATATCTGCTCCCGCTTTTGCCACAGCAGCAGCATGGTGAAACTGTGGTGTAATGTATACGTCATAACCAGAGACGACTTGTTTCCACAGTCCAATAATTGGAACTTTTACTTTTTCTTTGACAGCAACGATATGAGCAGGAGTATCAATTCTGACTCCGACAGCACCATTGTTGACGGCAGCTTGCGCCATTGCTGCGATAACCGTTGGTTCGTGCAGTGGTGATTCAACTGGCGCTTGACAAGATACGATCAGTCCGTGACGCAGGGCTTGAATTAAAGAGTCATTAGTCATTAGTCATTAGTCATTTACCCTTGAGACCCCCGACTTCTATAAGAAGTCGGGGGTCTTGTTTTTCACGAATCATTTAAGATTGCTATATCTATTAATCATACTTTTCTAGGATGTCTATTAGTTATTACTCCTTCCTATATAAATTAATTTCTATATTTATGTGTATTGACAAAAATAACTTGTTTTTAACTTGCTACCAATGGATTAAGCAGTTAGAATACCTTAAAACTTTCTTTCCCCCTACCCCCTGCCCCCTGAATGATAAGTTTTTAACCGGGCATGATATGAGGCTAAAGCGTGATTAGCTAAATTTTTTTTAATTCACTGCTCATGGAGATTAAGCAAATGAATTCACAACACAAGAATACGGCAGTAAAAGCAAACCAGCCAACGTATGATCTGTTTGCACCATCCGCTTTGGTCAATTCCTATCCACTCTTCAAACGGATGCGTGAAGAAGACCCAGTTCACTATAGCGAATCTTTCGGATACTGGGTTTTGACACGCTATAGAGATGTTGAGGCGGCTTTACGGGATGAGCGTTTGAGTTCAGACCGCACAGCGTTGTTTATCAATCAGTTAGGTTCTTTGGATGTCAAAGAGATCCAGAATTTCCTTCATCTGATATCAAAAATGATGGTTGAGAAAAATCCACCGGAGCACACCAGACTGCGGAAGTTAGCCAATCAGGGATTTACAACTCGTGCTTTGGAAAGCTGGCGATCCATTATCCAGAACACCACCGATCAATTGTTGGATAACGTTCAAAATTACGGCGGCATGAATGTTGTATCCGATTTGTCGATACCACTACCAACGCTCATTCTTACTGAGATATTTGGCGTGCCAGAAACCGACAGAGCCAACTTCATCAAATGGTCAATGGATATTGCCACATTTTTTGGCGGAGCGGGCGGCTCAAATCTTGAAGAATTTGCACGCAAGGCAGACAAGGCTGCCGCACAGTTTAGTGCACTAATCAGGCAACTGATTGAACAACGGCGTCGGCAACCCGGAACTGACATGATTAGCCTGCTGATCGTAGCCTACCTTGAGCAGGGATTTAATCTTGAGGAACTCCCATCTCTATGCATTCAGATCTTAAATGCAGGTCTGGTGACCACCACAGACCTGATTTCCAATGGAGTGAATGCACTGCTGCGTCATCCGGACCAACTGCAAAAACTGCAACAAAATCCGGCTTTGATCAATTCCGCCGTCGAAGAAATCATCCGTTTCGATACCGCCGTTCCTTTTTTCTTTCGAATTGCCAAACAAGACCTGACGATTGGCGGTAAGGACATCACGGCCGGTAGCGTCATCGCACTCGGGCTTGGGGCGGCGAATCATGATCCCCAGAAGTTTGACTCACCGTCCGTTTTCGATATTACACGATCGCCCAATGAACACCTTGGGTTTGGTGCAGGCATTCACTTTTGTCTGGGAGCCGTTTTAGCTCGCATGGAGTTAACGATTTGCTTGACCACATTACTTAGAAGACTACCGAATCTCAGCTTCGCTCCGGATAAGCAAGCTATTCCAACAAAACATAATACTCTAATCTTAAAGGGGTTCGATTCGCTACCCGTAAAGTTCTAGCACAGGCTTTAAGTGCAAGTTTACAAAGAATTGGTATCAGCGCTCAATGCTAAAGTAGCCATCATGAACTGTGTAGACTAGGACAGATGAAAATTTATTTTTTCTTCTGCGTTCCTAGCTGCGCAGTTCTATTTTCAAGTCAGGCTAGGCTGGTATCCAAACAGTGAACACTGAGCCAGCGCCTACAGTGGATTCTACTTCAATTCGACCCCGATGGAGTTCTACAAGTTGTTTTGTTAAAGCCAAACCCAGCCCGGTTCCTCCGTAACGACGGCGGTAAGGTGTCTCGAGTTGGTGAAATTTCTCAAACAGTAGGGACAACTGTTCTTCTGGAATGCCTATGCCAGTATCCTCTACTTGAAATACTGCGGTTTCGTTTTCTACCCAAATACGTAAAGTGACATTGCCGCCTTCTGGTGTGAATTTTATCGCATTCGTTAATAGATTCCAGACAATTTGTTGCACTCGCCTGACATCTGCAGTAAATATGTCTTGCTGCGGGTTGAGTTGCACGTCAACATTGAGATTGATTCGCTGGCTTGTTGCTTTTTCTTTGAGCGCGTTGACTGTGGATTGGGCTATATTTACCAATGAAAATTCTGTAATATTTAAAACAGCCTTGCCCGCCTCGATTTGGGATAAATCGAGGATATCATTAATCATGTCTTGTAAATGTTCACCACTATCGTGGATAGTTTGGAGATAATCCCGTTGACGCTGACTCAATTCACCAAAAGACCAGCGTAACAAAGTGGAAGACATCCCGATGACATAAGTCAGAGGTGTGAGCAATTCATGGCTAATCGTAGCAAGAAATTCACTTCTGAGACGGCTGGCGGCTTCTGCTGCTTCTAGGGCGTCGTGAAGCGCCATTGTGCGCTCAACAACTCGTTGCTCGAGAGTTTGTTTTTCTTGAGTAAGCGATCGCATTAATTCTGCTTGATGAATCGCGATCGCCAGTTGTTCAGCAACAGAACTTAACAAATTTTTCTCACTTTCACTCCAGTGGCGAGGAGTATTGCACTGATGAGCAATCAATAGCCCCCAAGGTTTCTCCTCATACACAATTGGGGAAGCTAACTTTGCCCGGACTTTAGCTTTCCTTAAAAAATGTAACAAACACTCTTCTAGAGCATAAGTTTTTTCTACATCATCCACAGCCAACGTAAACCCTTGGCGATACTTTTCCCAACATCGGGGTATCTGTGCAAAACAATTTTTTTCCTTATAATTCAACACTGACGGAATATCATCGTCAGCACGGACTTCGTAGACAATACAGCCTCCTTTGTCGGGTAATTCTTGCTGGTGTGTTTGGAAAGGTGTGGAGATGGAAAGGTGTGGAGATGGAAAGTTGTGGAGATGAAAAGGTGTGGAGATGGAAAATTGTGGAGATGGGAATGCGGAGGTTGTTGAGTGTTGAGTCTTAAGTGTTGATTCCTCAAATTTGTAAACGACAAGCCTGTCTAATTCCAAAAACTCTCGGACTTGTGCAACTGCTGTTGCCATAATCACAGGCAAACCCATACTTTTACGGATTTGACTTGTGACCTGGTTTAACAGTCGTTCTTGAGCAATCTGTTTATTCAGAGCTTGTTCCACAGGTTGACAGACACAAACGTGAGGATAAGCTGGGGGCGATGATTCTACCACCTCATGGTTTGCTTGTGGCAAAAAATACTTTAATAAAAAAAGTGAGAATTGACTTTGAAGCGTGCCATCATTAGGAGCGGGAATTTGACGATATTGTTCAAGCTTTTGGTAGGTATGGGAATCTCGCTCAAACAAATCTCTCAAGTTCAAAACGAAGGAGGCGATCGCTTCTGGATCAAACGTCAATCTTATATTTAGAACGAAGCCCTGAGACGATAGAGATGTTGCTTTTACGACTCCCTTGTCTCCTTTGTCTCCCTCATCTGTTTCATCTCCCCATCTCCCCTCTGGGGAACCCACAAGCAGCGCACTAAATTGTTCAGAAACTACCACAGTAAACCGTTGTATCTGCCATTCTTGGGGTAGATCAATCGGTGTCAACACAGCTTCTGTGAGTACCAAAGCCACCTTTCCCACTGCTTGTTGAGCCATCTGCTGCAATAATTCCCCAAGCTGATCAAAAACATTACTAGGCAAGGTTCGAGAAAAGCTCAAATCGCGAGAACTAGGCATTGTTAAAAAATAAAAGTGAAAGGGGCTTTGTGCTATTGCTCAAAAATTTGTACTGTGTTCTAACCAACAGTTTAAGACGGTAATACAGGATTATGCATCGTATTAATGCCACATCGGGCGGATGGAACCCTCAATCTGAAGGCTTAATTTTTCTAGAACAAACTCCTGCTCCCATAGTGTTTCTTACGTCTGCTGATACGGACATTCAAACCTTGGCGGCTGCTGTACCCAAATTACCCACGACATTTCCTGCTTTAAGAGTTGCTAATCTACTGCAATTGCAGCAACAAATAACTATTGATGACTATGTCGAAAAAGTTTTAGAGTTCACTCAAGTAATTATTCTCCGGTTGTTAGGAGGGCGTTCTTACTGGGCTTATGGCTTAGAAGTTGTGCAGGAAATTGTGCAACGTAATGGTACAACCCTCATTGTAATGCCAGGGGATGACGCTATAGACCCCGATTTAATCTCTCACTCTACTCTACCTCTGAGTACTGTTAATCAGGTGTGGCGCTACTTTAACGAAGGCGGAGTAGAAAATATTCTCAACGCTCTCGAGTTTATCGCTGATACTTGCTTTTCAACTTCTTTTAATCCTTCACCTCCCCAGGTTGTTCCGCGCGTGGGGCTTTATGCAGCAGCCGAAGCAGGGGAAGCAGAGGGAGACACGGAAGATAAGGGAGAAAATACCTCCTTGTCCTCCTTGTCCCCCTTGTCCCCCTCATCTCCTCAGCCTCTCACCTCTAAGGTAGGAATTCTCTTCTACCGTGCTCATTATTTAGCAGGAAACACCAAGGTGATAGATGCTTTGTGCGATGCTTTGGCAAAGCGAAATCTAACGCCAGTGCCGGTTTTTGTTTCTTCTTTGCGTGATGTTGATGTTCAAGCTGAATTGTGCGAGTTTTTTCAACCCAAGGACACGCAGCAAATTGGGCTGCTGCTGAATACCACGAGTTTTTCTCTGGCGCGTTTGGAAACAGAAACACCGCAGGTTGATTTGTGGCAAAAATTGGATGTGCCGGTGTTGCAAGTTATCCTTAGCGGTGGTGCGGTTGAACAGTGGGAGTTGCAATTTCAAGGGCTTTCACCCCGCGATATGGCGATGAATGTGGCGCTTCCAGAAGTGGATGGGCGAATCATCACTCGTGCTGTGTCTTTTAAAACGGTACAAACGAGCAATCCTGATTTGCAAACTGATGTGGTGGTTTATGAACCAGTAAACGATCGCATTGAGTTTGTCGCTTCTTTAGCCGCTAATTGGGTGCGCCTGCGTTCTAAGCCACCTGAACAACGTCGCGTGGCGTTGATTTTGGCAAATTACCCGACTCGCAATGGACGCTTAGCTAATGGTGTGGGATTGGATACACCAGCGAGTTGTGTAGAAATTCTTCAGGCTTTGGAGTTGGCTGGGTATAAAGTGGAAGATATACCTAGTAATGGCGATGAGTTGATTGAATGTCTGACTGCTGGGGTGACGAATGATCCTGAAGGTAGAGAGTTGCGTCCGGTGCTGCAAGGTGTTTCTGTAGATGAGTATGAGGAGTATTTTGCTTCGTTACCGGAAGCTGTGCAACAAGGAATTGGCGCAAGGTGGGGAAGTGTTTTTGAAACGAACCGCCAAGACGCCAAGGACGCAGAGGAAGAGAGGGAGGAGAGTTTTGCGGTTTCGGGGATTCAACTTGGTAACATTTTTGTGGGAGTTCAACCAGCGCGGGGGTATGATGTTGACCCAAGTTTGAATTATCATGCGCCGGATTTGGAACCAACTCACGATTATTTAGCTTTTTATTATTGGGTGAGGGAATGTTTTGGCGCTGATGCTGTGGTTCATGTAGGGAAGCATGGAAATCTGGAGTGGCTTCCGGGTAAAAGTGTGGCTTTGTCGAGTCAATGTTATCCTGAGGTGGCTTTGGGAGCTCTTCCCCATTTGTATCCGTTTATTGTAAATGATCCGGGTGAAGGTTCCCAGGCTAAACGTCGCGCTCAAGCGGTGATTGTGGATCATCTGACGCCGCCTCTAACTCGTGCGGAACTTTATGGTTGTTTGCATGAGTTGGAAAATTTGATCGATGAGTATTATGAAGCGGAAAGTTTAGATCCATCTCGTTTGCCAATCATAGGCGATCGCATCCGCGAACTGGTTGTCAAAGAAAATCTTTTCTTGGATTTGGAATTAAAGTACAAAGCAAAAGGTTTAACGCGAAAACAAGATCCTTCTGATTCAACGTTTGACTTGTCAGTTTTACCTTCGCTTGATGGTTATCTTTGTGAATTGAAGGAAGCTCAAATCCGCGATGGATTGCATATTTTTGGGCAATGTCCTCAAGGGCGACAACTGCGAGATTTAATTGTGGCGATCGCGCGTCTTCCCAATCGTCATCATATTGGATTTACCCGTGCTTTGGCTCAAGATTTGAACTTAGATTTTGATCCACTCACTGCTGATTTCAGTACTGAACTATCAGTTCAAGATGTTCAGCTTTTAGCTGACAAAACTCAACACACCTGTCGCACTGTCGGCGATGCTGTCGAAGTATTAGAAGAACAAGCCGCCGAACTCGTAGAAGAATTAATCACCCAAATCTCCTGCACTCCCTCATCTCGCTCACTCCCTCACTCCGTTCGGCTGAGCGCTCACGGCGAAGCCCTCGCTCCCTCATCGCCACTTCCCACCGTCCTTAACTGGATACGCATCAAGCTTCTGCCTTCTTTACTACAAACTCACGAAGAAATTACCAACTTGCTACGCGGACTCAATGGCGGCTATGTCCCGAGTGCTCCCGCTGGCGCACCCACGCGGGGACGTCCGGAAGTTCTGCCGACTGGTAAAAATTTTTATTCGGTAGATATCCGTGCTGTTCCTACGGAAAGTGCTTGGGATATCGGCAGAAAAGCGGCTGCAGCACTCATTGAACGTTACGCACAAGAGCAAGGCGAGTATCCTAAAACACTAGGATTATCTGTGTGGGGAACTGCCACGATGCGGACTGGAGGTGATGATATTGCCCAAGCGCTGGCTTTAATTGGTGTGCAACCTGTATGGGATGGGGCGGCGCGACGGGTAGTAGATTTTGAAATTTTGCCGCTTTCTGTTTTGGGGCGTCCGCGTGTGGATGTGACGTTGCGAATTTCTGGTTTCTTTAGGGATGCTTTTCCCAACTTGATTGATTTGTTCGACTCCGCTGTGCAAGCGGTAGCGGCTTTGGACGAACCACCGGAGGAAAATCCTCTTGCAGTACAAGTTCGTCAAGAGACTGATTTTTGGACAAAACTTGGTTTAAGTTTACCAGAGGCAAGAGTGCGATCGCGCTACCGTATCTTTGGTTCTAAGCCAGGTGCTTACGGCGCAGGACTCCAAGGTTTAATTGAATCACAAAACTGGACCGATGACCAAGATTTAGCTCGTGCTTACATCAACTGGAGTTCCTATGCTTACACCTCAGGAAGAGTAGAGGAAGCAGGGGAAGCAGGGGGAGCAATATCCCCCTCATCCTCTTCATCCTCTTCATCCCCCTCATCCCTTCAACAAGGACGTTCCGCCCCAGAAGCATTTGAAATGCGGTTGCAACAAATGCAGATAGTGTTACAAAACCAAGACAATCGCGAACACGATTTGCTCGATTCTGATGATTACTACCAATTTCAGGGTGGTTTAACAGCTGCGATACGTGCTGTACGAGGAGAAAATCCCCAAACGTATTTTGGTGATAATTCGATTCCTGCTCAACCGCGAGTCCGCCAACTTAAAGAAGAAATCGCACGGGTGTATCGTTCTCGCGTCGTGAATCCTAAATGGATTGCGGGAGTGATGCGCCACGGTTACAAGGGTGCTTTTGAAATGGCGGCGACGGTGGATTATTTATTTGCTTACGATGCTACGGCAAAATGTGTGGAAGACTATATGTACGAAGGGATAGCCCAGGCGTATTTATTTGACCCAGTTGTGTCGGAATTCATTGAGCAAAAAAACCCTTATGCTCTGCGTGATATGGCTGAAAGATTACTAGAAGCACATAAGCGCAGTTTATGGCAGGATGTAAATATACAAACACTGGAACTTTTGCGGAACATAGTGCATCAAGCCGAAGCAGCGATTGAAGAAAAATAAGTGGTGTAGAAAAAAATTATGGAGAATCTTGCGTATCTGCACGTAGCTTCTGACTACGAGGACCTACCCCCCAGTGAATTAATCTCTCTCAGCCATTTGTTTAAGAAAACAGCAGCACCTGATTGGACACGGTTGTCTGGTAGAGCTTGGAAATATATGCTACCCCTAGCCATTGCCTTGTCTATTATCAGTAGTGTCAGCAGTGTGCTAGCACTTGAAAAAGGCGATCGCGGTCCTTCTGTGAGAAACCTACAACAACAGTTGAAAAGGACAGGCTTTTATCAAGCTCCTATAACTCAAGTCTATGACACCTCGACACAAGATGCCGTGCGCCGCTTCCAAAGAGCTGCTGGCTTGGATGTTAACGGTGTTGCAGGGTCTGTGACTGTACAAAAATTAGAGGGGTGGCGTACCCCTACTGAGGGTTCCCAAGCTCGAAAGACCAGTACCGATTCTCAAGCTACAAGAACCAGTACTGAAAATTCCCAAGCTAGAAGAACCACTGCTGAGAATTCAGTAGCTACAAGAACCAGTACTGAAAATCCCCAAGCTAGAAGAACCACTACTGAGAATTCAGTAGCTAGCAAGCGTCGCACTTCTAATTATCTCCAAAAAGGAGATGAAGGTGAAGAGGTCAGAGTTCTGCAAGAACGATTGCGAATTGCAGGGTTTTTCACTGGTAACTCAACAGGAATATACGGTCCAATTACTGAAGATGCTGTTAAGCGGTTCCAAGAGACTTACAATTTAGCTTCTGACGGAGTTGTCGGACCAGCAACGCTAGCAAAATTACCAGCTGGTAGTCTAGGTTCTGGAAATGATGCACCGAATCAACCGCGTATTGCTGGAGACAAACTCCGCCTAGGAGACCGGGGTGAGGCTGTGAGAGTTCTTCAAGAACAATTAATTAAGGCAGGATATTTACAAGGAGAGCCAAACGCTTACTTCGGTCCTAACACAGCAGATGCTGTACGGCGCTTCCAAGAAGATAATTACCTCGCATCAAGCGGTATTGCTGGTCCAACAACCCGAGCCAAATTATACAGCTTGGTCAATACTGGTTCCAAGAGCGATTTCAATGTTTTGGAGATTCAAAGACGACTACGGGATCGGGGTTTCTACAAGGGTTCTCTTAACGGTGTGATGGGAAATGACACAAAGCAAGCTATTAGACAAGCCCAACAATTCTACGGTATCAGTCTGAGTGATGTGAGAAGCGGACGCTATTAACATCCGCTTGAATGTTGCTCGTATCGATACCTAACAGTTTGTTTACCTCCCATGACAGTAAGCTGACCGCTGGTATTTCCCAAAGTCTTTGAAAAAAAGGCTTTCCAGAATTTTAAAACCTAAGTGCTAGAGTGGCATAAGTGCTCTTTGGCACTTAGGACAAACAGCATGAATTGTCAACTGACAATCCAGCAGCTGATAACCTTCTTTTTGCGCGGTTTTCGCTCCAATTTTTAAAATCGAGTCGTTTTTGAACTCGATTGTCATGTTGCACCTAACACAAATGAGGTGATGGTGGTGGTGGGGGTAGGGTTGATTGAGCTCATAGTGTTTATGCCCTTCTCCCAGTTCCAACTCTCGCAAGATTCCCATCCGCGCCATCAACTTGAGGGTGCGATAAATAGTCGATAGGCTAATTCCCTCGTTTTCGGTTTCTAGCCTTTCGTAAAGGTCTTCAGCACTGAGGTGTTCTCCTTGCGGAAGTTCTTGAAAAATGTGTAAAATGACTTCGCGCTGGGGTGTTAAACGCCAACCACGTTCATTAAGTTCTGCCTTTAGTGAGGCTGCTGTGTAGACTGTCATACTAATGTTTCTCAACAAAGCCCATTAGTTGCGAATATAGCAAAAGTTTGGACTAATTTGCAATAATCCAACCGTATTGAGAATAATTGCTAAATGTTTAAAGGTAGATGGTAAAACCTTGACCACGCAAAAAAGTAGGATCCCCGCCCTGATAGAAGTCGTGGAAAAGGGCTGGCGAAGCTCCTTGCAATTAGATGAAAATAACTTGCCATAAGGAACCTGCGAAGTTTTGGGAACGGGGATCAAGTTAGTCAACAGTCCAAAGTTAAAAGTCTTTGAGAACAGGTATTTTGCTCTTGTGTGAAGAATAAATAATTTTCTTGACTGGTAACGATTGACCATTGACTATCGACTAACTAGGTCAAAGACTCCAAGTAGTCGCGGATCAGATTGCGCCGCTTGGGTTGGCGCAGCTTCTGCAACGCTTTGGACTCAATTTGCCGTACCCGTTCCCGTGATAAATCAAGAGCGCGTCCAATTTCTGCCAATGAGTAAGGATGACCATCAGCCAAACCAAACCGCATCAGAATCACATCGCGCTCACGACTCGTTAAATCTGCCAGAAGATTGTGCAAGTCTCTTTGTAAAGATTCTCGCATGAGCGTTTGCTCTGGCGTGATGTTATCGGTTTCGAGTAATTCTCCTAACTCTGTATCTTTGTCCTTACCAACTTTTGTTTCCAAAGAAACGGAACGAGGTACGCGCAAAAGAACTTCCCGCACTTGTGCAGGTGTCATGTCTAGCTCTTGACCAAGGTCTTCTAAAGTTGGGGTACGACCTTTTTCTTGGGCAATTTTCCGCTGAGCTTTTTTGATTTTGTTCAGCTTTTCTGTAATGTGAACAGGGAGGCGGATAGTACGGCTAGAAGTCGCGATCGCCCGTGTGATTCCTTGACGAATCCACCAGTAAGCGTAAGTACTGAAGCGATAACCCTTAGTTGGGTCAAACTTCTCAACGGCTCGTTCCAAACCAAGAGTCCCTTCTTGGACTAAGTCCAACAATTCCAAACCGCGATTTTGATACTTCTTAGCAACAGAGACAACAAGACGAAGATTTGCCTTAATCATGTGTTCTTTTGCCTGGAGTCCATTGCTTTGAACTTTCTCCAGTTCTTCCACAGTGATCTTGGCAATTTCAGCCCAACGCCGTTTCCCTTGTCCTATAATCTGCTTAAGCTCGAACACTTCTACACCAGCAGTACGAGCCCACCGTTCAAGGGAAGGACGATGTCCCAGCGCCGATGCTAAACGCTCTTGAGTTTCAACGAGCCGAAGATATGGTGCAATGACTTGATCTCCTTCCTCGGCGGAGGTAGATAGAAGTATCCGCATCCGCAAGTAGCGCTGGACTTTTTGAGCTTCTGCAACTTCTTCATCCCGTCCTAATAACCGAACCCGACCAATTTCCTGAAGGTATAGACGTACTAGGTCTGTGCTGCGTCGGTTAGGTACAGCAAAGGTTGCAGGATCAACAGAAGCTATCTCCAGCTCTTCCAGTTCATCTATCGGCAACTCATTTTCATCAATAGTGAGTTCCGGGTCAAAGACCTGGTGGGACTGTTTGCTATTGTAAGCGGCATCTGCGTAAAAAGATGTTGCTGGCATAAAAATTCGTCTCAATGGCTCCAGGTAACAATAGATGACGTTCAGCTAATTAACTGTTGCTATTGTTCCCGTGATTCTTCAAGAACTAACACGGTAGAGGGTGACCTTTAGGTTTTTTTTTCAAAAAACCTTTACTGGTTTTTGTTAACACAGTGCCTCCGAAGGCTCGGTTGCAGTAGCTTTCCCATGAACCAATAGCTATTCAAATTCCCTACTGGGCGATAAAAAGTGCAAATGACTTAATAAAGATTTGAACGTTTACATATTTTGACTGCTGCTTAGGCAGCAAAGTATAATCATATATCGGTGAAAAGTCCTGTTTTTATATGGATAGTCATATCTACATCGCTGTCTAGGTACTTTCCTGAAGATTTACTAATTTTCCTTCAAAAATGATTAGTTCTGTGGTGAGGTGTAGGAAAGATGAGGGAGTGAGGGAGGCAGGGAGATGAGGGAGAAACTCCTAATGCCGTACCTTATGAATTGATTTGTTCCTCTACTCCGGCTTCTTATCTCGCAGCATCAGTTCTAAAAGCCCTTGTCGGGGTGTGATTTCACCCTGAAGTAAACGATAAACTTGCTCGGTAATTGGCATAGGAATATTTTGCTGCTTAGCTCGCTGCACTAAAACCTGAGTCGTATTAACTCCCTCAGCAGTTCCTTCTAGATGGGCAAGAATTTCTGCTAGTGTTTTACCACCAGCCAACTGGTAGCCAACTTGGTAATTACGACTCAAGGGACTGTTACAAGTTGCTAGCAAATCGCCCAAGCCGGACAAACCGTAAAATGTTTCCATCTTCGCACCCCAGTGAAGACCGATGCGAACCATTTCTGTCAGCCCACGGGTGACTAAAGCAGCTTTAGCGTTGGTTCCCAACTGCAAGCCATCACATACACCAGCGGCGATCGCCATCACATTCTTGAGTGTCCCCCCCAGTTCCACTCCCAAGGGGTCAGAATTAGTGTAAACCCGAAAACGATCAGAAGAAAACACCACTTGCACGAACTGTGCTGCAGTCATGACACTGCTAGCAACAACACTTGCTGCTGGTAATTCCTGTTGTATTTCTTTAGATAAATTGGGACCAGAGAGAACAACGACTGCATGGGTGGGGAAAGCTTCTTGCCAAATTTGTGACGGGGTACAAGTGGTTTGAGGATCTAAACCCTTCGTCGCCGTTACAAAAATAGTCTCACCAGATACGCGTAAAGACCGTAGTTCGGTAGCTATAACTCTCACGCCCTTTATCGACACAGCAGAAAGGACAATATCGGCACCTTGTATGACCTCCGCCAGCGTTTGCGAACCCCGACGCGACCACACACGCACTTCATGACCATTTGCGATCGCCAGACTAGCAAGAGCTGTTCCCCAAGCACCTGCACCAAGAATTGTGACCAATTTTGCATCACTCATTAATCATCAGTCATTAGTCATTTGTTTTCTCCCCCTACTCCCTCACACGGGGGTTACGCTCCATCAATTGCCTCACTTGCTCTGCATGATATGAGCTTCTTGTCAATGGAGAGGATACAACTTGTAAAAATCCTAGTTCTTCACCGAAAGCTCTCCAAGCAGCAAATTGCTCTGGGGTGATAAAATCATTCACCTGCAAGTGTTTTTGACTCGGTTGGAGGTATTGCCCGATGGTCAAAATATTGCAATCCACAACTCGCAAATCCCGCATAACTTGGCGGACTTCCTCATCGCTTTCGCCGAGTCCCACCATAATACCGGATTTGGTGTAGACCCAAGGAGCAATTTGGCGCGATCGCTGCAATAATTCGAGCGATCGCTCATAGTTCCCCTGGGGACGCACCCGCCGATACAAACGAGGAATCGTTTCTGTATTGTGGTTGAGAACTTCTGGTTGTGCTTGGAGAATCAACTCTAGCGCTTGCCAGTTACCGCACAAATCAGGAATGAGAACCTCAATGGTTGTCTGGGGTGAGATAGTGCGAATCGCTTCAATACATTTGACAAACTGCAAAGCTCCACCATCTGGCAAGTCATCTCGGTTCACAGAGGTAATCACCACATGATTCAGTTTCATGCGGCGTACCGCTTCTGCCAGTCGTGCTGGTTCCGTGGGGTCTAGAGGTTTAGGTTTTTTCTCAAAATCAATATCACAGTAGGGACAAGCACGAGTACAAGCTGGTCCCATAATTAAAAATGTGGCTGTACCAGCGTTGAAGCACTCACCAATATTTGGACAGGACGCTTCCTCACAAACCGTATTGAGGGCTAAATCCCGCAAAATTTCTTTAACGTTACCAACACGCTCCCATTGAGGCGCTTTTACCCGCAACCAGTCTGGTTTAACAGTCACAATCCGCTTCTACCACTTCATTTGTACACAGTAAATGGTAGCAAGCTTCATCCATGGGTGGATGAATTTGCAGACTACTTTTCCATTCATCATTCTTTGTGATATTCTTTGATATATTGGAATAATTGTGCCGGGATGTGGCGCAGCTTGGTAGCGCACTTCGTTCGGGACGAAGGGGCCGCTGGTTCGAATCCAGTCATCCCGATTTTTTTTTTGTCGAATAACTAATTAAATGTCGTCGTTAACAGATTAATGTCGTTATTAACAAATTAATGTCGCTGTTAAGAGATTAATGTCGTCAAAGTTGCTGTGAGAGTCGTTAACAAATTAATGTCGCCGACTTTTTTTTGGGGCTACTTCAAGGTTAAGTTTCTCCATAGTCTAATATAACTGCAAATATTCGGGATTTATCCCGAACGAAGTGCGCCTTTCAACCCTCTTCACAAAATTGTAATGATGAAAACTAAAATAATACTTTCAACCCACCCCTAGCCGGGATGGTTGTTGAAACTATCCACGAGTCGTCGAAGTTGACTAGTACTAAGTTCGTCTTTCAACCCACCCCTAGCCGGGATGGTTGTTGAAACTTAAGCAATCTGCTAATCACTTTAAAAGCACTGCTCTTTCAACCCACCCCTAGCCGGGATGGTTGTTGAAACTCTGCCCGTCTAGATCCTTGTTACCGAAGCTTTTCACATACAAATTTGGCAATGCTGCTAAAAAGCTTCTTCCATCTAAGTTTAAAAAACTAAATCAATTGACACCTTAGTTTCAGAAACTAATATAGGACAAGGATTTTAAGATTTTGGCAAGACACCCAGGGATTTCGCCCCCGCTTTGCTTTGCCAAAAAAAATATTTGGAGGGTTCCCCCGACGAAGGGGGTGATTCAGTAGCCATTATTGAGGTAAACCCCACCGTTTTACAACGGCTCAAGCTTTATCAGCTTTACTCTTTATTGCTGGGAGCGCACCTATCCTGTCTTACGACAGCAGCATCAAGAGCGAGCAGCTACCAGGGTCAGAAAGCAAAACGGTCTTTCAACCGTCAAACTAACCCAGATTTATCACAGTACAGAGACTCAAAAGAGCATGAACTGCGGCGCTGTTACTTTCATATTAAGTTTTCAAGGTTCGGTATTTTGTTTAGATTGATGAAGCTATCCGGCATTGATAAGCAAACAAAGCTAAATCCCGTGCTTGCTCTTGAGGGCTACCTCTAATTGGTTGTTGTCCGGTTTCAATCAAGATTCCAACTTTTGCAGCTTGGCTTTGGATGTTCTCAATCAATCGACCGTAACTCCAGTTATGAACTTGTTTGCGATACTCTTTTGCATACTTTTGTTGACCTTCCTTAAAACCAGGAATTTTTTTCTCGGCTCTTGCTTGAACTTCGCTCTGAATTATTTCCCGCATATCACCGAGTTTTGGCAAGACAATGCTTCCAGCAAAATAGGTTACTGCGATCGCAACAATCTCTTTGGCTAACAATCTGTCTATATGTTGCCCTAATTCAGATTCGCCAAAATCGTTTCGAGTAAAATCTTTTTGAGCTTTGTGGCGATCATGAGAAAGGCGTTGCTTTTGTTGTTGCTGGCGATTCAAGAGGTTGTAGTTGTTACCCAGTAATTGCTTGACGCTGCGATAAGCGAGAACTTTATTATTGCCTGCATCAAATACAGCAACGGTTGCAGGATTTTCCAAGCCAAGGCTGACACCTACTAAAATATGAGACTTACCCTCGTATAGAGGTTTGCTTGGACGAGGAAAAGGGGTGTTAATTTTAGCAAGTGTCGATTGTTGACGGGTGACAAAGGCTTGCTGGTTTGAATTGAGTTCACCTTTTTCTTTTGCTTTTGTTAAGCTTTGCTCAACATCTCCGATTTTTTCGATGGCTACTTGTTGAGTTCCTTCAACAGTCCACATACGAGTATCAACTGAGCAAAAAAGGATTAAACGATTTACACTCCACGGTTCTCCTTTACCTTCTTGCTTTAACCAAGACAATCGTCCAGAACGTAGGGTAAATAAGCCGCTGGAATGCTGGTTTTTCCCCTTGCGTTTAGTCTCCTGGTCTTCCACAAAGCGTTGAAACCAAGGAAGGTGTCTTTGGTCGCAATATACTTCAAACTTTAGTTTGCTTAAACCGTTAAAGCTAACAAATATTCGACCTTTATCGCTAATTTCCCAGTGCATATCTTCGTTAGTTTCATAAGCTACTGGGAAGGGGACAGTACTCGGTTTTCTTAAAAGACTAGCTTGCCAAGATTTGGCTTCGTTTTCATCTTGAGGAATGCTATTGACAGCTTTCTCTAGCGTCTCCAACCATTTTTTTCCTGTTAAATCTCGCCCTTTAGGTACTCGGCTTTTTAGCTGCTCTTTCAGTCGTTCAATTTCGATTTCTTTTTTGCGTCTCATCTTGGCATATTTATCAGGATCTTCTTCAGCAAGGTTCACCTGACAATTATTTTTAATGAGGTAAACTAAGGCAGAGCGTCTTAGGATATCTTCTGTCTTTTGGTAAGCTTCAAATAACACACCAGGCTTGATAGATATAGGCTCATCAGCTTTGTCTTTTTTAACTTTTTTGCTTTTCTTTCCCTTTGATTTTTGATTTATACCATCAGTGGAACTTGCAGAAAATTTACTTAATATCTCGGTAGCTCTTGTACGAATAAGCTCTAAACTAGAGTGACTTTCCTGTTCAAGTTCTACATCACTTTTAAGCATTTCGAGCCAACGCTCTTTCCCTTCTATTTTGCGTTGTCGCCGCTTGTGCAAAGCTAACCAAGATTTGTATATGTATGCCACCAGAATTGTCGCTGAAGTATAAAAACGACCTGGTTGACCAATAAAAGGTTCTTGTGTTTTGAGTGAGTCACACAGTGCCTTGATAGTCGTTTTTGGCACTTTCCCAGCTTGTACCCATGCCTCAAAATCAGTATGTTTTCCCAGCCTATCCAATAATTCGTTAACCAAGGGTGTGTTCTTCTCTGCCATGAGTTCCCAGAGATGGCGGAGCGTTTTGTCATCTGCAACTAAGCGACATTGGATCGTAATAACGCTCATGGAGTTAAAGATTTTGAGTGACAACCCACTTTGATTATGAGCGCAATGGCGCAAACACTTTTAAGCGCAAGTTTATTTTTGTTAATATACTGTGCAAAAATTAAGCCCGGACAAGGACTTGGTGCTGGGATGACTGAAGAAACACGAGAAGTTAGGGGAAGAATCCCTAAAGATTTAAAAATTGCATTTGAGATTGCCTGCGCTCGTTTGGAAGTAACGCAGACGGCAGCGCTGGAGGATGCTATTAAGGATTGGTTGAAAAAACAAGAGTCTGCATCCGGTGGAAAATAGAGTTGGTTGGGAAATGTTGACTTTACTGCTAATCACCTAATATTTGGTGATGATTTCTGGATGTAGCCTGTAACCGTTGCCATTGGGTAAATTTCCATCTGTATCCTCTATCAATTCAAGGCTTAAATTTTTGCCCATCGCTTTGCCAATGAGTTCCATGAGGGCTTTTGCTCTTGCTTGGAAAAATGCTTCAAAGTCGTCATTGCGTAAAATTTCTAGTTTGATGCAATGCGATCGCATTATTTCTTCCAAGCTAGCTACCGCAGTTCCATGTAGCTCAAACTCTTTCAGGTAAGCCGAAGGTGCTTTACTGCCGATTCTTTTATTGGTTTTAGCGCTCAATGGGGTGCGGTTAACTAAGCAGTTATATTTTTTAGGGTCGATACCTTGTTTACGACACCATGCGATGGGGAAGATATGGTGTGAGTCGATTTGTTCTTCAAAATAAACAACGTCGTTAATTTCTTCGCCTGTAATCCAATCTACTGCACCTTCACGCCGTAGTAATGCCGCGAACCCCTGATAAACTGCACCAAGTCGCTTTCTGACGCTAAGAAGTCTTTCAAACGAGAAATTTGCTTGCGTAATGCCAAAAGGAACGGAACCACCATTCAGCCATGCTGGTACTTCGACAATATCGCGTCCAGCTTGTGAATCGTGCCAGTGGGTATAAATTTCACCAAACATCCCACACCACAACCAGCGTTCCAACATACAACGCACTTGAAAAGAACGAGAGCGATCGCCCAGAATTGTCAAAATTGCGCTTAAGGCTACTAATTGGATGGGGCAAGCAATATCATCGGCATCAAAGATTTTTTGACCGCGTAGAAAACGAGCCGCTTCTTCAAAGCCTTTGTTAACAGGGTCAGCCCATGTTTGATATTCTTCTTTTGTTAGTTTTAATACTTCGGCACGACCGCAAGCCACACCCGGCAATTTATCTAAATTCCAGCCTTGTTTAGCTGCTTCGATTCTTCGAGTGTAACCAGCTACTAAGGTTACAGCTTGCATAAAATCGGTACTACGGACTTTCCGGAGAACTTTGAATGTCTGAAAGCGGTTTTCGCGGTGCTTCCAATCATCTCGAAGGCTAAAATCGCCTACACAGTAGCTCGAACTCATTAAGTCAAAGAAATTCAAGTCGCATCCGGCGGTATTGGTATCCTCAAATACTTGGCATACTGCTTCCTTGGGTAATGAGTCGCGCAGTTGAATTACGGGTATTTGATAATGCTCGAATTTTTTCAGAACTTCTAATTCTAAAGTGTCAATTAGTTCGAGTTTTTGCGGGTCGTACTGCCAGTACTTGGAAAATTTGCTGCGCCATTCGGAGAAAGAGAATACTTTGGATAATGGGAATAAAAGTGCTTCATATTCGTTTTCTGGTGTGGAACAATCGATAATATCCCCACTTCGAGTTCGCATAACTTTCGATTCGGGTAAAGCGATAATGGCGGTTTTGCGATCGCACTCTGGTTCAAGGCATTTTTCAATATCCAGGTAATACCACTTTGTCGTTAATTTCTGGCTTTTGGGGTCTTTGATGACGACGGGTTGCTCGGATACCAGCACCATGAACGAAGTTGTTAGTCTTTGCTGTCCGTCGAGTACTAGTAAATTTGGTGTTTGGGTTGCGGTAGTTGCTACACCATCAAGCAGACGCGGTTTAAATTGTTGGCGCTCGATACCTTGCTGTAACATCATGACTGCGCCGATAGGGTAAGCCAGCGATATACTAGCCAGCAAACGACGCACATGGGTATCATCCCAGACCCAATCTCGCTGAAAATCTGGTAGTTGAATGCGTCCAATTTTGATGTCCTTCATGAGATCGGATAAGGGATATTTTGTAATATCAAATGTCGAAATCGAATCCATTTGGTGTTCTGCTGTTGCTATCATCGCGCACGTCTAAAAGAGAATCTGTATGTCAGCCTAAAGAAGCCTTGCAGTCATTGCAATAGTTTTTTAGAGGAATTGATAGCGACTAGCGACTAAATTATTCCTGGGTAAAGTCTGAAGGTAAATTGATAATTCCTTGAGCAACAAGCTGTTTAAATTGATTGATTAAATCAGCCTGTCGTAAAATGCGAGTTACGTATTTTGGTCTGTAGCGAAAATCTCTTCCCCAGTCTTTTACAGTTTTGGGACTTGTCCCGGTAACTTGTGCGATCGCATTAATGCAAGCTTTGCGATAATTGCGTCCTGGTTCGTGAGTAACCCAACGACGGCAATACTCCATCGGTTCTAAGGGCAACTGACAGAGGGTATCAATTTGATGTTTGTTTTGGTGGGATTGCCCCCCAGTTTGCATCTTGAGCGTTCGTGAGTTAGTAAGGGTTACAGCAGCAGGGAATTGTGAAGACACCAAGCTACTGCACCGAAAACCCATACTTGCTGACCTCAACTTAAGAAATATCTGCTCCTAGCACAAGTATTTTAGTCACGATTCACGACTAAATTATTGTTGCGGAAAGTCAGGGGGTAGGACTATTTTTTTGATTTGGTTGAGCATATCAGCCATTCGCAAAATATGCGCTACATAATTGGGTCGCTTCTCAAAGTTCGCTCCCCAATTGCCTATAGTCCTTGGACTCAGCCCAGTTGCTTCGGCGAGAGCGGCTATGCAGGCTTTTCTGTACCCCCGATCATCAGGGGACATATCAACCCATCTTTTACAGTATTCCATCGGCTCCAAGGGCTTTTCACTGAGCGCGTCGATTCTATATTCAGCCCTTGGGGGAATGATGTCTATTACCCGGCGTGATTTGAGTAATGCACTTGCTCACGATTCGTGACTAATTTTAACAAATCTCATGACTGTCCATATGGTTGGGAAGTTATAGATATTTTTCTCTTAGGCTTTATTAGTAAATATACTTAGGCATAATATTAAAAATTATACTTTTATACGCCATAACTAAAAAAATATTCCCCTGTACAGTATTAACAGCAGGGGAAAACAGTTTGATTGATTAAATATCGGATGGCTTTTGAGACTAATAAGTCAAAGTAAGACTTATTAGTCCTTTATAATCAGACGACACATAGCACTCCACAAGAACAAAAAACTGACATAAAGTTTACTAATTTACTTGACAAATTCTCTTGAAATGTTTCAATAGACCTGTCAGATAAATGTCTTATTTAAGACTTGACTTCTTCCTGGAATTTCTGAGATTGCTTGCCAAAAAATCTACCCCAAAACCCATCTTTGTTTTGTTTTTCATCTAGGTCTTTGTACACAAAAGTTTTGGCACTTCCGTCTTCAATTACTTCAACCAACTTCCTTCTGTGCTTCGGAATGTTAGATAGCAGGTTAGACATTGTTTTTCATTCTCCAAAGCAGTTTTATTGAGCCACTCCTTGCTATTATCCAGTCTAAAGCAATATCGTGTAATTCGTAATCCTGCATTTTTTGTAGATTTGATGAATTATCAGTATCTATAGCAAGTAAGCCAGCAACAGAACCCTCCTGAAACGCTGCTGCTATTAAAACTCCCTTTATATTACGGTTTATTAAATTATTATTTTCTTGAGTTAATGGTATATAAGTACTAGGAAGTGGACTAGAATTTGATACATCCACAAACTCCATGCTATGCTTCTTAGTTTTTAAAAACATATATCCTAAAACTCCTTCATACAGCCTAAATGATGCCAGCAATTCTCTCTCAGAAATATTTTTTGTTCGACAAACCATTTGAAGATTCCATGAACATATACTAGCCCTAACTGGAACAAAAATTGATAACCTTATATCATCGTTGATTTGAAATTTATTTTTAATAGTTCGCTTTAAATATGTAAGCTCATGTTCTATAGTAGGAATAAGATGATTTTTAACAATATTAGATAACTCACTATCTTCTTTATTTTTACTTCTAAAATCATAAATCCAAACAAGTATGTATGGAAGTGCAATTATAATAGTCGATATTATTGAGGCATTTACTGGATTTTTCAAAAAAAGCCATTCTTTAGGTATTGGGCTATCTTCACCAACAAAAAATGATGTGGTGTCGCCAAACCCTGTAATAACAAAAGCAAAAAGAGAAATAATAAATATAAGAATTTGCCCTAGTTTAAATTTGCGGCGTAAATAATCTAGTTCATACTCTAGATTTTTATTCATGCAACGCCGCTTAATAGTGACATTCATATTATTATTTCACCTTGAAGGGATGGTCGTAAATTCTATCAATTTGAAAAATGACCATGGTTTGGTTATTTTCCCAAGTCAGTTTGCGGATGATTACATCTGCGTAGGCAACCCAGTTATCATCCGCTAGAAGAATTGGCACGTCTATAGGTATAATCCTGTACCCCTCTTTAGAGGCTTGATGCTTTGATCCTGGTTGTAGTTGTTCAGGATAGCCTTGAGATGGCTTGAGTTTCAGGATACTATTAACTTCACATGGCATACCCATGATTTTCGCTCTTCCTGTAAAAGTGGTATTCATTATTATGCAGTATGGCAGTAATTGTTGAGCGTTTATTATCAAGCAACTAAGAACATGAGGTCAGGTCAGCTTACTACTCAAATCCCGGCAATTTTAACTGCGTAGCCTCTAACTATCATGTGATAAATCCTCTAGAATTTCTGCCAAACGTCTACAACCAGGATATTTCGATTCTGGGAACAAGAATAGAGTGTAAGTATCCACGTCGCATTTGGCTGTGGATGACTTGGTTATCGAACTGAAGTGTCCTAACCTAATAAATCAATAAAACACCATTTAGTATTATCGGTCTTTCATAGCCCTTAGTGAGTAGCGATCGCCCGACCGCAACTATGGTGTAGCCTGCGAAGTTTGTTTACCATCTGGCTGATTTTGCTTAATTTTTGGGGCTTAATTATAAACTATACTTATCATTCATCCAAGGCTTCAGCTTTTTACATTACTCCCAAAAACGGTATCCTACACTACTATTTTTTGGTGATTGCGCGGAGCGCAGTGCCAAAGGCAATCGCAAAACTTTTCGGTCTACTGACATTACCCAAAACTGGCGAGGACGACCCTTGGACAGTTTAATGGTGATTGTAAATTTAATTAGTCACACTACTACCCAGCAAGGTTTACAAGTCCGTGCCTCCTTAGACCAAAATCAATATAAAGTCGGAATCAAAGTGTCAAACGACGATTTTAATGCAATTGCCATTACAAGGGATACTTTTCATGGTGATCAATTGCACTGCGGCGGCAAAATGCTTCAGCTATCTACAATCCACGTTCCATCTTCCGCCAGTGCATAAGTTGATTTCACTTACACCTATATAAGAAGGAGGGCTTATGTCCTCGCTAGTTCAAAACCCCGACTTTGTTGAGGTGATTTATGTAGAGATGCACATAGCTAATACTACACAATCAAAATTTTGTCAATGCGTAAGTTCTATATTAGTCATTCTCAAGAAACCCGGTTTTTTACCCTGGTGCAAGATATGAGCCTCTTACTATCGCGCTGGGGGCGATCGCAACGAATGAAGCACATTTTTCCTCAATTTCTGAAAGCTTTGCTATATAAGGGTTCTAAAATCTGTATCTCAAGGGTCATCCCATATCCAATTGGACTAACCTCACTGGGGCTGACCTCAGTTGGGCTGATTTCAGAGGGACTGACCGATTAAGTTCAATAAATTGCGATGCAATTTTTCAACTCCTTAGCCCAAGAGATATATAGTAACCACACCATTTACTCAATTTCAAGCGGTATGGAGGAATGAAAACATTCTTGTCTGTATGTTTATAGAATTTGGAAGATAAACATGAATCAGATCGATCCATTGTATAGATTCTATACCTTTCCTCAACTAGAACCGAAAGAACCTGGCTGGAATATTAAGTGGATACCAGATTCTAAGTTACGCCAGAATATTAACAACATCAAACGGTTAAAGCCTCAATTGACTAAAGAAGAAGATTTTGCATGGTATTTTTTATACTCTTACTTCGACGAGTCAGAAAATGCAGAATCTGAAATTCATACAAAGGCTTTTTTAGCAAGCTTTAGTGTTGATATTGTTAGAGATTTTGAGAAGATACTGAAACGTGATTACCGAAATGATTCTGATATTTTAAGTATTCTTCAAGATGCTGTTCAAAACGCTTGTAAATACGCCTCAAATCCAAAAATTTTCTTTCGAGGCTTTAGGAGGGAGAGAAACGAGTCTTCTTATGACTTACTCAAGGCATACATTAAAAAAAGAATGTATGGTTTAGTTAAAGATGAGCTAATTAAAGAAAAACAAGTGAGCCAAACAAGCAATCGTACAGATTTGGGCTTAGCTGGTAAATCATCTCAAAAACTGGTGAAAGATGCTTTAGAAGCTCAAGGTATAACAAAAGAGCAAGTCGTAAAATATATTGGAATATGGAACACATTTCAGGAAGTCAGAAAAACAAGAGAAACAAGTAAAACTGATATAAGTTCACTGACAGAGGAACAGTTTGAGGAAATTGCACGGCGCTACAGTAAGTTAAACTCTGTACAAGTTGATGGAACAATAATTAGAAGATATCTGGAAGATATTGGTAGAGCAGTCCGCGATTATCAAAATCCTAAAACTGATTCTTTGGATATTCGCAACAATTCAGAAGATAGTACGAGTCTACCTCTTGTTGAACACATTCCAGATACATCTTTGGTTGAAAGTTGGGATGGATTCCCAAGGGAAGAAGATAAAGAAAAGCTGAGAACCTTTTTAGAGAACCAAATACAAGAACTAGATATAGAGGCTCAGAGTCTTTTGTTACTTAGACATGGCTTCCAACTGGTACAAAAACAGATAGCTGGAGAAATTAACAAGGATACAGCTACTGTTAGCCGTCGCTACAAAGCTCTCATAACTGAATTAATACAGAAAATGAGGGAGTGGAAAAATCAACATGGGAATATGAATGGAGAAGAGTCTGAACAAGACTTGACTTCAGAGGAGTTGAAAGAAATTAAATCCGATATAATCACTTTTCTTGATGACTACTCTTTTCATAGATTTTTTGACCTTTTTCAGCAATCTTTCAACAATCTGTCAGTAGATAATCAAAGTATTTTGGACTCCTATTACCGCAGTTATTTTAATCAAACTTACTGTGAATACAATAAGATTGATTGTAATTCTAATGGAGTTCATTCAAATAAAGTTCTTCTCTCTGAAGCTTGGAAATTATTACAAGCAGGAATAGCACAACAAATCCATAACCACTATTCATTCAATTTGAAATCAGATGGAGCGGCTTGGTTACAGCTTGAAAACATGGAGTTTACTAACCAATTTATGGCACATATAGAGAATCAACAGTAATTTGATAATACTTGAATAAATGGAGAACATGAATGAAACTGAATTTGCAAGAGCTAAGAAGACTTTATCCCGAGGAAATTTGGCAGGAGTTTTCAGAAAAAGACTTGAAACAAAGAGAATCAACTATCCGGCGTTATTCCAATCAAACTGCTCAAAATAATGCAGATTTAAACTGCTGGTGTCTCAATACTTTTAGAGCTTGGGTGAAGGAAAACCTTGGCGATTCGATAACAGTGTTACCCAGTGAAGCTGATTTACCAACTATTTGGGATGTTGTCAATGGTACAGCCATTACTATTGGTAAAACCCGACTTGTTCTAATTCCTGATGAAGCAACAGATACAGAGACATTGACAGTACCGCAAGAATGGGTTGATATCCCTGACTGGGTGGCAGACTATTACTTAGCGATACAAGTTAACATTGATGCAGGCTGGATGTGTGTTTGGGGATTTACCAGCCACCGTACTCTGAAGGATAAAGGCAACTACGATCCAATTTACCGCACATATTCTCTGGAACGAGACCATGTGATTACAGATTTAGACGTGCTGTGGCTAGCACACGAAATGGGTTTGGAGGAAAAAGCGAAGGTAGATCCATTGAAATTCTTGTCTCAGTCTAGTGCAAAAGATTTGTTAGTGAGATTGAGTAAACCATCTCCTTACTCTCCTCGTCTTGATGTGAGCTTTCAAGAATGGGGTGCGCTGTTGGCTAGCAATGAGTGGCGGAATCGTTTATATGAGATGCGAAAAGAAAACGCATCTGGTAACTTGAAGCAATTCATAGCACAAAATTATGCATTAGTAAAGAACGGATGGGAAGATATTCAAGCTTTTTTCAGTCCAGAAAAAACGCAAATGCAATTAGATTACAGCTTAAGAAATATTACTGAAGTCAGTAATAGTAGTCTTCATTGGCAAGGTAAATTTATTTACCTAAAGAAGGAATTCAAAGAAATAACGGTATTGCTGAAAGTTGCTTTTATAAAAGAAGCAGATGGCAGGGTTGGAGTAAAAGTTCAAATACATCCAGGGTCAGAAGAAACATACTTACCTGCAAATCTTAGACTGGCTTTGCTATTCAACTCAGAAGTACTAAAAAGTGTAACTTCTGGAAAATCGTCTCTTTATATTGAACTCTCCTACTTTAAATGTCAGTTGGGAACTCAATTCTGTATTGAAATTGCGCTGGAAACCTCTAGTCACGTAGAAGAATTTTGTATTTCTTTGGAGAGCAATCATGATTAAACGAATTGAAATTTATTTAAGAAGAGATGAAAAGGATGGATTTCACGTAAAAATTAAACTACAGACACCATCAAGTAAATTAGATCTAGAGGGTTTTTCCCTACCATTTAATAAAACTCTTGTCGATGATTATGAAGATTGGCAAAAATCGCATCTAGAATTTTATTCAAACAGAAAAGTTAATAGTAATATACCAATTGAATTTGAGTTTAATTGTGATAGTGTGCAAAATGTAAACTCTAAATATAGTAATTTAAAAAGATCCATAAATGATTGGCTAAATACTAAAGAATTTAGCGATAGAGAAAAGCAACTTCGCACAGAATTAAGTAAACAAGACAAAATTCTGGTGATAATTTCAACAGAAGATGAGTTTGCATGGAAGTTACCGTGGCATTTATGGAATTTCTTTGATGCCTATATAAAGGCATGGGTAGTCTTGAGTCATTCTGAATCTAGAAACGATAATTTAAACAAGAATCATTTTTTAGTTCCAAAAGTCCTTGCAATTTTTGATCAGTTTGATAAGAAAGATAAGAGTGAGTGGAATGATTGGTTAGAAATGTCAAAAAACAATATCATTGACTTTGATTATTTAATAGGGGAGCAAATTGAAAATGAAAAGGTGTTAAAAACAATTTCACAAAAACTGAATGAAAAAGATTGGAATATTCTTTTCTTTGCTGGTCATAGTTATATCGACGCAAATAATGGGGAATCAAGATTTTGTATAAAATATAACAGCCAGAGATCAAAATGTGACGTATCCCTAACTATTGAAGAATTAGACAATGTTTTGAAGACTGCTTTCAATCGAGGGCTACGATTAGCGATTTTCAACTCTTGCAGTGGGTTAGGATTAGCACGAGGGTTACTTAAATTAAATCTGCCGAACGTAATTGTTATGCGTGAGGATGTACCTAGTATAGTGGCAGAGAAATTTCTCAAATATTTTTTGGAAGAGTTTATGGCGAACAAAGGTACACCCGCCTTTTTGGCAGTACGAAAAGCAATAGAAAATTTGCAAATGGAACAACATCAATTTCCTAGTGCAAGTTTTTTACCAGTGATGTGTTTTAATCCGGCTACAGAGCCATTAGTTATTCCTCCTGACCCACCAGAGCTGAATAGCACTAAGAGAAAGACAAAAAAACTATTATCTATAAGGCTTTTGGGTGTGGGGTGTGGGGTATTAGGTGTAGTGAGGAAGAAGTCTATTGGTGTTCACACTTATTTTTATTTTTCTTAATGTTTCCTTACACCCTACACCCAATTCCTTATACCTAGTCCTGGCAAGCATTTCGGTTTATCTTAGTGCCGTTCGACCTAGAGTTGAAACCCAAGCCAAGGCAACATTCCCTTCTCTGTTTGCTTCTCAAGTGGATCTTCCCAGGCTTGGTATCAGATGAAGAGCGGTACTAAACCTTTGCAAATTTTTTAGCAACCACCCCAATTAATAAGTAGAGATGTGGAGAAACCACTTATGAATGAAGAACACAACACATTTGAAGACAAAGACAAAGACTCGTCAGAAAAGTCGCCAAAGCAACCGCCAAAAGTGCCAGAAGTGCTGCAGCATATTCAGTCTCTGGAGAAACCACTTATGAATGAAGAACACAACACATTTGAAGACAAGGACAAAGACTTGTCAGAAAAGTTGCCAAAGCAACTGCCAAAATTACTACAGCAGATTCAGTCTCATCTATCCCAGATGCCAGAATCAGTCAAAAACCTGACAAATACGATCTGGGAAGAACTAACATCTACACAAGAGGTTGACCTTCAACAAAAACAGCAGGTTTATCACAATATTGCTCAATTTTTGCAAGAAAGGCTCCAAGTAGAGTTTCAAAAAGTAGAATTTCAAACCTACTTGCAAACAACTTACATATTATGTAACGAATCCGATCCACAACTGGTAGGCGAACAGCCACTAAGCGAGGTAGCTCAAAAACTGGCAACCGAAGTAAAAGATCTCATCCTCACTATCAAAGTGCATTACTTGAAACACCAAGAAGTTCCAACTTCTGACACAGGCGTAAACAGTAAGTACTTGCGTCAAACCGAAATTTTTTACATAGATCGCAATAACCCAAAACCCAACGTTTTTCGAGTTGATGAACAAATGGAATGGGACAACTTACCGGGTGATGTACGAGAAAGCTTTATCAAGGAAAATTTAGCTCGGATCAGCTTTAAACTTTATCCCCAAGGAGACTAACATTATGGAAATCTTTGTACAAGTTCTACTGGGAGTCCTATTTGTAGCAGTCGGAGTCGTACTCATCTTCTGGAACAAAATCCTTGAATGGGTAAGTGACAATTTTCTTCCCTGGTTTGAGAAAAACTTCTCATATGAGTTAGGATACAAGGTTAGACTTGCTTTCGCGGCGCTTGAAAAAGTTGCCACACCAATACACGGGAAGATCAAAGTTTATTGGAAAAACTTCACCGACATCAAAGAAGCTTGGCAAACGCTCAGCAAATCTTTACTGAGACTATTAGTCCAGTTTGAGCGGAACGCACGAAATGAGTGGATTAAACGGATTACTTATTGGGTAACTCGTTATATTAGATCCAAGCAGAAGACATCAGCGTTTAAAGAGGATATAGTTGGCTTTGATTCATCGCAAATTCGTACCCCTGAGTCTAACAAGCCAGAAGTGGTGCGGGTGGTTGCAGAGGAGAAAATTGACTTTAGTCAATTGCCACCTGATGTGCGCCAAGAATGGCTGAAACGGGGTAATAGTAATATTAGTCAGGATCTAGATGTGACTCAGTTGCGCGATCGCGAACTCGAACTCGCTATGACCAATTCCAATTAACGTCACAACACACTTGTAATGTATTGGACACTCATCACAAAACTTGCAATTGTAGTAACAGTTGGATATTTAGCTTGGAATCATCAACATCAAATTCGGGAAAGCGTTGCTGCATGGTTGCGTGAGCAAGGCTTACAGGATAGCGCCTTAATGAAAACCTGGATTGTTTTTGACCGATTGATTTCTAGAGTTCGCCGTTCCCTAATGCTGGAAACCAGACAAACTGGTACTCAAAAGATATCTGAGACAAGCCATTCCCTAGAAGAAATTCGCAAAACTGACCCTGACGTTTATGACCAACTACAAAGGTTGGGCCACGCCGAAAAAAACATTATGCCTTTATTGCAATAGCAGGAAACAAATATGCCAGCACCTTGGACCAGAATCGATAAACCTAACCAATCTCATCAACCTCAAGCTGTCGATAAACCTAACCAATCTCATCAATCTCAAGCTAATGTAACCGTTTCGTCGGATACTAGTTCTGAAACTTCTGAAATCCAGCGGATGGAAATGTTTGTCCCAGAAACACCCAAACGCAGCCTAAATGACCTGATTGTATCAGCTAAGGTTAAAACCCAGATTGAAACAGCCTTAAACAGCATTCGTTTCCATGATGTGCTGTACCACGAGTGGAACTTAAAAAAGATTGACCCTCACGGACATCGAGTAGCAATTAATCTGTTTGGTCCACCAGGAACGGGAAAGACGTTCTGCGCTGAGGCGATCGCTCATTATTTGGGTAAATCAATCATCCGTGTAAACTATGCAGAGATTGAATCTAAATACGTAGGAGAAACTCCAAAAAATATTAAAGCAGCTTTCAACAAAGCCCGTGAAACCGGAGCAGTATTATTCTTCGACGAAGCCGATTCAATTCTTGGCAAGCGACTCACTAATGTTACCCAAAGCGCCGATCATGGAGTCAATGTTAGCCGTTCAGTTATGTTGTTGGAGTTAGATAACTTCAATGGAATCGTGATTTTTGCTACTAATTTACCAGGAAACTACGACGGGGCTTTTGTAAGACGAATTCAAGCACATATTGAGTTTGAACTTCCAAACGAAGATTGCCGAATGCAATTGTGGAATTTACTACTACCTACAGAAGTTCCCCGTGCAGACGATATTACCGTTGAATGGTTAGCGCAAGAGTCTATAGGTTTAGCTGGTGGAGATATTCTCAATGTAGTAAAGTTAGCTGCAAGCCAAGCTGTTGTCCGGACTGGAGAAGAGCGAAGGATTTTACAATCAGATATTCAAAACGCCATCACCCAAGTCAAGCTTGGCAAAGAAAAAGTTGGTACTGGGTTCTCTTATCACAACCAATCTACTACAACAGTAGTCAAAGAAGAGATAGTTTCACCTGAAGAATTGCCTTCTGACGTTCGTGAGAAATACGAGCAAGTCTTGGAACAGGATAATGTTTCCGATGCTATTGCTGTTGGAACTTAATCAGGAATGACTCTTATGTTGGGGTGGTGTTACAAATGTGTTGAAGATGATGTTTATATCTATCTTACAGTAAGTAATTAAACAACTGAATCGACACTTTAGACACACCACTAGCCCAACCTTTAAGTACTTTTTTTGTTAATTAATTCGTAACTGTAAATAATTGCATGAACTGGACACAAGACCACATGAACAACAACTTTCAGTTACTCGCTGGTACGCTAAGTCCAGCAGAAGCGCTTGTAGAATTAGTAACTGAATATGGTGTCGTTTTGGATGAGCATTCAAAACCAGTAGCACTAGTTACAGCTGATGATTTAGAACAAGCAGCTAACCAAGGTATTAGCTCTCTACTCGATATTAAGGTAGGGTTCCCTCTTACTATTTTCATTATTGGTTATCAAGTAGATATTGGTTATCAAGTAGATAGGCAAGACCTCGTGAATTTGAAAAGTCTTACCGAGCGGTATAATCAAATTAGAGGAGTCATAGTCTTATCATCAATAGATGATAAGACAGTTGTTGGGATATTACCTATTACAACTGTTCGCAACTATTTAAGAAATGATGATTATGAGTTGCGCGGTAACCGATCAGGCGCTCTTGGTGACAGTGAATTAGCAGGAGGATTTAAGTCATCAAAGATTAAGTATCGGTATAAGTGTCTTGAGTGCGGTTTTGTTAATGAGCGGGTTTATACGGATCCGGATAAGCCGCCTAATTGTCTAAATCCTAATAATAAGACCCCCCACATATTAAAACTCCCTTAAGTTGGAGACAGCTATGTTAAATGATGTTCTTAAGGAAGTTCCCGGACTTCTTGGTCGCCGTTTCCTAATGAATGCCTTTTTTCCCAGTTTTCTTTTTTGGGGATTGGTTATTGTAGTCGGGATCACGGGACAGGCAGATTTTGTTAACGTTTTGAAAGAATGGAATCAACTGGATATCACATTAAAAACTTTGCAAATTATTGGCTTTTTTAGTTGGGTCACAGTCTTCTCTATTATCTTATCTAACCATTTCAATACCATCTTGCGCTTTTATGAAGGTTACTGGAATTTTCCGCTTGGTCAGTTATTGAAAAATAATAGGCGTAATTGGTATAAAGCTCGTTTAGACGACTTATATAACCGGGATGATTATGAAACTATGTATTTGTATTATCCCTTGCCAAAACACGCAGATAATGTCATGCCAACTCGCTTAGGCAATATTCTCATAAACGCTGAACTATACTCTTCTGACCGCTATGATATAGATGCTGTTCTTATCTGGCCACGTTTATACAATTTGTTCCCAGAGCGTTTTCTTGAGACTATTGCTGAAGCAAAAAGCTCTCTAGATTTCATGCTTGTGGTTTCTGCCTTAAGCAGTATTTTTGCCTTATTCAGTGGTGTTTATTTAGTAATTGTTAAGGCATCTGGATTGCTTTTTCTGACGTGTTTTTGGGGAGGATTATTCTTAGCGTGGTTAACTTATCGGAGCGCTTTAGGAAGTGCCTTACTCTATGCCCAACAGATTAAAACAGGTTTTGACCTTTATCGTCATGAATTATTAAAACAAATGCGCTTAGAACTGCCTAAGACACCATCAAAAGAGCGTAAATTATGGAAGAGAATTGGTCGCCTTCTTTATAAAGACGAAAAAAACGTACAATTGCAATACAAAGATACTGATGCAGCTAAGACTCAAAACTCGCCATAATATCCAAAAAAATGGATTTCCTCATGCAGTTGCTGTTCAAACCATCTCTCAGCCACTTGATAACTATACTGGCTTTTATTGTTGGAATTGTCGGATATATCTACCTCGAACATACTAAAATTGAGATTCAAGTTCCCAACCGGGATTTACCCGCCTATTATAAGATCAAACCAGGCGATCTCAGATCAGAAACTTACGCTAAAAAAGACATTTCTTCACAGGTTTTAAAAAACTCCCAAGAACTTGTAGGTCGTTACACCTTGACCAAAATTCCTAAGCAAAAGCTTTTAACTGAAAAGCTTGTTAGCTCTAAAATCGACTCAAATCGCCTTGTTGATACTGTTGTCGTTGGTATTCCTGCAACACCTGCCATGATATTAGGTGGTAACTTGCAAGCAGGCGATACTGTAGAAATGACACTTGTACCCACTACAACTAAGGCAGAATCTTTACCATCTCCTGTAGTATTTTCTAACATCTTAGTGTTGGATGTCAAGTCAGTGTCTCAAGCCAGTGCTTCATCGACATCTGTAGTCGTAGTTGCCTTGCCCTCAAAGCGTCGGCAAGAATTTGCTAGCAAAAGTCCTGGTGCAACCTTCTTGCTTACCCGCAAGCTTTAAATATTTTAAGTAGGTAGAATCATAAGAAAATTGGGAGAGTATGCGATCGCTAAAATCTCTCTGAGTACTTTTTCAATTTAAGGATCAAGCGGCAAATTTCAACAAGCCTTCTGACGCTTTGCCATCGTCGCAAATGGTAAAAAACAATGCGGACACTCCCCTTGTACCCAATCTGCTGGAATCGGGAAGGGTGTCTCGCAGTTAGTGCATTTTGTGAGTAAGCGTAAATTGTGGCGATCGCATACCATCACATCCTTAAACTGCCACTCAACGCGGTGACAGGGTGACTCCTGATAACAAGCACCACACAATCGAATAGGTCTTGGTTTCATCGTCACACCTTTTGGTGGTAGCATCTCGCTCAATCTGTCAACTTTAACTTCCACCACAGCAGCCAACGCTTCTAACTCATGCGGTGTCGGAAATGGATTCAAATAAAACTTCTCCCACCGTGAAATAACTGCACCAATTCCCGTTAATTTACCTAATTGAGTTGCAGTTAAATAATTTGCCCGACGAAAACGACCCAAAAAATGACTTAAGCTTTCTCCTTCGAGCGGCTCTACTTGAAAAAATCTTGGTTCTTTCGCAGGTATTTCCATTACTCAAACCACTCCAAAACCTCATCCAAAGTAGCCTTATCAATATTTTTCAAACCTTTTCTCAAGGATAAAATTGCCGCCCTTCTTAATACCCTATCTACCAAACCAATTTTGCCACTTGTTTTTTGATATAGCGGCATTAAAGTTTCACTTTTTGTTAAATTCGATGGCACAGGTAAACACAAAACTTCATCTTCCCAAATTTGTACAAATTCAGGAAATTTCTTTTCTGATACTAATGGTAATCTATAACATTCTATAAATCGATCATGAATATATGGCTCTTTTTTAATAAGATTATCCAGACCATCTGTTCCCACAAGAACAATTGAAATTTTCAATAAATCATAAATGCGGGCAATCTCACTAAAAGTATTTAACTTCAGAAAATTTGCTTCATCGATAACCAGCATCTCAACTTTGGACTCCTTTAAAAGCCTTAATACTCGCCTTCTCAGGTCTGTAAGTTTCCCTGAAATAGCATCATATTTCAAACTTTCAAGTATTAAAGTTAGCAACTCCCCAGCCGAACAATCTCCAGGCACTTGCATATATAAGACGGGTACAATATCGCGCTTTCCTGTTCTTTTCTGCGGCTTATTCAGGAGTTTATAAACATCACAAGTCACCGACTTACCTGCTCGTGGTGGTGCAACAATTCGACCGCATTGTTTAGAGAGTCGTAAACTGTCTAACCAGTCATGAATTTTTTGGATATGCTCAAGTTCGACAACACTAGGAGTAATTAGCCGTTCAATTATCGGCAGTAATTCTTCCGGTATCGGGTCATCTCCCCATAAATTCTGCACCCACTTCCGCAAATAATCTTCTGCCATAATCAGTGGTTTCTCAAATATAAAATGCGTTCAAAATCGATAAACCAAAAACATCAATCAGATTAATCATCGTAGTCTTTGCGAAGTTGCTCGTAGTCAAATACTCTGGGGCGACGCTTTTGAGGTTGAGGTATTTCTTCTACAGTTTCTACTGGCTCGTTAGTTTGAGGTGGTTTTACAGAATGCACCTGAGCTTGTTCTTCTTTCTTGCGTTGCTTGTGACTCTTTTTCTTTTGCTTAATAAAAGTGTCTCTATCCTGCACTTCTGCAAGGATTGATTTATTACTTAATTGCTTGCCTGCATTCCGGATTTTCCGACTTGCAGCTTTTGTCTCCTCTAAGGAAATCTGCTCAGTTTCTAAGTCAATCGCATGAGCTTGAGACAGTAGCACTTCCTTGCCCGAATCTTGGCGGTATACGAACACAGTTGATATGTCTCTAGGGTCATATCGCAACAACACACTTTCTCCTGCATAAGCTGATAAATAATCTCCGCGATACATAATGTTTTCAAAGCTTACATATCCGCCTTTGTAGATACTGCGGCGGGTCTTTTTCATCAGGCAGATATCCAACTCTCGCTCATTGACCAAATTCGGCAGTGCAGGTAATCCCGCTTCCCAGCGTTGAAACCTGGTTTGGTTTCCACTGCGAGCATCAATTCGCTGATTGTAGTTATCAACGATGTAGCGCAGTATTAATAGATGTAATTCTCGCAGAGTAATACAAGCTTCCTCTTCTGCTCCTTCTGGACGCTCTTGTACATTTGAACCTAGATAACCGTAAAATCCTGACAAAAAATCGGTGTTGATAGTCCCAAATCCACGTTCTTCAATTCCACCTTCTGGTGGGCGATCGCGTAAATGGCACTCAAAACCAAGTTGAAAACCAATTTGCTTCAAATGCTCGGAGCGAAAATCCTTCCCGCCATCAGTAAATAGATTTTCTGGAACCCCGTAAGTCCCCCACTCGCAATGAAGTTTATATTCCGAACTATACTGCTTGCGTAACATCGCATGACGCATAGCTAAGGCGACTACCAGAGAACTAGGTGCATCAAAACCTAAATGGATGCCCATAATGCAGCGCGAATAGCTATCTGTAATTTTTGTCAACCAAGGACGTGCCAAAGTTTCACCGTACTGGTCAACTAGCATGACATCCAATTTTGTATGGTCGCACTGCCAAACATGGTTACTATGATGTACATCGAGCGTCTGACCATCACGAGTTTGATGGGAAACTCTCGATCCACGCCAACCAATATTTCTTACCTTCTGCTTCTGCTCTTTACGTTCAATAATCGGGTTAAGAACGCGATAAACCGTCATATGGCAGGGATATTTCTCTAAACCTAGCTGTCCGGCTCTAACCTGAACTCGAATTGCGACTTGGGCAGGTGTCATTTTTCTACCGCCCTTGTTACCTTCTTTATAAGTTTTGACGATAAAATCTTGCCAATCATCATCAATCCGATACCCACCTTTGTCAGAACGTTCGACTTCACTAACGCCTGATAACCCCTGTTCTTGATATTTTTTGACGAGTCGCTGTACCGTCCGAACCGTCTTGCCAAGTTTTTCTGCGGCTTGCTTTAATTTAATTCCGTAGGTTTTGCGATCGCACGGCTCAATAAGGCTTTGCAGTACCTCCATTCTCAGCTTGGCTTCCTCTGAGAGTTCAGTAACAATTACATTGCTTTGTTTTGTATCCTCACTCTCGGAAATTTCATCAACCTCATCCGAACCGTCGTACAAAACTAAAGATTCATCAACCTCGTTGGAGTTTAGCGTTTCACCCATAAATAAACTTCATCGCTTGAAACTAGTCGGTTAGGCAATACCGTACAGCAAGTCTAAGAGCGAAAAAGCAAAGTATACAGCCTCAACTCCCATCAAACTTTAACGCAATATGAGGAATGACTTTGCAAGTAGAGAGAAATAAGAAGACTTGAGTACAACTATGTTTGTATTCGTACATAATTACTATTGTCTAGTAAATATACTACTACTTTATTCTAAAAAACGACATTTAATTTTATATTTTTCCTTTACTTCCAAAAGACGACACTTATTTTGTTATGACCGTTAAAAACTTTGGAAAGAGATTTTTTGAAAAAACGACACTTAAAATGTTATAGTTAGAAATTACGACGTTTAATTAGTTAAATATTTAGGAATGGTAAATAGAAATCAAAAAGGCTATAATCCTTGCTTAGTAGGGATTATAGCCTTTACGGCTTGAGCGACATTAATTTGTTAAGACGACATTTAATTAGTTATGCGACATTTTTCGACTAACCCATTATTTGTCGGCATTGGTAGATTCATATCCATTTGACAAATACATTGTCAAATGGACAGATAATCTGTCGTAAAGTCGTTCAATCAATCGCGTCAGTAAGCCACTAACTCTGTTGCTTTACTGTAAACATCAGCATAATCCTGAGAGGTTGTTTGTAAATGATTATGAAGGAGCTAATTGAGGCGTTGCAAGTCGTTTCAACATCAAACGAATCATGACGGTGTAAATCATCGATTCGCTCATTTCTGGTAACAGTTCATAGTCTTTACT